>JARKNX010000210.1 GCA_029976025.1 Aggregatilineales bacterium | reverse complement strand
CGCGCACCTGGGACTCCTGCCAGGTGGACCTGTTCGCCCTGGTCGCGGGCGGGCACAACTTCCGCTCCACCCGCGCCCTGCGCCAGCGCCATCGCTTTATGCGCAAGGGCAAATACCAGTTGGAAGCCTACAAGCTGAAGGGCTGCGTCGGCTGCGGGCGGTGCGCGGCGGCCTGTCTGGTGCATATCACGCCGGTTGACACCTTTAACGAACTGTACCGCCGCCATAAGCAGGGCGAAGTTCAGGAGGCCAAGGCATGACCACGCTACTGCACGAGACCCTCAACAGCTCTTCTATTTATCTGCCGACCCCGGCCCGCGTCGTGGCCACCCGGGAGCTGACCGAGCTGGAGAAGCTGTTCAAGCTGGAGCTGCCCAGCGGCTTCTCTCTCGACCACCGGCCCGGGCAGTTTGTGCAAATCTCGATGCTGGGCATCGGCGAGGCGCCAATCAGCATTTCCTCCTCGCCCAGCCGCAGCAACGGCTCCTTCGAGATCTGCGTGCGGCGGGTAGGGCGGGTGACCAACGCCATGCATCAGCTTCAGCCGGGCAGCATCCTGGGCATCCGCGGTCCGTTCGGGCGCGGCTTCCCGGTGGAGCGCTTCCGCGGCAAGGATATCCTGTTTTGCCCCGGCGGCCTGGGGCTGGCCCCGCTGCGCTCGCTGATCAACGAAGTGCTGGACGAGCGCGGCAAGTACGGCCGGGTGATCATCCTTTACGGGACCCGCTCGCCGCAGGATATCCTGTTCCAGGATGAGATCGAAGAGTGGAAGAAGCGCACCGATATCGAGTTCCACATGACAGTGGACCGCCCGGATGAGACCTGGTCCGGCAATGTCGGCGTGATCACGACGCTGTTCTCCAAGGTGCAGATACATCCGCGCAACATGGTCGCCGTCGTGGTCGGCCCGCCGGTGATGTACCGCTACGTGCTGATGGAGCTGCTGGGCAAGGGCATCACTGAGGGCAATATCTGGTTCAGTTTTGAGCGGCATATGAAGTGCGGGGTTGGCAAGTGCGGTCACTGCCAGATGCATCACATCTACACCTGCCAGGAAGGCCCGTCGTTCTCTTACGCCGAGATCAAACACCTGGAGGAGGCGCTCTAATGTCAGCCAGACCCAAAGTCGCATTCTTCGAGTTCACGAGTTGTGAGGGGTGCCAGCTCACAGTGCTGGACGCGCTGCAGGACCACCCGGAGCTGCTGGACGCGATCGAGATCGTCCAGTTCCGCGAGGCCATGAGCGAGCGCGGCCAGGATTACCAGATCGCCTTCATCGAGGGGTCATGCTCCCGGCCCAGCGACGAAGCTAAGCTCAAGGAAATCCGCGCTCAGGCCAGCATCGTGATCGCCCTGGGGGCGTGCGCCCACCTGGGCGGCATCAACGCCATCCGCAACCGCGCGCCGCTGGCCGAAGTGCGCGCTTACGTCTACGGCGATAAGGCGGAGTGGTTCGAGACTTACCCCGCCCGGGCGATTTCCGCCGTGATCCCGGTGGATGCCGTCCTGCCCGGCTGCCCGATCGACCGGCGCGAGCTGGTCCGCGCCGTGACGCACCTGCTGCAGGGGCGGCTGCCGTACATCCCGGACCAGCCGCTGTGCATCGAATGCAAGCTCAAGGAAAACGTGTGCGTCTACCAGCGCGGCAAGGTCTGCCTCGGCCCGATCACGCTGGCCGGCTGTGACGCTATCTGCCCTACCTACGGCGACGGCTGCGAAGGTTGCCGCGGCCTGATCGCACATCCCAATCTGGAGTCGCTGCGCCTGGTTATGGCCGAGCATGGCGTCCCGGAGGCCGAGATCGAAGCCAAAATGACCATGTTCCTGACCAACCAGATGGAAGCCCTGCAGGAGGCAGGATAAGCCATGGCCAAGAATATCAAGGTTGACGTTCATCACATCACGCGCGTGGAAGGCCACGGCAATATTGTCGTCGATGTCCGCAATGGCGAGCTGAAGCAGTGCGAGCTGCAGATCGTGGAGACGCCGCGCTTCTTCGAGGCGATGCTGCGCGGGCGCCCTTACCTGGAATCCTCGCACATCACCTCGCGCATCTGCGGCATCTGCGCCGTCGGGCACGCCACGGCCTCCCTGCGGGCGACGGAGAAGGCGCTCGGCATCACGCTTTCCGATCAGACTGTGCTGCTGCGCCGGCTCAACTTCCACGGCGAGATCATGGACAGCCATATCCTGCACACCTACATGCTGGTCGCGCCGGACTTTCTGGGTGTGGGCAGCGTGATCCCGCTGGCCAGGTCCGCGCCGGACGTGGTCCTGCGCGCCCTGCGCATGAAGAAGCTGGCCGGCGACCTGTGCAAGACGTTGTGCGGGCGGCATACCCACCCGATCGCGCTGACCGTCGGCGGCTTCACCCACTTCCCGTCCAACGATGAGCTGATCGCCCTGCGGGAGCGGCTGGAGGCCATGCGCGACGATGTGGACGCGACGGTGGAACTCTTCCAGAAGCTGGAGATGCCGGCCTTCGAGCGCGACACGGAATATATCGCCCTGCACAAGGATGACGAGTACTGCTTCATTGACGGCGTGATCGCCAGCACCGACGGCGGCACATGGCCGGTGGAGAAGTACCGCAGCGTCACCAACGAAGACATTGTCCCCCACTCCAGCGCCAAGCATTGCCGGAATCAGCGTGACGCCTATATGGTCGGGGCGCTGGCGCGCTTCAATGTCAACTACAACCAGCTTCACAGCAAAGCCAAAGCCGCGGCGATCGCCCTGGGCATCAAGCCCAAGTGCACCAACCCGTACATGAATTCGGTGGCCCAGATCGTCGAGATCGTCCACTGTGTGGAAGATGCGATCATCCTCCTGGACAAAGTGCTGGCGAAGGGAGTCACCTGGGAAGACCCTGCCCCGCCGGCGCGGCTGTCCGGCGAAGGCGTCGGGGCCTGCGACGTGCCGCGCGGCACGCTGTTCCACAACTATGTGATCGAGGATGGCCGGGTCGTTGAGGCCAACTGCATCATCCCCACCGGCCAGAATCTGGCTAACGTGGAGGCCGACATGCGGGCGCTGGTCCCGACGATCCTCGACCAGACGCAGGAACAGATCACGCAGGCGCTGGAGATGCTGGTGCGGGCTTACGATCCGTGTATCTCGTGCTCGTCGCATATGCTGGATGTGAGATTTGAGTGATTCATCCCGCGCTGCGCCGGACCCGGCGGCGGCCCGGACGCTGATCCTGGCGCTGGGCAACCCGTTGCGGGGGGATGACGGCGTCGGCCCGGCGGTCGCCGAATGCCTGCAAAAGGCCGATCTGCCGCCGGGCGTGACAGTGCAGGACGGCGGGACGCCGGGCCTGGAGACGGCGCTCCTCCTGCAGGGATATGACCGGGTCCTGATCGTAGATGCGGCGGAGATGGGCCGGGAGCCGGGCGAATGGGTCCGCTTCACCACAGCAGAGGTGACGCTCCAGGCCGACGATCTGCACGGGCGGGTGGCGGTGCATTACGCCGGGCTGGCCGAGGCACTGGCGCTGGCCGAGGCGCTCGACCTCCTGCCCGCCGAGATAGTAATCTACGGGATACAACCGCTGAACACGGACCTGGCGGAGGCGCTGAGCGCCCCGGTGCAGGCAGCCGTCCCGGCGGTGTGCGCTGCCATTCTGGATGCGCTGCGCGCTTCGAAAGGGGGAGAGTATGGCTAAAAGCAAAATTCTGGTGATTGACGATGATCCGGATATCGGGCTGGTCACCCGCCTGACCCTGGAACGCGAAGGGTTCGAGGTGATCATCGCGACCAGCGGCAGCGAAGGGCTGGCCCGGGTTAAATCCGACCGGCCAGACCTGATCGTGCTCGATGTCATGATGGAGTCGACGACGGCCGGCTTTCAGACCGCCCTCGCCCTCCGCAGCCGCGATCCTAACTCGGAGTATCGGGATTACGCGCAGATTCCCATCATCCTGCTGACTTCCATCCACTCCACGACGCCGCTGCGCTTCGGGCCGGATGAAGATTATCTGCCGGTGGAAGAGTTTATCGACAAGCCAGTCGATCCGGACGTGCTGGTCGCCAAAGTGAAGTCGCTGCTGGGAAGCGCGCGGTAACCCCCGCGGCAGCCGGGACAGAGCCGGGTTATCCAATGGGTCAGGCTACCCCACCGAACCTGCTCGACACATCGCTGCACTACAGCTTCGCCAGCAACAACACGCGCCTGCTGCGCATCCGCTGGACGGCGGGTGGGGGGATGCTGCTGGCGACGCTGGTCAGCACCCGCGTGCTGGCCCTGCCCCTGCCAGAGACGCCGCTCCTCCTGCTGGGCATCCTCATCCTGGCTTATAACAGCCTCATTGTCTGGCGGACCCGGCAGATTGAGGCGCTGAAAGGCCCGGAGTATATCCGGCGTATTCAGCGCCTGTTCGTGCTCCAGATCGGGCTGGACTGGCTGAGCCTGCTCCTTTTTCTGCATCTGACCGGCGGCATCACCAGCCCGGGGGTGCCCTTCTTCTTCCTGCACGTGATCGTGGTCACCGTGATCCTGCCCGGCCAGTCCCCGTATGTATACTGCGCGGTGGCCGTGGGCGTGATCGGCCTGGTCGAGCTGCTGGAGGTCACCGGCCTGCTGTCGCATTACACTGTGCTGCCCGGCATCGACCCCGATCTCTACGCCAACCCGGTCTACGCCCTGGCCCAGGGCGGGTTCTTCGCCATCACTATCTTCGCCACGGCGTACCTGGCTTCTTCCATCATGGATCGTCTGCGCGAACGGGAGCGGCAAATCGCCATCCTGCTCCAGACGACGCAGGATATCACCTCCACGCTGGACCTGCCGGATGTGCTGCAGCGGCTGTCCCGCAACGCCGCCGGGGCGCTGGCCGCGCAGGCCGCTTCCATCCGCCTGCTGGACGACTCCGGTGAAGTGCTGACGATGACTGCCGCGCACGGCCTCAGCCAGAAGTATCTGGAGAAAGGGCCGGTCGATCTGGTTAACAGCGAGATGGACCGGGAGGCGCTGGCGGGGCATCCGGTCATCATCCGCGATCCGTCCCGCGACCCGCGCATCCAGTACCCGCAGGAGATGGCGGCGGAGGGTATCCAGAGCATTCTGGCCGTCCCGATTCTGGGTCAGGGGCGGCGGCTGGGCGTGCTGCGCGTGTACTCCGCTTCCCCCGACGATTTCGATCAGGAAGACGCCGACTTCGCCCTGGCTATTGCCCGCCAGGGGGCGACGGCCCTCTCCAACGCGCTGGCCCACGACGCGCTGCACCGCGCCGACCAGGAACGCGCCCAGTTCGTCCGCATCGTGACGCATGAGCTGCGGGCGCCGGTGACCGGGGCGCAAAGCCTGATCAGCCTGCTGACGCGCAACATGGTCGGCGAGCTAACCCCGCAGCAGATGGATATTGTCGGCCGCCTGGAGCGCCGCATGGCCGCCCTGCTCGACCTGATCGGCGACCTGCTGACCTTCGCCGCCGGGAAGGCGGTGGAGAGGAATCAGCCGCTGGTCACCCTGCCTCTGTGCCAGACTATGGATCTCATCATGGACCGGCAGCGCCCGCAGGCGGTGGAAAAAGGGCTGACCCTCACCCTGAACTGCCACTCCCCGGAGCACATCCTGACCGTCAACGCCACCGAGGAAGGTCTGGGACGCATCTTCGACAACGTGATCGGCAACGCTGTCAAATACACGCCGGCGGGGGGCAGCGTGACGGTGGACATCCGCGCTGAGGGCGGCCGCGTCATCGTGACCGTGGCCGATACCGGCATCGGCATCCCGCCGGAGGCGCTGGCCCACCTGGGGGAGGAGTTCTACCGCGCCCCCAACGCTAAATCCGCCGGCATCACGGGCACCGGGCTGGGCATGGCGATTGTCAAACAGATGGTGACCCGTTTCGGCGGCAAGCTCCGGGTGGAGAGCACGGTCGGCGTCGGGAGCACCTTCACCATCGCGCTGCCGCTGGCAACCCCGCCGGGCTGACCCCCGGCAGTCCCCGCCCCCCGGCGCTAGAACACAGTGAAAAAGCGCTCGAAGAAGGCGGGCACATCCACCGCTGTCGCCACCTCGTGCGGGCCGCCAGCGGATTCCACCCAGGGGGTGCGGACCTTCCCGGTAGCCTCCTCAAACTCGACGCGCGCCACCCCCCGTCTGAAGGCACACACGTCCGGCTCGAAGATCGTCATCCCGGCCAGCGGATCGTGGTAGGTGAGGTCCGCGGAACCTTCGAACCAGACTTCGGCGAAGTCGCGCACCGGGCGCAGCAGCGGGGCTGTGAAGCGTCGCCGCACTTCATCCGCCGGCATTCGCACCTGCGTGGTGATGTCGATGCCCACCGCCCGCAGCCGGTGCGCCGGGTCAAACACGCGGGCCGCCGCCTGGGGGTCGCACAGCGTGTTCCAGTCTTCGGTGTCGAAGCTGTACGGGGCGGCGAAATTCCCGCCCATGATCACCAGGTCGCGCAGCAGCGCCAGAATCTCCGGGTCGGCTTCCAGCAGGCGGGCGATATTGGTCAGCGGGCCGATCGTCAGCAGGACGACTTCGCCGGGGTGGGCGCGGATGGTGCGGCGCAGGAAGTCCACCGCCGCGCCCCGGGGGAAGTCCGCCGCGTGCGGCCAGCGCCCCAGCGCGCTGGCCTGGTGCGCGATAGCCTGGCGCTGAGCGACGACGAGTGGCGTCTCCTCGCCGGGATAGATCGGGATATCCGCCCGGCCCGCCGCGAGGCACAGGGCGCTGGCGAGCTTCGCCCGCGCCGCGCTTTCGCCGGTGACGGTGGTGATGCCCAGCAGGTCGCACGCCGGCTGGGCCAGCAGATAGGCCAGGCATACGGCGTCGTCAATATCCGAGCCGATATCAGTATCCAGCAGCACTTTGATAGTCACAGTTTCGCTCCTTCCGCTCTCCCTGGAGTGTATTGCAAGTTGGGCGCAAAGCAACTGGCTGCCCGGCCCGTTTCGGCGGCGCGCCGTTCTTGCATCCGGGAGGAACAGTGCTAGAATTTCCCGCCAAATCCGTTGCACGGGTCCGCACAGCTCACCAGAGGATTCACGGAAATATGGTCGCCAAGAAGAAAATCACGCTGAATGTCCCGGCCGATTTGCTGGATCGGCTGAAGGAACTCGATATCAAGAATCCGATCGCCTTTCTGGAAGACCTCTTTGAGGAAGTCGATGTCAGTGATCTGGTGTCGATGCTTGAAGAAGACGGCTACTGGTACGACGACGAAGACGACGAGGACGACGAAGAGTCTCTCTACTGAGCATTACCCTGTGCCCCCGGCGGTGAGGCCCGGCCCTCCGCTGTATGACGCCGAAAGCAGAAGCCCGGATGAGCCTCACAGCCACAGCTCGCTCTCCCTACGTGCGGAATCGGTATACCTGGCTGGCCTACTTCATGCTGGGCTACTTCGCCTACGTCCAGGCGGCGCCGGGGCCGGCGATGCCCTTTCTGCGGGCGGAGCTGAGCCTGAATTACACCGTGGCCGGGCTGTACTTCAGCCTGATGGCGGTTGGCATGATCCTGGCCGGGCTGACCGGCGCGGGCGTCGTCCGGCGGCTGGGCCGGCCGGCTGTATTCTGGGGCGGCGGGGCCGGGATGGCCGCCGGTGCGATCCTGCTGATCGTTGGCCGGAGCGCCCCCGTCACTATCGGCGGCGCGTTCGTGATGGGCCTGTTCGGGACATACCTGCTCAACATCATCCCGGCCACCCTCTCCGACCTGCACGGCCCCAACCGGGGCACCGCCGTCACGGAGGCGAACGTCGCCGCCAGCGCGGCTACCGTGCTGCCCCCGGTCCTGATCGGCCTGTTCGTGGGGACGGCCATCGGCTGGCGGGCGGCGTTCTGGGCAGCTATAGCCGCCTGGCTGATCGTCGCGGCGGCCAGCTACCGCGTGGCGCTGCCGCGGCCCGCGCCGTCGGTCGCTGCCGGCCTCAAGGCCCCGCTGCCGCGCCGCTTCTGGCTGATCTGGGTGGTGATCCTGCTGGCGACTGCCTCCGAATGGAGCGTGACGGCCTGGGGAGCGGATTTCATGGTCAGCCAGGTCGGGCTGCCGCGGGCGACAGCCTCCACCCTGATGAGCGCCTTCTTCCTGGCGATGGTGACCGGGCGTTTTGTGGGCAGCCGCCTGACCCGCCGCGCCGACAGCCTGGCCCTGCTGCCGGGGGCGCTGGCGCTGGCGCTCGCCGGTTACGCGGTGTTCTGGCTGGCGCCGGCGCCGGTCCTCAACGTCGCCGGGTTGTTCCTGGCCGGGCTGGGGATTGCCAACCTGTTCCCGCTGTCGCTGGCCGTGGCTACCACCGCCGCCGGCGACCAGACCGACCGGGCCAGCGCGCGGGTGTCGCTGGGGGCGGGGATCGCCATCCTGATCGCGCCGCAGGTGCTGGGGGCGGCGGCGGACGCCGTCGGGCTGGCGTGGGCGATGGGGCTGGTGCTGCTCCTGCTGGCCGGGGGCGGCGTCATGATTGCCGCGGCGCGCGCCGCCCGGGCCGGGGCCTAGAGCCTCATCCCGGACCCGGCGGGCGGCACAGGCCCGGCGCCGGTCACATCCAGTCGCGCCGGCGGAACTGCCACATCAGCAGGATCACCCCGCCCACCATCATGATGACCACGAACGGGATGCCCCATTCCGCGTCGAACGGCGGCCAGGTGTGCGGGAAGTTCATGCCATAGAAGCCGCTGAAAACCGTCAGCACGCCGATGCACACCGTGATCACCGTCAGCCGGTTGACGACGATATTCAGCCGGTTGGAGGTGGCCGACATATACAGGTCCATCATGCTGGTCAGCACGTCGCGCAGGGTGTTGACCATGTCGGCGATCCACATCAGGTGGTCGAGCACGTCGCGCAGGTAATATTGAAGCTCGATCTGTTCCCGCGTGTCGGGCAGGTGCAGGAGGTTGCTGAGCACCTCCCGCTGCGGCCAGACGACGCGCCAGACGCCGATCATGTCCTGCTTGAGATCGAACAGCGCGTTGAGCGTATGCCGGTCCGCCGTGGTCAGGATGCGGTCCCCCAGGATGTCGATCGCCTCTTCGATAGAATCCAACACCGGGAAGTAACGGTCCACGACCGTGTCAGCCAGGACGTAAAACAGATGGTGGCCGGAGGTTATGGGCCGGCCGGTGCGCGGGAGCCGCCGCAAAGCCTCCTCCACGGCCGGCTCGTCAGCCTGGTGCACGGTGACCAGATAGTGCGCGCCGATGAAGGCGTCGATCTCCTGGATGCGCAGATTCGCCGCGTCGCCGGAGATCGAGTTGAGGATGATGAACAGCGTATTCTCGTACTGCTCCAGCTTGGGGCGCTGCTGATGATTGTGCGTGTCCTCGATAGCCAGCGGGTGAAAGTGAAACACGTCGCGCAGCACGGCGAGTTCCGGCTCAGCCGGGCCGATCATGTCCACCCAGATCAGCCGGCTTTCCGCCAGCAGCGCCGGCAGCTCTTCTGCGGCGGCTTCGCGCATGGTCTGTTCGTCAAATACCGTGATCTTCATCGCTCATCCCTTCTGCCACGCCTGGCCGGGGCGCGGGCATTCGCACGCCCCACAGGAAGATGATCACCGCCGCCAGCGCCATGGCCGCCCCGAACAGAAACGGCGCGCTCGGCCCGAAGCCCGCCCAGCCAGCGAAGCCGCTCCATAGCAGGCCGGCGACCAGACTGGCCGGCAGGGTCATGATGCCGACGGCGGCATTGAAGACTCCGTAAGCTGTGCCGCGCCGGTCGGGCGCGACCAGATCGGCGATCAGGGCGCGGGCGACGCCCTCCACGATGCCGTAGTAAATACCGTACAGGCCGAACAAAACCCACATCTGCCACGCCTCCCCGACTGCGGCGAAGCCCAGGTATAGCAGCCCGTAAACCAGCCAGCCGCCAAGGATCAGCCGGTGTCGCCCGATCCGGTCGGAGAGCGCCCCGGCCGGCCCGGACACCAGCGCGTAGATCAGGTTGAAGGTCAGCACCATGCCCAGCACGCCGGCGGTGCTCAGGCCGCGCTCCTGCGCCCGCAGGATGAGGAAAGCGTCCGCCGAGTTGCCCAGCGTGAAGACGACGATCGCCAGCAGGAACCAGTAGAAGCGGCGGTCGAAGCCGCGCAGGGTCAGGTGCGGGGCCTCCCGCTGGCCGGTCACCGGCACATCCCGCGCCAGGGCGGCCATCACGATGACGGCCAGAAAGCCGGGGATGATGCTGGCTATCACGACGGCCTGAAAGGTGGATTCGGTCAGTTCCGTCGCCGTCGCCTGGGTAGCCAGCACGATCAGGAGGGCGATCAGGATGCCCAGGGCCGCGCCGAACGTATCCCCCGCCCGGTGCAGGCCGAAGGCCAGCCCGCGCCGATCCCCATCAACGCTATCGGCTACCAGCGCGTCGCGCGGGGCAGCGCGGATGCCCTTGCCCACGCGATCGGCAACGCGCACCAGCAGCACGCCGGCCCACGTTACCGTCACGTACAGCAGCGGCTTCACCACCGCCGACAGGCCGTAGCCGGCCACTGTCAGCCATTTGCGGGCGCGCAGCCGGTCGGAGATATAGCCGGAGAATATCTTGAGCAGGCTGGCCGTCGTCTCGGCGGCGCCTTCGATCAGGCCGATCGTGGCCGGCCTGACGCCCAGCACGTTAGCCAGGAACAGCGGCAGCAGGGTGAAGAGCATGTCGCTGGAGACATCGGTCAGGAAGCTGGTGGCGGTGATGACCCATACGTTGCGCGGCAGGGTGCGCCAGGCGAGGAGGCCGCCGCCCTTGCGCGGAACTGAGGTTGCGCCGTTCATTCGATTCTTTCTACGCTGGTTTGCGTGCGATCAGGAGCAGGCGCTGTTCATTGGTCTGGATGCCGCGTGGCGTCGTGCTGGCGGCCAGAATTTGCCCGACATGTTCCCAGTGACGGCGTATATCGAAGTCCTCCGGGATAGGCACCGCCTTCAGCCAGAACACGAAGGAGGCGATATCGCTGAACCAGTAGGGCACATCATATTCCGCGCGGGCGATGACGGCGCAGCCCGCCGCTTCAAATACGCCGGCCACCCGGTCGAGCGCCTGATCGGGCTGCGCCCGGTACTGCCCGCCGGAGGTGCAGCCAAAGACCGCGATCACGTTGTGGGCGCTGCGCGGGCCGACCTGCTGGGTGACGAAGACGCCGCCCGGCCGGAGCACGCGCATGACTTCTTCCGGGCTGATCGGAGCGTGGCGGTTGAGCACGATATCGAACGAATCGTCCGGGAGGTTCAGGGCGTCCGCTGGCATCTGCTCGAAGGCCACTTTCTCCGCCAGCGTCGGCGTCAGGGCGCGGCGGGCTACCTCCACCATGCGCGGGTCGGCATCGACTCCCACGCCAAGCCGGAAGTACGGGGCCAGGCTGAGGAACTTCTCGCCGCCGCCAGTCCCGATATCGAGCACGCTGGCGGCGGGCGTCAGGTAGCGGCGGACGATCTCGCCGTAATGCCAGGGGACCGGGTCGCGCGCTGCCCGCACCCTGGCGAAACTCCACCCCTGCCGCTCGCCGACTGAATCGGCCAGGCGGACCAGCGTCTCGCGGTCGAAGGGCTGCCCGATCATCATTCCACCTGGGCGATTGCGGCGCCGCTGACGCCGTCGTAAAGCAGGACGCTGGTCCCCACTACAGCGGCCAGGATCGGCGGCTCCGCCGGGGCCGGCCGGAAGGCCAGGTCGCCTACCATGTCAGGGAGCTCCACGACGCGGTCCACGTTGTAGGCCCCGGGCTGGAGATTCCACAGCTCCATCAGGCGGCGGGAGGCCACGGCCCCGCGCGTGCCGTCATGGTTCAGGGCGACCCGGCGCGGGTCGGAAGGATCCAGCGTCGTGCGCACCGTCAGGCCGATGCCGAGCGGGTTGCCGTCCCACTGCCAGAAGCGGTCGCTGAAGCCGCCCATAACCGCCCCGTCGCCGGACCAGTCCGTATCGCCGAAGAAGCCGGAAGCGATGAAGTCCATCCGGATGAGATCGAACTGGCAGGCCGCCCCCATCATCTGGCAGCTTCGCAGGTAGACGATGTCGTTGATCAGGACGGACGCGCTGTCCGGGCTGAAGGACGCGCTGACCACGCCCCAGCCCGGCCACCAGTACGGCGCGATCTCCGGCGGGGCGGCGGAATTGAGGTTCCACAGGGTGGCCGTCGCGCCATCGGAGGTCGGGCCGAGGATCAGCCACTGGCCGTCCGGCGCGGCGGCGGCCCAGGCCGGGTCATACGGCGCGCGGGTGAGCACCGTACGAATCGCGCCGGTGACGGCGTCCACCAGACGGATGCCCTCCGGCGCCCAGGCGACGGCGTGCAGCGCGCCGTCCAGCAGGACCAGGTCGATCACCGGCCCGACGGCCAGCGATCCCTGCGGGGCCAGGGTGGCCGCATCATACAGGCGCAGGCCATCCCCGGAGCCGACGACCAGCCGCGCGCCATCCGGCGTGTACGCGACATGTCGGGGGACGGCGGGCGCCGCCGTCGGGCGGGGCGTGGGGAAGGCAGTCGCGCCGGGGGGCAGCGGCAACGGCTCCGGCGACGGCGGGATCGGCGACAGGCCGCCGGCGAAGTTCACGCTCGGCGGCGGGTTGGCCGGGTCGATCAGCAGGTAGCGCCCGTTGGCCGCCTCCACTGTCCAGCCCGGCTGCCCGCCGATATCGACCGGCCACCAGCGATAGCCGTCGGCGCACACATTGTTCCCGCTGATCATCACCACGGCGTCCTGGTACACCAGCCGCATGATGATGCTGCTCACCGCAGGCTCCGGGCGCAGCCGGATCGGGCGGGTCTGGTCGGCCACGCGGGCCGCCGCGCCGGGCCGCAGGTAACTGGGCGCCGGATCGTCGGGGCACTCGTTGCCGGTGGCCATGCCCGGCGCGGCGATCGGCGTCGGGGCGAGCGGGGTCAGGTTGGCCGGTATAATGACCGGCACGGGGGAGAGAGTCGGCAGGGCCGCCCCGCCGGGGGGCGTCGGCGGCGGCGCAGCGGCCGGCGCGAGATAGTACTGATCCGCCCAGCCCTCAGCGGACCAGCCCTCCAGATCGTCCTGCACAATATAGAGATACCACCAGCGGAAGCCATCGTTGCAGGCCGGGCCGTCCAGCACCCGCACAAGTGCGCCGGCGGGCAGCAGGGCGATCTCCGTCGCCGTCGTGCGCGGCTGATCGCGGGTGCGCAGCCCGCCCGCCGCCGTGCCTGTGACCACGTCCGTCACGACCGCCCAGCCGCCGATGCTCAGGCGCGGCTGAGGGGCGTTATCGCACACGCCTTCCTGGCCGCGGGCCGGCTGCGCCGGGGCCGACACCCCCGCCAGCACAAGCACAAAAAGGGCGATCCAGAAGCGCTTCCTTCTATCCATATCCCGACCCTTTCTCCCGACAGCCCGGAACTACCCCCTTCGCCAGATATAGCCGGATTCTAGTCCATTCGGTCTGAAAGCGTTAGGGGATGGGAAAACGAGAGGCGGACCATGATCGGATATCCGGCTGCACGCCCGCGCCGGCCTCACAGCACGTCGAAGCCGGTCGATTCGCGGATCACGAGCTGAGTGGGCAGGATGATCTGCTGCGGGCCTTCCAGCTTCCCCTCAATCAGGTCGAGCAGCAGCCGCGTCGCCAGGTAGCCTTTTTGCTGGATCGGCTGGCGGATGGTGGTCAGGCGGGGGGTGGCTTCGGAGGCATGCGGCAGGTCGTCAAAGCCGACCAGAGCGACATCCTGTGGCACGCGCAGGTGCGCCTCCCGCAGGGCTTGCAGCGCCCCGAAGGCCATCGAGTCGCTGGCGGCGAAGACCGCGTCCACCGGCCCCCGCTTGAGGATTTGCATCATGCCCAGATACCCCGACTGTGTGGTGAACATCCCCTCCGCCACCAGATCGGGGTTGAACAGTCCGACCTGCTGCAAGGCCCCCTGAAAGCCGGCCAGGCGGTCCTGAGCGTCGGGATTGTCCATGGCGCCGGTGATGTGGCCGATGCGCCGCCGGCCCAGATTGAGCAGGTGGTTGACCGCATCCTCCGCCGCTTTGATGTTGTCCACCGTCACATAACTGACGCGGTCGGCGTAAGCCAGCGGGCGCTCCACCGTCACGACGATGGCGCCGGTGTTGAGCAGGCGCGGGTTGAGGAGCAGGTCGCTGGTCGCCGAAGCGATGATCAGCCCGTCCATCAGGCGGTTGCGCAGGATACGCCCGTAGAAGCGATCCCGATCCTGGTCGGAGTGACCCAGCCAGAGCAGCGTGGCGTAGTCGCGCTCCTGAGCGCCGTCGGAGACTCCTTGCAGCAGGGCGGGGAAGTAGTCGGTAGCCTCAAAGACGCTGGTGAGGGTGCGCGGGATGGCGACGCCGATCACCTGCGCCCGCTGGGTGACCAGCATCCGCGCCGCCGGGTTGGGCGTGAAGCCTTCCGCCTCGACAATAGCCAGCACGCGCTCCCGCGTCTTGGAGTTGACGTAAGGCTCGTTGTTGATCACGCGGGAGACAGTCGAGCGGGAGACGCCGGCCCGCCTGGCGATATCTTCAAGATTCATAACGTTCCGTCCACCGTCGATACAATCTTCAGGAGCGGCGCGCGCCGGGCCGGCGGGTATAGCTGGCCGGCAAATCTGAGAGCGCTCCCAGATCATCCGTAGTGTATTCGGAAATCGTTTACTTTGTCAAGCGAGACCCGGGAAAGGCGGGCTGTGGGGGGAGGCGGCAGGGCAAAATGGGGGGCGCGGCGGACGCAGAGCGATCTCGCCCCGATTCGCCCTCTTTGCCCTCTCTGCTGCCCGCTCTCCGCGCCCTGTTCCCCGCCGCCATCAGGACTATGTGGACAGCGCGGCATATCTCCCGTAGAATTAGCCTGTTCCCTGATTGCAGATATCGAGGAGAATCATGACCGAATCCCCCCAGCAGGCGCTATCCCCGGCGCAGCGCGAGCGCGCATACCGCCATAACTTTCCGCTGTTCCTGGCCGATTCCCTGCTGTTCACGCTGGGGATGATCATCATCAGCCCTACGACCGTCATCCCGGACTTCATCCGCACGCTGACTTCATCCGAGATTCTGATCGGCATGACCAGCAGCATGTTTGAGTTCGGCTGGATGGTGCCGCAGTTATTCATGGCGCGCCTGCTGGTCCGGGTCAACCACAAGAAGTGGTGGTTTGTCGGCCCCAATATCCCGGTGCGCTTTGCGATGCTAACGTTCGCCGTGCTGCTGATGGTCTTCGGCGCGGACAGGCCGGAGATCATCCTGCTGGCGTTCTTCATCTGCTACGGCGTGGCGGCGGTCGGCGATGGCATCGTCGGCGTGCCCTGGGTGGACCTGGCCGCCAGCAGCCTGGATAACCGCCGGCGCGCGCTGGCGCTGGGGCTGACGGTGGCCGTTTCTGGCATGATCATGCTGGGGGTGGCCCCGCTGACCGGGCAGATCATCGCCCACGAGGAAATCTACCCCAATAATTACGCCCTGATCTTCGCCGTGGCCGGCCTCCTGTTCGTGCTTTCCATCGTGCCGTTCCTGTTTGTGAAGGAGCTGCCCGGCGGCAAGGCGGTGCAGATATCGCCGCCGTTTCGCGTTTTTATATCGCAGCTCGGGACTGTCCTGCGGCAGGATAAATCCTACCGCGCCATGATCATCACCCGGATATTTTCCAGCCTGTTTATCATGGCTTCGCCGTTTTATATCGGGTTCGCCACCCAGGTGCTGGGGCTGTCCAGCGGCGTGGCTGTCGGCAATCTGCTGCTGATGCAGGTTATCGGCAATATTGTCGGGGCGCTGTTGTACGCCTGGATGGGGAACCGGCACAATCTGCTGTATGTCCGGCTGGCCATTCTTACGGCGGCGCTGCTGCCGGTCAGCGCGCTGCTCGCCGGGAACCTGGGGCCGGTCCCGCTGTATCTGGGCTTCTTTGCCTCCGGGATGGCCTTCAGCAACCTGTTCAACGGCTACCTGAACTGGGTCATCATGTACGCCACGCCGGACCAGCTCCCGATATATACGGGGCTGTTCAACACTATGGCCGCCTTCAGCCTGCTGTTCGCGCCGGTTATCGGCGGCCTGATCGTCCAGACGATGGGTTACCAGGCGGTCTTCATAGCGGCCCTGATCATGATGGCCTGCGCCTTTTTTGTGGTGACGCGCCATGTGCAGGAACCCGTCAGGAGGGCACTCGTGCCGGACGAGATCGAGAGCTGCTCCCCCGCCGTGTAGCGCGCCCGCTCAGGCCGCCGGCCAGCCCGGCCCGGCGCGCAGGGCGGCCAGCGCATCGTCCTCCTCCGCCCATGTCCGCAGCGCCGGGACAGCCGCCAGGGCGGTCGTCAGGGCGGCCAGCGCATGCTCGGGCTGCCCCAGCCGGGTCAGCAGCACGACAAGCTGGCGGTGCGCGGCGGCCAGTTCCGGGTCCAGCTCGGCCGCCGCCCGGTACGCCGCCGCCGCTGAATCGAGCTGCCCCTGCATCTCATAGCAGCGCCCCAGATTGAGATGCCCTTCGGCGAAGCCATAATCGAGCTGGACCGCCCGGCCCAGCGAGGCTTCGGCGTCCGCCACCCGCCCCGCCTGCAACTGGGCCAGCCCGAGCTGGTTGTACAGCCGGGCATCCTGCGGCTCCAGCAGCACCAGCCGCCGGTAAAACGAGATCGGGTCTTCGTGCGGGTCGAGGATGTACACGTAAGCCCGCGTGCCATCGGGCACGCGCGCCGGAGGGGTCAGGTAGATCGTGCCGTTGCCGAACACGCCGGTGTGGAAGGGCATGAACAGGTCCTTTCCTGGCAGAGATACAGGCGAGACGCCCTCTATTGTAGCCGCTCCTGGCGGAACGGGGGCGTCCGGCATTCAAAGGCGGCTTGCCGGGAGGGGCTAATCCGCCTACAATCCTGATAACCCGGTCGTTATCTCAGTGTTCAGGGGGGACACAGGCCGCCGATGAGCGACGACGTTCCGCACAGCGCATGGATTACCCTGAGCGAGGCCGCCGCGATTCTGGGGGTGCACCCGGCAACGGTTCGTAACTGGGCCGATCGCGGCGAGCTTCAGGTACGCCGTACCCCCGGCGGTCATCGCCGCTTCCGCCGCTCCGATGTGGAATACTGGATGCAGATCCGCCAGACGCCGCTCCCGGCCGAAGTGCAGATGCTCGTCCAGAACGCCCTGGGCCAGGTGCGCCTGCGCGTCAGCGATGGCGATCTGAACCGGCTGTCGTGGTATACCCGCATGGATGAGGCCACCCGCCAGACCTTGCGCGCCAAGGGGCGGCAAATGCTGGAGGCGCTCCAGCGCTATCTGGTTGACCCGTCCGACGGCGAGGGAGGCGCTCCGATCCTCGCTCTGGGGCAGGACTACGGCATCTTTCTGCGGCAGCAGGGCCTGTCTCTGACCGAGGCCATCCAGGGCTTCATCGCGTTCAGCAATGTCCTGCAGGAAGCGGCGCTGAACATCCTGGAAGTCGCCACCCCGCGCCCGCCCGGCGAATGGATCGGGATGCTCCGCCAGGTGCGCAGCTTCAACCAGGATATGCTGCTCGGCCTGGTCAGGGTTTACGACCCCGGGGGAAAGGAACACAACCATGCGTGAGCATCGGGCGGCTGGCCGGAGGAAGGGCCGCATCGCCGCTGGCCTGCTGGCCGGCCTGCTGCTCCTGGCGTCTTGCGCGCCGGAACCGGAAATCCCCACCCTCATGGTCCTGCCGACGCTGGCCCATACAGCCGTGCCCACCGCCGCCGCGCCCACGATCACGCCGCTGGTGCTGACCCGCCCGCCCATCCTGCCGACTGCCACCCACTTCACCAGCACACCCCGCCCGACGGCCACGCCAACAACGCCCCCGATTGTCATCAGGTATGTGAATGTCAGCGTGCCAGTCGTGGTGGCCCGCTACCATGACGCCTGTATCCCGGCGACGACCGGGGTGCGGGTCTTCCTGACCAGCGTATCCCCGATCAAGACCGTTTCGCTCAAATGGAATTATCAGGGGCGTCTGGACAGCGTGCCGGGGATACCGCTGCGGCAGGAAAGCTACACTGAATTCGCGGGGGATATGGGGCCGTTCCCCAGGCCGGGCACTGTCGTGTACTGGGCCACAGCGGAAGATTACGCCGGCAACCTGGCTACCTCCCCGGTCTATGAAATCATAGTCGCCGACTGTTCCGCCTCACCGCCGCCGCCCACTCCGCTGCCCGGCATCTTCCCGACCATCACACCTACTTATGGCGAGGCGCTGAGCGTCCACGCCGCCAATCAGGTGATTGAAGCGCTGGCCGACGCCCCGACTTCAATTGTGCTGTCCTGGGAGGGCGGCGTACCGCCGTATACGGTGGATCGGGTGATGCAGCCGGAGCACGGCCGGCTGACCGGGGCCGGGGTGGCCTGGGTCTACACGCCGTCGGCCGGCTTCACCGGGGCGGACAGCTTCACCTTCCGCGTGCTGGATGGCAACAACCAGGCGTCAACCGGCACCATCACGCTCAACGTGTCCTTCGACATTTCGCCGCCGGAGTGATCGCGCCAGGCCGCCGGGGGTATCGAGAACGCAGGGGCAGGGCCAACAGGAGGCCCTTTCCCGGCGGTCCCGCGCTTTTCTTCATCCCCGGCTGCCTATTCCTCATCTTCCGATGCGCCGGACTTCCGCCGGGCGTGGGAGCGGAACCAGTCGTACAGCGCCGGGTTGTCGTAGGTTTCCGTCCAGGAGTCGTGCCCGGCTTCCGGGTAGACCGTGAACTGCACATCGCCTCCCGCCTCCCGGAGCGCGTTCACCAGCACCTCCGATTCGCGCAGGGGCACAAGCTCATCCTTCGCGCCGTGGAACACCCAGGCCGGGATATGCCGGATATCGGCCACCCGCTCCGGGAAGCCGTAAGCCCACAGGCCGCCGCCGCAAATGGGGGCGATCGCGGCGAAGCGGTCCGGATATTCGGCGGCCAGGTGCCAGGTCCCGTACCCGCCCATGCTCAGGCCGGTCAGGTAAATGCGGTCCGGATCGACCGCGTAATGCTCCAGCGTGGTATCGAGCAGCCCGATCAGGACATCCAGATAATCCGACCACCAGTGGTTCGCTGGACACTGCGGCGCGAGCGTGATAAAAGGGAAGTTCTCCTGCTGGGGGGCGATGCGGGGGATGCCGTGCTGCCGGACCTGCTCCAGATCGCTGCCGCGCTCGCCGGCCCCGTGCAGGAAGAGGATCAGCGGCCAGGGAGCGCCCGCGCTGGTGTAGCCATCCGGCAGGGTGAGCCAGTAACCGAGCGCCATCGTGCGGCTGAAAGTGGCGTGAAAATTTTCCGACTTGATGATCATGGGAAGCTCCTTCATCTGCGCGGGCCGGCGGTAGGCCCCTCTCTATGTGGAATAAACACCCGATCGCGGGAAACGGCAAGTGAGCCGGGAAGGCGGGCGGCAGGGGGCGCGGAGGGCAGGCCGCTCAAGCTGCGCGGAGCTGAGGCAGCCCGGGGCCGGATGCCGCCATCCGCCCGGGCACGATCTCTTGTAGCTCCCTCAGCCTGAGTAGCGCTCCGCCCCCTCACGGCTATCGTCAGCGCGCCCCGCCGCAGGGAGGGCGCGCCGGCTACTCCCAGATAGAGGCCATCTGCCAGACATCCAGGCTCTTGAGTCCGACGGACCCGCCAGCGGCAAACACGTCCAGGCCCACGCTGTCCCGCCGCGATGGATAGACGCGGCTGGTCAGACAGGTGTGGCCGTTGGCGAAGATCTCAATGGCCGAGCCGTCCAGGTAGATGTGCAGCCGCAGCGTGTCGCCATCCGACAGCGGCAGCGACGCTGACTGCGGCGAGATATCCACGCCGTCCGGCGTCGCGCAGGACCTGCTCCGGTCAACCGTGAGCGTCTGCGCGGCGCGGTCGTAGACCACGCCCGTCTCCTCAGCGCCGTCGGGCGACTGAAGCAGCTTCAGCCCGAAGTGGCTGGCGCTGCCCGGCGCGAACTCGGCGAGTATCTCCAGGCTGCTGCCGGTGGCGTCGGGCAGGACGCCTTTCGATTCCGGGGCGATAGTCTGGTTGTGCGCGGACCAGTGCGTCCGGCGGAGGGTGCTCAGCTCCGGGGCCGGCGCGATGCCCGGCCGCCCATCCGGGCGCAGGGTCAGGACGCGCGGCACGGATTGCATCCCGGACCAGCCCGCGGCGGTCACCAGCGCATCACTCCGACTTTCGCGCAGCCATCCGAACAGCAGGCGCCGTCCGAAGGCGTCCAGGGTGCTCTGGGGGGCGTAGAACAGGCCGGAGTGATCCAGGTGAGCGCCGCAGTCCGGCTCGAAGCGGTGCTCCCTGTATGCGCCGACAAAATACTCGACGTAGCCGGTTGAGGTCACGGAGATGAACAGGACGTGCCTGTCCCCCAGCGGGAAGAAAGAAGGACATTCCCACACCACACCGGCCTGCGGCTGGTCGTCTTCCAGCAGCGGCCCCAGATACTCCCAGCTAATCAGGTCGGGCGAGCGGTACAGCAGCACCGCCCCCCTGTCCTGACCGTGGCTGGTAATGCCGCTGCCCAGGACCATGTGCCACATCCTCCCCTCCCGCCATACACAGGGATCGCGGAAGCCGGTCAGCGTCATGCCCGCCGGCTGCGCGCCGATCACCGGATTCCCGGGGTACTTCGTCCAGGTCAGCATATCCGGCGACCCGGTGGCGATGCACTGCACTTCCGGAGACACGCCGGTGTACATCAAGGTGGGCACGCCGTCGTTATCCACGGCGCAGCCCGACCAGCAGCCGCCCGCATCCGGGCCGCCCGGCGTCGGCGTCAGGCCCATCGGCAGGTCCCGCCAGTGCACCAGATCGCTGCTGACGGCATGCCCCCAGTGCATGTTGGCGTGGAGCGGGCCAAAGGGGTGGTGCTGGTAGAACAGGTGGTACTGGCCGCGCCAGTGGATGAACCCGTTGGGGTCATTCATCCAGTTGGCGGGTGCCTGAAAGTGATACCGCGGCCGGTGATGGTCATGGGCGAGCTGGCGACGGATTGCCATCGCATTTTCGACGGAATCGGTTCGAATCACGGCGTTAACCTCGGCTTTCTTTCACAGGATTGGCGGCAAAATATCAGGCTCACGGGTAGAGATATCAGGGGGGCGGCGGGCGGTTCCAGCCGGGCCGGGCCGAATGTCGCCGCTGACGGCTGCGCCCGAGTCCGCCGTCGTCGAACAGGGTCGGACCTTCAGCCGGCCCCGGAAACTTTCTTTTTGCACTCCCTGTCCTCAGTTTATCGGATACCCCCTGCGTTCACCAGCCCGGGCTAAAATCAGGGGGCAAACGGCTTGCCCTTTCTGGCAGCTCCCGTTTTTCCCCGTTCCCCGCCTCCGTTTTATTTGGATCATTTACCCAAGCAATCCCGGTATTTTTCGTCGAGATATCCGAACTTTTTTCGGCGTATTGACTCAGGGGGAGGAGTCCGTTACCCTCTGTTTCAGACGCGACAACTAACAGATGGAAAACATGATGTTACAACCGGTTAACTGCACGATTAATTGCCCTCCCCGCCGTCCCCGTCGCCGTCCCCAGACCATGCCGGTCTGGCAGGGATAGTGTCGCCTGGCAGCATAGTTAAGCACAAGACGACCCCAATCCCCCCGGACCGGGGGGATTTTTATTGCGCTGAAAGGAGTACGGAGTGTCTGGCCAGAATACCGCCCCCATCACTGTCGGAATTTACGGAGCTGCCGGCTACGCCGGTCAGGAACTGGTCCGACTGATCGCCGGTCACCCGGGCGCGCAACTGGTCTTCGCCACCTCCGATCAGGATGCCGGCCAGCCCGTCCCCGGCGTCGATCTGCTGTACAAAGCGCACAATGACGCCGGGCCAGGGAGCGCCCAGGTCGTCTTCCTCTCCATGCCGCATCTGGCCTCCGCGCCGCTGGCAGCGGCGGCTTACGCCGGCGGGACGAAAGTGATCGACCTCTCCGCCGATCTCCGCCTGGACACGCCGGAGGCTTTCCAGCAGTGGTACGGGGCGCCGCACCCGGCCCCGGAACTGCTGCCCGTGCCGTACGGCCTGCCAGAAATCAACCGGGCGCAGATTGCGGGCGCGCCGATCATCGCCAACCCTGGCTGCTACCCGACTGCGACGCTGCTCGGCCTCTACCCGCTGCTGGAAGCGCATGCCCTGTCAGAAAGCGCGCCGATCATCATCGACGCCAAATCGGGCGTCTCCGGCGCGGGGCGCAAGCCCACCGCCACCACCCACTTTGTCGAAGTCTTCGGCAACCTCTCGCCGTACAACATCGGGCGGACCCACCGCCATACTGGCGAGATTGATCAGGAGATCGGGCGGCGCAACGGCAAGACCGGCCCGGTGATTTTCTCGCCGCATCTGCTCCCGGTGGATCGCGGCCTGATGGCCACCATCTACGTCACGCTTGCTACGCCGTGGGCGGCGACCGCGCTGCAATCGCTGTACGAGGAAACTTACGCGGATGAGCCGCTGGTGAAGGTGCTGCCGAAGGGCCAGCAGGCCACGCTGCACCATGTCACCCGGCAGAATCACGGCGCGATTTCGATCACACCGGCCACGGATACCCACGTCGTGATCGTATCCGTCATCGACAACCTGCTTAAGGGCGCCGCCAGCCAGGCTGTCCAGAATTTCAACCTGATGTTCGGCCTGCCCGAAACGCTGGGCCTGCTTTCGTAATTTCGTTCGGCCGCTGCTCATGCAGCGGTCTTTTTGCCCTTGCCCGCGGCAAAGGGATGACGATTATGAAGAAGACAAACACCACTCCACAGCAAACCCTGGCCCCGATTGTGCTCAAGATCGGCGGCAACGACATCGATGATCCCCGGTTTCTCGCCGCGCTGACGGATTACGTCGCCAGCCTGAACCGCCCTGTCATTATCGTTCACGGCGGCGGGAAGGAGATCGGGACGCTGCAGACGCGCATCGGCCTCCAGCCGCAGTGGGTGGACGGCCTGCGCGTCACCGATGCCGATACCCTGGCGGTGGTGGAGATGGTGTTGTGCGGCTCGGTTAACAAGCGGCTGGTGCGGCAGTTCCTGATGGCGGGCCTGGACGCGATCGGCCTCAGCGGCTCCGACCGGGGCCTGCTGCGCGGCGCCAAGCTGCATAATGAGCACGGCGATCTGGGCCGCGTGGGTGAGATTACGCAGGTGCGCGGCGAAGTGCTGCTGGACCTGCTGGCTGACGGCGTGATTCCTGTGGTGGCGCCGCTGGCGCTCGGCGACGACGGCGAGCCGTACAACGTCAACGCCGATCATGCGGCGGCGGCTATCGCCCGGGCGGTCGGCGCGTCGCGCATCGTCTTCCTGACCAACGTCAGCGCCGTCCTGATCGACGAAGCGCCGCAGGAATCGCTCAGCGCGGCGCGGGCTGAGTCCCTGATTGCCGACGGCACAATTTACGGCGGCATGATCCCCAAAGTGCAGACGGCCCTTCATGCGGTCGCCCTGGGCGTCCCGCAGGCTGTGATCACCGATCTGAACGGCCTGTCGAACGGCGGCGGCACTGTGTTTTACGCCGGGATATCCGTCTCCGCCTACCAGCATGTTTCCCGGTTGAATGAGGCGGCCCGCTAATCTGCCGGTATACTCGGGCGATAGAAACTTGAGAGGCAAGGGGCTTAAGCCCCCTGTCAGGTTATGGACGCCCGGAGCCAGTCACCTGCAGCGTGAGGAAAGAGAACACCATGACCAGGGCAGCACAGTCAGCAGTCAGCGATGAGACGGCGGCTATCAAGAGCCTGGAAGCGCAGCACCTTGTCCAGAGCTACAGGCGCGCGCCGTTCGTGCTTTCCCACGGCGAAGGCGTTTACCTCTACGACACGGAAGGGCGCGCCTACCTGGACCTGATGGCCGGCATCGCCGTCAACGCTCTGGGCTACGGCGACCCGGAGCTGACCGCCGTCCTCAGCGAGCAGGCCGGGCGGTTGATTCATGTCAGCAATCTGTACCACACCGCTCCCCATGCCGAGCTGGCCGCCAGGCTGTGCGCGCTGAGCTTCGCCGACCGCGTGTTCTTCAACAATTCCGGCTCGGAGGCCAACGAAACGGCGATCAAGTTCGCCCGCAAATGGGCGCGTATGCGCCACACGACAGGCCCGGCTAAGACGGAGCTGGTAGCCTTCAGCAGCGCCTTTCATGGCCGGACGATGGGGGCGCTTTCCATCACCCCCCGCCCGCAGTATCAGGACCCGTTCCGCCCGCTGCTGCCGGATGTCAAAATCGCGCCCTACAACGATCTGGATGCGGCGGCTGGCGTTATCGGAGCCGGGACCTGCGCCGTATTCGTGGAGCCAGTGCAGGGCGAAGGCGGCATTCACGAGGCCGCGCCGGGCTTCCTGCAAGGGCTGCGCGAGCTGTGCGACCGGCACGGCGCCCTCCTGATCTTCGACGAAGTGCAGTGCGGCGTGGGCCGCACGGGGAGCCTGTGGGCACATGAGGCCGCCGGGGTGACGCCCGATATCATGACGCTGGCCAAGCCGCTGGCGGGCGGCCTGCCTGTCGGGGCCGCGCTGGTCACCGAGGAAGTCGCGAGCGTCATCCAGCCGGGCGACCACGGCAGCACCTTCGCCGGTGGGCCGCTGGTCTGCTCAGCGGCGGGGGTGATCCTGAACCGGGTCTCGGAGCCGGGCTTCCTGGCCCACGTGACTGAGGTGGGCGCGTACCTCAAGGAACGGCTGCTGGCCCTCGGCTCGCCGCAGATTGCGGCCGTGCGCGGGCGGGGCCTGATGCTCGGCCTGCAGCTCACCCTCCCCGCGGCGGAGGTGATTGCCGCCGGCTACGACCACGGCCTGATCATGGTTAACGCCGGGCCGGATGTGTTGCGGCTGATACCGCCGCTGATCCTGCAGAAGCAGCATGTGGATGAAGCGATCGAAAAGCTGGCCCATATTTTCAGGCTGCTGGCGTAAATGCAAAGGGATTCCCGGAATATCATGGTTCCAACTGTTCTCGACACGACGACGATAAGCGCAGTAGATACCCGGATCGCCGCTGTGCCGGGCTTCAGGGCGGCCGCTGTATCCGCCGGCATCCGCAAATCCGGGCGGCTCGATATGGCCCTGATTGCGGCGGATGGGCCGTGCGCGGCGGCGGGCGTCTTCACCACCAACTGCGTCAGGGCAGCCCCCGTCCTGCTGGACATAGCCCACCTGAAGCAGAACCCCGCCGGCATCCGGGCGGTTGTGGTGAATTCCGGCGTGGCTAACGCCTGTACCGGGCAGCGCGGCGTCGAGGATGCCGCCGAAACGGCGCGGCTTGTGGCCGGGGCGCTCGGCTGCGCCGCGCAGGATGTATTCGTCATGTCCACCGGCGTCATCGGCGTCACCCTGCCGATGGAGAAGATCGGCGCCGGGGTCGGGATGCTGGCCGCCGGGCTGGAGCCGGACGGCTGGGCCGGGGCGTCGCGGGCGATCATGACCACGGACACGATGACCAAGACCGCCGCTGTCCGGGTGACGACGCCGGGCGGCGTGTATACCGTCGCCGGGATCGCCAAGGGGTCAGGCATGATCGCGCCCTATATGGCGACCATGCTGGCCGTTATCGCCACTGACGCTGCCATTGACGCCCCCGGGCTGCAGACCGCCCTGAGCGCCGCCAACGGCGTCAGCTTCAACCAGATCGTCGTGGACGGCGATATGAGCACCAACGACACCGTCATCGCCCTGGCCAGCGGCGCCAGCGGCGTGAACGTCCAGACCGGGGCGGACCGGGAGGCCTTCGGCGCGGCGCTGACGGCGGTGTGCACGGCGCTGGCCCGGGATATCGTGCTGGACGGCGAGGGCGTGACCAAGTTCATCACCCTGCACGTCACCGGCGCGCCGGACGCCGCTTCTGCCCGGCAGGTCGCCATGACCATCGCCACGTCGCCGCTGGTCAAGACCGCTTTCTTCGGCTGTGACGCCAACTGGGGCCGCATCCTGGCCGCCGCCGGGCGGGCCGGCGTGGCTGTGAACCCCGACCGGCTGGACCTGTGGTTCGCGGCGGGCGAAGCGCCGGAAGACGCGGGCCTGCAGCTTGTCGCCAGCGGCACGCCGACGGATTACCGCGAACAGGACGCCGCCGCGATTATGCAGGAAAAGGCGATCACCGTCCGCCTGGACCTGGGGCTGGGCGATGCCGTCTCCACTGTGTGGACGTGCGATCTCAGCCACGACTACGTCTCGATTAACGGTGACTACCGCTCCTAGGGCCGCCCGGACGCGCTTCCCGCCGGGCAGGCCGGCGCAGGCAAGGGGTTTAAGCCCCTTGTCCCGCTCATTCCCTTGTTTCGTTCATCTCTTTGCTCTGTTCACTCCCTTATCCCGCTCAGGCTCCCCTGTCTGGCTTACGCTCCCTGTTTTTTCAGGCGCGCGCCATGCCGCCGCCCTGCTTGCCGACGCGGGGCTGCCTGGTGGCGGCTTTTGTATTTTATGAGCGGACTGTGAATGTCAGCCCGCCGTCAGGCAGCGGCGCGATATTTGGGCATATAATGGGGTAAATGACTGGTTGAGGTGGGGCTGGAGCTGCTCCCTGCCGGGAGGAGGCAATCTGTGGAAATTATTGGCACGATGACAATTGTAGGGTTTCTGATCCTGATCCTGATCGGACTGCTGATGTCTTCGGTGCGGGTCGTGACCGAGTACGAACGCGGCGTGATCTTCCGGCTGGGACGTGTGGCCGGCGGGCCGCGCGGGCCGGGGTTGTTCCTGGTCATCCCGATGATCGACAAAATGGTGAAGGTAGACCTGCGCACGGTCACTATAGATATCCCGCCGCAGGACAGCATCACCCGGGACAACGTGACGGTGCGCGTGAATGCCGTGGTGTACTTCCGCGTGATTGATCCGATCCGGTCGGTGGTCAACGTGCGCAACTACGGCCAGGCGACCACCCAGATCGCCCAGACCAGCCTGCGCAGCGTGCTCGGTCAGCGCGAGCTGGACGAGCTGCTCGCCGAGCGGGACGAAATCAACCACGACCTGCAGAAGATCATCGACGAACAGACCGAGCCATGGGGCGTCAAAGTCAGCATTGTGGAGTTGAAAGATGTCGAGCTGCCCGAAACGATGAAGCGGGCTATGGCTCGCCAGGCCGAGGCGGAACGCGAAAAGCGCGCCAAGATCATCCACGCTGAAGGGGAGTTCCAGGCCGCCCAGCAGCTTCAGGAAGCCGCGCACCTGATCGCGAGGGAGCCGTCAGCCATGCAGCTCCGTTACCTGCAAACGCTGACTGAAATCAGCACGGAGAAGAACTCCACCATCATCTTCCCGCTTCCGCTGGACCTGATCGGTCCGCTAATCAAACTGGTCGAACGCTTCACCGATAATCATACGAGCACCTGATATGGCTTCCAGATTGTCTGCCCGGCATTGCCGCTGGCTGGCGGCGATCCTGCTGCTCCTGCTGCCGCTGCTGGCCTGTAACCTGATCAGCGTGCCTTACCCGGAAGCAGCGGCGACCGATGCGTTCGGCCCGGCCAGCGCCGGGGATGCTACCAGCACCGCCGTCCTGCTGCCGCCGACGGAGCCGGCTGTTGACGCCGGGGACGCTACCAGCACCGCTGTCCCGCCGTCACCGACGGAGCCGGCTGCTGTCGCCGCCGCCTGCGACGCCGTCGTTCAGGAGGCTATCGCCCGCATCGATGACGTGTGTAGCGGGACCGCCCGCAATGAAGCCTGCTACGGACATGCCCGGGTCATGGTCCTCCTGCAGCCCGGCGCGACCGGCATCTTCAGCCAGCCGCGCGATCGGATTGCATTGAGCGCGCTCAGTCGGCTGGATACCAGCGCCTTCGATCCCAATGGCGATCTGTGGGGCATCGCCCTGCTGCGCGTGCAGGCCGACCTGCCCGACGCCCTGCCCGGCGAAGCGATCACGTTCATCGCTTACGGCGATACCACTATTGAAGACGCCGGCGGCGCGGCCCCCATGCAGGCCGTGTCCATCCGCACCGGCCTGGGCGATCCAACCTGCGCCAGTGCTCCTGAAGCCGCCGTCCTGATCCAGAACGAGTCAGAGGAAGTCGCCAGCCTGACCATCAACGGCGTGGACCTGCTGATCGGCTCCACCCTCCTTGTCCAGGCCCGGCCGGAGAGCGAGATGAAGCTGGCCGTGCTGGAAGGGCAGGTGGACGCGACGGTGCTGGGCGGGCAGGTCAGCGCGGTTGCCGGGGCGCAGATCAGCGTGCCGCTGAGCGCGCAGCTAGAGCCGCTGCAGCCGCCGCGGCTGGAGCCGCTGGACCTGGCCCGTTTGCAGGCCCGGCCGATCGCGTCGCTGCTGCAAACCCTGCCGCGCCGGGTGGCCGTCCCGACTGTCGTCCCGGACCTGAATGCGCGGGTGCAGCCGCTCCGGTTGCGCCTGCCCAATTCTGCCCCGGCGTCAGACGGGTCCCCGCAGGTGCTGCCCACGATCCGGATTCAGCGCCAGCCGGAGATCTTCCAGATCGCCATCCCGACAGAAAAGCCGACGGAGACCGAAGAAATGCTGCTGCCGGTGCTGATCCTGCCGCCGGTTGTCCTGCCGGAGCGGGGCCCGCGCCTGTTCTCGACGCTGACGCCGACGCCAACGCCAACGCCAACGGCGACGCAGGAGCTGCGGCTGGTGGTGCCGCTTGTCCTGCCGGGGCAGCTATTCCTGCCGACGGCGACGCCGATCCCGCTCCGGTGATCGGCTGTCGGGCGTACGGCAAAAAACCGGGGCTGCAAGAGGCGCCGTCAAGCGAAGACAGGGGGCTTAAGTCCCCTGTCCCCGGACCGCTCTTCCGGCCCCGGGCACCCTGGCGATTTTCACTGCCTGCGCCAGGTGTCCGTGACCGGCGCCCTCACCGGCGCATCCAAAGAGGGAGCAGGCGACCTATCTTTGCCCCTGCCTGCCCGTGAGGACCAGTATGGCCACCATCCTGATCGTCGATGATGAGCCTAATATCCGCGCTCTGGCCAGGGCATACCTGGAGGCGGAAGGATATACCGTACATGAAGCCGGGGATGGGCCGGAGAGGCTGGCCGTCTTCCGGCGTGCGCGCCCGGACCTGGTGATCCTGGATATCATGCTGCCCGGCATGAATGGCCTGGATGTCTTGCACCAGATCAGGCGCGAATCAGAAGTGTACGTGCTCCTGCTGACCGCTCGCTCTGAAGAAGCGGATCGCGTGATCGGGCTGACCGCCGGTGCGGACGACTACCTGACCAAGCCCTTCAGCCCGCGCGAGCTGGTGGCGCGAGTGCGGGCTATCCTGCGCCGGGGCCGGAGCACAGCGGCGGGCGACGAATCAGTCTTCAACTTCGCCCATATCCGTATCGATGGCGGGCGCCATCAGGCCTGGCGCGACGATCAGCCGCTGGACCTGACCGCGCTGGAATTCAGATTGCTCAAAACACTGGCCTCCTGCGCTGGCATGGTGTTCAGCCGGGAGCAGCTTCTGGAGCAGGTGTGGGGTTATGACTTTTACGGCGACGCCCGTGTGGTGGATGTGCATATCGGCCATATCCGACAAAAACTGGAAGCCGATCCCGCCGCGCCGCGCCATATCCTGACTGTGCGCGGCGTGGGTTATAAGTTCGAGGATGATCCGGCATGAACCTGCGCTGGAAGCTCCTGCTCTCCTATCTGGGCGTGGTCGCGATTGCCCTGATTGTGCTGGCAGCGGCGACGGCCGCTGTGGCCCCGGCGGCGTTTTCCGGCGGGATGGGCATGATGCGCCGCGGACAGGAAGGTGGTAACCGCGCGCCGGGCCAGGGTATGGGCATGATGGGCACAGGGCGCGGCGCGAGCGACGAGACGGTAACCCGGATCGTCGCCGATCTCAACGAAGAGATCAACGCCAACTTTCGCCAGGCGGTGTACGGAGCGCTGCTGCTGGCGGGGGGCGCGGCCATTATCGCCGCCGCCGGGGTGAGCTGGTGGATCAGCCGCCGTATTGTCCAGCCGATTAGCCGCCTGAGCGCGGCCAGCGGCCATATCGCCGCCGGCCACTATGAGAGCCGCCTGCCGGTGGAAACTGGCGACGAGCTGGGCGAGCTGACGCACAGCTTCAACCGCATGGCCGAGGCGCTGGCCCAGACTGAAGCCGCCCGTCAGCAGTTGATCGGCGATGTCAGTCATGAGCTGAAGACGCCGCTGGCCAGCATCAAAGGCTATATGGAAGGCCTGGAGGATGGCATTATTCCGGCTGCTCCGGAGACGTACCAGCTTATCCACGGCGAGGCTGACCGTCTTCAACGGCTGGTGCGCGATCTGGAGGAGCTTTCCCGCGCGGAGGCTGACCAGCTTAACCTGCATATCGTCCCACAGGATGCCGGGGCGATAGCGTCGTCGGCGGCGGAATGGATCCGCCCGCAGTTTGACGAGCGCGGCGTCGCCCTCACTGTTCTGCCGCTCGCCCCTCCGGTGCAGGTGCAGGCTGACTTCGATCGGACCCGGCAGGTGCTGCTCAATCTGCTCGGCAACGCGCTCCAGTACACGCCGGCAGGCGGCCAGGTGACCCTGCATCTGGCGCGGATGGCGGATGCGGTGCGCTTCACCGTGGCCGACAGCGGCATCGGCCTGGCGCCGGAAGATCTGGAGCGGATTTTTCAGCGCTTCTACCGCGTCGATAAGTCGCGCTCGCGGGCCAGCGGCGGCAGCGGCGTCGGCCTGACCATCGCCCGGCATATCATCGAGGCGCAGGGGGGGACTCTGTGGGCGACCAGTGACGGACCCGGCCTCGGCAGCAGCTTCACCTTCACACTCCCTCTGGCCTGACACAACGAAGAAACTTCATCAAAACTTCACACAACCTGCACAGGCGCATCATATCTCTATGGCATCATTGGGTCATCGCTGAGCTGGCGTAATGGTCAAGGAGTGAATTCGATGCGTAAAAGTCTGGTTATAACGCTTGTCGTCGTCCTTGTATTGACAACTGGCGTCGCCGCTGTTTCGGCCCAGGGCGGCGGGCCGGGCCGCGGCGGACGAGGTCCGATGGGGCCTGCCCAGGGTATGGGCGGCATGATGGGCCGCGGTCACATGAACGGCATGGATCGGGGTATGGGCCAGGGCGCGGGTCCCATGTGGAACATGAATTCCGCGCGCAATATGGGCCTGATCACCCCGCTGGCAGAAGCGCTCGGCCTGGGGACAGATGCGCTCCTGGCGGAGCTGCGGGCCGGTAAGACGGTGGCCGAGATCGCCGCAGCGCAGGGCGTTGCGCTTTCCACTGTCGTGAACGCGGCGATGACCTCCCACATCGAGCATCTGGCGGCGCTGGTGGCAGCCGGCCGGCTGACCCAGGCAGAAGCTGACGCCCGGGCAGCGACAATGACGGCGACGATAACGGCGCGCTTCGCCACCGGGATGCCCTGCCAGGCGGCGGGCGCCGTTGTGACCGGCGGGCAATAATATCCTGACAACTGGATACCTGAAGATTTCAGGGCGGCTGGTGACTCGGGAGAGAGGCCAGCCGCTTTTGTGTTCCCCGCCCGGCTGAAGCCGCCGCTGAAGGCCGCCGGGTAGTACATCCATAATACGGTTGAATTGGAAATGAAGTGCGCGGGTGCTTGACAGCCAGAAATTCAGTGTTATAGTCTCTTCAGCAATCCGTTTACGGTTGGCAAAATAAGATGATGAAGACCCAATTTGTAGTATGTTGTTGTAATCTGGAAGTCCGGGCGCTGAGGAGCATGGCCGCTTCGTATCAGTGACGTTTTGTTTTCTAATTATTACGCCATCTGAGAAGCCCCGCGCCCGGCGCCGGGGCTTTTTTGTTTCTCAGCAGTTACGTGCGGAGTTTTCGCCCAGAAAGGAACCCGCTATGTCGGCCCAACAGAGAGACCTGACCCGCCTTGATCTGACCGCGCTGCGGACGAACCAGGCGCTTATCATCATCCTGCTTGTACTGGGGTTTGTGCTGAATAGCGTCTGGCCGGTCGGCGTGGTATGTCTGGTGATGGCGCTGGGTTCTCTGGCCGGTGTGCCCGGCTTCAGGCCCGTATACCGGTACATCCTCAGGCCGCTGCACATCGCCAGGCCGGACCTGGTTTACGATAACCCGGAGCCGCACCGCTTCGCGCAGGGGTTCGGCGCAGCTGTGCTGGCTGTTGCTGTGCTGGCGCTGCTGATCGGGAGCGCGGCCCTGGGCTGGGCGCTCGTCTGGCTGGTCATCGCGCTGGCGGCGGTCAATCTGTTCCTTGGCTTTTGCGCCGGCTGCTTTATGTACTACTGGCTCAACCGGCTGGGCGTGCCCGGTTTCAGCAAGGCGCCGCCGCCCAATACCCGCCCCGGGATGCGCCCGCCCCACGAACAGGAGATTTGATAATGGTGGAACGATTCGTCGTCGCCGTCCTGATTATCGTTGTCGCCTTCGCCCTGTACCGCCTGTTCCTGGCCCGGCAGATGCGTCGGGCCGCCGCCGCGTTGCCGGGGCTGGAGGGGCACCAGCCGGGCAAATACCTGATCCTCTATTTCACCTCACCGGCCTGCGCCCCCTGCCAGATGTCGCAGCGGCCCGCCCTCAAGACGGCGCAGGGCACGTTCGGGGATCAACTGGAGATCATCACCATTGATGTCACGGAGCAGCCGGCCATCGCGGAGCGCTGGGGAGTGATGACCGTCCCCACCACGTTCGTGTTTGGCCGCGACGGCGCCCCCGGCGCGTGTAATCTGGGCGTGACTTATGCGGATAAGCTGATCAGGCAGATTGCTGGCCTGGGTGCCCGGCCCGGCGAGGAGCACCTCAGCGCGCCTTCGCCGTAGCGCTGCCCGGAGGGACGATTCTAGCGGTCGAGGCGGGACTACCCCCTGCCGGCGGACTCCGCCGGGCCGCCTGTGAGCAGGGTCCGCACCACGACCTGGCGCAGCGTGGTGAAATCGATTGGTTTGAGCAGAACGTGGCTGACCTGCCCTCGCACAATGTCGGCCAGGATCGGGTCGGCGGTGGTGACAATGACGGGGACGCAGGTCAGCCGCTCGTCGGCCCGAATCTGATGCAGAACTTCCAACCCGGAGATTGTCGGCAGGTGTAGATCCAGGATGATCAGCGCCGGCGTCATCTGCTGCAGGTGCTCCAGGGCAACTGCGCCATCCCCGACCACGTCCACCTGAAAGCTGGCGAGGCGGGCTGACTCGGCGAAAATGAAAGCCAGGTCTCGATTATCTTCAATAACGATGACGCGACTGTTTCCCACAACTAGTCCTGTTCGTGCAAAAGAATCTGTTCGCTGCACCCGTCCTGCGGATACCCGCAGGGATGGCTGAGGGATTGCTGCTCGCGCTGATGTTTTACCTGCTACATGTTTCTATACCACCGGCCTGTTATCGTGAAACGACCGGGGCAAAACAACCGCCCCGGCCCTGTCCACGGAATTCGACGGCTGTCCTACTTATACAGCCCCTCACGCATCGCTTCTGCCATTTCTCGCCAGCGGCGCTGTTCCGCTGCCGACGGAACCGATTGTTGCCCGATATAAAGTGCCACGGCACCGGCCGCTGTGATGAGCACCCCGATGCCCCATTCCAACGGAGACTCGACTGCTGTGAACAACCCCAGCACTACCCATAAACCGCCTACCAGTACGGCTAACCAGGATACTGACAACCACTCTCGCATGAGGAACCTCCAGTAAACTCCCTGGCGAGCCTCAGAGCATCGTTGCTGCGCGATGTCCGCACTGCCAGCTTCGTCCACATGCGCCGTACGTAGCAGCCTTCACTATCCTCAGTATATAGCAGAAAATGGAGGCGGAGCAGAAATTTATAGATTATTTATATCTGTCTCAATGATTAAGAAAGACGGATGGCAGGCGGTTGATCGTATTCCGGCTTGATGGTGTTGTGCGGGGGTGTGCCGGTAGCGCGATCTGTGGGACCAGGCCGGCCGGGTCATGGCGTAGCTGCTTCCACCGAACAGGCCAGACTCTCGCCAGTCAGGGTCCGGGGCTGAGCTGAATACATACCAGCGCGTGACGGGTTAAAAGGGCAAAGCGCGCCGGAAGTATTGAGTCGCTCTCCTCACGGCAGTATAATCGGCGGGACATTTATTCACCTACCCTAACCCCCGCGAGGTGCAGTGTGCCCAATCCGCTTGTGGAGTGTGTCCCTAATTTCAGTGAAGGCCGCCGGCCCGAAGTGATCGCCGAGATCGTCGCCGCCATTCAGAAGGTGTCCGGCGTCATCCTCCTGGATACGAGCAGCGATGCCGATCATAACCGCACCGTGGTGACCTTCGCCGGCCCGCCGGACGCTGTGGAGAAGGCCGCCTTCGCCGGGATCGCCACCGCCGCCCGCCTGATCGACCTGAACAACCACCGCGGGGAACATCCCCGCCTGGGCGCGACGGACGTGGTGCCCTTCATCCCGCTGCGCGATGTGACTATGGCCGACTGCGTGGCGATGGCCCGCCGGCTGGGCGAGCGGGTCGGGCGGGAGCTGGATATCCCTGTCTACCTCTACGAAGCCGCCGCCACCCGCCCCGACCGTGAGAATCTGGCCGATGTGCGCCGGGGCGAATATGAGGGCCTCAAAGAGGCGATCGGGACGGACCCGGATCGCCGGCCGGACTTCGGCCCCGCTGCGCTTGGCCCGGCCGGGGCGACCGTCATCGGCGCGCGCGCCTTCCTCATTGCCTTCAACGTTTACCTCAATACCGCTGATGTGGAGATCGCCAACCAGATCGCCCGCGCGATTCGTCACTCCAGCGGCGGCCTGCGCTATGTCAAGGCCATGGGCGTGCTGGTGGAGGGCAAGGCGCAGGTTTCCATGAACCTGACCCACTTCGAAAAGACGCCGCTTCACCGGGTGATGGAGATGATCCGGCGGGAGGCGGCGCGCTACGGCGTCACCGTCGCCTTCAGCGAGCTGGTCGGCCTGATCCCGGGCGACGCCCTGATCGACTCGGCCCAGTGGTATCTCCAGTTGGATCGCTTCGAGAAGTCGCAGGTCCTGGAGCGCCGCCTGCTGGAAGCCGCGCCGGCTGAGGCCGGGCCGGGGATTTTCACGCGGGCGGTGGCCGCAGATACGGTCACGCCCGGCGGCGGGGCGGTGGCGGCGGCGGCGGGCGCGCTGGCGGCGGCCCTGGCTGAGATGGTCTCCCGGCTGACGGTGGGTAAGAAGAAATATGCCGATGTCGCGGCGCGGATGAGCGCCGTCGCCGATGAGGCCGCCTCCCTTCGCACTGAGCTGCTGGCCGCGGTGGATGAAGATATTGCCGCCTTCAACGCGCTGGTAACCGCGTATCGCCTGCCCAAAGAGGACCCGGTCCGGCCAGACGCCATACGGGCGGCTATGACCGAGGCGACGGACGTGCCGCTGCGCGTGACCCGGACTGCGCTGGAGGTCATAAAGCTGGCCGGGGCAGCGGCCACCGCCGGCAATCTGAACGCCGTCACCGATGCCATGGCCGGGGTGCATATGGCGCTGGCCGCGGTGGAAGTCGCCGCGCTCAATGTGCGGATCAACACCGCCGCCATGGCCGATCCGGCGGCGGCGGCCCGTTATAACGAGGCCGTCCTGCCGCTTGTGAGTGAAGCGCGGACGCTGAGCGCCGGGCTGCTGGCGCAGGCGGCGGCGCGGGCCGATCTGGCCCTCTAATATCTCTGTATCATTGAAGCCCAACCAGGGAGATCATGAAAGCACTTCGACTGGTATTCTATTTCGCGCGGGGGTACACGAAGGCGCTGGCCGCCACCGTGATTGCCATGGTGTTACTGGTTGGTGTGCAGCTCCTGATGCCCTGGATCATCCGGACGCTGATCGCCCTGGTCACCGGGCAGGAGCTAACCCCGGACACGCTGGCCGGCATCGCCCGCCTGACCGCGCTGGCGGCGGCGGTGCTGGTGGTCAAGGCTGTGCTGCAGTTCGTGCGCAGCTATATGGCCCATATCGCCGGGTGGGGCGTGGTCGCTGACACGCGCCGCCACCTGTACGATCATGTCCAGCGGCTGACCCTGCGCTTTTACGAGGACAAGCAAACCGGGCAGATGATGTCCCGCATCGTCAACGACACCGATCTCTTTGAGGCGTTGATCGCCCACGCCGTGCCGGACGTGATCGTCAATATCCTCACCCTGATCGGCGTGACCACAATCTTGCTCCTCCTGAACTGGCGGCTGGGGCTGCTGAGCCTGCTGCCCATCCCGATCGTCGTCCTGATTATGCGGGTCTATGCCAAGAAGGTGCGCCCGGCCTTCCGCACCCGCCAGGTCAAGCTGGGCGAGCTGAACGCGGTCCTCAATGACAACATCTCCGGCATCCGCGAGATCAAGGCTTTCACCCGCGAGGACCCCGAGGCGGCGCGGGTCAGCCAGGGCATTGAGACTTACCGGCGCTCGCTGCTGCACGCCCTGAAGATGATGGCGATCTTCCAGCCGACGATTGACTTCACGTCGTCGCTGGGGATGCTGACCGTGATCTTCTTCGGCGGGATGCTCGTTTACCAGGGGGCGCTGCCCGTCGCCGATCTGGTGGCCTTCTTCCTCTATCTGGAAATGCTGTACCAGCCGGTCCGCATCCTGAGCGACGCCTGGGAGCGCGTCCAGGAGGCAATGGCCAGCGCCGACCGCGTGGACGAGCTGCTGCAGGAAAGTCAGGAGGTCTACCAGGGGCCGGACGCCGTCCGGCTGTGCGAGCGGGCCAGAGGCGAGATCGTCTATGATGGGGTGAGCTTCCGCTACAGCCAGGGCGATATGGTCCTGGAAAATATCTCGCTGGAGATCGCGGCCAACGAGATGGTGGCTCTGGTCGGCCCGACCGGGGTGGGTAAATCGACGCTGGTCAGCCTGATCCCGCGCTTCTACGATCCTATACGGGGGGCGGTGCGGCTGGATGGCGTCGATACGCGCAATCTGGAGCTGGAAAGCCTGCGCCGGCAGATCAGCATCGTGCTGCAGGATGTCTTCCTGTTCCACGGCACCGTGCGGGAAAATATCCGCTTCGGCAACCCGGAGGCCGGGGAAGAAGACATCATCCGCGCAGCCCAGATCGCCAACGCTCACGAGTTCATCAGCGACCTGGCCGACGGATACGACACCCTGATCGGCGAGCGCGGCGTCAAGCTCTCCGGCGGCCAGAAGCAGCGCATCTCCATCGCTCGCGCGGTCCTCAAAGATGCGCCGATCCTGATCCTGGACGAGGCGACCTCTGCTGTGGATACTGAGACGGAGCTGCTCATCCAGGAAGCGCTGGAACGCCTGATGATCGGCAAGACCACGATCATCATCGCCCACCGGCTTTCGACCGTCCGGAATGCGGATAAGATCGTGGTGCTGGAGGGGACGCATATTGCCGAGATGGGCACGCACGATGAGCTGCTGGCGCGCGGCGGGCTGTATCACCGGCTCTACACCGTGCAGCGCAAGCTGGCCTGATCGCGTAACGTGGCCGGTCGGGGCGGGGCACAAGCCGCCGAAAAACCGGGGAACAGGGGCCTTTTCTCGGCGCCCCTGGCGCTCTCTGCGGTTCGCCTGTTTCAAACTTCCTGCGGCCTGTCTTTTTCTCACCGGGCTGGCAGGAATAGAATTTTTGTGCTAAAATGAGGCATCAATCGGGAGGCCGGGCTGCGGCTTAAAAGGGAGAACGGAATGGACGAGGGCCGTGACAAGGCGTTGAAGGCAACGCTGGAAGAACTGGGCAAGCGATATGGCGATGGCGCGGTGGTCCGCCTGGGGGATGCCCGCCATTTGCAGGTGGAGGTCATCCCGACCGGGTCGCTGGCGCTGGATATTGCGCTGGGCGTGGGCGGTATCCCCCGCGGTCGGGTGACTGAGATTTACGGCCCGGAAAGCGCCGGCAAGACTACGCTCTGCCTGCACGTGATCCGCGAGGCCCAGCTTCGCGGCGGCGTATGCGCTTTCGTGGATATGGAGCACGCGCTGGACCCCACCTTTGCCGCGCGGATCGGCGTCGATGTCAACAACCTCTACATCAGCCAGCCCGACACCGCCGAGCAGGCGCTGGAGATCACCGAGTCGCTGGTGCGCTCCGGCGCGATTGATGTCACGGTGGTGGACTCGGTGGCGGCGCTGGTCCCGCGCGCCGAAATCGAGGGCGAGATGGGCGACGCTCACGTTGGCCTGCAGGCCCGGCTGATGAGCCAGGCGCTCCGCAAGCTCAGCGGGGCGATCAAGCAGAGCCAGACTGCCGTGCTGTTCACCAATCAGCTCCGCGAGAAGATAGGCGTGATGTTTGGCTGCTTTCACTATGACGCTCGCGTGGTGCTGGCCGATGGCACAACTGAGAAAATTGGCAAGATTGTGAATCAGCGGATCGAAGCCGAGGTCCTGTCCTATAACAATGAAACGCGTCAGTTTGAGCCGCGCCGTATAGTCCGCTGGTTCGATAACGGCCCGACCAGTACCTTCTTGCAGTTCAAGGTAGCGGCCAATGGGGGCAGCGGCTTCCACAAGTTTGCCTGCACCCCGAACCACCTGCTACTGACCGAAAACGGGTACCGGCCCGCCGGTGAGCTTAAGGTAGGTGACAGGCTGATCACCGCTGTACCATTCTACCTGAAAGAAAAACAGGAAATGCTGGCGCAGTGGTTCCACGCTCGCGATATACACCCCAGGCTCAACGAGCGCGGGCGCTTTGAGCCTCTCGAAGCCCGCCCGGAGAAAGTGCTGCGTCCCATCGGCATGCCGATTGTGGACATCTATGAGAAGCCACAGTCCAAAAAGACACACCGCTTCGATCTGGAGATCGAGGGCAACCACAGCTATCTTGTAGATGGCGTTGTCGTCCATAACTCGCCGGAAACGACGTCCGGCGGGCGGGCGCTCAAGTTCTACGCCAGTGTCCGGCTGGATATCCGGCGTGTCCAGGCCATCAAGCAGGGCGGCGAGGTCGTCGGCAACCGGACCCATGTCCGCGTGACCAAGAACAAGGTCGCCCCGCCTTTCAAAGAGGCCGAATTCGATATCATGTTCTCCGAAGGCATCAGCCGCGAAGGGGATATCCTCGATATCGCCTCCGAGCTGGGCATTGTGGAGAAGCGCGGCGCTTTCTTCCGCTATAACGAAGGCATGATCGGCCAGGGGCGCGAGAACGCCAAGCAGTACCTCAAGGAGAACCCGCCGCTGATGGCCGAAGTGGAAGACGCCGTCCGCCAGCATTTCGGCCTGCCGCCGCTGTTCATCCCGGCTGATGGGAGCGTGCCAGTTGCGCCCCCGGATGAGGGCGAAAGCAAGCGCCGCGGCAGGAAGAAGTAAGCTCCGGCAGCCTTTTCTCATTATCTCCCGCGCGCCCGACTCCGGAATCCGAGTCGGGCGCGGTGCGTTCAACGCATGGCGATCAGGCGCAGCAGATCCTCGCGCAGGATGGTGATGGTCGTCCGATCCAGCGCGATCACGCCTGCTTTCTCCAGCGCGGTCAGGGCGCGGCTGAGCGTCTCCGGCTGGGCGGCCAGGTGCGCGGCGATGGCGGCCCGCGTGACGCCCGACCCTCCGGCGGCTGCAGCGCCCTCCTGCCGGAGCAAGAACCGCGCCAGCCGCGTCGTGACCGAATGCAGCGCCAGGTCCTCCACCTGCTGGACAAACCCGCGCATCCGCCCGGCTAGCGCCTGGATCAGCGCCACAGCCAGCGCCGGGTCGGACTGGATAGCGCGAAGCAGGGCGTCGCGCCCGATCACGTAGCACTGGACATCGCTCAGCGCCGCCGCATTGGCCGGGTTGGGGCCGCCATCCAGAGCGGCTATGTCATTGAAGGAGTCGCCCGACCCCAGCAGGCGGAGGATATGCTCGCGCCCGCTGGGGGCCAGCTTGAAGATCTTGACCTGACCTTCGCACAGAACCCAGAATCCGGCGCACGGCTGGCCGTCCAGAAAGATCACATCTCCGGCGGCGAAGCGGCGACAGGTCGCCTCCGCGGCTAACTGGCGCAGGAACGACCGGCTCATCCCCGCAAAATAGCGATGACGGCGGAGGCATTCCAGCAGGCGTTCCGAAAAGACAGGCTTGGAAGCAGTCATAAGAAGGGGGCAGAAACACGGCGAATAGAGAGTAATTGTAGCGCAAAGCTCAACAAAGGGCCGGAAAAGCGGAGATCGCGAAGAGGCCGAGGGACGATAACAGGCGGCGTATCTCACTCACGCCGCCTGTTCGCGGAGAAAAATTCAGGATGAAGCGGCGCGCGAACGCGCCCGGCGACGCGCTTTTACGGCCCCCAGGCCGGGCTGTAGCCGTTAGCGATCACCTGCACGTTGTTGGACCCGTCGCGCCAGATCCGCTGGACGCTGCGGGCGCCCCCGTTATCGGCGGCGTAAAAGACAAAGGCGCTGCCTGATGCCCAGGCCGGGGAGCCGTCCTGAATCGTGCCGGTGGCGGTCACCCGCGTCTGCTGCGTGCCATCGGGCCGCATCACGTAAATCTCGCTGTTGCCATCGCGGGTGGAGGCGAAGGCGATGAAGCCGCCGTCCGGCGACCAGGCCGGGTCGCTGTTGGTCCCGGCGCTGGTGAGCTGCTGCTGATTGGTCCCCACCCAGTCCATCGTGTAGACCTGCACGCTGCCGGACATGTTGCTCTGGAAAGTGATCTTCTGGCCGTCGTGCGACCAGGCCGGATTCTGATCATCGAAGACGTTGGCCGTGACCTGCGTCTCCCCGCCGCCCGTGATCGGCATGATATAAATCTCGCGGTCGCCGTCGCGGTTGGAGACGAACGCGATGAATCCGCCATCTGGCGAGACGGCCGGCTGCTCATCGGACGCGCCGTTATTCGTCAGCCGCGTCTGGGCCGAGCCGTTGGCGTTCATGATGTAAATCTCGTCGTTGCCGTCACGGTTGGAGGTGAACACAATCCGGGTGCCGTCCGGCGTCCAGGCTGGATCGCGGTTGGCGCCGGTCGAGGTGAGCTGGGTCGGCGTCCCTGTGCCGTCCGCGTTGACCGTGTAAATCTGGGCGCTGCCGCTGGCGTTGGAGACAAAGGCGAGCCGGCCGGTCACCGGCGCTGGCGCGACGGTCAGCGTGATCGTCCCCTGGTCAACGGAAGGCGTGCTGTCGGTCACGCTCCATTCGAAGGTGACCGTGCCCAGGAAGCCCGGATCGGGAGGCGTGTAGGCGAACTCGAAGAGCGCCCCGTTCGCCGTCTGGGTGACCACGCCGGTCGGGGCGACGCTCCCCTCCGAAGGCTGGACGACGATGCTGGTCCCGGTATAGGGTTTGACGCCGTACTGTGCCTGCAGGTTGAACCGGTACGGCTGGCCGGCGGGGGGCGCGAAGTTGACGGTGATGGCCTCGCTGACGGCGTCCAGCGTGGAGCCGCCGACGTTGATACGCACCACGCCCGCATCGGACTGCCCGTAGGAATCCCGGCCCAGATAGCTGAAGGTATCCGAGCCGATGAAGCCGCTGCGCGGCGTATACCGCACGGAGAAAGCGTCAATCGGCGTGATAGTGCCGTTGGCGGGCTGGGTATTGAGCACGAACTGATAGGGCGGGATGCCGTTGATGGCCCGGTAGAGCACCACCACCGGCGTGTTATAGGGCGTGTTCAGGGTGATATCGGCCACCTGAAAGCGCGACGGATTCCCGCCGCTGTCGAAGCCCAGCGTGGCCATGGCGGTCTGGGTTACCGCTGCCGTGGCTGCCGCGTCGGCTGTAGCCTGAATCGCGTTCAGATCGCAGGCGGTGACGGTGAGTTCCCCCGGGTCGAAGCTGGTCCACTTGCCCCAGTTGTCGGCCATACTGACCCAGTAAGCGACGCGGCCCGGCTCGTTAAACGGGCCAAGAGTCGCCGAATACAGATTTTCGCCGCTGTTCGTCATCGGCACAATCTGTCCGACGCCGCCGTTGAACACGTAATTCAGGCGGATGCTGTACAGGCCGACGCTGCTGTCCACGTTGGCCGTGATGCGCGTCGTGGTCGGGGCGCAGCGGCTGTCAATCGGTGTGACCAGGCCGCCGGCATCCGGCGCCACCGCCATCACCACCGGCGCGGGCTGATCCTGGGTCGGGGTGAAGGTCGGCGGCGGCGAAGGGGTGAAGGTATTCGTCGCCGTAGGGGTGTCCGACGGCGTATAGGTCAGGCTGGGCGTGTAAGTCAGCGACGGGGTGTAGGTGGGCGACGGCGTGTAGGTCGCAATAATCGGCGTCCACGTCATGCTCGGGGTGAAGGTCGGCGGCGGCGTGTGGCTGGCGGTCGGCGTCAGCGTCGGGCTTGGCGGGACAGGCGTATCGGTGATCGTGGCGGTGGGCAGCACGGCCACTTCCGGAATTTCCAGGCTCGGGGCAGGCTCACGGCTGGCCAGCGCGACCAGGCCGACCAGCAGCAGGATGATAATGACCAGCCCGCCCAGCAGAATGATCCACTTGGACATACCCCCTGATCCTTCTCCCGCGCGCTGCATCCCAGCGGGAAGTCTGCAAGACCGCGCCGGCGGCCTTCTTCCTCCTGATTCTGGCCCAATCATACCACAACAGATTGTTCGGGACTTGTTGGAAAGTTGCTAGAGCTTCTGGTACAATGCCGCCGTTCGTCGCGGTGGGACGGAAAGCGGGAAGGCAGCGGATGGAACACGTGCGCGCGTCGTTGAACAAACGCCGGCTGGCGCTGGGGCTGGGGCTGGGCTGGCTGGCGATCGTCATCCTCATCGCCCGGCTGGCCGAAACCGCCCCGCTCTGATTACCCCCCCTCACGGGCTGGCGGGCAGGACGCGCGCCAGCGCCAGCGCATAGCGCCCCGCGCCAGCGTCAGCGTAAGACCGCGCCCGGATGGTATAGGTCCCCGGCCCGGCCAGCGCCACC
>JARKNX010000187.1 GCA_029976025.1 Aggregatilineales bacterium | reverse complement strand
TTTTTCAAAATCGGTTTTAAATGTCTGGTAGGAGCCGATGACGGACATGACCAGATTGAAGAAGATAGCCGGGGACAGGATGGGTAGGGTGATCTTCAAAAATCTCTGGAAGCGCCCCGCGCCGTCGATCTCGGCGGCTTCGTATAGAGTCTGGGGGATGCCTTTCAGTCCGGCGAGGAAGATGAGCATCTCGCCCCCGACCCCCCAGGCGCTCATGATTACCAGCCCCCAGACAGCCCACTTCGGATCGCTGAACCAGCGGGGACCTTCTATACCGAAGAGGCCGAGCGCGGCGTTGAATGGCCCAAAGCGCGGGTTGAAGATCCACTGCCACAGCACAGCCACGCTGACGCTGGCGACCACGCCGGGCAGATAAAATGCGGTCCGGAATAGCCCGATAGCAATGGTCGCTTCATTCAGCAACAGCGCGAGAAACAGGGCAATTGCCAGCCGCAGCGGGACGCTCACCAGAGAATATTTGGCGGTAATTGCCAGTGAATGGCCGATAAGCGGATCGTCAATAATCTTCTGGAAATTCTCCAGTCCGATCCAGGCTGGCTCGCTAAGCATATTCCATTTAGTGAAGCTGATATACAGGGAGAACAGGATCGGGCCCAGGACGAATGCAATGAACCCGATAAACCATGGTGCGACGGTCAGGTAAAAGGTCAGAGCTTCGCGCCGCCTGGATGTCCAGAACGGCTTTTTTGTGTCTGCGTATGCAGGTGGTGCGGTCATAATTTCCCTCCGCAGTATCTAAGTAGATGAGGCGGACCATGACGGCCCGCCTCATCATTTAGCGGGTGGTTGGGCTAGCTGTTGTTCTCATCCAGACAGGTTTGTGCTTCAGCCGCGGCAGCGTCCATCGCCTCCTGAACGGGCACATCCTCCAGGAAGACCCGCTCAAGATTCTGCTGGAAGGGTGTTATGACGCACTCCGTCGCGAAGGGAGATAGAGCCTCCGGAATCGGAGCCACGTTCAGCAGGTTGTTGATGATCGGGCCATCGTATTCATCGTCGATCAGGCCCTGATCTTCTGCCACCGCTATCACCGCGGTAAAGGCGTAGTTGGCGAATTCCGCCGCCCCATCCCCGGCCGCGATGTACTTCAGGAAGGTCCAGGCCGCGTCTTTGTTCTCGCTGGCAGCGTTTATGGCCAGCCCGGCCCAGCACAGAGTGTTGCCCTCACCGGCGGGGCCGGCGGGCAGACCCATCGTGCCGAAGTTGAAGCCGTCAATTGCTCGCCAGTCCTTCAGAGGCCAGCGTCCCGTCCACATCATGGATGCCAGGCCGTTGGCGAAGAAGTCCGTGCCGGCGTAAGCCGCAACATCTTCGCTGGTCGGCGCGACGCCATATTTTTGGAACAGGTCCACATACCACTGCACCGCAGCGACGGCCGCCTCGCTGTTCAGGACGCCTTCTGCAGTCAGGCCATCCTCGCTCAGGAGGTGGGCGCCGTTCTGGACCAGAATGGGCAGGATGCCGCGAGTCCACAGCCAGTCGCCCCAGCTATTGGGGAGCATAAAGCCCCAGCGATCCTCGGTTGTGAGCGCCTGGGCGGCCGCCAGCAGATCGTCCCAGGTCCAATCCGGGTTCGGATACTCAAGGCCCGCCGCATCAAAGTGGTCCTTGTTGTAGTAAAGCACGAGCGGGCTGTAGTCCTTGGTGAGCAGATAGGTCTCGCCGCCGATCTGACCGAACGAAGCCACACCCGGGAAGAACACATCCATGCTGAAGTCCGGATCGGCTTCGATCAGCGGGTCGAGAGGCTCGATGATACCTTCCCTCACGAAGCGGGCCACATCGCCATCGCCGACCTGGAAGACATCGGGGGCGGTGCCGGCCGCCATCTGGGCCAGCAGCTTGGTGCCGTATTCCTGCGGCACAGGCTCAAGCTCCACGTTGATGTCCGGGTACTCCGCCTCGAATGCAGCGATGGCGTTGTTCCACGGCTCGAGCGAGTCGCCGCTCTCCCAGGTGGTGACGCGGATCGTGCCCGACCCCTGCGCGTTTGCCACCGGGGTGGTAAATATGCTGGTATTCGCCACCAGGGTGAGCAGTATTGCGGTGACAGCCAGAGCTGCAAAAACCTTCTTCGACGCTATCATCTTACACATCTCCTTATCACTACTGGACCTTCAAACGACCGGCTGCTGCGGTGCGCCCTGCCACGCCCTCCATGAACCGTATGGTATACCTGGCCGCTGAGAAATGCGCCACAGCCTCCGTTTTTTGCCGCGCCAGCTCTCTTAACCGGGGAAGTGTGTGCGGCAACTCTACCCTTACTCCGAGACGATTCGATAACCACCTCCTTCCTTCACGATATCAACGGCGCGGCGTTCCCCCTGATAGATGTAGCCGAATGCGACGCGCTGCCAGTGATCCGGGAAGCATGGCCGGATCGACGGGCCGTGCTCGCCGATTCTCAGGCCAGCGAATCCAAAAGCGACGGCCTGCCACAACCCTCCCGCTGAGGCGGCGTGAATGCCGTCCCCGGCATTGCCACGCACATCATACAGATCGGCCTGGGCGGCCAGCATAAAATGCTGGTAAGCCTCATTTGGCCGGCTCATCTCACAGGCGGCCCAGGCGTGGAAGCTCGGACCCAGCGAGGAGCCATATTTATGGTCCGTAATGGGCATGTAGGTGTCCCAGTTTTTCTGCCACGTTTTGTGATCATAGGCATCCCGGAACAGACACAGAAGCATGATCACATCGGCCTGTTTGATCACCTGGCTGTCATTCGCGCCTTCAATCCCGAGGACTACCTGCATGGAACGGTCGGTGTCGGCGATGATCTGCGGATCGATGTATGTGCGTTCGAAGAAGCCGTCGAACTGTACCATCAGGCCGGTTTCGAGATCGTGGTTGATGATGATATGCGCGATCACATCCCGCCAGTGCTCCAGCCGCGTCTCGGTCAGATCGAGGCGCTGGCGAAGGGCAGCAGCCTGATCCGGGTGCCGGGCATCCAGCCACGCCAGCACTTTCAGTGCGGTTTGCAGGTGCCACTGCGCCATGCGGTTGGTGAACACGTTGTTATCCACGTGGTCGTGATATTCGTCGGGGCCGATCACGTCGCGCAGCGCATAGCGACGGCATCCGTCCTGCTCTTCAAGTTCGGCGCGGCTCCCCCAGAAGCGCGCCGTATCGAGCACGATTTCTGCGCCGTAGTCTCGCATGAACGCGTCATCGCCCGTGACCGACCAGTACTGAAGAATCGCGTAGGCGATATCCGCGGTGATATGGATCTCGATATCGCCTGTCCAGATGCGGACCAGCTCTTTGCCGTCAAAGCTGGGCACCCAGGTGGGGGTGACCTCATCGCCTGTAGCTGCGCTTTCCCAGGCGTACTGTGCTCCCTCAAATTCGTTGGCGGCGGCCTTGCGCCGCGCGCCAGGCAGGGTGTGATACCGGTACATCAGCATATTGCGGGCAAGATCCGGCCGGGTATAGATGAAGAATGGGAGGATGAAGATTTCCGTATCCCAGAAGACATGCCCGCGGTACCCCAGGCCGCTGAGCGTCTTGGCGCCGATACTGACCCGGTCATTGCGCTGCGCCGCGGCGATCAGCAGTTGGAACAGGTGGAAGCGAATCGCAAGCTGCGCTTCGGCATCCCCCTCAATCACCATATCGCAGTCCGCCCACAGGGCATCCCAGGCAGCAGTCTGTGCAGCGCGCAGCTCATTGTAAGTCAGGTTGTTCAGCTCAAGCAGGGCGCGCTGAACGACAGCAGCAGGCCCCTCAACGCGGTCGCAACTGAAGGCGTAGCTCACCAGCTTGTCAACCTGCAGCGTCTCATAACGTCCCAGAGTTTCGCGGATAACGGCGGCGGGCTGGCCCGGACATAGCTGGTATTCCGGGGGGAGTCCCCTGGATGCAGTTACCGCCGCCGCAGCGCCCAGCTCAATGCCGCTGTGCCGCGTGCGGCTGTGCAGCCAGATCGCGCCGTCTGCTTCGCCCTGATCAAGATGCCGCCAGTGCAGCAGATCGCCGTTGGCAACGTGACCGTCAATGCCTGTGTTGACCTCAATCTGGCAGGGCTGGCTGACGGCCGTGATCAGCACGCGCAGCGCGCCGACGTGTTCGTGGGCGTAGCTGGCGAAGCGCTCAAAAGTCAGATCGACGACGACGCCTTGCGGCGATTGCCAGCGGACATCCCGACGCAGAATCGCGTGTCGCAAATCGAGGTAACGCCGGAAGGAGAGCACCTGCCCCTGATCCAGCCTGAAAGTAGCGCCATCAATTCTGATCGTCAGATCGAGCCAGCCCGGCAGGTTCGCCAGCTCCGTGATCGAGATCGGCATATCGTCAAAGACGCCGTGGGCCAATGTCAATGCGTGATCATCTGGATGCCCTTCTTCAAAGCTCCCCCGGCTGCAGAAATAACCGTTTCCAGTGGTGAATACCGTTTCCATATGATGCTGATGTTCTGGCTCGAACCGCGCCTGGATGATGTGCCAGCCGGGATTCAGGCGGGCAGCCGCGTGCAGCTCTTCCAGCCGGATATTGGAGAGATCTTCCCGCCGCGGGACAGGCCCGAATTGCCGTTCAACTTCGACGAATCGTTGGGCCGGCCCCAGCGCCAGGCAGGGCATGCCTGCCGCCAGCGCGGCTTCAATCCCGGCCGCCGCATCTTCCACCACCAGGCACTCAAAAGGCGCCCGGTCCAGCAGTGCCGCTGCATAACGGAAGAGATCGGGGAACGGCTTCTGGCGCGTGACGCTGCTGCCATCAACCAGCGCGCCCAGTCGATCGCGCAGCCCCAGCCGGTCAATAACCGTGCCGGCGTTGTGGCTGGCGGAAGCAACGGCATAGGGAATGGCCGCGGTGTCCAACTGGCTGAGCAGCGATGATACGCCGGGGAGCAGATCAGTGGGAGTGATCTGGTTCAGCAGGTCCTGATAATAGGCATTTTTGCGATCCATCATCGCCTGCATAGCCGCTTCGGAGACCGGCTGGCCTTTGAGCAGGCGCAGAAGCGATTCGCGACGAGGAACCCCCCGGAGGGCTTCGTTATCTTCTCGTGTGAACGCCAGGCCTTCTTCGTCCGCCAGACGTTTCCAGGCCCGGTAGTGGTATTCGGCGGTATCAGTGATAACGCCATCAAGGTCGAAAATGACTGCCTTGATTAATTCAGCCATTGTTTCAATCTCTCTCGTTGGGGCGATATCCGAGACTCGATTCGCGAATTACAAGTTCTGAAGGGAGCAGGAGATGCTGGTCTTCGACGCTTTCGCCGTTGATCTGACTGATAAGCAGGCGCACCACCAGGCGGCCAACTTCCCAGGCCGGCTGGCTGACTGAGGTCAGGCTGGGTTTCAGGTAGCGCGCGACCGGAGTATCGTCGAATCCGACGACGGCGATATCCCTGCCAACGGCCAGCCCGCGTTCTTCAATTGCGCGTATCGCGCCGATCGCGATCAGATCTAGCATCGTCACCACGGCGGTAGGGCGTAGAGCGAAGGGCAGGGCAAGCAGCCCTTGCATTGCCGAGTAACCGTAGTTCTCATCGCTTTCCCCGCGCACCACCCAGGCTGGATTGTTCGGCAATCCGGCCACTTCTATGCCGGCCCGGTAGCCCGCCAGGCGATCATTCCCGACGCGGGAATCTTCCGGCCAGGCCAGTATCGCGATGCGCTGATGACCTTGAGCCGCCAGGTGTTCCACAGCCTGCTGCATGCCCACTGCGCCGTCAACGTCAACATAAGCGCACGGATTCTCATCCGGACCGCGGCCAAAAGCCACGAGAGGTACCTGGAGCTGCTGTAAAATGGGGATGCGCGGATCGTTGTATTCGATGCTGGAAAGGATAAACCCATCCACGCGTCCGGTGACTACCAGGCTCCGGTAAGTTTCTGCCTGCTGGGCGCCTTCTCCCTGAGGAAACAGCAGGATATGATAACCGAACTCCTCTGCTGCGTAGATGATGCCCTGTTCAAACTGTTCGAGCACCGAATTGAAGTAGGTCTGGTACCCCGGTTGCCAGGAATAACCGAGCAGGCGGCTGGATTGTGCCCGGAGGCTGCGCGCGTTCACGTTAGGCTGGTAGCCCAGATCCGCAACTGCGGCGTAAATACGCTCGCGCACTTCGGAGGAGACCCGCATCCGATTGCGAAGGACCTTGGAGACTGTCTGGTAGCTGACCCCCGCCTGCCAGGCTACGTCTTTGAGGGTGGCTTTTTTGGCCATATCAGACTCTCGCAGAGGGTTAGGCGAACGTTCGCCTAACCTCATCATATGTCTGAATCAATGGCTGTGTCAAGCTATTTCAGAGTGCGCGCAGGGCAATTGTTATATTGAGTGGCTTGATTCCGACCTGGTGGACGCCAAAGATGCCCGGCAGACCGTGCATGAGGGCAGGCGCGCTGTAAAACGCGCCGCTACGCATATGACAAGCCAGCGCCCTAAAAGAAAACATCCCCGTCCTTTCAGACGAGGATGCTCATAGCTGGTGCGGGAGCGACGGGGGTCGACTGTTTGTTGGCTGCGTGCTTGTTTCCGAACAATCCAGATTGTCCCTGGTGGGATTTCCTCGGCACATGGCAGCATAATCAATTCATCTCCTTGCCAGTCGGCTTGCTCATAACAAGGAGACTGGCGATGACTACCCCGATGGTGGCGAACATCTCCAGGAATGGCACTCGTCCAAAAGCGGCGCTCGCCGCCGGGTGAGACGCTACGCGGTGTGCGGCGAAGTGCTGCCGGCGCCTTCGCCTGTTGGCGGGCGGCGGCGGGTATACTGCTCAGAGAAGTGCAAGCAGCAGGCCAAGCGCCAGCGCAACAGACAGACCGCGCTCAGCCCTGGGGAGACTCCCCAGGGCTGAGTACCGCGATTCTAGCGAATCTCCGTGTCGGCTGGCTGCCCCTAGGTGTGGTGTGTATCTTGGATTGTCCATGACTCTGACTTACTACACTGGCTGAGACGCAATCGACTTCCTTGTACCCACAGGCTGCCTGACACACAAGTCCCCCGAACACTGGTATTGCCCTATACGGGGTCCGATCATTGTGCCGTGTTGACCATACCAATTTGTACCTGAGCGGGCGTGCTTGTGCAGGGCTGGATCTGGCGCGTGAAATCGACCGTTCTCGGATCCAGGTTCCTGGCGTACTGGAAATAGGCTTGCGCGATCTCGCACTCCTGTTGTCTGACCATAAGCGTGCCGATGCCGGCGTAGGCATCAGCGATCATGGTCGGGTCGTGCCTTGGCTCGTTGGCCAGATAGTACAATGCCTGATCGAATGCCTGACGCGATGCTTCCAGGTTGTCCAGGTGAAGTTGTGCCCAGCCAATCCCAACCAGGGCCTTGGGCTGGATGGCTTCGCTGGTTGCCAGTGCCATCTCAAACGCGCTGATGGCGGCCGGGAAGTCCTGGAGTGCAAGGAGACTTTGCCCCAGACCGAGGTGTGCGGCGCCGGAGTCGGTGTTTATTTCGAGGGCGTGGGTATAGGAAGCGACCGCTTCGGTGTAGTTTCGCATGGTGTAGTTGCGATCGCCATGCCAGACATAAACCAACTCAGGCTGGTCCAGCACCTGTTGAATGAGCTGCTCGTTGGCTAGCGGCAGATCCTGAAGCCTGATTTCGCCAAATTCAGCAGTGACCGGCGATGGACGATCGGATCGGGCTGCCAGCAGCAGGCGCAAGTTGATCATCTTGGCCGGCAGCGTCATGTCGAAGCGGCTCGTCTCTTGGAAGGAAAGTTCCAGACCGAGCGCTGAGATGATCTGTTCGGCGTCAATCGCCTGCAAACTCCACGTCTCGACCGGCGCTGGCAGCATCCAGTAGTACAGGTTGTCCTCCAACTGACCTGACCGCTGCTCATTGCCAAACATGACCCAGATATAGGTGTCGGAGTCGGCAAGGTAAAGCTCAAATCCGTAGACGGTCTCGAAGGCGGGCCACTGGTTGGCAGACGCAGGCGGTTTGACCCAGACCAGCAACGGTGACTGGGGCACTGGCAACCAGGTATCGAGCTTCAGATAGTTCCAGCCCGAAGTGGGCGCTGAGCCTGGTAGCGTCAGTTCGATTGAGTTCGCTCGATTGCCCTGGCGAATCAGGCTGGGGGCGTCCACCCCAGGAGTGGAGGCGAGCACACCCCAGGCGGCTGGCAAGCCGCTGGCGATGTCCCAGAAGCGGAAGGACCCGTTTGCCAGCCCATCATAGTAGCGGGAGGCTGTATCGGCCAGGATGGTCGTGGAGGCTCGTAGATCGTACTGAGCCGCGTCGGAAACGATGATCAGCGCGCCACGGCTGCTCTCGAACGCGGCTCCCACCATGTCAGTGCTGATCGTGAAATCAGCGCTGGCATGTGCAGCCAACTCCGTCGGGCCCTGATCGATCTGCCAGAACATCGGCTGGCGGCTGCCGCTCTGAATGGCGAAGCGGGGAACTACTGGCTGATCGGCATAGTTGGTCACTTGAACCTGAGTCCGCATGACCCATCCCCCGACCGTCTCCAGTGGGCCGTTGACCGCAATTGCTAGCTTGGCGGGTTGGCTTGCGAAGAACACTACGCTTCCGATTACGAACGCCGCAGCTGCTGTTGCAATCCCGGCCGAAAGCCGCCAGTCTCGGTTTAGTGGTTTTGGGGGTGGCCCATCACTCAGGCGCACCACCGCAAAAATGAACAGAATGGCAAAGTAGTACCAGTACGATGGCAGGCTGCGGTGGCTGAACCAGAAGACGAGGCCCGGAACAAGCCACATCACTTCTGGAAAACTGTCGTAGTGGCGCCAGTACAGGAGCAGTGCCAGCGCCAGGCCACCGAAGAGCACGATAGTGAAGAACGCCTTGGGAATTACAACCAGCCCTAGCAGCATCAGGCTGGAGACACCTTGGCCTAACACAATCATGCTTGTCTGCAAGGGTTCCATGATGCCGGTCAGCCAGGCGTTCAAGTCCCAGATCATGAAAGGCAGGTTGATCAGCAGGAAGATCCAGGCACTGACCAGCCCAAACTTCACAATGGCGCTGAGGCGTTGGATCAGGGGGCGATTCGCCTCTTCATGCCAGATCCGGATCACCAGAAAAGGTGCTAGAAACCAGGGCTGCTGCTTGATTGCACAGGCCAGGCCAAACCAGATGGCGCGCCAGCCATGCCGACGCCAATGGAGAATCACCATCACAGTCGCCAGCGTCCACATGATGTCACTCACGCCGCCCATCGCATACAGCATGTAACGCACGTCCAAAAAGAGGGGAAGTAGAATCACCGGGCGCCAGCGATGTGGCGTTCCCCAAAAAACGACGAGCAGGGTCAGCAGCAGACATAGAGGATACACAAGAGTGGTCGAGAGGCCCAGACTTTGAAACGGCACGAACAACAGGAATGATAGGGCGGGGTAGGCGTACTGCACACTGACATCCCCGTTGATGAGGGGAGTGCTCAAGACGAACGGGGCCCGATTGACTCGGAAGGCGTCCAGGAGGTTCTGGGAGTAAGGATTGTCGCCCAGCCGAAACGCAGTCGCAGCGTAATCGGTGTACATCCAGACGTCGGTATTGGACAGGCCGCCCGACTGCTGGCTGTTGACGGTATGGGTCTGCCAGTAGCCGGCGAAGATCAGCAGC
>JARKNX010000186.1 GCA_029976025.1 Aggregatilineales bacterium | reverse complement strand
CGCTGTGAGTCGGACCTGACGATGCGCATCAATGCGCGTGCCCGCGGCGGGCACCCGGGGCGTGCGGGAACTGGCTTGTAAAGTTCAGTCATGAGCGCAATCGATCGCACGTTAGTTCTTGTCAAGCCCGATGGAGTGGCTCGAGGACTGATCGGCCAGGTCATCGCCCGCTACGAAGCGAAGGGCCTGGGTATCCGAGCGCTTGAGCTGCGCCAGGCGGACGCTGAATTGGCTGCCCAGCACTACGCTGAACACGTCGGACGCGATTACTATCCATCCCTCGAAGCCTTCATCACTTCGGGCCCGCTGGTGGCGATGGTGCTGGAGGGCGAGCGGGCGATCGATGCGGTCCGGACATTGAACGGGGCCACCGATTCCGCGGTTGCGGCGCCCGGCACCATCCGCGGTGATTTCTCGCTGTACAAGAACCGCAATCTTGTGCACGCCTCGGACGCGCCGGACTCGGCCGCCCGGGAGATCGGGCTGTGGTTCCCAGGACTGGAGCTTTGATGTCCGGCAACGATTACCCGCGCAACCCCGACCCCCAGCACAGCGATTACCGGCAGAACTTCTACCCCCAGCAACCCGGATACCCCCAGCAATCCGGCTACGGCGAGCCGATCTTCCCTCCGCCCGGCTATCAACCATCGATGACTCAGCCGCCCGCGTTCGAGCCGTCGCTACCCACCACACCGACCAGCTATGCGTCGTTCTGGCGGACCCCTCGCTGGCGTTGGTGGCGTCCGGTGGTGGCCGTGGTCGTCGGTGTCATCGCCATGTTCGGTCTCGCGCTGGTGCTGTCCGCCGGCGCGATCGCCTTCGACATCGCTCGCGGCAGGCTGACGACCCAAGATCTCGCCAATCTGGGACTCGACCAGCTGACGGCCTCGGTCTTCCTGGCGAACAACCTTTCGCTGGCCGCACTCATCCTGGTCGCTTTCTTCATCTCGGCGGTCATCTTCAAGCAGCGCCCAGGCTTTCTGGCCAGCGTGAGCGGAAGCCTGCGTTGGGGCTGGCTGGGCAGGTGCGTTCTGATCGTGCTGCCCATTTGGCTGATCTACCTGGGCTTCGACTGGTTCTTGACGGCCGAAGCAGGTGGTTTCGACGACCTGGCCGTGAAGCAGGACACCTGGCTGCTGGTCGTAGGCATCCTCATCACCACGCCGCTGCAGTCAGCCGGTGAGGAGTACGGCTTCCGCGGGGTGGTCAACCGCGCGGTCGCGAGCTTCTTCCGCAACGAGAAGGCCGGCCTGGTCGCCGGACTGATCGCCTCGTCCGGCCTGTTCATGTGGGCGCATGCGGCGGCTGACCCCTGGCTGAATCTCTACTACTTCTGCTTCGGCGCCGCCTCCTGCATCCTGGTCTGGCGGACCGGGGGCCTGGAAGCCAGCATCGTCATGCATGTCGTGAACAACCTGCTCAGCGAGGCATTCCTGCCGTTCAGCGATATCAGTGGGCTGTTCGACAGGTCCGAGGGCACGGCTGGCCCCGACATGCTGATCGGGGTGGCGGTCATCGTCGTCGCAACAGTGCTGATCATCTGGCAGGCGCGACGCCAGGGAATCGCGATCACCGCGGCCCCTGCCGCATCGATGTCGGTGCCTGCGGCACCGATGGGCTACCCGCCAGCAGCACCGAGCCCCTACCCGATGCCTGATGCTCGTTGGAGTACCTACCCGGGCGCCGGGCAGTACCCGGAGCCGTTCAGCGCGCCACCCCAGACGGCGCACATCGAGCAGGATCCGCTGTTCAATCCGCGTCCCTGGGAATCCGGGGACCGGCCCTAGCCTGCGGCCGGTTACCATTGCCTGCGATATGACTGCGCACACCACAGAACCGGCGTCCATCTACGGCAGCATCGAGACCGCGATCACCCAGCAGTTCGACGGCATCATGGTCGAGCCCGGCTCCGTGGACGGCGTGAAGCCCGCGGTGGAGGCCGCGAACGCGGCGAAGATCCCGATCATGACCGTCGTGCAGAAGATGACCGA
>JARKNX010000182.1 GCA_029976025.1 Aggregatilineales bacterium | reverse complement strand
GCACGACGCCGGGGATCATAATCATCACCATCAGGATGGCGAAGATGATCCGCTTGCCGCTGAATTCGAACCGCGCAAAGCTGTAAGCCATCGTTGCCGCCAGCGACGTTACGAGAAAACTCGTGGAGAGGGCGACCCCCGCGCTGTTCAGCAAGGCCCGCCCGAAATTGCGGCTGGCGAAGGCCTGCTGGAAGTTATCGAGGTTGAGGGTATCGGGCAGCAGGCGCGGCGGGTAGGTCTGCACATAGGCCGCCCCCTGAAAGGCGGTGGTCGCCATGTAGAGCAGCGGCGCGACCGCCACCACCACCCCGACGCACAGGACGAGAAAGATGACGATATTCAGGATGCGCTGCTGACTGCCTGAGGTTGCGATCATCGTTAATACTCCAGCTCCTGATCACGGCCGCCGAAAAAGCGGGACTGCACCACGCTCACCACCACGATGACGACCGCCAGGATATAACTCAGCGCCGCCCCGTAACCAAAGTTCAGATCACCGAAGGCTTTATCGAACATATATGTGAGCGCGACTTCCGTGCGGTGCAGCGGGCCGCCGCCGGTAATCAGCAGGACGGAGATGAAAACCTGAAAACCGCCGATCATCAGGGCGATGAGAACAAAGAAGATCGTGCGGCGGATCAGCGGCAGGGTCATGTAGCGGATGCGCTGCCATTCCGTCGCCCCATCAATCGCGGCGGCTTCATACAGTTCTGGCGGAATGCCCTGCAGGGCGGCGAGGAAGATCACCATCGCCCAGCCCATGCCTTTCCAGATGCCCAGGCTGTAGATGGCGATCCAGGCGGTGCTGCTGTTCGCCAGCCAGGATACCGGCTGTTCGATGACCCCCAGCTTGACCAGGACGAAGTTAATCAGTCCCGCGTCGCCGGGGCTGAACAGGTAAATGAACAGGAAGCTGACGACCACCCAGGAGGTGACGACCGGCAGATAGTAGATCGTCCTGAAGAACCGCCGCGCAATCGTGACGCGGCTGACGAGGATCGCCAGCGTCAGTCCGATACTCATCTGTCCGGCCACCGTGACGACGGCATACAGGGCGGTGTTGCCCATCGCCAGCCAGAAGATGCGGTCAGC
>JARKNX010000174.1 GCA_029976025.1 Aggregatilineales bacterium | reverse complement strand
CCGGCCACAAGCAGCAGGCTGATGACGATGTTCGAAATGAAATCCATGGTGTTTCCCCTCCGTCAGCGGCGCCCCCGGCTGTTCCGTGGCGGAGCCGGCGCGTCCGCAATCTCAGTTCTGCCGGTCGGATCGCTCGTATATCGGCAGTCCGTTGGATATCCTCAACAGGTGTCCGCGAGAGATAAGTTCGTGTATTGGGCGGCGGCAATAAACCCTGAGCACTCTTGATAGCTCCGGAAAGCGGGATAATCAGGCCTTCTGGAGCGCCGGCGGACGCCAGAGCAGGGCGCACTTCTGGAACCGGGCAGCGCCTCATGAGCACGATCCCGACAAGTATATCCAAAGTGCAACCCTGCGCCATAGAAATTTGCCAGAAGGCGCTAATTTTAACCGGCGGAAGGGAGAGCGCCGGCCCCCTTCTGGCGGAAGCGCAAACGAGCTTAAATACGGGCGCAAACCAGATAGCGGCTTCACTCTGAGACAGGGTGCTGATATGAACCTGCTGGGCATTGATATCGGGACTACCCATTGCAAAGTGGGCCTCTTCCGGCGGGATGGGACGGCGCTCCGCATCGCCACCCGGCCAACGGTGACCCGCCGCGCGCCGGATGGCCGCGCCTACTTCGACCCGGATGAGCTGTGGGCGGGCGTGGCGGATGCGCTCCGGGAGGTGCTGACCGGGCCGCCGGCGCCGGATGCCGCGCCTGAGATCGCGGCGATCGGTGTCACCAGCATGGCCGAAAGCGGCCTGCTGGTCGATCGAGTGGACGGCCGGCCTCGTTCCGAGGTGATCCCCTGGTTCGACACGGCCGCCCAGCCGCAGGCCGAGGCGCTGCTCCGCCGCCGGGAACCGTCCGCGCTGTATGCCGTGACCGGCCTGCGGGCGAGTTACAAGTGCAGCCTGGCCAAGCTGCTCTGGTTGCGGGAGCGCGACCCGGCCGTTGTGCGCGACGCAATCTGGCTGGGCGGCGCGGATTACGTCGCCTTCCGTCTGACCGGCGCCTTCGGGACTGACTACTCGCTGGCCGGGCGCACCTGCGCCTTCGATATCGCGCGTAAGGCGTGGGACGCCGAATGGCTGGCGGAGTGGGGGCTGGAAGCTGCCCTGTTTCCGCCGACCCGGCCCGCTGGCGAGCCGCTCGGCGTGACGACAGAGGTGCTGCCGGACCTGGGGCTGCCGGCGGGCATCCCGGTCGCGGTCAGCGGCCACGATCACGTCTGCGCGGCTCTGGCCGCCGGGAGTGTCCGGCCTGGCCAGGTCTTCGATTCGATGGGCACGGCGGAGGCCCTGATCGGCGCTTTCCCCGCCCGCCCGCTGACGGAGGCTGACTTCCGCATCGGCCTGGCGGCGGGCTGCCATGTGCTGGCGGGGCAGCACTACTGGATGGGCGGTCTTTCGACTTCCGGCGGGGCGGTGGCCTGGCTGCGCGGCCTGCTCGGCGCTGAGCCGCTCCCGCACGAGGCGCTGCAGGCGCTGGTGAGCGGGGCCGGGCCTGAGCCGACCGGGATCCTGTTTTTCCCGTATCTGCTGGGCAGCGGTTCCCCGCACAGCGATCCGCTGGCTTCCGGCGCGTTTGTTGGCCTGCGCGCCGCGCATACGCGCGCTCACCTGGCGAAAGCCGTGCTGGAAGGCGTCGCCTTCGAGATGGAGCTGATCCGGCGAGCGGGGGAGACCATGAGCGGCCGCCCGATTGAGTCCTTCACCGTAGCCGGCGGCGGATCGCGCAGCCCGGCTGCGCTCCAGATCAAGGCCGATGTATCCGGCTGCCGGATTGAGATCTTTCCAGAAGCGGAGGCGACGCTGCTGGGGGCGGCGGTCGCCGCCGGGATAGGCTGCGGCGTCTACGCTGGCGCGGCGGAGGCGCTGGAAACGCTGGCCGGGCGGAGGCGCGAAGTCATCCTGCCCGATCCTGATCGCCACGCTGCTTATCGCGCCCTGTTTGAGGAGGGCTACCTGCCGCTGCAAGGGCCGCTGCGGGATCATTCCCCGCGCTCGGCCCGTCCCGCCGGGGCGTAGTACGATATGATGGGTGCTGATCAGCAGTGAAGGAGGTTGCCATGAAACAGGCAGTCATGACGGCCCCGGGGGAAATCCAGTTTCGGGAGATAGAAAAACCCACTCCGCGGGAGGGCGAGGTTGTTATCCAGCCCCGGCGTATCGGCGTCTGCGGCTCGGATATCCACGTGTATCACGGCCTGCACCCGTACACTGGATACCCGATCGTGCAGGGCCATGAGGTGGGCGGCGTCGTTGCCGAAGTGGGGGAGGGTGTGACCGGCTTGGAGCCAGGCGACAGGATCACGTTTATGCCCCAGGTGACGTGCGGCGAGTGTTACCCGTGCCGGCATGGCATGGCCCACATCTGCGAATCGCTCAGGGTCATGGGCTTCCAGACCAATGGAGCCGGTCAGGAATACTTCGTCCTGCCTGCTGCCAGTGTGCTGAAGCTGCCGGAGAGCATGTCGCTGGATGAGGCGGCCATGGTCGAGCCGGTCTCGGTGGCGGTGCATGCGCTGGCCCGGGCGGGCGGCGCGGCAGGTAAGCGCGTGCTGGTCCTCGGCGCCGGGACGATCGGCAACCTCACGGCGCAGGTCGCCCGAGCATCCGGCGCAGCGCAGGTCATGATCACCGATATCAGCCCGTACAAGCTGGAAAAAGCCCGGGAGTGCGGTCTCGACATCGCCATCAACCCGGCGCAGGAAAGCCTGGAGGAAGCGATCCGGACTTACTTCGGGCCGGACAGGGCCGACCTGATCCTGGAGTGCGTGGGCGTGGAGGCCACCGTCACCGACGCGATCCGTCTGGCCCGCAAGGGCACCACGATCGTTGTCGTCGGCGTCTTCGGCAAGAAGCCGCAGGTCGATCTGGGCCTGGTCCAGGATCGGGAGCTGAGCCTGGTGGGCAGCCTGATGTATCAGAAGGCGGATTATGAACAGGCTATCGCGCTCATAGCGGGCGGCAGGATGTCCCTGTCCAACATGATCACGCATCGCTTTCCGTTCGACCGCTACCCGGACGCCTACCGCGCGATAGAGGAGTCGGGTGGCCGCTATCTGAAGGTGATGATCGCGCTGGACTGAAGCGGCAGGCCGGGCGTTCAGGCCATCAGGGGTGGAAGCCGAACACGGTCGGCGTGTAGCCAGCGGCCAGCGCATTGACGGTGGAGCGCGGCGTCAGGACGGTCACCATCCGCTGCCCGGGGCGGGGCAGGGCGCTGCTATATCCCGCCGGGGACCAGACCAGCAGCCTGTCCCCCCACACCAGGAGCGCCTGAGCTTCGTCATCCAGCGTGATGAACGTCCCATCCGGCAGATCGTCGATCTCGGCCCGGGTGGTTCGCTGGCGCTTCGTCCCGGCAATGAGACGGTCCTCGTGCAGGATTCGATCGATGGCGGCGATGCCGGGCGCTATTTCGCTCAGCCGGCCCGGATTGCCGGCCAGCCAGCACTGCTTGAAGCGCTCATGATCGGCCCGCCGGCATTCGCGGCAGGGGCGATGACCGGCGGCCAGCGCGGTCGCCTCGTCCAGGAAGAACAGCTCAGTGTAGCGCCCCGGCTGCATGATCGGGCGCCACCAGCCCTTGAATTCCAGCAGGCAGATGATCCAGCGTCGCGTCGTCCACCGGCGGCCGGTGATCCTGCCGGCGGCATCGTGCAGGACGCCCCGGTTGCCAGTGAATGTGCCGCGCTCAGGATAGGCCACGATCTCGTTAAACGGGGTCACCCGGTTTTGTCTGGGCATTCGGCATTCACCCTTTTGTGAGCAGGCCGGGCGGAGCGCGGCCTCGCGATCACGGCCCTACATCCAGCCAGTAGGCTTTGCCGTGGTCGTAGCGCCTGTAGATCTCGTCTACCGTGAAATTCTCAATAACCCGGCGCAGCTTCGCGATCTGGTTAATCGCGGCGCGCAGCTCCGGGCGCATGGTGAAGTGTTCGAGGCCGTTGATGACTTCGACATCGAAGAAGGCGAGATAGGCCGGCTGTGGCAGGTCTTCCACCCCCTCGGTCCAGGCGATCCGGTTGGTTAACGCCCCGAGGATTCCCCTCAACTGGTCGCTGTGTCCGCGGCGCATCATATAGGCGAGGCTGTTCAGCGTCAGCGGCTGGTCGGCGTAGTACAGCACTTTGAACAGGCTTAACTGCCCCGGGGACAGGGGGATACGCCTGAGGATTCTGACGATCTCTCTGGTGCGCATCGTGTCCTCCTCAGTCTCGCCGTAGCGTAGTAGCTGCGGCGCAGATGTTTACCCCCATCTTATGCGATTGGGACGGGGTATGCAATCATCGTGAGGTGGTTGACTTTCTCATCGTTCCGTCGTACAGTGAGATTAAAATGGTATAGACCACCATAGACCAGTCAGCTATTGATGTGATTGTGAATACCGATTCTTCGACCCCTCTGTATACGCGGATCAAGGAGCGCCTGCAGCGTCAGATTCAGCAGGGGGTCTACGAGGTCGGCGCCAAACTGCCGTCGGAGAGGGACCTGGCGCAGGAATTCGGGGTCAGCCGGATGACGGCCCGCCAGGCTCTGCAGGACCTGGCGCAGGAGGGGCTGGTCTATTCGCGGGTGGGCAAGGGGACGTTTGTCAGCCCACCCAAGATTGATCTGCAGACGCTGACCAGTTTCAGTGAAGAAAGCCGGCTGCGCGGTATCACGCCGGGCAGCCGGGTTCTGAAGGCGGAGCTGGCCCCGGCGGACGCCGTGGTGGCGCGCTGGCTTCAGATTTCACCCGGCACGGAGATTGTCGTCCTGGCCCGTATCCGCCTCGCCAATGACAAGCCGCTTGCTATCGAGGTGGCTCATCTGGATCACCGTCTGTGTCCCGATATCCTGCATCGTCACGATTTCACCCATGAGTCGCTCTATGAAGTGCTGCGCCAGGAATACGGCCGGACGCTGGCCTGGGCTGACCAGATTATCGAAGCGCGGCGGGCGACGCATGAAGAATGCCAGTTGCTGGAGATCGACCGCCATGTCCCTGTCCTGAGTCTCACTCGCGTGACGTATGACCGGCAGGACCACCCTGTCGAATTTGTGACTTCAGTGTACCGGGGCGATCAGTATCTCCTGCACGCAGTGCTGCGCTAACGACCAACCGAAGGCAAGGAGATCTATGACTGAAGAGAAAGGCAGTGGCGCTCAGACCTACATGGCCGCCGTGCGCGATCTGCTGGACCGCGTCGGACAGTCTCAGCTCGCGTCCATCGAGCGGGCCGCGGAGGCAGTCGCCAGAGCGATTGACCGGGACGGCCTGATCTATCTGTTTGGGACCGGGCATTCTCATATGCTGGCGGAGGAAGGGCACTATCGGGCCGGGGGGCTGGCGCCGGTCGTCCCTATCCTGATTTCCTCCCTCATGCTGCACCAGAGCGCCAGCATCAGCTCAGCTCTGGAACGGCTCCCCGGGCTGGGGCCGGCGGTCCTCGATCGCTACCAGTTGGCCCCCGGCGATGTCCTGTTCGTGTTCTCCAACAGCGGCGTGAACGCCGTGCCGGTGGAAGTCGCGCTGGCGGCCCGGGCCAAAGGCGCCACCGTCATCGCGATCACGTCGGTGGATTATTCGTCCCACGCCAGCCTCGGCCCGGCGGGCAAGCGGCTGTACGAAGTGGCGGATATCGTGATCGATAACGGCGGGCCGCCCGGCGATGCGGTGGCCGAAGTAGGCGCTTCTGGCCTGCGCACCGGCCCGATCTCCACCGTTGTCGGCGCGTTCATCCTGAATGCCATCCTGACCGAGGCCGTGTTCCGGCTGGAGGCGGAGGGCAAAGAAATCCCGGTCTATATCAGCTCGAATATGCCCGGCGCGCCGGCCCATAACGCGCGCCTGCTTGAGCGGTTCCGCGCCCGGAACCCACACCTATAGGACGACATTATGACCGAATACGCGATTGGCATCGATCTGGGCGGCACCAAAATCGCCGGGGCGCTGGTTACGCGGGATGGGCGTATCGCAGCGGAAGAGCGCCTGCCCACCCGGCGCGAAGAAGGCGTGGAGGCGGTTGTGGACCGCGTCGCGGCCTGCATCCTGTCTTTGCGAAACCGGGCGGACGGCCCGATCGCCGGCGTCGGGATTGGCGCGGCGGGCATGACCGACAGCCGGACGGGCGTTGTCCTGCTGGCCGCCAACTTGCAGTGGTTCGACGTGCCGCTGCGCGACCTGCTCCTGCAGCGCCCGGGGATGGACACGATCCCCCGCCTGTATGTGGATAAAGACACTAACGCCTCAGTGCTGGGAGAGTTGTTATTCGGGGCGGGGCGGGGCACGCAGCATCTCTTCTGCACGACTGTTGGCACCGGCGTCGGCGGCGGCATGGTCATCAACGGGCGGCTCTACCACGGCGCCAGCGAAGGCGCCAGCGATATCGGCCATCTGGTGCTGGTGGAGGACGGCTATCTGTGCGGCTGCGGCAAGCGCGGCTGTGTGGAGACGCTGGTTTCCGGGCTGGCTATCGCCCGCCAGGCCCAGGCGGCGCTGCAGGAGGGCCGGTCCAGCGCGCTGAGCGATCTGCCGCGGGAGAGCATCACGGCGGTGGAAGTCGTCGCAGCGGCCCGGACGGGCGACGCGCTGGCCCGGGAGATCCTGGCGGAGGCCGGGCGTTATCTGGGCTGGGCGCTGGCCTATTATATCGACCTCAACAACCCCGAGCTGATCATCATCGGCGGCAGCGTATCCCTGGCCGCCGGCGAGCTGTTCATGGAGCCGGTGCGCCAGACTATTGCGGCCCGCGCCCTCCCCCCCAATGTCCGGGCGGCGCGCCTGTCGCTGCCGGGCCTGGGGCAGAACGCCGGAGAGGTCGGGGCGGCGGCCCTGGTATGGCACCACCTGGACGATTGAAAGCAGGAGCAATCGGCGCACTATGCCGCCGGCTCCGTGCGGCGGCACAGCGGACACATTACAAGAGGAGGAGCGGATGAGCAAAGTGCTGTATGCCGGCGACTCGGCCATTATGGCGGTCCTCGGCCTGGAAGGAATCGAAGTTTTCCCTCTGCTGGACTCGATCTGGGATGCCGGGGTGCACCTCAAGGGCGCGCTGGATGGGGCCGGGCATACCGTCACCCGTATGCTGTCTCATGAGGCGTACTACAACCTGCCGGAGACGGCGGAGGCCCTGGCCGCTTACGATGTCCTCATGCTGAGCGATATCGGCCACGACACCGTTATGCTGTACCCGGGGGCGCGGCGGAACGCCGTGCCGATGGGGCCTAACCGCATGAAGGAAATCGTGCGCTTTGTTGAGAACGGCGGCGGGCTGGCCTATATCGGGGGCTATTTCACCTACCAGGGTCACCACGGTCAGGGCCGCTGGTACGGCACGCCGGTCGCCAGAATCCTGCCGGTGGAAATTCTCTCGCTGCATGATGACCGGATCGAGACGCCGGAGGGCGCCCGGCCGCGCGTGTTGAACCCGGACCATCCGATTCTGAAGGGCATCCCCACCGGGCTGATGCCCATGTTCATGGGCTACAACAAGACTAACCCCCGCGAAGGCGCCAGCCTGCTGGCCGAGATCGGCGATGACGCCGACCCCTTCCTGGCCTGCTGGGAAGTGGGCAAAGGCCGCGTGCTGGCGATCACGTCCGACGTTGCCCCTCACTGGGGGAGCGACTTCATCCAGTGGCCCCATTACCAGCAATTCTGGGATCAGGCCGTGCGCTGGCTCAGCGGTGAATCGGGCTGACGCTGATCCACGGAGATGGAAAGGAGGCTGACCACAACGACCGCGGTTCTGCTGCTTTCTTGATCGGTAATTCAGTTTGTGAGGAGAAAAAACGATGCGTTCTCTGGCTTCACGTGTTGGATTGCTGTCACTGATCGTTATCCTGCTGGTCACCGCTCTCGGGCCGGTCGCCGCCCAGAGCGATCCGGTTGAGATTGTCATCTGGCATATGGAGCAGCCTCCCTACCGCGTTGAGCGCCTGCAGGAGCTGATTGACGAATTCAATGCCGCCAACCCCGGGATTGTCGTCCGACAGGAACCGCAGAACTGGGGCGAAGTCTACACCAAGGCCCCGGCTGCTGTTGCCGCTGGCAACGCCCCGGATATCCTGTTCGCCATCCCCGACTTCACCCCGATCATTCGCGCTGTTGGCGCGGTTCAGCCGGTTGAAGACTTCGTCGCCGAGATGGATGAAGCCCACAGCTTCTTCCCCGCCGCGCTGGAGCCGTACAGCTACGACGGCCATGTCTGGGCTGTGCCGATGTGGAATATGGCCCAATCGCTCTGGTACCGGGAGAGCGTCTTTGAAGATGCCGGCATCGAACCGCCGACAACCTGGGACGAATGGCTGGCCGCGGTAGAGACCCTCTCCACTGACGGGCAGTACGGGATCGGCCTGCCGGCCAACCGGCAGCTCTACACCGATCAGACGGTTTACGACTTCATGATTAATGCGGGCGCCGCTGAAATCTACAACGAGGACGGCACCCTCCGCTTCGATAATCCGGAGACAGTGGCCGCCTACGACTTCTACAACCAGCTCTATCAGTACTCGCCGGCGGACAGCCCCAACTGGACCTGGGGCGAGGCGGAAGCCTGCTTCGCCAGCCGCACCTGCGCCATGGTGCTCCAGTTCACCGTTATCACCACCTACGAGACTCAGGCCGAAGGCGACGCTGACGATCTGGGCGTGATCGCCATCCCCCATGCGGCAAATGTGGAAGAATCGGGCACTATCTCCTACGTCAACGCGGCCATGCTGCTGACCGAAGACCCGGCCCGGCAGGAAGCCGCTTACGCTTTCCTGCGCTTCCTGCTGGAGCCGGAGAACTACGGCCGCTTCCTGAACATGGAACCTGGCCTGTACCTGCCGGTCACCGAGGATGGGAGCACCGCTGAAAGCTACTGGGAAGATGCGACAGTTGTCAAGTATCAGCGCCAGATCGAGACGATGCTGGAAAATTCGCGCAACGGCATGTTGTTCGGCTTCACGGGCGGGAATACCTTCTCCAGCATTGCCCAGATCTCGGCCCAGAACCTGCTGGCTCAGACCCTCCAGAGCGTCGTGATTGATGGCGTCCCCGCGGCGGAGGCTGTTGCCGCCGGCCAGGAGGCCATGAACGAGGCTATCGAAGACTAGCAGTACGGACATCTGCTCCGGCAGAGTATCCTGCGGTGGGGGAGGCTCCGGCTTCTCCCACCCGGGTTTGCTGCCGCAGGAAAGGAGAACGCCATGCACGATGCTGGAGCGGCAGGTCGCGCTGTAACCCGCAAACCGCGCCGGACGCCCCTGCGCTGGTCCAGCCAGGCCTGGCTGGGCTACCTGCTCGTGG
>JARKNX010000173.1 GCA_029976025.1 Aggregatilineales bacterium | reverse complement strand
AGACCGTCCTGGCCGCCGCCGGGGCGAATCCGGCGATGCGGGCCGTGGTCAGCGAGGGGGCGACCTTCCGCAGCCTGGAGGATTACATGAGCCTGCCGGTGAACCAGTCGCTGGTGCGCAATTTCACGTCGCGCGTGCTGTTCCTGGCGGTCCAGGTCTTCGGCGGCACGCCGCCGCCCACGCCGACCGTCCTTGATTCGGTGACGGCCGCCGACACGACGGACTTCCTGTTCATCGCCAGCGGCAACGACCCCGACGAGGTCGATTTCACCGCCCTGTACGCGGACGCCGCCGGGGAGCGGGCCGAAGCGTGGATCATCCCGGACGCCGGGCACATCCAGGGTCTCGCCCGCCACCCCGACGAGTACGCCGACCGGGTGGTGACATTCTTCGAGGATAGCCTGCTGGCCGAGTAGGTGGGATCGCAAAGGGGCCTGGACAATCCGGATTGCAGCAATTACGATTGCGCAATCTCGATTGCCCAGGCCCTTTGATGGCACTGGGTGTGGCGTCGGAATTGCAATGCCGACGCTACCTCGATTGGCGGGCTCAGGACGCGGCGGGCGGACTATCCACCCACCGGGGGGCCCACACGTCATTATCTATATCCGCAGTTAGGTTAGTCAAATCACCCGTTTTGATATTGTAGCGGTATATATCGGACTCTAATTCCGGTAACAAAAATACATCCGATAATTGAAGCATGAAGACAATCTGATTGTCACTTGATACATCCAGATGCCAGATCATGAGATCACCCAGGGTATCGCTCAGATGGGTGACCTGGGTGATCTCAGAGGTGGTCAAATCAATACGACAGATCTCATTGAGAGTTTCGGAAGACAAGCAATTGTAGTACAACACGTTACCTTCAGGGCCCCAGGCAGGATACAACGGAGACGTGTTGTCAGGAATGGCTTGGTAAACACCCGAACCATCCGCGTTCATCACGAAGACGGTGTCGTACCCTCTTTCGGAGAAATCGAACAAAGTTGCACCAGCCGCAAGCTGGCTACCATCCGGCGACCAGTCAAAGCCATACACATATCCTGGCATTCCTACCAGATTCCTGAGTATACGCCCATCCACCATCGGGTGTGTTTCGCCGGTGGTCACGTCGACAGCGTGCAGAAGCCGGTTTTCCCCGCCTGCCGTATATGCGATGGTAGTTCCGTCGGGAGACCATACGGGGTGACTATTGCCGAACCCTTGCGTGACCAGTCGGGTGACCGTATGGGTGCTCAAATCCATCAGATGGATTGTTGTATCCGTCAGCAAATCCCCAACCCGGTAATCGCCACCCAGGTCCACCCCACCAAAAGCTAAGGTATGGCCATCTGGAGAAATCGAAGCCCCAATAGAAGCGATCCACCGTGGGTTGGCAAAGAAGGCCTCGGCGACCGGCTGCTTATCTGAGCCATCCGCATTCATCGTGAAATAGGCGATCCTGCCGTCAAATCCCGCCGAATAGAGGATGCGCGGCTCCGAATCCGGCGCGGGCGTGGGCGTCGCCGACGACCCCTGCGACCGGGCGGGCGCGGCGGGGAGGGCGAGCAGCGCGGCGGCGAGGAGCAGCGCCAGGGAAAGCACGATCCGGGTCCGGTTCGGCATGGGGGCCTGTTTCCCTCCTACAACCGGAACGTCCAGGCGTCCGCGCCGTACTGCTCGGCCACCAGGGCGGCGGCGCGATCCAGCTCGGCGGGGGTGGGGTCTTCCGCCGGGCGGATGGCCACGCCGAAGGTGCGCGCGAAGGCGTCCCGCACCGCCTGGGCCGCGTCCTCGAAGGTCACGACCCGCCCCAGCACGCGCTCCAGGGTCGTGGCGCGCTGGCTCACCCGCGCCCGCGCGGTCTGGCGGGCGGCCTCGTCCGGGAAGACCAGGCCGTCGCAGATGCGGGCGATGTCGCCGTGGAGGGGCAGGCTGCCGTGCTGGAGCACCCCGCCGAACTTGCGCACCTGGGCGCTGCCGATCAGCTTGCCGCCGTTGGCCGTGATCTCGTAATCGGAGGGCACCTCGAAGCACACCGGGCCTTTGCTGGCTTCGGCGACGCGCTCGGTCCGTTTGTCGGCCTGGGCGGCCAGGCCCAGCGCCTCCAGTCCGGCCAGCAGCGCGGCGCTGATCCGGCGGTAACTGGTCACCACGTCCCCGGCGACGAC
>JARKNX010000172.1 GCA_029976025.1 Aggregatilineales bacterium | reverse complement strand
CTCGTCGCGCACAAAGTTGCCGTTGACTATGCCCGCAACCCGCACCTCAGGATGCTCGCTCAGCGCACGATCCAGCCCCGCATGACGGTCAATCGCCACCGACGTGCCCGGCGTGCCATCCACGACCCCGATGACCTTCTCACCCGCTTCGTTAAGCTCCATCGCGTCGAACAGGGCAATCGCCATCGCGTACCCCGCCGCTTCGTCGCTGGGCCCCACAAACGCAATGTAGTTCGGATAGTTCGGGTCCTGCGGCGCCACGTTCTCCAGATAGACGTCCGTCATGATGATCGGAATGCCCGCCATCGCCGTGTCATTGAGCGCCTTCATCCCTGTCGCCCAGTACGGCACGTGGATGATCCCATCCACCCCGCGAGCTACCAGGTCCTCAATCGAGCGCGCCATCTGGTCGGCGTTGTTGTCCGCGTTCAGCACAATCAGGTCCATGCCAAGTGCATCTGCACCTTCCTGCATGAACGTCACGTAGTTGTTCCAGAACTGCGCATCCAGCGTCGGCACCGTCGCGCCGATGACCAACCGCTCATTGGACTGCGCATGGAGGCTGGCCGGAGCCAGCGTCATCAGCAGCAGGCTGACGACAAGAAATAGGCCGAATTTACTCCTAGACATGGTTAGTTCCTCTCCTTAAATGAGACGACCAGATAGAACAAAGCGAATTCCTGAACATCCCTCCTTTCAAATCAGAGATTGTCCAGGGTTGACAATCTCTTTTTCTCTAAGCGCCAAGACTAGCCGAAATATCGCGCCCCGCGTCCAACACCAGGCGGATATTCTTTTCCAGCGCTTCGTCTTTGAAATCCAGCGAATGGCCGGTGATTCCCACAGCGGCGACGATCTGCCCGCGCGCGTTCCGGATGGGCACCGCCAGGCAGCCGATCCCCCGCGCATATTCTTCGTAGTCCACGGCGTAGCCCTGCTGCCTGACTTTTCTGAGTTCCGCCAGGAACTCTTCGCGATCGGTGATGCTGCGGTGAGTGCGCGGCTCCAACACCGCGTTTTCCAGAAAATACGCCTGCTCTTCGGGCGCCAGACTGGCAACCAGAACCTTGCCGGAGGCGCTGACATTGACCGGTATACCGGTGCGTAGCGCGGCAATGATGTTCACCGGTCGTGCGGGGAGCACCTGCTCAATGTAGACAACCTGAAATTCCTGCAGAACGCCGAGCTGCACGGTGTGGCCGCAGCGCGAGGCAAGCTGCCGCATAAAAGGCTTGACGATGGCGATGATATCGAACTGTCTGGAAATGACATCGGATAACTGCTGCAGTTGTGGCCCCAGGAAGAATTCGCCGTCAATATTCTGCTGCAGATAATTCCGGCTCAGGAGGTAATTGACCGTGCGGTACGCCGTCGCCTGCGGGATGCCGAGTTCCGCGGCGATCTCCTTGATCGTCACGAAATCGCTGCGGTTGGCGATGTATTCCAGAATATCCAGGGCTTTCGCGATGGCAGGGACGGGCTGGACCTTCTTGCTGATTGCTTCCATGGGAACTCCCGTGTGAAGAACAGCAGCGGCTTCAGCGATTATGGCGGATTATCACCTGTTGGAATTCATTCTCATATATAATAAGGCATGTGAGAGCGGCAGTCAATAGGATTGCCCATAAAGATCACAAACAGGCCGCCAGAAAGTTTGTTGAAAGGGAGGAATGAAGCCTCCCCGGCTATCCGCCAGGGAGCAATCGGCGCGATCCGGAAGGAGGCTTCACTATGGATCAGGCCCGGCGCCGGTGTGAGTCCGGGCGGAAGGCCTGCAGCATCGCCGGGGAAAGGTAACGCGGCGACGCGGCTGGCGAAGGGCGGAAAGCCTGAACCCGCCCCCCCCGCCCCGCCTGCGATTGCTAGCCCCCGGCCGGCCAGCCCACCGTCCCCGCCAGGAAGGCGAAGAAGTCGCTCTCTTCCTCGATAATGCGGTTGACCGTCAGCGTGCCGTGCCCGACCTTAGTGCCGAAGCGCAGCAGCAGCGGGTTCTGGCCGCTGTCCGCCGCCTGCAGCGTCGCCGCGAATTTGAGCGAATGCATCGGCACCACGCGGTCATCCCCATCGCTGGTCCAGATCAGGATCGGCGAGTAGCTGACGCCCGGCCGGACATTGTGCAGCGGTGAGTAAGCGTGCAGCACCTCGAATTCTTCGCGGCTGTTTTCCGCGCTGCCGAATTCGCTCACCCACAGACGGCCGGAGGTGAACTTCTGGTAGCGCAGCATATCGGTCACCGGCACGCCGCACAGCACCGCCCCGAACAGATCCGGGCGCTGGGTCATGCAGGCCCCTACCAGCAGGCCGCCATTGCTCATGCCGCGAATAGCCAGCTTGCCCGGGGAGGTGTAGCCCTGGCCGATCAGCCATTCGGCGGCATTAATCATGTCATCGAAGACGTGCTGCTTGTTGGCCAGCATGCCGTCTTTGTGCCAGTCCTCGCCGTACTCGCCGCCGCCGCGCAGGTTGGCTACAGCGTAGACGCCGCCGCTTTCCAGCCACAGGGTGTACGGCACCTCGAAAGCGGGCAGCGTCGGCGCATCAAATCCGCCGTAAGCGTAGATCAGGGTCGGATTCTGGCCGTCCAGGCGCAGCCCTTTGCGGTGAGTGATGAACATCGAAACCTGAACGCCGCCGGTAGAGGGGTAGAAAACCTGGCGCGTCTCAAACTGCTCCGGGTCTACCGGCACGCCGGAGGGCTGGAATACTTCCAGGCTGGCGCTGGCCGTGTCATAACGGAAGATGGTTGTCGGGTACAGAAAAGACGTGAACATGAACAGGAAATCGGGGTGCTCGGCGCTGGCCCTGAGGTAGTACGTCGGCACGGTGCCCATCGTTGGCAGCGGGACATCCCGCAGGAATTCGCCCTCCAGCGAGTACACTTTCACTTGCGTATGGGCGTTATGCATGGTGAAGACGACCAGCCGGTCGCCGGCGATGCGCGCCGCTTCCAGCGTGTCCGGCCCCTCTGGCAGGATCTCGCGCCAATGTTCGCGGGCGGGATGGGCGATGTCAACCGCGATCAGGCGCTTGCGCGGCGCGTTCAGCTTGGTGAGGAAGTAGAAGGTCTCCCCCCGGTTGCCCACGAACTCGTACTGAGCATCAAAATCGTTCAGCAGGCGCACAAACCCTTCGTCGCTATCGATGCGCCAGGTGTAGTAGCCAGTTTCGCCAACGGCGCTGCGCCGGACATTCAGCACCAGATAACGGCCGTCATCCGTGCCTTCTGGCCAGTAGAAATAATGCGGGACGGCGGGGTCCTCAAAGATCAGGCTGTCGTCGGCTTGCGAGGTCCCGATCCGGTGGAAGTAGATGCTGCTGTTGAGGTTTTCAGCCAGCATTTCCTGGCCGGGCGCCGGCTCGGGGAAACGGCTGTAGTAGAAGCCGCTGCTATCCGCCCTCCAGACTACGGCGGTGAACTTGCACCACTTGAGATGGTCGGGGTAATCCTGGCCGGTCTGCAGGTCCCGCACGTAAAACTCCTGCCAGTCGGAGCCGCCCCGCGACACACTATAGGCCAGCAGCGTGCCATCCCGGTTGGGCCGGGTCTGCATCAGGATAACCGAGCCGTCCGGGCTGAACGTATTGGGGTCCAGCACGATTTCCGGCTCGCCCTCCGGCCCTTTGCGCCGGTACAGCACCGCCTGATCCTGGCCGTTGTTCATGGCGTAAAAATAGTACTCGCCAGCACGAGAGGCTTCGCCGTATTCAGAAATCTGGGGGTAGGCGTACAGCTCAGCCAGGCGCGCCCGGATACGCGCACGGGCCGGGATATTGTCCAGATAAGCCCGGGTCAGCGCATTCTGCGCGTCAATATATTCACGCAGGCCGGGGGCTTCCGGGTCTTCCATCCAGCGGTAAGGATCGGGGACCGGCGTGCCGAAGTAATCATCCACAACATCAACTTTACGAGCCTGGGGGTAGGTAAACGGCATCACAAATGCTCCTTTGGGGTAGGGACAGGATAAGCGGGGCGGCGCTGCCTCCCGGCATGGACGGGCTGCCAGCGTCATACTGCTGCAGCTATGTTATCCACTTTTGGGCCAAAATTCTTTTTCTCATGAGAATCTCGCCGGCAATCTTATCTTTTTCGCCAGGCCGGCACAGAGGCAATCCGCTCCCGGTCAGAATCACGGCGCTCCTTATAGCGAGCGCCTACATAATCTGAGGGGGCTGTTCTGTAGCGAAACCCCAGCGGACCCGGCGGGGCAGCGGCCGCTTCAACGCTCATTCCAGCCGCTAGCAATGCGCTGCCACCTGACGAAGATGTTGCAGAAGAAAATAGTTCTGGGGTAAAGTCTTCGCTGGCGGGCAAGCTCCACCATTTGCGGCGGGCCTTCCTGCCGGGCAGCTTCACGATATCCGCCAGACGGCGGACATGCTCGTGGGCCTGAACTTTGATTGTGCGCTGGTGGATTGTGGGATACCGCGCATCATTTCAGAGCGGCCATTGCTGCCAGCAGTGCTCAAGTTGTTATTCCGCCCAGACAAATACCGAATAGCCACATGACGATACCATCTGGCACTATCGGAAGCGGTGTCTGGTCGCATATTTTACAGATAAAATCGAGCGTTTTGATAGTGCTTTTTGCGCTTTAACCAACTGAGCCTGAAGCAAGCATACACAATAAGGAGAGCGTCATGAAACGTAACACCCTCTTGTTTCTATTGGCTTTAAGCCTCATAGTCGTGCCAACTACAGCCTTTGCTCAGGGCGGCTCGGATACCATCAACCTGGTTACCTTTTTGGATACAGGCAATTTCAACCCGCTCTTCTCCGCCAACAGCCTGATTCAGCGCCTCTCCTGGGATGCGCTGTACCGCGTCGATGGAGATACCGGCCTCCCGACTCCCGGACTTGGCCTGACAAGCTGGGAACTCTCCGATGATGGGCTGGTGTACACCTTCACGATCCGGGACGATGCTTACTGGAGTGACGGCACACCCATCACCACCGCCGATATCCAGTACACCCTGGATGCTTCCTCCTCCCCTGAGGTGCAGTCGTGGTATTTCGGATACCTGCCGCCAGAGCTGTATAACAACCTGGAAATTGTCAATGACAAGGTATTCACGGTCACGCTGGATGGACCGAACTGCAATTTCATCAACAAGCTATTCTGGTTCGTGCCTATTCCCGCCCATATTTACGGGCCAGACCCGGCCGGTGTGAATGATCACCCGAATAACGTAGCCGGCGGTGTCAGCAGCGGGCCGTATTACGTTGTGGAATACAACGCCGACGAATTTGTGCGCTTCGCAGCGAACCCCTACTATCGCGGTGGAGAGCCTCAGATCAAGAACGTGATCATGCGCTTTGAGGGCGATCCTGCGGTCACGAACCTGATGCTGGAAGCGGGCGAGCTGGACTTCCTCCGCATGACCGCGGCTCAGTTTGACCAGCTGGCCAACCCTGAACAGTTCACCTACTATGCAGTGCCGAACCAGTTCGCTACCTCCCTGATGCTGAACTCCGCCGATCCGGCCAATCCTATGGCCGCATACGATGAAGACGGCAACCTGGTTGACCAGCCGCCTCATCCTATTCTGGGTGACGTGCGGGTGCGCCGGGCAATCGTGATGGGCTACGACAAGGATGCGATCCTGTACTCAATCCGTGAAGAAGGTGCCGGTGAGCGCATGATCTGGATGTTCCATCCTCTGATGACTGCCTGGGCTAACAATCCGAACCTGGCGCCTGTGCCCTATGATCCTGAAGGCGCGGCCGCACTGCTGGAGGAAGCCGGCTGGACGGATCAGGACGGCGATGGTGTCCGCGAATGCCACGGCTGCCTGTACGCTGAGGAAGGCACTCCGCTGGCCTTCGAGATTACCTTTGCGCCAATCTACTCTGAGTACGAGACAGTTGCGCTAGTGGCCCAGGATCAGCTCGGTCAACTCGGTTTCCAGGTGACGGTTAACCAGGTGGAGTACAACACCCTCAGTGTCAACTACATGGATCCGCAGAAATTTGATGCAGTTGTGCTGTCCTTCGGCGGGTTCCCGCCCGATCCCGATACCCTGGCCACCATGTTCCTGTATAGCAAGTTTGACGAGCCGGGGGTCTACAACAACCGGACGTCGGTGGTCAATCTGGAGATCGACGAACTCCTTGAGACTGCTCGCACCGTCCCAAGCTGCGCAATTGAGGAGCGCGCTCCCTACTACCATCGCATTCAG
>JARKNX010000170.1 GCA_029976025.1 Aggregatilineales bacterium | reverse complement strand
ACCGGAAAGCCCGGTACCGCTTTTTTTGCCGGACGGGTTTCCCCCTGCCCCGCAACTACACAAACAGGGTTACGGCGCCGGGTCCTGGCGGGCCATTTCCACGATGTCCAGGATCGCGCGTGTGACCAGCTCCGGCTCGTCGAGGTGAATGTAGTGGCCGCTGTTGGCCGCGATCACCTGGGGGATGGACGCCGACAGGCTCAGATCGGCCTGCATCTCGTCCCACGAGGTTTTAATCGCGCCATCGGAGAACCCTGGCGGATACCCCTCGACCCCTCTGGCGCTGATCACTGCCAGAGGGATATGGCCGGGAAGCTGCCCCGCCTGCCGGACCTGAGCCTGGCTCTGTTGGAAGGACGCCATTTCCGCGTCCATTGCGCGATACGCCTTCGACTGATACCCCAGCGCTCTGGCGGCGTCCCTGGACCCCGCCGGCAGTTTGTCCACGATCGACGTGGCCGGCAGCCCCGCCAGGCGCAGCAGCCCGGTCGGCGCGATGACGCGCGTCAGAGAGGTCAGCGTCTTCAGGTTCCCCTCGTACTTCTCACGCACGTGTTCCGGCATCAGCTCGGACTGTCGCGGATGGACAGAATCGACCAGCACAACGCCCGCAACCTGCTGCGGATAGAGCCGCGCATAATGCTGAACGAAAAGACCGCCGAGCGAGTGCCCGACCAGGATGATTTCGCCGTCAATTCCGGCCCCGGACAGCAGCGCGTGCAGCGCAGCGGTGACCTGCTGGCTATCCTGCGGCTCAGGCCCTTCATCGCTCCAGCCGTATCCGGCGCGGTCATACGCGCAGACACGGGTTTCCCTGGCGACTTCGGGCTGCACAAGCGCCCAGTCCACCGACCAGCCGCTCATCCCGGCTTCGAGCACAACAGTTGGCTCGCCCTCGCCCACGCAGTAGATATGCAGGCGATAGCCGCCGGCATCAATCATCTGGCCCGGCGGGGGAAACTTATTGAGGTCTCGCCTGGTGGCAAGCGCATGATACGCAGATGAAGTCAGCACTCCCGCGGACAGCAGCCCGAACAGAACCAGCAAAGCCAACCCCAGCCGCGCGAACCCGGTTCGTCTCGCGCTCATGGGTCTTACCTTTCTCCGTGTTTCGCTTTCACGGCTTCAGTGTTCTCTGGACCTTCTTCTACGAATCCAGAGAGGATTCGTCGCTCTGCGAGGAGAAATCAGCGCCGGTTTCGCGCGGCGGCCCGGCAATCGCGAGGGGCTGGGCGGCCCGCCTCGCAATACGCGGCAGACCTCGCGTCTCTTTTTTTCCCGCAGCGCTCACTCCCCGCGCAATAACCTTGTTTTCAGTCAAAAATAACCCTTTCAGCTATGAAAGCATGTACAACCGGGTGATGCACCATCCGGGGGATAATTCTATGATGGACAGATAGGGGCAGCCGTCTACGCTGCATATCGATTGTCGTTTCCTCTCGGCTTGTCCGCAGTGACCTCAGGAGGAATCCGTATGAAGGACAAGAGTTTTCTGTCAAAGGCCATCACCGACACTGTTCTCAGCCGGCGCAGCTTTATCAAGTGGAATGCTGCGCTGGGGGGAACGGCTGTCCTGATGAAGGGGGGGCTTTCGCCCTACGCCAGCCCCACCCAGGCCGCCGCCCGCGCCGACGAG
>JARKNX010000163.1 GCA_029976025.1 Aggregatilineales bacterium | reverse complement strand
GTCGTCGTACGGCACGGTCTGGGCGCTGATCGACGGCAACCTGACCACCGGGATTTTCGGAACGCTGGAATCGCGCTTCGACCCGGCCACGGCCAGCCAATCGCTCGGAAATCCGGCGGTGATCCCGGCCTGGCTGCGCCTGATCGTGTTCGGGGCGTTTGGGCTGGTTGCCTTCGCTCAGACGCGGCGGCGCGATGCCCAGGGAGTCGTGGCCTTCGTCGCCCTGACGCTGCTGGTCTTCTTCGTGTGGTCGCAGGGCTGGAGTCCGCAGTGGCTGGTGCTGATTGTGCCGCTGACCCTGCTCAACTTCCCGAACAAGAACGGGGTGATCGTGCTGCTGCTGCTGAGCCTGATCGCCTTCACGGAGTACCCGCTGCTTTTCATCCGCACCGGCGACAGCGGCGGCGTGATCACCGGCTCGCTGGTGCTGCCGTTCACGATCCTGGTGCTGGCCCGGACGGCGATCCTGGTTGGACTGGTGGCCGCCCTGTTCCTGAAGCTGCGCCGGCCCGTGCCGGCGGCGGAGGTCGCCCATGCGTAGCCGGGATCGCTGGCTGCTGGCCGGGCTGCTCCTGATCGTTTTCGGGGCGGCGGTGATCGGCGTCTACTCGTTCAAGAGCCATCCCTATCCCGGCGCGAACGACTTCTACTCGCGCTGGTCGGGGGTGAAGTCTTTCTGGGTGGACGGCCTCGATCCCTACGGCGAGGAAGCCAGTCTGGCGATCCAGATTGGCATCTACGGCCGTCCGGTGCATGAAGACGAAGACCCCGGCTACTTCGCCTACCCGCTGTATACCGTCTTTCTGCTGGCTCCGCTGGCCCCGCTGGAGTATGCCTGGGCGGAGGCGATCTGGCTCACCCTGCTGATGGGCTGCCTGATCGGGGCCCTGATCCTGCTGCTGGATGCCTACGGCTGGCGGCCGGGGCCGGTCTGGCTGGGCGGGCTGGTGCTTTTCGCCCTGTTCTTCTATCCCGCCGCGCGCGGGATCATGCTCGGCCAGCCGGGGATCGTGGTTTACCTGCTCGAAGTGCTGACCCTCTGGGCGCTGGTCAAAAGCCGGGATGG
>JARKNX010000149.1 GCA_029976025.1 Aggregatilineales bacterium | reverse complement strand
TCCCCGTAGCGGAGCCGCATAACCAGCCCGGCATCGTCCGGCGCGCTGTCTTCCGCAGGGGGCGACGGCGGATGCAAAAATTCCAGGCGGACGCCGTCGCTGGTATCCAGATGATATCCGGCATAAACCGCAAGGACGGGGATATTGTGCGCGGTCAGATCTTCCTGCAGAGCGGTGAAGACTCCTGTATCAGACCGTTGGCCGTTGGTCAGCACCTGGCTGATGGTGTAACGATCCAGCACAGCGGGTATGGCGGCAATCTGGGCATTCCTGGGCTGCGTCAGGATGAGGAGATCGAGCGTCCGATTCCAGAACGGCAGATGGTCGCCCAGGGCAGTCAGCAGGCGTGTTGGATATTCGCCGCCATCAATCAGGATATGTGCGCCGTCCGGTGTCCGGATTAAAACAGCGTTGCTATCCCCCGAATCGAGGAAGATGACGTTGAGCCGGCCATCAGGCATCGCGGACGCGCCGATCCAGAGAATGGCCGCAGTCACCGCCCCGGCGCCGGCCAGGGCCAGGATCAGGCGGCGCCCCTTGAGCCACGTGAACAGCTCCCTGTGCCAGCCCGGGCGCGTAGCCTGAAGGATCATAATCGCCAGCGCGCCCAGATAAAATACGATCAGGATATTTTTATCCACAGCAACCGGCAGATTGCCGCCAGGTATGGTGGCAAACTCGCGCACTACGGCGATGGTCCAGCTCAGAAGCAGCCACGAAGCCAGGTAGAACGGCTGCGCCAGAGCCGGCGCCAGCATGGCGATCAGCGTCGCTGACCCGCCCAACAGCAGCAGCGGCGTTTGGACGGGCAGAATCAAGAATCCCACCAGGAATGACGTGAGGGAGAGACGTCCGAAGTAATGGGCGATCAGGGGCAGGGTGAGGGCCTGGGCGGCCAGCGTGACGATCAGAACCTCGCTGAGCAGCCGTAAACTTTTCTCTACGGTGGCCGTGGCAAATAGAGGCGTCAGAGCGCGGCGGAAGCCGTTTTCCAGTGGATGAACCAGTAGAGCCATGCCCATCACCGCGGCGAAACTCAGTTGGAACCCCACATCCCACAGGACGAATGGATTCAGGATGCTCATGGCCAGGGCGGTGAACGCCAGCGAGGCCGGGACATAGGTTCGGCGGTGAAAGAGCGGGGCGCTGATCAGGAGGATGCTCATAATAGCGGCGCGGACGACGGATGGATCAGCCCCGACAAAGATCGTATAGATCAGGATGATAGCGGCGCTCAGGACGACGGTCAGCCGGCGGCGCGCCGGCCAGAGGACGCCCAGCGAGCCGGCTACCAGCCCGGCGATCAGGGTCATGTTGAAGCCGGAGATGGCGATCACGTGCGAGCTGCCGGTGGCATTGAAGGCTTCCCGAACTTCCGGGGAGAGGCCAGTTTCGACGCCGACCAGCATTCCGATGAGCAGCGAAGCCTGCGGCTCCGGCAAGGCGTCGGCGATTCGTGTCTGGGCCAGATCGCGGGCTGCCAGCACAGCGGCCATGAACGGATTCCCCTGCCCATGTTCCAGGACCGTCACTGTTGCGTTCGGGACCAGCGTATAGATGCCCTGGCGGGCGAGATAATCCCGATATGAGAATGTGTCGAACTCAGGCGGTGTGAGCAGCTCGCCCCCGGATACGATGCGGTCGCCGTAGTTATAGTCGCCGTAACGGGGCGCCTGGACCAGCGCGGATCCCGTGACAGGATGCTTCCCGCCCGGCAGGTGAATTTGCGTCACATCAACTCGCAAGTTGACGTGCCCATCCCGCACATCGGGAGCGGCGCTGATAATTCCTTCCACCCTTTGCCAGCCGCCGCCGTTATAATAGATCAGGTTGTCCGGGCCAGCAGGTGCGCTGACCGCCGCCATGCGCAGTATGCCCAGGCTGCCCAGCGCCAGACAGAGCAAGAGAAGCCGGGGAGCGACATCTCGGCGCAGCAGGAATGCCCCGATCAGCCCGCCCAGCGTGATTGCCCACAGGAAGGGGAGTGAGATACTGGTCAGTTGTTGGCCCAGGAGAATCCCCGCGATCCAGGCCAGTGTCAGGTAAACGATGGTCATGTGATGTGCGGCGGATGCCAGAAAGATGCAGGCGATAAAGTTATTTATAGCATATTCTGGCGCAATGATTGGTGAGACATTTCACTTTATCCGGAGTCTCTGTACAATGAGTTCCGGGCCAGGACAACCGTTTTTTGCATGAATTGAGCCGCCGGTTGTGATGCCTGCGGGGTTACGGAGACGGCGCGATTCATTATCCGGATTGGGATATCCGTAACCCGGGAGAGGGAGCCTGTGAATTTACACGAATATCAAGCCAAGAGCAGATTAGAGGCGTTCGGGATACCGGTTCCACATGGTCAGGTCGCAGGGACGCCGCAGGAAGCCCGGCGCATCGCTGAGAATCTGGGCGGGACAGTGGTGGTTAAAGCGCAGGTCCTGACCGGCGGGCGCGGCAAGGCCGGAGGGGTCAAACTGGCCTGGACTCCGGCGGAAGCCGAGGCGCATGCCCAGGCTATCCTGGGTATGAATATCAAGGGCCATATCGTACGCCAGGTGCTGGTGGATCCAGCCTCGGCAATCAAACAGGAGATTTACCTGGGAATTACGAACGATCGTGCCGCCCGCAAGCCGGTGATTATATGTAGCGCAGAGGGCGGGATGGATATCGAGGAGGTCAATCGCCGTAAGCCAGAGGCTATTATCCGCGAACATGTTGATCCGCTGCTTGGCCTTTGCGATTTTCAGATAAACGCGCTGGCTTCCGGGATTGAGCTGCCCTATCCCCTCTGGAAGCAGTTTCGCCGACTGGCCCAGGCCCTCTATGATTGCTTCATCGCCAGCGACGCCACGCTGTGTGAGATAAACCCCCTGGCCATCACTGAAGAAGGCGATCTCCTTGCCCTGGACGCGAAAATGTCCATCGACGACAACAGCCTGTTTCGTCACCCCGATCTGGCGGCCTTGCGCGACACGTCTGCCGAGCCAGAAGCGGAGACGCGCGCCCGCGCGGCTAACCTGAGCTATGTCCGGTTGGATGGACAGATTGGCTGTCTGGTCAACGGCGCAGGGCTGGCTATGGCGACGATGGATATGACCAGCCTGTATGGCGAGGCGGACGGGATCGGCCCGGCGAATTTCCTCGATATTGGCGGCGGGGCTGATGCAGAGACGGTTGCCGCGGCGCTGCGAATTATCCTGACTGATCCCGATGTCAAAGCCATCCTGCTGAATATCTTCGGCGGAATCACCCGCGCCGATGAAGTCGCCCGGGGAGTTATCCAGGCCTTTTCGGAATTCGAATCCGATCTGCCGAAGATCGTGCGTCTGGTTGGAACCAATGAGGAAGAGGGGCGGCGCCTGCTGGAGGAGGCCCATATTCCCAATATCATTACAGCGACTACGTTGTCGGAAGCGGCGCGTAAGGCTGTTGCCGCTGTGAAAGGAGGGTAACATGGCGATTCTCATTAACCTCAACACCCGCCTGCTGGTCCAGGGGATAACCGGTCAGCAGGGTCTGTTTCACACCCGGCAGATGATCGCTTATGGCACTAACGTCGTGGGGGGGATAACCCCCGGCAAGGGCGGCCAGTGGGTGGAGGGCAAGCCGGTTTTTGATACGGTGCGCTGCGCTGCAGAGGCGACGGGCGCCAACGTCTCCGTGATCTACGTGCCCGCTCCCTTCGCCGCCGATGCAATTCTGGAAGCGATTGACGCTGAACTCCCATTAATCGTCGCTATAACCGAAGGCATCCCGGTGCGCGATATGATGCGGGTGCGGCGCGCTCTTGACCAGTCGCAGTCCCGGCTGGTAGGGCCGAATTGTCCCGGCTTGCTCACGCCCGGCCAGAGCAAGGTGGGCATTATGCCGGGACATATCGCCATGCCTGGCTCTGTTGGCGTCGTGTCGCGCAGCGGAACCCTGACCTACGAGGCCATCAATGCGCTCACGCAGCGGGGTATCGGCCAGAGTACCTGTGTTGGTATCGGTGGCGATCCTATCAACGGAACCAGCTTTCTGGATGTGCTCCAGATGTTTGAGGATGACCCCGACACGGAAAAGGTTGTCCTGATCGGTGAGATTGGCGGCACAGATGAGCAGAAGGCTGCTGAATTCATCGGCCAGCATATGACCAAGCCAGTTGTCGCTTTTATCGCCGGGCGACGCGCTCCGGAAGGGCGCACTATGGGACATGCCGGCGCGATCGTCGAAGGTGGTGTAGGCACAGCGGCCGAAAAGATTGCGCTGTTCCAGAGCGTGGGAGTCCGGGTAGCCGACACGCCGGAGCAAATCCCGGAACTGGTGGCTTCCTGAATCGGGCGGCACTGCCTGCGGCACCAGTAGCAAGGGCGGCCTTCGGGCTGCCCTTTGCAGTTATAATGGCAGTGCAGGTTAGACGCATATGCACCTGATATAACAGGATTGCTCAACTGTGACTGTGCCCGGAAGCTCCACGCCTGTTCCCGCCCTGACGAATGATGATCTGCCGCTGTGGATGCGCCAGGCGCACCGCCGGATTGACTGGGGGATTATCCTGGCTCTGGCGATTGCCCTGCTCGCAATCTGGCCGTTCATCATCCGCGGCGGGTTGCCCCGTGGAACTGCGCTGGAGCTTTATGCCTATCGGGCGGCGGAGATGGCCGATGTTATGGGGCAGGGCGTCCTTTATCCGCGCTGGGCGCCCGATCTGCTGTATGGCTACGGACTTCCCCTCTTCAACTATGCTTCGCCGGGCAGCCTGTTCCTGGCTCTGTTGTTTCGCATCGCCACTGAGGGCAGCGTTGTAGATGGGATACGTTTCGTGCTGATTGCCAGCTCCCTGCTAGGCTCGGCCGGTCTGTTCCTGTTTATCCGCCATCGCTGGGGACCTGTGTCCGGCCTGGTTGCCGTCAGTCTCTATACGCTGAGTCCTCAGATTGTCTTTCTGCTCCCCTTCATCTCTGGCGATCTGCCGCTGCTCCTGGCGCTTCAGCTCCTGCCCATTGAATTTTGGGCGCTCGATCGGGCGCTGGGGCGGGGCAGGGCTGTTGATGCGGGGTTGCTGGCAGCAGTAACGGCCGGCCTGCTTATGGCTGATGAGCGGGTGTCACCCTGGCTGATGGCGCTGGTGATCCTCTGGATGATCTGGCTCTGGCTCACCGATCGCCAGCCGTATACATTGTTCGCGTGGGGATGCCTGCTGCTGGGGATCGGACTCGCAGCCGCTTACTGGATGCCGGCTGTGCTGGAGCGCGATCTTCCGACCTGGCGGGTCTTCGGAGCGGCAATGCCCGCTCCTCCTCTGACAATGGGGGAACTGCTCTCCGCTTCGACCCCGGTTGATTTTGGGGCTTTCAATCCGTTCGTTCGTCGCAATCTGGGGCTGGCGTTGTGGCTGTATGCGCTGGCTGCTGTGCCGGGTGTGATCGGGCGCCTTCGCCACCGCCAGGGTCAGAAACTCTTTCTGGAGGCCAGCGATCGGGCATGGCTGTTCTTCGCGCTGGTTTCGATCTGGCTCTTCGCTGTATTTCTGGCCGGCGCTCTGAATGCATTGCTCCCACAGGTTGTGATCGGCCTGCTGCTCTTCCCGCTCGCGGTGATGGCGGCGCGAGTCGCGATCTGGCTGGAAAGGCTAACCCGCGCCAGAACCCGGCTGGCGGCTCTGGCCCTCCTGCTCGCAATCCCATTTCTAGGCGCTTTGCCTCTGTTACATGCTCCTGAATGGCCGGCTGACTTCGGCTCTACTGATGTCATAGCTCGCCTGCAGCTTGAGCTGGAAGGCTACGCGCTGGGGACTGTCCCCCCTGGACAGCCGATTCCCTTCCCGGCGGATATCCTCCCTCAACCGTCACGGGCGCTCATTGAATCTTACTACACCCGAACGGTGGATAAGGTGAATCGGGAGGCTCTGGTATCGGGCCAGGTGGAGGCTGTGCAGCACCAGCCTGCTTCCGAACAGGTTCTGGTCCGCGCGGACACACCGTTCGTGCTGCCGTTTTATATCAGCCAGTTTGAGGGGTGGCAGATCAGGGTGGATAATACTCCGGCGGAAGCGCGGGCAGGGCCGGATGGCTTGCTGCAGGCGGATATCCCCGCTGGCGTGCACACCGTATACGCCTACCTTGAGACGACTGCGGCGCAGCAGGTGGCTGATGCTGCGACCGTCGTATCGATCTTCCTGCTGGCCGGCGTCATGATCTGGCGAACGCGCCAGCGCCTCACTGCCGGAAGGGAGAGCCATGAGCATTTACTGTCGCGGACAGAGGCGATTGCGAGCACGGGAGCGCTGGCCGGAGCGATAATCCTGCTGATTCTGCTGTCGGCTCAGCCGGGTATCCTGTGGATGCGATCATTGCGCGGCGCCGCGCCGGAGAATCAGACGCCCTTTCGGTATTTCACCCGGGCCGGGATCGATATGCTCGGCTACGATCTCCGGCGGGTGACCTATACTCCCGGTGAGGATGTTGATCTGACTCTGTTCTGGCGGGCAGTGCGCCCGATGAATGAGAATCTGCAGGTGTTAATCTCCCTGGCTGATGCGGAAACTGGCGAGCGCGTTGTCCAATCGTATAAGCGGCATGTCGGCGACTACCCGACTTCCCGCTGGCCGACTAATCGCTACGTGCGCGATCGCCATCTTCTGACGATACCTGTCGGCGCGCAACCGGGGACCTACCTGCTTTTGCTGGATCTCTGGCGCTGCGAGAATGTGCTCACAGGGAACTGCCCCCCGGAGGAGCAGGTCGCGTTTTTCGGGGATTATGGTGTATCGGTGGGCTTGACACTGGCCCTGCCGGCGGTGATCACGATTAAATAGTTGCAAGCTGGCTTTTGCCAGTACGTTTGTTAACAGGCTATAATTCTGTCACTATTCATGTCCTATTCCGGTCACCCGGCATGTAAAGAGGAGGCTCTCATGGTACAGAAGACAAGCCCCATTGGGGATGCCTGGCGTCTGCATGTTGAGGGACACGATTCCGCTGCTGTCGAACGGTTCGTTCAGCTTTCCGATGCATCTCCGGAGGACATTGACACCCTGTACGGGTTGGGGCTGGCGCAGCGCGGCGCAGGCCGTTATGAGGATGCGCTGGCTACATTCAACAAGGTATTAGAGTTACTGACTGGTGTTCAGGCTGAGTCCGAAGATGAGCAGAACCGCCTTGAGATGCTGATGCGTATGAGCCGCCAGCAGATTGAGTTTATCGAGCGGGCGCGCAAATCATGACATCCAAGCGCGAACGATTGGAAAAGACAATTGCCGGTGAAGCGACCGACCGGGTCCCGGTCGCTCTGTGGCGGCACTGGCCCGGCGACGATCAGCGCGCTGCTGATCTGGCTGCTTCTACCCTGGAATTTCAGCGGCGGTACGACTGGGATTTCGTCAAGATATCGCCTTCCAGCAGCTATTGCCTGACTGACTTTGGTATGCAGGATACGTGGGTTGGCAACATCGAAGGGACGCGCGACCAGGTCAGGCAGGTGATTAACCGCTCTCTGGACTGGACCGATCTCCGTGTGCTGGACCCCAAACGCGGCGCGCTGGCGCGGCAGTTGGAGGCAGCGCGGCTGATCGTTGAAGGGCTTGGTCCCGAAGTCCCCGCTATCCAGACTATCTTCAGCCCGCTGGCTCAGGCCAGGAGCCTGGCCGGGCGGACAGCTCTGATTGAGCATATCCGTACCGCTCCAGAGCGTGTACATACTGGCCTCAATACAATCACCGACAGCATTCTGCGTTTTCTCGATGCGCTGGCGCGGACCGGTGTGGCTGGCATCTATTACGCGGTACAGATGGCGAATTACAGCCACCTCACCGAGGAGGAGTACCGCATCTTTGGGCGCCCGTATGATTTGCGCATTCTGGAAGCCTTGAACAGCCGGTGGTGGTTTAATATGCTGCACATTCACGGCGATGAAAGGCCCATGTTCGACCTGTTCCTGGATTATCCGGTGCAGGCTGTCAACTGGCACGATCGGGACGCCGGGCCGGACCTGGCAACGGGGAAAAGCAAATTCTCCGGGGCGGTGTGTGGCGGACTTTCTCACTGGGATCCGGTCCATACAGGGACACCGACCCAGGTGCGCGACCAGGCTCGTCAGGCGCTGGATCAGACAGGCCGCCGCCGGTTCATCCTGGCGACAGGCTGCGTGGCGATGATTACCTCTCCGCTGTCAAACGTGCGCGCAGTGCGCGAAGTGGTTGAGCAGGATATCGTCTAGGGCGTGTCCTGCACTTTTATGGAGGCAGGATGGGGGTATGAGTAAACGAAAAGCATACCCCGGCGATAAGTGATGAAGAATAGGCGCCGGTCGCCTCGTAGATATCCAGAATCTGCCGCAATACTGATGTGTCCTCAAGGCTCTTATGGGGCACGATTTTATGCACTCTTGAGCAAGCCACGAACCGCGCTTTGACGCAGCGATATCGTGGCTTTTCGCTTCCTCAGGCCCCTGTATCAAGTCTCAAATTGGGCATAGCGCGGAGATTCGCACCTGACATGCGGCGGGGGCGATCCGGCCGCTCAGTTTGCGGGGAGATGGTTATTCAGTTAACGTTGTGGCTATGCCATACCAATCGACAGGATATCCTCACCTGGCAAAAATGAGCCAGCTTAATACGCTAAATAGAGCGCACCAACCCGAAGCGGCCCCACCTCCTGATTGTCTTGTCTACCTGTCAGAGTTGATCAGCCCATGACAACACTCGAAATGCTCAAGCCGGATCTCCAGGTCGAAGGTATTGTCCCGAACCAGATTGTGACGATCATCAGCGCCACGATGATCGGCCCGGACGCCGTTGAAATCATCTATCGCTTACCCAACGGCCATCCTGATAACCAGTTGTTATATCGTGACAGCGAGCCAGGACTCCGCATAATTCAGGAGACAAAACGCTGGCTCTTTGACGCCAGCGGCGAGTTGTTCCGCCTGATTTCTGAAGCCTATCGCATCCACCTGGCGTACCTGTTCGACCCGCTGCTGGCGGTTCACACGTCCCTGATCGAGCCTCTCCCACACCAGATCATCGCCGTCTACGAGGAGATGATTCCGCGCCACCCCCTGCGCTATCTGCTGGCGGACGATCCGGGCGCAGGTAAAACGATCATGGCCGGGCTGCTGATCAAAGAGCTGTATGCTCGTGGGGATGTGCGCCGCTGCCTGATCTGCGTGCCGGGCGGCCTGGCGACGCAGTGGCAGGATGAGCTGTGGCTCAAGTTTCAGTTGCCGTTCGAGATCCTCACGCGGGATATGATTGACGCTTCGCGCACAGGCAATCCCTTCCAGGAGAAGGACCTGCTGATCATCCGGCTCGACCAGGTCAGCCGCAGTGAGGAGTTGAAGGACCGCCTTCGGACGACTGACTGGGATCTCGTGATTTGCGACGAAGCGCACAAGATGTCGGCTTCTTACTTCGGCGACGAGCGCAAGGAGACGAAGCGCTACCGGCTGGGGCGTCTGCTGGGCGGCATCACGCGCCACTATCTGTTGATGACGGCCACGCCGCATAACGGCCACGAAGCGGATTTTCAGTTGTTCATGGCGTTGCTGGACCCGGATCGCTTTGAAGGACAGTACCGGGAAGGTGTGCAGGAAATTGACGCTGCTGACCTGATGCGGCGCATGGTCAAGGAGAGTCTGGTCAGGTTTGATGGTCGGCCGCTCTTTCCGGAACGGCGCGCTTACACGGTTAATTATCCGCTTTCGCCGGAAGAACATGCGTTATACGAAGCGGTGACCGGCTATGTGCGGCAGGAGTTCAACCGCGCCCAGGCGCTGGAAAGCGGCGGGCGCCAGGGCACGGTCGGCTTTGCGCTAACTATCCTCCAGCGGCGGCTGGCCTCGTCGCCGGAGGCGATCTACCGCTCGATTGAGCGGCGGCGGCAGCGGCTGGAGAAACGTATCCAGGAAGAGCAGCGCCAGCAGCGCACCGCCGGGCTGATCGGGGCGGCTGACGTGCTGGACTACGACGATGAGGACTGGGCGGGGTTGGAGGATATCGACGAAGAGGAACTGCATGCGCTGGAAGAGCAGGTCTTCGACAGCGCCACCGCTGCCCGGACGATCGCCGAGCTGCAGGCGGAAGTCGATACCCTCAGATATCTGGAGAAGATGGCCCGCGACGTGTGGAATAACGGCGAGGATCGCAAGTGGACGGAGCTGTCCGTGCTCTTGCAGGACAACCCGCATATGATCGGGGCGGACGGCCAGCGTCGCAAGCTCGTGATCTTCACCGAGCACCGCGATACGCTCACCTATCTGACCCGCCGCATCCGGACGCTGCTCGGCCGCGAGGAAGCGCTGGTGACCATCCACGGCGGGATGAGGCGGGAGGAGCGCCGCGCTGTCCAGGATGAGTTCCTCAACAACTCGGATGTCGCGATCCTGCTGGCGACTGACGCCGCCGGCGAAGGGATTAATTTGCAGCGGGCGCATCTGATGGTCAATTACGACCTGCCGTGGAACCCGAAC
>JARKNX010000121.1 GCA_029976025.1 Aggregatilineales bacterium | reverse complement strand
ACCACGACGCCAGTATTATGGCTGTAAAGGGCAGCCAGCTCGCCCAGCAGGAGAATAGCCCACGCCCATCGCGTTCGGTGGCCTGCCGCGATTTCAGCCAGTCCCAGAGCGGCCAGCAGCACTGCGATAGCCAGCGTGTTGTACATCCGCGCTTCCTGCGAGGCCCACCACAGCAGCGGAGCAAACGCCCCCAATGCGACCGCTGGAACGCCAGCACGACGACCAAACCAGCGGCGGGCTGCCAGACCCATCAGCGACATCAGAATCACGCCCTGCAGAAGGGAGAGCGCCCGCAGCGCGAATTCAGAATCGCCGGTCAGGCGTACCCAGCTATGCAGCAGGAGATAGTACAGGGGTGGGTTGGTAGGATCGCCATTGAGGGTGCTGACTAGATCAGGCCGGGTCGCAGCGTGCCAGGAAAAGCCCTCGTCAAACCAGATGCTCTGGGTGTCAATCTGCCACGTGCGCAGACCGGTTCCGATCAGCAGGAACACAACTATGAGCCATAGCGTGCGCAGTCTCACAGGGGTCTTTTTCTCACTTCTTCCCTGCGCCCGGGCAGGCGCTCTACCCCGCGAAGCCCGGGCCGGTTTAGGCCGGATAGCGCGTCTGATACGTGGGAACGCTCCCCCCCGCGCGGCAGCGCGCGAGGGAAGAGCATACCATAGGCTCCGGGGAGCGGCAATCATGCCGGCTCTAGGGTGTCAGTCTGGCCATGTCGCGGGGGAAGAGCGTCGCCAGCCGGATGTTGTCGAGGCCCAGGAGCTGTGTCAGGAAACGTTCCAGCCCGATGGCAAACCCCCCATGGGGAGGCATGCCGTATTTGAAGCACTCGAAATAGGTTTCGAACGGAGCCGGGTCATAGCGCCGGGCGGCGGCGGCAGCAAGATAGTCCTCGTAGCGGTGCAGCCGCTGCCCGCCCGTGATCAGCTCCGTGCCGCGGAACAGGAGATCGAAGCTGCGGGAATAGTCCGGACGTTCCGGATCGGGGTGCGTGTAGAAAGGACGCTTGACCATCGGGTAGCCAGTTACGAACAGATAGTCGCTATTGTGCTGCCCCCTGGCCCATTCGCCCAGCGTACGCTCGTGTTCCGGAGTGAGGTCCGGCGCACCTACAGCGTCGTTTGCGCCGTAACGATCCCGCAGAAGCTGCTGAGCATCGACTATATGGATGTGCGGGATGCTCTCCCCGATGGTGGGCAGCTCTGCTTCCAGCAAGGCCAGTTCAGCCATGTAATGAGTCCGCAGATGTTCCAGGATGCCCCTGATCACGGTAGTGACCATAGCCATGACGGTAAAATGATCGTCAATGAAGCCGAATTCTACATCGAGGCTGACGTATTCGTTGATGTGACGGCGCGTTGAGTGCTTCTCAGCGCGGAAGACCGGGCCAACCTCGAATACACGCTCAAATACACCCACCATGATTTGCTTGTAAAACTGAGGGCTTTGTGCCAGATAGGCGGTCTGCCCGAAGTATTCGACGGCAAAGACGTTAGCGCCGCTCTCCGTCGCCGAGGCCATCAGCTTAGGCGTCTGGATTTCCACAAACCCCTGCTCGCCCAGTATCGATCGGAAGCCGGCCATGACACCCCCGGCCAATCGCAGGATGGCGCGTTTTTGCAAATGGCGGTGACCAACCACCGCGTGATCGAGGAAAGCCGGCTGGTTAGCGCGGATACGATTCTTGTTCAACGAGAAAGGCAGCGGGTCGGTGACAGGGGTGAGGACCCGAATCTGGTTGTGATACAGCTCGTAGCCGCCAGGAGCGGCCTCCGCTTCGACAACCAGACCTTCAATTTCAATGACAGTTTCATTCTGAAGCCCGCTAAGAGGGGCCAGGTCTGATACGCTGGCGACGGCCTGAGCAATACCAGTGCGGTCGCGGATAATCACGAAATTCACTTCGCCCATCTTGCGGAGGGCGTGCAGCCAGCCTTGCACGCGGACGCGCTCGCCGATATGCGACCCGAGTTCTGATGTCAATGTACGTTGCAGCATGAGGACCCTCCTGTTTGAGTCCGGACCCTGGCCTGTCTGAGGGGACCAGGATGACGATCGCAGCGCCCTCCTTCGCCAAGGACGAGGGAGGGCGCTCGCGGTGCCACCTTGGAATGCCGGCGCTCTCGCGAGCGCTGGCCTCTAGGAGTCCTGAACAGGAGACAGACTCCGGCGCGGTAAGGGGCGCAACCCGGTTCGCGGTTACTGACGGCGGGCGAAAACCCCCGAGGTTCACCGTGCCAGCTCCGGCGGGTTATTCAGGAGTGAGGGCAGGCGAATTTCTCAGCAGCCATCCGCTCTCTGTGCTGTACTGCACTCCGTACTTGTCGCCATCATGGCTTTTGGTTATGTCCGCTGTCCGAGGCGGTTGTCTTCAGATAACAAGACGCCAGTCCAGGGGACCGGCGTTCTGTCGCTTCTGAAAGGCGACGGTCGGAATCGAACCGACGATAAGGGTTTTGCAGACCCTTGCCTTGCCACTTGGCGACGTCGCCCTACACAGGTTAGTATAGCCGAACGCGACAGGCTTGACAAGGTGTTTAACGACTGAATCCTGAACCGGGAGGGTGACAATGATGCCGCAGCCGCGGGTACACAGGACAGGATATAGATGGATCGTCTGGATCATTCCCGTCGTCGGCGTATGCTGCCTGGCTACGCTGCTTCTGGCGCCCGCTGCGCCGGGCCTGCTGCTGCGGGTGATTGGCTTCCAGCCGCGCGGCAATGTGGAGGAGGTGCTGGATCGGGCGGTGCCCTCCACGCCATTCGCTATCGAAATGCCACCTGCGCCTCCGGGAATAGGGGGCGGTATCGTCACGAACACCCAGCCCGGCCCGATGCCTACTCCCGTTGTAGTTTCTGGCCCTGTTCCAACTGTGGTTGTCGTCCCCGCAGTCGTTTCGCCCGGGGGGAACGCGAGCGACAGCGGCGGACAGCCCGCGGGAGGTAACATTGCCGCTGCTCCGCCGTCTGGAGCCGCAGCTTATGCCGGATGGTTCCGAACGGTAGCAACTCCCCCCTCGCTCAATTTGTCTGGCCCCGGAGGAAGTTTCGCCGTGAACACGGCCGATTCCTATGCCAGCACAGTCTGGGTGGGTACAGGCGTTGACGGCTATCCACTGGGACTGGTTGAGTACCGGGAGAACGCCCTGGATGGTCTGTGCCGCACCTGGTTACAGAACTGCGCGATTGAGCAGGCCCGGCTCACATCGGTGGACTTCCGGCCCGGCGGTCTGATCGCCTATGGGACGGTCAACCTGGGGCAGATCGCGCAGGATATCGGCGTTGCAGTAGCGCTGGGCGCTGACCGCAAGAGTCTGGTGCCCGTTGGTGTGGTTGTTAACAACCAGGTTTATGCCGTACCGGCTGAGGGTCAGATTGCCGATATGGTGAATGACATTGTCTCGCGAGCGAATAATATTCTGCGCGATGTGCGGGTGCAGGCTGGCGGATACACCCTCAGCCTGGTCGAGATCGGACTCACAAACGATGGTGTGATGTTCGTGTTGCGTTGAGGATGCGATCAGCTCAGGCGAGAGTCAGATCGCCGAACGTCCCGCTCACGGTAATTTCAAGGGCGTCAATAGCGCCGTGATAGCCCGGCGTCACGTAGCGCTGGCCTTCATCCTGCTGCCACCGGTTATCCGCCGCGTGTATCCTGAACAGGGGGCTGCCTTTGACGGTTACTGCTGCCTCCATGTGCGGGGGGACGGCGAGAGAAATATCACCGAGGGTGGAGTGAATCGCGATTGGGCCAGCCGGGCTGCCGGGGGCGGTGACGCGGATATCGCCAAAGCCGGTTGAGATGCGCGCTTTTTCGATGACCAGGCCGCGCAGATCGGCATCGATCTCGCCGAGATAGGTGCTCAGGAGCAGATTCCAGGGCAGGTCAGCAGCTAGCCCCAATTCCCAGTCGGCCAGCGAGAGCAGCCAGGTCTTACCGCGCTGCATCGTGAGAATGGCCTGATTCCCATCGGCAAGTAGATCAGGGCGCGATCGGGCGGTGTACTGCCCGGCAATCAGACGGCCTTCGCGTTGCAGAACGCTGATCCGCATGTCCAGCTCTCCGCTGCTGGCCCGCAGCGTTGCTGCTTCAACGCTGCCGCGCGTGATACCGAAACTCTGCCCGGCCCAGCTTATTCCCAGATCGCCGCGCACGAGAATCTGCAACCCCAGGGCGGCCAGCAGGAGCGGCCAGAGCTGCCCGATATTGAATTCCAGCAAAAGATAGTTATGCAGCAGCAACAAAATACCGCAGACAACGAGGACAACCGACCATATCCATAGAGTCAGATTCTGGGTTCCCTGCCTGTTCACCCGCTCACTCCTCGTATAGATAATCTCGCAGCATTAACGCCGACGAATGACGCAGGCGATTCAACGCCTGAGCTTCCAGTTGACGGACGCGCTCGCGCGTAACTCCGATTTCCTGCCCGACTTCTTCCAGCGTATGGATACGCCCATCTTCCAGTCCGTAGCGCAGTTTCAGGATGTAGGCTTCGCGCTCCGGCAATCTGTTCAGCAGATCGCTGACCTGTTCGCGCAGGAGCTGGTCGGCGACCGCCTGAGGCGGCGATAAGGCGGAGGTATCTTCAATAAAATCGCCGATTTCAGCATCCTGCTCGTCGTTCGTCGGGTCCTCGAGGCTGACCGGGCGGCGCGAGATCTCCATCAGCTCTGTGATTTTTCCTGGCTCGATATCCATCTCATGAGCCAGCTCATCGATCGTTGGATCGCGGCCGAGCTTCTGAGCCAGCATTGCCGAAACTCGCAGCAACCGGTTGATCTGATCTCCCATATGGACAGGGACACGGATGGTTCGCCCCTGGTCGGCCACGGCCCGACTCACGGCCTGGCGGATCCACCAGGTTGCGTAGGTGCTGAACTTATGCCCGCGCTGATATTCAAACTTTCGGACCGCGCGGATCAGGCCGATATTGCCTTCCTGAATCAGGTCCAGAAAGGCCACGCCCCTCCCTACGTATTTTTTGGCGATACTCACCACCAGACGGGCGTTGGCCCGGATCAGGTGCTCCTGCGCATCATTGCCATCATCGATGATGGCCTGCAACTCCCCCCGCATGGCCCTATCGATCTGGCTGCCATATTCATTGAGCTGCTCACGGGCGAGTTCAGCGGCTTCAATACGTCTGGCCAGATCGACTTCCTGCTCCGCCGTCAGCAGGGGGACGCTGCCAGCTTCCTTCAGATACAGACCGACAACATCGTCGGTATCCAGGGCCTGCTGGTAGCCCTCATCGTTGCGCAGATCGACGTACTCAATGGTAGTGAGATCGTCGGATTCCGCAATTCCTTCCCCGGCTATCGACAGAACAGCGTTGCCCGGAGGATCAGAGAGCACGGAGATGCCTGCTTCCGCCAGCATTTCCATGAGATCATCCAGCCGGGAGGCATCACTCTGGAACTCATCCGGCAGCGCTCCGAGAATGTCATCGTAAGTGAGGAATCCCTGTTCCTCACCCCGAGTGAGCAGCCAGGTGATAGCGGGTTCATGCGTAGCTTCTGGGACAGTCATAACGTGACAGATAATGCCTTGTTCAGGTAATGAATCAGGTAAGGAAGCCCTGCCGCCGCGCAAGGTCTATCCTTCTGAACAGCCGGATTGCCTTCCAGGTTGGCGGAAGTGAGATCAAGAGATGTCAATGGCGGGAAAGGAGAGATCTTTATCGCATAAGCCCGGATCAGGCCTGTCCCCGATGCGGCGGGTGATTATATCCTCTTGGAGGACTATTCCCATGTCAAGAGTCACATTACTTTATGGGATACGTCCGGAACTGCCGCGCGACATCACTCTGATTGTAACCCATTTTGCATGAAATCGTTGCATCTACGAAACGCTTATAGTGGACCCCGCAATCGTAACTGACGCTCTTTCAGCCAGCCGGCTCATACCGTTAAGGGAGGCTAGAAAACTCCCGGATTGTGTGTAAGAATCGGAGGGAGTGTCCTGCTCACTGGCTGGTCGCCATTGCGGCGCTGGTATGTCCGCTTGCCGGGGTAGTGCACCCGGATGGTAGCGATTGCGATATCCCTCAGGTGAACTGTCACTCTGAATGGATTCTTGGGCGTTTTCACAGGATGCCTGTGACCGCTTCGTGTTGGTTGCGAAAGTAGTTTGTATGAGGCGAACAAACTTCACCGGCGAGAAAATCGGCCCCTATTATGTCCGGGAACGAATAGGGCAGGGTGGTATGGCCGATGTCTACCGGGCGTACCAGCCCACTGTGAGGCGCGAAGTTGCCCTTAAGGTGATTCCCCTGAGCGTGGCTGCTGAGCAGAGCCGGCTTGAAAGTCGTTTCAAGCAAGAAGCGGAGATAATCGCGGCCC
>JARKNX010000110.1 GCA_029976025.1 Aggregatilineales bacterium | reverse complement strand
GTCTGGAGCTTCTCAGATCACTCTCTCCTATCCGATGACCCGGATGCTCAGGAAATTGGGCTGCGTGCGCTCCATGGCTGCCGCCAGGTAGAAGACTTTCTGTGGCCGTCCGCCGGAGCCGACTGGCTGAGACAGGCAGATGCAGTGCGCGAGATGCCCGGCCTGGCGGACGATCTGAATGCTTTCCGTCAGTATGTCCGGGTCTGGTTGCAAGCCCTCACCCTGCCCATAGATCAGCTTGTGCTTACCATTGTGGGAGATCTGTGTACAGAACCGGCGGAGATTGCGCTGGGGCACAAAATCGCTGCTGTCCTCCGCGGGGCAGCCCTGAGCAATCCAGGTTGGCGTCTGCCGGAATTCGTGGCGGAACTGCGCCTGATTAGCGAGAATGAACGCAAGTTCCTGGGGTTTGACGACGTGGATCGCGGCTACGAGCCACAGCCCGGCCTGGTGACGGTGGCGACAATGCACGCCGCCAAGGGGCTTGAGTGGGATCGGGTTTATCTGCTGGCCGTCAGTAATTACGGTTTCCCTTCGGCACAGGCGTACGACAACTACTTCGCCGAGAAGTGGTTTGTCCGTGACAGGCTCAATCTGGAAGCGGAGATACTGGCGCAGTTACAGGCGCTCGATACGGGCGTCGAGTATGTGGAGGGGGATGCCACCAGGCAGGCGCGGCTGGATTATGCCGCTGAACGGCTGCGGCTTCTCTATGTGGGGATCACCCGCGCCCGGCGCCATCTGATCATCTCGTGGAATATGGGACGCTTCTGGAAGAAAGGCGACTCTTTCATCAACCGCCCTGCCCTGCCCCTGGTCGCGCTCTGGCAGCACTGGCAGGCCGGCCAGGCTTCCGGGTCTCAATAAGGGTGTATATCTCCATGGTTCCTGTGACGTTTGAATACAGCCAGGCCAGTTTGCAGGATTATGTCGATTGCCGCCGCCGTTTTCAGCTACGTTATCTTGAGGGTTATAGCTGGCCGGCTGTAGAGGCTGAGCCAGTCCTGGAGCACGAGCAAAACGGACTTCGTGGTCAGCAGTTTCATCGCTTGCTGGAGCGTTATTATGCTGGCATTCCCGCGGACCTTATCGAAAACTCTATCCGTGATGCCGTAATCCTGGACTGGTGGCGAGCATTCCGTCGCGATCCTCCCATCAGCGTGCCGGAGACGATCCAGATGCCGGAGGCGCGCCTCAGCGTATCACTGGCTGGCCGGCGCCTGACCGCGATATTTGATCTGCTGGCTGTTGATCCCGGACAGCGCCTTTTGATTGTGGACTGGAAGACGGGGCGCTACCGTCCATCTCGTGAGGTTATGGCGGCGCGTCTTCAGACCCTGGTGTATCCGTTTGTGGCAGTCGAGGCGGGCACCAGTGTCTTTGGCGGCCCGGTGGACCCCGCCCGGGTCTCTATGCTGTACTGGTTCGCCCACTACCCTGATCAGTCGCATGTATTCCACTATAGCGACTTCCAGCATGAAGCAGCCCGGCGAACTCTTCACCACCTCCTGGATGAGATCGAACAGACCGATCCGGCGTTTTCCTGGCCGCTTACGCCGGATCATGCGCTTTGCAAATATTGTGTGTTCCGCTCGCTTTGCGACCGTGGTGTGGAGGCGGGGCAGGAATCCCCCGATCTGGATGATGAAGGGTGGCGGAACACACTCTCGCTCGAAGATGTTGAGGAAATTCCGTATTAGGCCCTGCGGCGATGCAAACAGATGTGAACTGGGAAGTCCGTCCTGTCCCCGATGAAGCTGTGGCCCTTCAGGAGGCCATTGGTGGGCACCCGCTGGTGGCAAAAATTCTGGCGCTGCGGGGGCTTGTGTCGGCGGAGGATGCGCGCGCTTTTCTTGATCCTGCCCTGTATGTGCCCGCGCCTCCCGAAGATCTCCCTGATCTGGCTGTTGCTGTTGATCAGCTTCAGGACGCTGTCGCTTTGCACAAAGCGATTCTCATCTGGGGCGACTTCGATGTTGATGGCCAGACAGCTACGGCGCTTCTGTTGGAAGCCCTGCGTCGCCTGGACGCTGAAGTGATCTGTTACATCCCCGATCGCCTGCAAGAGTCGCATGGCATTCGCCCCGAATCGCTGGCCAGGCGCCTGGATGAGCACCAGCCTGATCTTTTGCTGACCTGTGATACAGGCATCTCTGCTCACAAAGCGGTGGAATATGCCAATGAGCGCGGCGTGACCGTCCTGATCACCGATCATCATGCGCTTCCGGAGGACGGACTCCCCGCTGCTGCTGCCTGCGTGAATCCCAGGCGCCTGCCTCCTGATCATCCTCTGAGCGCCCTGCCTGGCGTGGGAGTAGCTTATAAGCTGATCGAGGCTCTGTACAACAGGCTGGGCTGTACGGATGCTCTCGCGTCACTTCTCGACCTGGTGGCGCTGGGGATTGTGGCGGACGTAGCTTCGCAAGTACACGATACGCGCTACCTGCTTCAGATGGGGCTGGAGAGGCTGCGGAATACTGAACGTCTTGGCTTGCGAGTGCTGGCCGAAGTGGCCGGGATCAACCTGCCAGCCATCACGACTGAAGGGATCGGCTTTCAGATCGCCCCCCGCCTGAACGCAGCCGGACGGCTGGATGATGCCCGACTGGCTGTGGAGCTGCTGACCACGGATGATAAGGTTCGGGCGCGTATTCTGGCGCAGCAACTAGAAGGTCTGAACAAGCGCCGGCAGGTGGACCAGCGTCAGATTTCAGCGGCGGCACAGGATATGATCGCCGCCGATCCGAAATTACTGGATGATACGGCCCTTGTCCTGTACGGCCCGACATGGGAACCCGGGCTGGTGGGCATCGTCGCCGGTCAGCTTGCCGAACAGTATAACCGCCCCTGTATCCTGCTAACCGGCAGAGATATCGTGCGCGGCTCTGCTCGCTCTGCTCCGGGCTACGACATTATTGCTGCCATCTCCGAGCAGGCCGGGCTGCTGCATGAGTACGGCGGACATCCAGGCGCCGCGGGCCTTTCCCTGCCGGAAGGCGCAATTGACAGGTTTCGCCGCCAGTTGTCAAAAGCGCTTGAGCGGCAAAAGAAGGCGGATATTCCTGAGACGCTGTACATTGATGCTGAAGTACGACTCGACGATGTTACGCCCGGGTTTGTCGAGGAGATCGAGCGCCTTGCGCCTTTTGGCGAGGGTAACCCCCCTGTTTTGCTGCTGGCTTCTCACCTGATTCTCGCCGGACATTCATTCCTTGGTCGCGAACGGCTGCACCGGAAGCTCACAGTGCAGTCTGACGACGGCGCAACCCACCAGGTGTTGTGGTGGGACGGCGGTCGTTACCCGCTGCCAGAGGGTCACTTCGATCTGACCTTCACAGTTGGCTTCGATGTGTACAGAGGGAACCGCCAACCGGCCATTACGCTCCATACTCTGCGTGAGTACCCGGAAGAATCTGTCGTTGCGGAGCCCCAGACCGCCCTTATCGACTGGCGCCGCCGATCGGAGCGGGATGAAGCGCTCCGGGACGAGTTTATCAGGCTGGAGCCGGATGGTCTCATCTGGCTCGAAGGTCCGCATCGTGACGCTGCCAGGCTCCCCGCTCCGGTGCGGGCTGAGTTGCAACAGAATCAGGCGCTCCTGGTCTATACCATCCCGCCTTCCGCTTTTGTCCTGCGGCAGGTGTTAGATGCAGTGCAGCCGCAGCGGCTCTATTTCGCCGGTGTCGCGCCAGACAACCAGTACGAGGGGGCTTTTCTGAAGAGACTGCTCGGCCTCTGCAAACGCGCAATTAATCAGGAAAAGGGGCGCGGTGAGCTGGAGCGTCTCGCTGTCGCAGCGGCCCAGACAGTGGAGGCAGTCGTCTGGGGATTGCGTCTGCTGGCTCTTGAAGGAGCTATCTCCATTCAGAAGGAGTACGATGAGTTCTTTCAAATTGCCCCCGCTGAGCCATCATGTCCTGCGCCCTATGACCGCCCGGAGGTTGAATCAACTCTGGCCACGCTCCTCGCCGAGGCCAGGGCGTACCGCGCCTTTTGTTCGCATTGTGATATAGACAATTTGCTTGGCTGAGGCAGGAACGCCAGATGGCCGGTTACGACATCCCCGCTGCCACCTTTCGTATTGAGACTGTAGTCGTGAATTCTCGCTTCATCGCGACGGCTGGCTTCGCCAGCACTGTGGATGAGGCCAGGGCATTCATTGCCGCTGTGCGTGAAGAAATGCCGGATGCCACGCATCATGTCTATGCTTACAAAGTGGGGTATGGAAACAGTGTAATCGAGGGCATGTCAGACGACGGCGAGCCGAACGGGACTGCCGGCCCGCCGGCGCTGGCGGTGCTGCGAGGAGCTGATATCGGCGATACCGTCCTCGTCATCACGCGATACTTTGGCGGGACAAAGTTGGGGACGGGAGGGCTGGTCCGGGCCTACGGCAATGCGGCGCGGAGCGTCCTGGCTGAGCTACCGCGCACGCGGTTGATCCCCCGCCTGACCATCGGGCTGGAATATCCCTACAATTACTACGAGTTAATTCAGCGCCTGTTAGCGGCCCACGAAGCTGTTGTTGATGAGCAGGACTTCGGCGCGGCTGTGATGCAGATCGTGACGCTGCCCGCGGACAACCTGCAGGAGCTGGCGCATGCGCTTTCCGAATTGTCCGCGGGACAGATTGTGCCAACTCTGTTGGAAGGCGATCTTCCAACGTCTTCGTAATTACCGCTGCCGGATTGCGAATCTTCAGGCCAGGAGTGTATCGTCCCGACCTGACTCGATCGCGCTGATCAGCGGTTACTCCAGTATCGGCAGATCGCTGATCTGCGTCTCAGATGTGAGGTATTCCGCTGAAATCCAGCCGGGGAAGGCATCGGAAAGCCGGATGTAGATCCACTGGCTGTCAAACGTGCGCCCCATCAGGCTGAGGGGGGTCTCAGGGTCGAGCACGCGCAAGATGTCGCCGTTAACCGGCGCAGCCCGCAAATTTACCCGGACTCCCGTTGAAGTCTGGCCGTCGAGCGACGGTTCTGTCTCAAGCGTGATGATGGCGGGCATAACCTCCCGCAGGTCGTCAGTAACGACGAGGCCGGCCCGGGTCTCTTCCCGAATGCTGACTCCCACAAGGCTGAAGGCAGCCGGGTCGCCCAGCAGCGCCAGAGGGAGACGAATCTCCAGAGCCTCTTCCCGATAGGAGTTAATTGTTGAGGCATCGCGGGCGACCCCTGCTTCTTCGGTGACTTCAAACAATGTGCCGCTGCCTCTGGGCGGCAGGGCGAGCAGATAGGCCTGATATACACCGTCATTGTTGGTGACAATTTCAACCAGCAGCAGGTTTATATTCGTCGGGTCACCGTCCACCTCGACCAGGATATACGCATACTGATCGTTCATGAAGGATCGCACAGCGCGCAGATCGACCGCCCCTGTGCTGTCTCCAATCTCATCCGTATAGGGGACGTAAAAGCGCTCCCAATCCTCAGCTTTACCGTCCACGTAGATACGAGAGACGCCATCCTCAGGGGGAATGTAAGGCCCATTTATGTGCACCTGATCAGCTTCCAGCCACCCTGCCATGCCGTCCTGCGTTTGCGCCTGCACCCAGCCCTTGCTTTCATCGTATCTGATGAAGATAAGCAGCGTTCCGCGCGGCAGGCTCGCCAGAATCTCTGACTCTATGTCTGGCTCTGTGCGCAGTGGAGCGGCCTCTGAAACCACACTGACAGTCTCTTCTTCTCCCTGCCCCAGCGCGGAGAAAGCTGTCACCAGCAGCAGCGTCAGAATTAGCAGGAGCACCCCCGAGCGATGGAGAGGATCCCTCATGTTTAATCTCCTTAGTTCACGGATCTGTAAAACATCTCCATTGTACAATTGTCCGGGAGAGGATACCAAAGAACCGCGCAGATAGATGGCGATCGCCCTTTTTTGCGCTATGATTCTGCTCATGACACTTCTGGCGAAGCCGACGAACCGATCCAGAGTTCTCCTCAGCCTGTTGGCAGTAACCCTGTTTCTTCTATTTGTATTTGTGACCTTCCCCGTTCGGAGCGCCCCCGGTCTCCAGGTAACAGCGACTGTCATAATGCCGGCCGGCATCTTTGCTGAAGCGGTGGGAGAGGCGAATGTTCGCTCCGGGCCGGGCCTGGAGCACGCGCTTATTGGCACAATCTACCGGGGCACACGTTATTCGGTTATCGGACAGGATGAGTTTGTCCCGTGGGTGCTACTTCAGATTTCTGAATCGCAGCGAGGCTGGGTGTTCGCGGACCTGCTGTCCCTGAACGTCCCCCGGACTCAGATTCCGTATATTTCCGGTGCAGCAGTCACCGTCATGGCCACACCCACGCCTTCCCCAACTCTGACTGTCCCCAATGAAGTTGTCTCCTCCCCTGCGGCCACAATGGTTGCAAGTATTGCTGTTGCGGCTGTCTCTCTGGTTGCGGATGAAGCGATCAATGTCCGTTTTGGCCCGGGGGTAGATTATCCGCGTATAGGCCGCCTCCAGCCGGGGCTGTCCTACCGCGTGATAAGCCGGCACACCCTCTATCCCTGGCTTCTGATTGAATTCCCGGATGCTCCCGACCGGGCGGGCTGGGTATTCCAGGATGTCGTGCGAATTACGGGGGATCTTGCGAGCCTTCCGGTTATCACGGCTGAGCAGATAGGCTGGCCGACGTTGACTCCGACGCCCCCGTTTGTCGTCACCGGTGTTCCGCCCTGGCCGACTTCGGCGACGGCGCCGGCCCCGAAATTGCCGGGCCGCGTTGACCTTCAGGCGCTGGGAGACACGATTCTGACTTACCTCCTCGGGCTGGGATTTGCCCCGGAAGCGGAGCATATCGCGTCCGTATTCATTGAGAATCTGAGTAGCGGCGAGAGCATATCTCTGGGGCGCGGTATCGCTTATAGTGGTATGAGCCTGATCAAGATACCAATACTGGTGACTTATTACCGATTCGCCAGCTCTCCTGTTGACAGGGTGGAAGCCGAGCTGATCGCGAACACGATGATCTGCAGCGGAAACCACACCGCTAACGCGCTCCTGGCGATCCTTGGCAACGGGGATGAACTGGCCGGGGCGCAGCAGGTCACCGACACGATGCGGGCGCTTGGCCTCAGAGACACCTTTCTGATTACGCCATTTGATCTGCGGGTCGCGGGTGAGCCAACACCGCAGCCGAGGCCAGTTTATGCGCCTGATATTGACGCGGATCGGACGATGACGGCGCCCGATCCCTATAACGAGACTACGCCGGAAGACCTGGGCTGGTTGTTAAGCGCGATATATCAGTGCGCAACGTCTGAGTCCGGGCCGCTGCTGGAGGTCTTCCCTGATCAGTTCACGCCGACGGAGTGCCGTCAGATGCTCCTGGCAATGAGTCGTAACCGGGTCAACGTGCTGACTGAGGCAGGTGTCCCGGCGGGGATTCGGGTGGCTCATAAGCACGGGTGGATTGACGATACGCACGGGGACGCTGCGATTGTGTTCACGCCTGGCGGCGACTTTGTCCTGACCATGGCGATGTATCAGGCTAACTGGTTGCCCTATGAAGTGTCCTGGCCGACTATGGCCGAGATCGCCCGCTTTGTTTATAACGCCTTCAATCCAGAAGCTCCTCTGGAAGCAATACATCCGGGCGAAGTAGACGAAACCTGCGCCCTGGAAGGGAACCCGTTGCTGGCGGAATTGATGTCACCATTCGTTCCACCTTTTGAGGCGTCGGTGACTTCAGGCGGAGAGTAAGCAAGGGGCTTCGCTCACCGGCATATCGCGTCCTGGAGGGAGCGCGGCAATCAATTTCTTAAGCCCACTTAAGGCATCATGTACTGGTATTGGGCTATCTACTTGCTGCAATCTGATCTCGATAAGTCGCTCGACCAGCTCAGGTTTTAACCAGCCGGCCTTTTCAAGCCGGACAAGCACCTCTGACCAGGCTTGCAGCACCTGTTCCAGCGTTTCGGCCAGGGTTCTGTCATTGTGTATGACGACATTGGCTCGCGCCAGCTTCTCCGCCTGTGGATTCTGAGTATCAATTCTCGCCTCTGCCTGGCCGCGCGTCAGGCCGCGTGACCGCATCAGACGGGCGATCTGCTGATCTCGTGGAGCGTCAATAACCCATATGGCATCCATCTGCCGGTACAGGTTGCCCTCTATCAATTTGATGGCTTCCACCACGAAGACGCCGCGCTTGCTGTTGCGCGCCAACTGCTGTATCTCGGCCTGCACCAGCGGATGGAATATCTCTTCAAGCTGTGCCAGAAGCGCAGGCGTTGTAAACGCCCTGGAAGCCAGCTCTGCCGTGTTGATCCGGCCATCGGGCAGGAGAATAGCCTGGCCGAGCAGGGCTACAAGAGGCGCATAACCAGGGGCACCCGGCTGGCGTAAGGCGTGAACCAGGCTGTCTGCATCAGTGACCTCGGCGCCCAGATCGCGGAGCATATTGAGCACGGTGCTCTTGCCAACGCCGATGTTGCCTGTCACCCCCAGGACAGCTTTATCACCCCAGTGGCCGCGAAGAGGCTGCTCGCCCCCGGAGAGATGCGCACTCTCGCCACCCAGGCAGGGATAGAGCCAGGCAGCAGGCGAAATACGATCTTCACTGCGACGCAGGAGGCCGGATAATATCAGATCGTTCAGGAGTCGTGATGCTCCCATGGAGCGTGTCTGTTTGTTGTTGTTCACTTGCCGTATGCCCTCCGGATTACGTTGAATTATGCCCTGGAGGCGGCACAACACAATACTGCTGCTCTCCCCTGACAACGTATGTTGGCACAGGGAGGCGCGATGCGATGATTGCTTGGCTATACAGATGAATCAGGCTATCCTTCTTTCAGGAGTATCTTTCGAGACTGATTTCGCGGCTTCGCAGTGTTGGCACTGC
>JARKNX010000103.1 GCA_029976025.1 Aggregatilineales bacterium | reverse complement strand
AAGATACGTATTGCCAAACGGGTGGCCCTGGAACTGGAGAACAACTGGGTGGTCAACCTGGGGGTCGGCATCCCCACTCTGGTGGCCGATCACCTGCCGGCGGGAAAGAGGCTGTTTATCCAGTCGGAAAATGGCATTCTTGGCGTCGGCCCGTCCCCTTCCCCGGATGCCGTCGTCCCCAACCTTATCAATGCGGGACGAAAACCCATCACTGCTATACCGGGAGCCTCCTACTTCGACAGTGCCTTATCCTTCGGGATGATCAGGGGCGGGCACATCGACGCCACCGTTATCGGCGCCCTGCAGGTCAGCCAGGAAGGCGATCTGGCTAACTGGCAGGTACCGGGCAAGGATGTGCTGGGACCTGGAGGCGCCATGGATCTGGTGGTGGGCGCCAGGAAGGTCATCGTCGCTACGCTGCACGTGTCCAAAGACGGCACGCCGAAGATCGTCGCCCGCTGCTCCATGCCGATCACGGCCTATCAGGCGGTCGACCTGCTGGTGACCGAATACGCCATTTTCAGCTTTACCGGCGGCAGGATGATCCTGGTGGAAAGAACCGCCGATACCCCGCTGGCTGCGATCCGCGCGATCACCGAAGCCGATTTCGCGGTGAGCGGCAATCTGCTCGTCAGGGAGGTGTGAGCGTGGGCGAGGTGATCCTGGCGGCCGCCGTGCGGACGCCGATCGGGCGGATCGGCGGCGCCCTCAGGAGCGTCGCGGCGGAGGACCTGGCGGCGCTTGTCATGCGTGAGGCCGTCGTGCGCTCCGGCATCAGCCGCGACGCCCTGGACGAAGTGATTTTCGGTCAGGCCAAGCAGAGCAGCGACCAGCCGAATGTTGCCAGACTGGCGGCCCTGCTCTGCGATATCCCTGAAACGGTTCCGGCCTATACCGTTCACAGGCAGTGCGGCTCGGGCCTCCAGGCGGTGCACTCCGCCGTGCAGGCCATCCTGGCCGGCGACGCGGAAACGGTGCTGGCGGGGGGAGTCGAAAGCATGAGCACCGCCCCTTATTATCTGCGGTCTGCCCGCTTCGGCTACAGCGCGGGCAACGGGGAAATCCTCGACCCCAATACGGAAAGCCAGCCACGCTCCCAGCCCATAGCGCGCTA
>JARKNX010000096.1 GCA_029976025.1 Aggregatilineales bacterium | reverse complement strand
GCACGCCGTCCACATACAGCGGCGTAGTCCAGATGCCCATCTCCGTTTCAAAGGTCCAGAGGAGCTGGCCGTTGCGCTGGTTGAAGGCCATGACGTTCTGGTCGCCCAGCCCGGCGAAGACTTTGCCGCCAGCCACCAGCAGGCCGGCAATAATCTGCCCCTTGGGATCGGAGTTAATCCAGATGGTCTGGCCGTTCTCGCGGTTGAGGGCGTAAATATGGTGGTTAAACCCGCCGATGTATACCACGTCTTCGGTGACAGCCGGCTCGGCGTAAAACTGGGCAGTCCGTTCGCGCTCGCTGACGGGGGGGAATTCCCAGCGGGCGACGCCGTTTTCGTTCAGCCGGGTGACGCGATCGATATTCGCCATGACCAGGCCGCCCGGGTCCAGGGTCAGCCCGGCCCAGCTCCCGGCGGCCGCCTGGGGGGCGCAGCCCGCCGCCAGCACAGCCAGCAGCAGAATCAAAAGCAGGCCGGGGTAACGGACGGCCTTCAGGCGGTTCGTGTTCCGCGCAGCAGGCGGAGGGGTGACAATATCCAAGGCAGTTTCCTCAAATCCTTTTCTCAGCGCCCGGCAGGATCGCGGGGGGCGCGCTGTGGCAGGGAATCCGGCCGGCTGACCGCTTCCTTATGGGACCGGGTCATACCCACCGGGGTTCAGGGGGTGGCAGCGGGAAATGCGCTTGATGCCCAGCCAGCCGCCTTTGAAGATGCCATACTTCTCGATAGCCTGGTAGGTGTATTCTGAGCAGGTCGGGGTAAAGCGACAACTCGGCGGCAGGGCGCGGGACAGAGTCCGCTGGTAAACCCGAATCATGAACATTGGAATACGCCGGAGCATCATCCATCCTCTCCGAATCGACTCAGCCCTTCTACTTTAACAGCAAATCTGCTCGCTGCAACAGGGTTTCTACGGCCTTCAACAGCGCCGGATACGGGCAGCGCGCCACCGCCGGACGGGCGATAAAGACCAGGTCATGGCCGGGGATGATCCGGGGGTGCCAGCAGCGGATTGCTTCGCGCAGGCGACGCCTGGCCCGGTTGCGGACGACGGCGCCGCCCAGCCTGCGCGTCGTGATGATGCCGTAGCGGTTATGAGTCAGGGTGTTGGGGATCAGGGTTAAAATAAGCAAAGGATGCGACCAGGAGCTTTTGCCCTGGCGCACCCGCTGAAAATCCTCACCCCGCCTGAGCCGCAAACGCCGCTGCATTCACCGGCCTGACTCAGGCGTTCCAGTTGACTTTCTTGACGTGATTCGGCTTGACCGTAAGCTGGTGACGGCCCCGCAGCCGGCGCGCCTTCAGGACATTGCGCCCCGAGCGTGTCTGCATACGCTGGCGGAAGCCATGCACGCGCAGACGGCGGCGTCTCTTGGGTTGGTAGGTGCGTTTTGGCATATCGTAAATCCTTCTACCGGCTGTAGACTTGAAAAACCGTCCCAAAAGCGGACGGCGATCTGGCGCACTCTGTGCCCACAACGGGGCTTCAGTATAACTGATAGCCCCGGCAGGGTCAACTGTGATGTTGGCTGTTGTTGTGCGGCGATTATGCCGCCGGGAAGCGCCCGGCAAAAATAGCGCCCCACGGGCGGCGGACTTCACTCCTTCTGGGGGAGGTCGCCTTTCTCATACACGTTGTACGGGAAGGGCAGCGGTCCGGCGGCGGGGCGGGGCTGGTGCTCCGTTTTGGGCTGGTACTGGCCGGCGCGCGCCTCGTCGAGGAGGCGGAGCAGCAGGTTGATGTGCCAGGGCCAGACGTGCTGCTGGAAGTACGCCTCAGCCTCATCGCCGTAGACCCAGGTGGCGGGATCCTTGGCGTTCACCGCCTCATTCATGCCGTTGTAGACCTGCATCAGTTCGCGAATTTGCAGCAGCCGCAGCTCGTCGATCTGTTCAGGAGTCATGGCCTGAATGTCCGGCGGCGCGTCAGCCAGAGCGCCCACGGCGAGCAGTTGATCCAGCGTATAATCACTCAGCTTGGGCATGGGAGTATCCTCCAGTTATTCGAGCACCGGCCAGATCGCCTGCGCCAGCGCGATCTGCTCACCCGGCCAGCAAGGCCTGCAAGGAATCAATGAAGAACAGGGCAACCCCGGCCAGCATAATCACCAGCCCCGGCCAGCGCTTTTCGTTCGCCAGGACCAGGAAGACCAGGCCGATCACGAACAGGCCGCCGCCGCACACCCGCGGCCAGCCGACGGCGCGCGTGACCAGCGTGCACAGGATCAGCAGCACGGCCAGCCCGATGATGGCGTAGAAAACGACCCTGTTGGAAGCTACCTGACTGGCGCGCTGACGCCCCATAGATTCCCTGCCGGCTGACGCAAAATAACTTATCCTCTCGTAATTATCGCCATTTTTGGCGAATATGCCAGTTGAAAGTGAAAGAACAGGCCGCGGGGGCAAGCAGGAATCGCTGAGGCGCGGAGAACGCAGGGGGGAACAGGAGTCCCCATCAACGCCTTCCGCGCCCCGGCAACTGGCATCTTTTCGCCCCACAGGAGGCCGGATAGCGGCCTACGGCACCGGGCGCAGGAAGCTCTCCACAGCCCACCCTTCCTGTGCAGGCACTTCTGGATTGCGAATCTGCCACCAGGTGAATTCGCCGGCGGGGGTCGGGCCGTCCGTCACCAGAAAGCGCCCTCCCTCCGGAGCGATAAAGAGCACGGCGAAGCCGGTCCCCGGCCCCTTGCGGATATTTAACCCGGCCCGGCCCACGTCGAACACTTCCACCGTCCCCCCGACGGCGATGGTGACAGGCTCCGTTGCGCTTGGCGTGGGCGGCGGCGTGAAGGCCGCGGTCTGTGTAGCCCCGGCCAGGACCGCGCCCGCGCCGCTGACCGGCGTCGGGCTGCTGAATTCCAGGGGGCGGGTCGGGGAGAGCGTGTTGGTCGGGCGGTTGGTCGGGGTGGAGGTGACCACAATCACCACCGGCGTCTCGCCGCCTGGCGCGAACTGCCCGCCGAGCAGGCTGAGGCCCAGGATAGCCACCGCCGCGATCCCGCCCACGATCAGCAGCAGAACCAGGAGCGACCACCACGGCAGGTACAGGCCGCTGTCGCGGCGTTCGCGGGCAGTGCGCCGGCGGCGGCGCGGCGGTGGCGGTGGCGCAGCTTCGTCGGAAGCCCAGCCGCTGCCCGGCGCGCCGTAAATCGGGGGCGGCGGCTCCTGCACAATGGCGTTGGCCGGATCGGTGTCGCGGTAGGAACGGGCCGGGAGGTCCGAAGCCGGCACGAAAGGTCGCTCCCTGACTGCGTACCAGTCGCCGAGCGGATCATCGTCCGGGGGCGGTTCCGGCGGCACAGTGGACGAAACCCGCGTCTGGCCGAGATCGTCTTCCTCATACGGGCCGTAGGTGACGGGGCGAATCGCGTATCCTTCCATATCCGCGTCGGTCGCGCCCGCTTCCACCGGCGTGATGCGGCGCGTCGGCAACTCATGATCTTCCAGCCCGACCGGAGGATTCGCCCCCAGCGGCTTTTCTGTCAGCCAGTCGTAACTGGCCGGCTGCGTTGACTCTGGCGGACGCTCGGGATCGTCTTCGGATGGGTCAGGGATGCGCGGCTGCTCGCTCATGATAAGCCTCCGGGTCTCTCGCACCTTGTTTGTGCGGGCATCTCCATACTACACGGGCCGGGCGGATGAGACAACTGCGCCGCAGATAAAAACCCGACTGCCGGGGAAAAGCGGGAAGCCGCCAGGAAGGAGCGAAAGATTGCGGCGGCTCCCGTCTTGCCCTGCTGCCCGCGCCCTGCTCAGGACTGCGGGTACAGATCCAGGATGAACGGGTACAGGCGATCGTAGCGAGCGAAGCGCTCATCATAGAGTGCGCTGCGGCGCGCGTCCGGCTCAAAAACGCGGTCGATCTGCACCAGCGCGGCGATAGCTTCCTCCGCCGAGGCGAAGAGTCCGCCGCCCACCCCGGCCAGAATAGCCGCGCCGAGGGCCACTGCTTCGGTGATGATCGGGCGAGCCAGCGGGCGGCCCAGGATGTCGGCCTTGATTTGCAGCCAGGCGTCCGACCGCGCCCCGCCGCCGGTGACCCGGAACTCGTCAATGCCGATCCCGGCCCCGGCCATCAGATTCAGCCCGGCCCGGAAATGGTAAGTCACCCCCTCCAGCAGGCCCTTGATCAGTTCGCCGCGCGTGGTCTCCAGCCGCAGGCCGGCGATCAGACCGCGCGCCTCCTCGTCGTAGTAGGGCGGGCCGGTCGGGGCAAAGTGCGGCAGGACCATCAGGTCGGTCGGCCCGGCGGGCATCTCCGCCAGCAGGCGGTCGTAGACATCCTCCCCTGCCTGGCGTGCCGCCGCGTGCTCCAGCGGGGCCAGCGTGTCGCGGAACCACTTGAGCAGCGCGCCGCCGGTCAGGTTGTAGTAGAAGCTGACATAACGGCCGGGCAGGGCGTGATGTTCCACATTCAGCCGGGTCCGGATCATCCGTTCGGTGGGCGGGATGGTTTCGTAGATCGGTGTGATGCAGATGAACGTGCCCAGGCCGTAGAGCGCCATGCCGGACCGCGTGACGCCCGCCCCGACCGCGCCGGAACACTGGTCGTGGGACCCGATCACGATCGCCGCGCCGGGCGGCAGGCCCAGCTCCGCCGCCGCCTGGCGGGAGACAGCCCCGATGACCGTGCCGGCCTGGGCCAGCCCCGGCAGCTTATCCTGCGGCATGCCGATATAGTCCAGCGTCTCGGCGGACCAGCGCTCCGCCCTGAGGTCGAGGAACAGGCTGCGATTGGCCAGGGAGTAATCGGTCACCGGGTCCGCGCCGAGCAGGTAGGCCACCAGCTCCGCCCAGTTGAGGAACTTGTACGCCTCCTCAAACAGGGCCGGTTGGTGATCGCGCAGCCAGATCAGCTTGGGGCCGCCGAAGACCCCGCTGGCCAGGTTGCCGCTGCGCTCGTAGTAGACGACCGGGTCCAGCGCGGCCAGCTTCTCTATCGCTTCAGCGCCGCGCGTGTCGAAACCCAGCAGGCAGCGGCCCAGGATGCGCCGGTCCGCCGAGACCGGCGTCATGGCCTCGCCCATTGAGGAGATGCACAGCGCCTGAACAGGATCGCCCTTCACCCGGGCCGTGACTTCGCGAATGGCGTCCTGTATCTTCCCCCAGACCTCCTGGCTGTCCAGCTCCGCCCAGCCGGGCCGGGGCCGGATCACGTCATACTCGCGCTGAGCGGTGGCGAGGATGGCGCCCGTGGTGGAGAGGGCCATGATCTTACAGGCGGTCGTGCCGACATCAATTCCCAGCAGACTCATGAGCAGCTCCTCCCGGCCTACAGGCCCAGCCGGGCGTAGCCCAGCACTTCCAGCACTTCGAGCATGATCGCGGCGGCCTTCTCGATCGAATCGTCCAGGTACTGGCGCGATTCGGCGGCTTCGAAGTCGCCCGCCGCAATCGCGTCCTGGCGGGCGATGAGCTGCCCCGCTGCGTACTGCCCGGCCTCGCGCACGATGCGCGTCCACATATTGACGCGGATCACGCCGTCACCGGCCAATCCCTGCATCTGGGGGACGGTCAGCGAGGATGTGCCGTGCAGGACGAGCATGGCCTGGCCCAGGCTGGCCGTCAGCGCCTCGGCCCGCTCCTTGAGGTAGCGCACCCCGCCGACCCGATCCGACTGCTGCTCGGTCCCCAGGTCGGCTACCAGCAGGTCAACGCCCGTCGTCTCGATGAAGCTGACGGCCTTCTCGATGTACTCATCGCGCTGGACGGCCTGCGCCCGCCCGGCCACGCTGAGTTCCTCGATGATGCCTTCCACCATGACCTGGTCGCCGTAAGCCTGCACGTATTCGCGCGTCATGGCCGTGTTTTGCTCCAGCGGGTATTTCTGAGCGTCGAACATGACCGTTGCCAGATGCGGCAGCCCTTCGGTCAGCGCCCAGCGGTCGCGCTCCGGGTGGCCGTGATCGAGGTGTGGCAGGACGGTCACCCGCCGGTAAGGGGCGTCCGGCCCGTCGCAGAGCGCCCTGAGATGGGCCATGTTGGAGAGGAATCCGGCCCGTTCGTGGCGGCTGTAGGTGATCCGCTGGGCCTGGGGCATATGCGGGTAGGTGAAGGTCATGGCTACCGCCAGCGGGACCTGCTCCAGGTGGTGCTTTTCGGCGAATTGCTGGGCAGCCAGCAGGATGGCTTCCGTATTCCAGTGGGCGGCGGTGCAAAAGATTGCCATACTGGCGCCGCGCTGCCGGAACAGCTCGGTCAGCTCCAGCGCCTCTGCGCGTCGGGTGATCAGGGGCATTGGCACTCTCCGTGGGGTGTGAAAAAGCGGCGTAAGGTATGCCTATTCTACAGCTAACTGCGGGTTCTGGCGGCTGCCTGCGAAATAAGATTTTGTGAGGCAATTCGCGATCTTGACATTCCCCCCGGGGCCGACTACAATTCAGATCAGTTGCCGAAGTGGCGGAATTGGCAGACGCGCTACGTTCAGGGCGTAGTTCCTGTAACGGGAGTGTGGGTTCGACTCCCACCTTCGGCACCACGGACACCTGTCTCCGGACGGGTGTCTTTTGTTTTTACAGGCGTGAAGATCGCGGAGCCTGGACTTTTTTCTTTGACTTCAGCCGCCATGTTATACTGAACCCCCGCCGATTGGACAGCAGCCACGGTGAACGCAGTTCCGGAGCGAGGCCGGGCGGGGTCCGCGTATACGCCAGCCAGTCAGCAGTAGTTCGATCAGCAACAGCGCAGCAATAATGAAGAAAGGCTCACCATGCACGGAGTGTTGGAGCACCTCTGGTCGGACTGGAAAATCGGGCTTGCCGTCGCAGCGGGGGTGGCGGCTGGCGCCGGGCTGATCAGCGCCTGGCTTACTCCGCGCGGCCCGATAACGACAACCCAGACGCTGATATCCATGCTGGCCGCCCTCGTTGTCGGCCTGTTAGCTGGCTTCGCCATGGGCAACCGGTGGAGCTTGCTGGTTGCGCCGGTGGTGTTTGTCGTGGTGTTCGAGCTTGCCCGGCGGGGGGTTAACGGCCCCACCGTGGATGCCATCCACCTCAACTCGACGTATGGCATCATCGCCTTTGTGCTGGGGCGCGCGGCCCACGGCCTGTTTGTGCTGGCGCCGATGATCCTGGGCAGCGTTTACGGGGTCTGGCTTTCGACCCGCCTGGGGGGAGAAGCGGCAGCTCCCATGGGGGTTATCGGCTGGACACTCACCGGCCTCGCCACCCTGGCGCTGCTGGTGATTGCCGCCTTCGTTGCCCGCCCCGCCGCCACCTATCCCATCGTCGGCCCCGACGGCGGACCGCTGCCCGGCAGCATCGCTGAATTGATTACTGTGCCAATCGGCGGCCATGAGCAGGCGCTGATGATTCGGGGGAGGGATGTGGATAACCCTGTCCTGCTGTTCCTGGCCGGCGGGCCTGGCGGCACTGAGATCGGCGCCATGCGCGCCGATGTGAGCCTCGAGCAGGATTTCGTCGTGGTGACCTGGGATCAGCGCGGGGCGGGCAAGTCCTACTCGGCGCTCGATCCGACAGCTACGCTGACCCTCGAGCAGGCTGTGGCCGACACTATCGCGCTGACCAACTACCTGCGAGACCGCTTCGCAGAGGACAGAATCTACCTGGTTGGCCAGTCCTGGGGGAGCACCCTCGGCGTGCTGGCCGTGCAGCAGCACCCCGAGCTATATTACGCTTTCGTGGGCAGCGGGCAGATGGTGAGCCAGCGCGAAACTGATATCATGTTCTGGGAGGACACCCTGGCGTGGGCGGAACAGACCGGCAACGCCGCTCTGGCTGCCACGCTGCGCCAGAACGGGCCGCCGCCCTACGATAACCTGCTCGATTACGAACCGGCTATCTCGCATGAGCACGACTGGAACCGGTACCCGGAGCTTGACGTGAGCAAAGAGATGCCCGGCAATCTGTTCGTGCCTGAAAATTCGTTCATGGATCGGATCAACGGGCTGCGCGGATTCCTGGATACGTTCTCGGTCCTCTACCCGCAGTTGCAGGATATTGATTTCCGCCGGGATATCCCCAGCCTCGATATCCCGATCTACATGGTGGCCGGCAGGCATGAGGCCAGGGGCCGGGCTGTCCTGGCGGATGAGTGGTTCGCCATGCTCGAGGCGCCCTCGAAAGAGAGGATCGTGTTCGAAGCATCCGGGCACCGCCCCAACTTCGAACAGCCGGAGAGATTCGCTGAGGTGATGCGCGATGTGCTGCGCGAGACCTACCCGGCCCGGTGATCCGGCCTGAAGGCGCGATACCAGCCGCGGCTGGCACGGCGCACGGGCAATACCCCGCATAATTGATACGCTAAATCCGACCGGCCCCGGCGGCCTGACCGGCCAGCCGCTGAGGGCCGGCGGCGCGTCACTGGCCCACCTGAGGTCGTCCGTCCGCCGTCACCCTTCGCCCCCGCCTGCGGGGATCGGGGTCTGGCACAGGGCGCCCGTTCTCGCTATCATAACCGTATGAGCAGCCAGTCGCCTGACCCGCACGGATCTTCCAGAAACCCCCAGCTTTCCGGCATTCAGATTCTGTTTGCCTCCATCCTGGCTATTGGCCTGCTGCTGGCGATCAACTTCAGCGGCCGTATTGCCGCCGGGCAGCGTATTCAGCGGGACCGCCAGGCACTGGAGGCCGAGATCGCCACGCTGGAGGCGGAACAGGCTGTGCTCCAGCAGGACCTGGAATTCGCCCGCAGCGATCAGTATGTAGAAGCCTGGGCGCGGTCTGAAGGCAAGATGATTCGCGAGGGGGAAGTGCTTGTTGTCCCCGTCCCCGCCGGCGCGCCCCTGCCGACCCCTTCTCCCACGCTGGCGCCGATCCCTGTCGCCGGGCTGGAGGAAGAATCCGTCATTGAGCCGTGGCGGGTGTGGTGGGCGCTGTTCTTCGATACCGACCCGCCGTTCTGAGGCCGGGCCGCTTCTCAGGACGGATTACTCTTCCCCCGCCTGCCTGAGAATTGCCAGTACATCGGCAGGAGTTGCCACTGTCAGTCCTGAGAGTCTTGCCACCTCCACCGGCTTCAGGAGGTGCTTTCTGTCGTAAGTAACCAGATAATCGACCCTGGCTTTGATCGCAGCGGCGACGATAGGGGCATCCTTCTGCGCTACATACGCTTCGGCTGCCCGGACTTCTTCAGGCGACGGATCGGCCCCGGTTGTCGGTTCCATCAGATGTAGCAGTTGCCTGTATCTCGCCAGCAGATCGGGCGCCTTCCGGCTCAGATTACGCTCCACTTCGTCCAGCACATCCTGGCTGATAATCGCCTCTATCCTGCCGGCAATTGCTTGCAAGATCAGGTCTCTCGCGGAACCGGCATTTGAGTAAGCTGCCGCAAACAGTACGCTGGCATCAACAAACACCCTGATTCTATTCGGTATCTCGGGCATACTTCTCTTGGTAGATTTCCTGCCGAATTTCCCGGCCTGACTCGATCATCTCCTCAAGGCTAATGCCCCGGCTCTTGAGCACATCGCCAATCTCACCCAGCAGTTTCAGCGCCAGTGTCTCTCTGGCGTCGATCAACAGCCCATCTTCGGTCTCTTTAAATACCACCATATCGCCCTTCTTGAGGCCGTACCGCTCGCGGAATTCGCGCGGCAAGGTAACTTGCCCGTTCTCCTGGATTACATATGACTTTTTAGCCATCAGCGTCTTCCTCCGGATTCATAAACTCATAGATTATGAATATCATATCGACATAAAAAGGAGAAGTCAATTGGAAGCATCCCGCTATCGGGTTGTGGTGGGCGCTGTTCTTCGATACCGACCCGCCGTTCTGAGGCCGGGTGGCTAGCGCAGTACCTGCGTCAGCAGCGCTATGACGCCTGCCAGCACCACAATCACCACAATAGCCAGCAGCAGCGCCGTAGTGCGATCGATCGCCTGCGCTGGCGGCGCAGGCGTGACGACCTGCGGAGCCTGCTGACTCTGGACATCCTGAACGCGCTGCCGGAAGGCTGTTGCGCGCTCCCTGGTCAGGGTGATGGTATCGAATTCCCCGGAATTCACCGGATGTTCCAGCGTCTCAATCATGCTGCGGGGCGAGGAGAATCGTTCCGCCGGGTCTTTAGCCAGCGCGCGCAGGATAGCCTGCTCCACGCGGGGGTCCAGCCCGACGACCAGCTCCCCGGGCGGGCGCGGCGATTGTTGCAGATGCTGCACCAGGATGCGCGCGGCGGAGCCGCCCTTGAACGGCACATCGCCGGTGATCATCTCGTAGAGCAGGATGCCCAGGGAATAGATATCGGCGCGGGCGGTGACCTCACCGCCGGCGGCCTGTTCGGGTGACATGTAAAAGGGGGCGTGCGGGCTGTATTCCGCCGTTGTGGTCTGGTCGTCGCTGATCACACGCATCAGGCCGAAGTCAACCACCACCGGGCGTACCCCCCCGGCCATTAAGATGTTATCCGGCCGGATATCCTGATGAATGATATCCCTGCTGTGGGCGTAGGCCAGCGCATCCGCCACCTGGTTGAACAGGGAAAGCGCCTGCTCATGGGGCAGCCCACCGCGCCGCTCGGAGAGGATATCGCGCAGGGTTGTGCCCTCGACCATCTCCATGGCGATATAGTACCGCCCGGCATCCTGACCGAAGTCGTAGATGCGCACAATGTTAGGATGCTGGAGTGCCGCAATAGCCTGAAATTCGTGGTAGAAGCGATGTTGAAGCTCAACCGCCTTTTCTTCGCTCTCCGGGAAGATTCGCAGCACCTTAAGCGCCACGTCTGCGCCCAGGCCGGCGGACGCGGCGCGGTACACATCGGCGATCATGCCGCGGTGGATCAGGCGGCGAATCTCATATCCGGCCAGGGACTGGCCCGGCTCCATAGGGAGAGCAGTATGCGACGGCTTGCCGGTCATAAATAACTCGTCGTGTGGATGATGGCTGTACCAGGACTGCGAGCTGGCTGAACAGCGCCGGGCGCCCGGCCGGTATCATCCAGAATACGTCCCCGACCGGATTTATGCAAACCGCGCCCGCCCCTGACCGTAGAAGCAGCAGGCCCTCCGACCACTGAGGGGCTATCATAGCGCCGCGCTGGCCCATAAAGAAACGCCCTCCGCTCTGGAGGGCGCTGGTGGCGACGACAGGATTTGAACCTGTAACCTAGGGCTTATGAGTCCCCCGCTCTACCATTGAGCTACATCGCCAGTGTGATTGTTACTATACCACTCCTGTGCCCGTTTGACAATACTGTTATCGCCAACACAATCGCCCGATTTGATGACCGGGAGAAGCTCTTGCGGTATAATAAGTGTTGTCAGCCTGCCCGCAACTGCGGACAGGCTGATCTATCGCCGGCCCCCGGCGAGAGCGATGCGCTTCCGCCGGGCGCCTGTAGCCTTCACTATGCAAGGAGGTTTCATCGTGGAACGACTGAAAGGCAAAGTGGCGATCATCACTGGCGCCGGCCTGGGTATCGGGCTGGCCATGACCAGGCGTTTCGTTGAAGAAGGGGCGAAAGTGGTCGGGGGCGATATCTCCCCGATTGGTCTGGAGCAGCTTCAGACTATCGCCAACGTCACCCCCGTGCGGGCTGATGTCACCAGCCAGGCCGATATCGACCGGCTGGTAGAAACAGCGCAGAGCCTGGGCGGTCTGGATATCGTGGTTAACAACGCCGGCATCGTCGATCGCTTCCTGCCGGTGGACGAGGTGAGCGATGAGGTCTGGCAGCACGTGCTTGCCGTGAACCTGACCGGCCCCATGCTGCTGAGCCGGGCGGCTATCCCGGTGATGCGCCGGGCCGGGCATGGCGTCATCATCAACATCGCCTCGGTAGGCGGGCTGCGCGGCGGCGTGGCGGGCGCGGCCTACACCACGTCCAAGCACGGCCTGATCGGGCTGACGGAGAATACCGCGGCGATGTACGCCAGCGAAGGGATACGCTGCGTCGCCATCGCGCCCGGAGGGGTCAGCACCAACATCTCCCTCGGGGGCGAACCCAGCTCCCTGGGCTTCTCTGTGCTTCAGAAGACGATGGCCAGCAATCCCCGGTCTGGCGAGGCGAATGAGATTGCCAGTGTCGCCGCGTTCCTGGCCTCGGATGAAGCGAGTTACATCAACGGCGCTGTGATTGCCGTCGATGGCGGCTGGCACGCCTTCTAGGGACAGGTATCGCCCGTTATGCAGGTTGATCCCCGGGGTGGGGCACTTTTCACCCCGGGGATTTTGTTGCCAGCGGCGCACGGGGCGTGGCGGCCCGACGCAACCTTCGCCGGGCCGGTGCGTATTGAGTACACAGAGAAGGTGGCGTCGGCTGTGTACAGCGGCCGATGCCCGGTCTGTGCATACAAAGAGGGGAATAGCCATGAAACTGACACCGTCTTATATCGACCCGCGGGCGGCCACCGCCGACCTGCCTTACCCCGCGGGCGAACCCGCCCACCTGAAGCTGGATGTGCCGTTCGGCAAGATCGTGCTGGAAGCCGGCGCTGGCGACTCGCTCGTCAGCGGCAAAGTGACCTACAACGTGGAAGAGCTTAAGCCGCGCTACAGCGTGCAGGGGCGCACCGTCCGCATCCGCCAGGATTACCGGGTCCTCATCCCCACCGGCCGTATTACCAACAACTGGGAATTTTTGCTGGGCACGGCGAAGCCTTACAGCCTGGAAGTGAACGCCGGCGCTTCGGCCACCGAGATGGAGCTGGGCGGTCTGCCGCTGCTCGGCCTGGATATCAGCTCCGGCGCGGGCGATGTCGTCCTGAATTTTGCTACGCCCAACCCGGAGACCCTGATCGAGGGGCATATCCAGGCGGGCGCCGGCCGCACCACGGTCAGGGGGCTGCTCAACGCCAATTTTGAGCGCTTCAGGATCAACGGCGGAGTCGGCCAGATGGTCCTGCACTTCACGGGCGACGGCCTGATCGCCGGCCGGGCCAGGGTTGAGGGCGGCGTGGGCGAAATTATCATCGTCGTCGATAGCGAGCTGCCCATTCGCGTCCGAACCAGCACCGGCCTGGGCGGCGTCAGCGCCGACGAGGGCCTGATCAGATCCGACAAAGGCTACCAGACAACGAGCTATGCCGGGTCGGATGTGCGGCTCGATATCGACGTGCGCAGCGGCGTTGGCTCCATCCGGGTGGAGATGGCGTAGCCTCCCGGCCAGAGAGCGGCCTGATCGATCGCCGCGCCGGGCTGACAAAAGACGGGGCGGTATCCCCGGCCAGAGGGAGCCGCCCTGTCGTGATTCTCGGTGGTGAGGTCCGGCGTCACCAGGCGTAGTGTTCCGGCGCGGGTTTGAACCCGGGCCAGATTTCGTCCAGCTTCTGAAGCTGTTCCGCGCTCAGCTTGATCTCCAGAGCGCGCAGGCTGCCCCCGGTGAGCTGGTCCATCGTGCGCGGGCCGATAATGGGGGCCGTCACTGCCGGCTGGTGCAGCAGCCAGGCCAGCGCCACCGCCGCCGGCTCTTCCTCGATATCGGCGCAGAACTTTTCATAAGCCTCGATCTGCGGGCGATTCTCCTCGATACGCTTCTGTATTTCCTCGGACGCGCGCCGGCCCTCGGCGATCTTCCTGAGCACGCCGCCCAGCAGGCCGCCGCCCAGCGGTGACCACGGGATCAGCCCCAGGCCGTAAGACTGGCAGGCCGGGATCACTTCCATCTCAATAGTGCGGGCGCCCAGATGATACAGGCTTTGCTCGGAGACCAGCCCCATGAAATGGCGCTGGCGGGCCGCTTCGTTGGCCTGGGCGATATGCCAGCCGGCGAAGTTGCTGCTGCCGATATAGAGGACCTTGCCCTCGCGGACGAGCTGTTCCATCGCCTGCCAGATTTCCTCCCACGGCGTGGCGCGGTCAACGTGATGCATCTGGTAGAGATCGATATGGTCGGTCTGCAGGCGGCGCAGGCTGCCCTCACAGGCCCGCTTGATATGCAGGGCGGAGAGCTTGTTTTCATTGGGCCAGTCGCCCATCGCGCCGTAGACCTTGGTCGCCAGGACGACCTTTTCCCGGCGGCCCCCGCCCCGGGCGAACCAGCGGCCGATGATCGTCTCCGTGACGCCCTCGCCCTTTTTCCGGCCGTAGACATTGGCCGTGTCAAAGAAGTTGATCCCCAGTTCCAGCGCCCGATCCATGATGGCGAAGCTGTCGGCTTCGGTTGTCTCCGGGCCGAAGTTCATCGTGCCCAGGCACAGGCGGCTGACCTTCAGGCCGGTCCGACCCAGCATTGTATATTCCATGAAGATATCCTTTCATCTCAGCGTGATCGGCACAGGGGCAGAGACACGTCTTCAGGAGGGGGAAGCGGGCGGTCGCGTTGAGAATGGTCTCCGCTGTCCATAGTATACCGTGCGATTCCCGGTTTTCAGGCCGGGCGCGGGGCTGTTGGCGGGGCGGACCGCTCTGTGTTGTTCGCGACTCTCTGTTTTGTTACGGAGTTTCCAGCCCGTGCCGTTCCATCAGGGCGCGGTCGGTCAGGATGGCCTCGCTGGGGCCGCTGGCGACGACGCGCCCGCCCTCCAGCACCACCGTCCGCGAGCACAGCTCGTAGGCCAGCCGCATGTCATGGGTGCTGATCAGCATCGTCCGCTGCTGGAAGGACTCCAGCAGGCGGATCAGGGCGCGCCGCCCGCGCGGGTCCAGCCCGGCGGAAGGCTCGTCCAGGACCAGAATTTTGGGGTCCATGCTGAGCACCGTCGCCAGGGCGACCCGCTTCTTTTCCCCTACGCTGAGGTGATGGCTGATCCGGTCGGCGTAGTTGGCGATGCCTGCCGCGTCCAGCGCCTCTTTGACGCGGGCTTTGACTTCGTCCTCCGGCAGGCCCATATGCAGCGGGCCGAAGGCCACATCCTGGTGGACGCGCGGCGAAAAAAGCTGGTCATCGGGGTTCTGAAAGACCAGGCCGACCCAGGTCCGAATCTGGCCGAGATTGGCGTCGTTCAGCGGCAGCCCGCCAACGCTGATCCGGCCTGTCGCGCTGCGCAGGATGCCGTTCAGGTGCAGCAGCAGGGTGGACTTGCCGCCGCCGTTAGGGCCAACCAGCGCCACCTTCTCATCGGGGGCGACATACAGGGTAACGTCGTTCAGGGCGGGCGTGCCGTCAGGATAGCGGAAGGAGACGCCTTCCACGTCGATTGTATGGTGCATGTCAGGCGCTCCACCATGCCACAGCCAGCAATGAAATGAGGATCATGAGCAGGACGGGCACGGCGCCCTGGATAACGGCGGAGCGCGTCAGCGGCGGCGGGTATAACAGGCGCATCCGGCCGTCGTAGCCGCGGGCCAGCATGGCGGCGTAGACGCGCTCGCTGCGTTCGTAGCTGCGCAGGAACAGGTTGCCGACCATGCCGCCGGCCACCCGCGCCCGCCAGATGACGTTGCCGCCGGACCGCTGGCCCGGCAGCGCCCCGCTCCGCGCCGCCCGCGCCCGGATCAGCCGGTCGGCTTCTTCTTTCAGCGTGAACAGGTAGCGGTACATAAAGGAGATGATCGCCACCAGCGTGCCCGGGACGCGGAGGCTGCCCAGCGCCCAGGTCAGATCGGCGAACGGCGTGGTGATGGCCAGCAGCAGCGCCGCCTGCGCCGACAGCCAGCTTTTCAGCGCAATTGCGATGAAGCGGGCCAGCCCGGCGCCGGTGATGGTCAGCCCCGGGACGGCGATGATCGGCTCGCCCGGCGTGGTGAAGAGGAGCGTCGCCGCGGCCAGCGCAAACGGCAAAGCCAGCCCGCCCATCCGCGCCAGCCGCCAGGGATTCAGCCCGCCCAGGATAGCCAGACTTCCCGTCATAGCCCACCACAGCGGGTAGGCCGGCCAGGCGCGCTCTGGCGTCAGGACGATCGCCAGCACCAGCAGCAGCGTTACCACCACCTTGACACGCGGATCAAGCCGGTGCAGCGCGCTGTCACCGGCCTGATAGCGTTCCTGAAGCGGAAGGGTCATAGGGTATGCGATGCCCGGTCGGAGGCTGCGCTGTCAGGCCGCCGGCCGGTCGCCCGGGCGACGCCGTAGCTGATGCCGGCGACGACGGCGACGCCGATCACCCCGGCGGCGATGGTTGTCAGCGCCTCATTTTCCAGGAAGGGCACAGTATAGTCGGGCAAAATCTCATAGGAGGGGTCCTGGGCCAGCTCAGCGAAGCCGTGATCTTCGGCCACGCGCTCCAGCCCGTCGGGGTTCGGGTCCGCCAGCGGAGAGATCAGCACCACCAGCAGCGCGATCAGCAGCCCGACGGCGATCCAGCCGGCGCCTTTAGCGTCCGCCCGGGCCGGCGCCTGAATCAGATCGGGCCGCGTCTGCCGGATGAAAGCCAGCGCGCCGACCGTGATCAGCGCCTCGCCAATGCCGATTATGGCGTGCACCCCGAGCATGGCTGGCAGCACAATGCCCAGCGGCGACGTGCCCGATACGGCCAGCTCGACGGCGGTGGCCAGGGCGGCAATGCCGACGCCCAGCCAGGCGCCAACGGCGGCCCCGGCGATCTGGGCGCGGGGCGTGCCGCCGAGGGTTCTGTGCACCCAGCGGTAAGCTGCGTAGCCCACAAACGTGCTGACGATGCCCATGTTGACGATGTTGAAGCCCATCGCCAGCAGGCCGCCGTCCTGGAAGAGCAGCCCCTGCACAGCAATCACGGCGGTCATGACCAGCACAGCCGCCCACGGGCCGAGCAGGATCGCCACCAGCGCCCCGCCCAGCAGGTGGCCGGAAGTCCCGCCGGCGACCGGGAAATTGATCATCTGGGCGGCGAAGACGAAGGCGGCCAGGATGCCCATCAGGGGAATCTGGCGGTCGTCAAGCGTGCCCCGCGTCTTGCGCAGGGCGAAGCCAACCAGGGCGATCACCAGCAGCCACCCGAGCACGGCCACCGGCACGCTGAGGAAGCCGTCGGGGATATGCATGGCAAGAAAAGGCACGAACATAGGGCACACTCACTTATTTCTAAAAAGGAACCAGATCAGTGTGAATAAGTGTACAGCAAGCGCAAGGATCTGTAAATGTAAATATTTACATCTGGCGTGTGATGGATGTCAGCAGCCGCGGCCGCCGCAGGGGCAATAGCAACGCCCTCACCGGGGTGAGGGCGCTGGTTGCGGCTATTCAGTTATGCAGAGGGGTAGGGCATCAACCCTAAAGCCGGACGACGTCGGCGGCCTGCAGACCCTTGGGGCCTTCCACAATGCTGAATTCGACGCGCATGCCTTCTTCGAGATTCTTGAAGCCGTCGCCCCGAATGGCGGAGTAGTGCACGAAGACATCGGGACCATTGGGCTGCTGCAGGAAGCCGTAGCCCTTGACCGTGTTGAACCACTTAACAACACCTGTGACGCGTTCTGCCATTTCCCTGTTGCTCCTTAACCTGATGACTTTCAGCAAACTGAAGACACCAGGCCGTTGATGCACCCTCCGCAAACCAAAGGCGCCCAGCCGGAGCCGGGCGTCTGCTTGTGTTTCGTGCACATCATTACAGCCTGCGTCCTACAAAGAATCATGCTAACCCGGATCGATCGCTTTGTCAACAGACTGGGGCCTTTTCCGCCCGTTTTTCTCATCTTTCTTCGCGCCTCTGCGCCGCCTGGCGCGTCAGCGCCAGCGGACAGCCAGCATGTCCGGTGTCAGGGGGCGGGCGGCGTTGCTGACCGCGATCGTCCGCGTTTCGCCCGGCTCCAGATCGAAGTAATTGTCGCTGTAGCGGGTGTCCTCATCCGGCACGATCAGGTGGACGAAGTAAGTGTAGGCGGGCGCGGTCAGGGTGACGTGCAGCGTGTGCTCATCCGCCGCCGCGATACGCACTTCTGGCTCCGCCGGCGTCCGCGCCAGGTCCTTGATCATGGCGAAGAAATGGCGGTTGGCCGGGAACAGCCCGCCCGCAGAACGGACGGCGGCGTAGCGATCCGGGCCGCCGGGCATCTCGTCCGCCGGCCAGCGGGCGACCATATGGCTGCTGTTGGCGGGGATGCTGACCTCCAGCGTCTCCTCATGCAGCGTATCGCCGCCGAAGGTCGCCAGGCGGACGGTGACGAAGTCGGTCAGGTCTTCCAGCCGGTCGCTGGTGATCCACAGCTCCAGCCCGCCATCTTCCGCCGGGCGGAAAGAAGCCAGGATCGGCGCGTAGGCCCGCCGGACGTAGAAGTACCCGGCCTTGCCGAAGCCATAGTAGTCGATCACGCTCCAGCTCAGCACCGGCCAGCAGTCGTTGAGCTGCCAGAGCAGCGTGCCGGAGCAGTGCGGCTTGCGGCGGCGATAGTGCTCGATGCCGAACTTGAGGCCCTCCGCCTGGGCGATCATGCTGAAGTCGATATACTCCTCCAGCGTCTGCGGGAGGCCGGTCGTCCCGGCCATCAGGGCGTCGCCTTTATCCTTGGGATTGTCCTTGTTGTGGTGGTCCAGCGACGGGCTGTGGTGGAAGCGCTGATCGTCGGGGATGACGCGGCGCAGCGTCTCGTAAACGGGCGAGGCGTGCAGCCCGAATTCGCTGATGAAGCGGCCCTGATCCTCGGCGTAGCGGCGGAAGGACACGCCCTCCGGCGAGCGGTCAGCGCCGGGCGGGTCGCCGAAGCAGCGGTCGATGCCGCCGTGCCAGGCGTTCCAGTTGTGGCGGTCGCCGTCGGTCTGGCTGTTGTGGTCGTCGCCGCCGTAGGGGCTGCCCGGCCAGTAGGGGACGGCGCCGTCCAGCCCGGCCACGGCGCGCGGCAGGATGACGTTGTAATAAAGCAGGCCGGGGACGTGGTGGGCGTCGGGCTGGTCCCAGCGCATCGTCTCGTGGATCCACTGGTTCTCGTTGTTGCCGCACCACAGGGCCAGACAGGGATGGCTGCGCAGCCGCCGTACCTGGTAGCGAGCTTCCGCTTCGACCTCGGCGGCGAAGTCCGGGTCATGCTCCGGGTAGGCGGCGCAGGCGAACATGAAGTCCTGCCAGACCAGCAGACCCAGCCGATCGCACAGAGCGTAAAAGCTATCGTGCTCGTAGAGGCCGCCGCCCCACACGCGCAGCATGTTCATATGGGCGTCGCGGGCCGCGCTGAGCAGGCCGGCGTAGTGCGCCTCGCTGATCGCGCCGACGAAGGAATCGGCGGGGATCCAGTTCGCGCCGCGGGCGAAGATCGGCACGCCGTTGAGCACAAAGCGGAAGAAGCGTGTCCCCGGCTCCTCGACATCGACTGACTGGTCGAGGGTGATGGTGCGGATGCCCACCTGCGCCCGGTGGGTATCGACGACAGTGTCGCCAGCCGTCAGGTCCACCTGCAGGTCGTACAGGGCCGGCGTCCCCAGATCGTGCGTCCACCACAGGTCGGGCTGGCGCACAGTCAGGTAGGCGGTGGCCTCGCTGCCCGCGAGGGGCAGGCTGTAGCGGGCCGCGCCGCCGCCGGGCGCCGTCAGGGTGATCGCAGCTTTCAGGCCCGCCCCGGCGAGATCGGCGAACTGCTCCGCCTCCACCCGCACGGCGACCAGCGCCCGGGAACGGTCGGCCTCCAGATGCAGGGTGTGGAAGTGGACGCCGCGCAGGCAGGCGCCGCGCTGCCGCCGCAGGCGTACCGGCCGCCACAGGCCGATTGTGGGCAGGCGCGGCCCCCAGTCCCAGCCGTAGCCGAACTGGGCCTTGCGCATCCAGACGCGCGGCTGGTCCGGCGCCCAGGGGCGGAAGCCCCATTCCTCCGGCGGCGGGACCTGCTTCAGCGGCGGGTCAAAGCGGACGGCCAGCGTGTTGGGGTGGGCGAACTGCACCGCGCCGCTGACATCGAAGACGGCTTCGCGGAACATGTTGCGGTGGCGGCCCAGCTCATGGCCGTTCAGATACACCGTGGCGAAGGTATCGGCCCCCTCAAATACGAGCTGAAGCCGTTCGCCCGGTTCCAGCGCGTTCAGCGGGCCGGGGAAGCGGATGCGATACCAGAATTCCTTCTCCTCCATCCAGGCCGCGCCGGATTCATTCTGATCGTAAAAAGGGTCCTGGATCCAGCCGGCGGCCAGCAGCGCCCGGTGCACGTCACCGGGGACGGGCACATCGGCCCAGCCGCTGTCGTCATACTCGCTACCCAGCACCCCGGCGGCCAGCCCTTCGCCCGGCGGGAAGTCCTGCACCTTCCACCGTTCAAACATATATTCTGCCTCCCTTCAATTGAGGCCCTGCCCGGCGCTTCTTATTGTAGCGCAGCGGCGCGAGTCCCGTGTGAGCGGCGGGGAAAACGGGCAGCAGGCAGTCGGGAAAACAGGGAGTGGGGAGGATTGCCGGGGTTACCAGCGTCGCTGCACCCCATAAGCATCGAAGATTGTGTCCTGCCCAATAATCGGGAGTTGATCTGATAGTGATTGCGCGATGATCATCCTATCAAACGGATCACGATGATGAAAAGGCAATGTCGTTACTAATCCGGTATGCGAGATTCGAATTGGATGCAACAGAATGTTGTTCTCGTCCAGTTGTTCGGTGATGAAATCGGCGAATGGTAATGGCGTCACCAGCCGGCCAAGACTTATTTTGATTGCCATCTCCCATACACTGGCTGTACTAAGAAAAATGGAATTTCCTCCACCTTCGATCAGAGCCTTCGCTGTAGCAGGCAAAGTCGGTTCGTCATTGATGAACCACAGAAAGGCATGAGTATCAAGCAGGTAGCTCATTTCATGTAGTCTTCGAAGTCAGTGAGAGGCGCGTCAAAATCTGGCGCCATTTTGATTTTTCCACGTGCGCTGCCCGCTTTACGCGGCGCCGGAATTGCCGCAAGCGGGACAAGTTGCACTGCTCCTCTGCCGTCCAGGATTACTACCGTCTTGCCTTGCCGCGCATCAGTGACGAGTTGTGGCAAGTGGTCCTGTGCTTCCTGTAATGAATAGCGTTCCATGATCGGGTCCTTTCATCATCTGCCTGTATTGTACCATGGATGCACTACCCTTCTTGTAGCGCAGCGGCGCGAGTCCCGTGTGAGCGGCGGGGAAAACGGGCAGCAGGCGGTGAGGAGCGGGCGGCCTCACAGGTGCAGACATTCGACATGGTAATCGACCACGTCCATGTCAGGGCGGTTGTCTTCGATCCAGCGGACCACGTTCTCCAGCACCTGCCCGGCGTGGACGGCGCTTGTGCTGACCGTCGCCACGCCCAGCGCGCTCGACTGCCACACGTCGTGCAGGTCCACCTCCGCCGCCGCCACGTGGAACTGGCGGTGAAGCTGGGCGATCAGGCCCTTCAGGCAGCTTCGCTTTTGCTTGAGCGACGTGATGCCGGGGAGGTCCAGCTCGATCTGGCACGTTCCGACGATCATGGTCAGGTCCTCCGCGGGGTCAGGCTGGCGGATCCAGGCGGGCCAGGAAGGCGGCAATCGTCAACACGTACTGGCCGAAGTCCGGCTCCCACAGGCGGTGTCCGCTGTTCTCAAAACGGGCGGTGCGGGCGTCGGGCAGGCGTTCCAGGTAGCGCTGCACGCCGGCCAGCGGCAGGCGCGACCCCGGCCCGGCCCCGTACATGATCAGCACCGGGCAGGTCAGGCCCGGCAGCGCGTCCCACAGCCGGATATCCTCCCCCTCCCGCTGCAGGCTCTCGACGACATGCGGCATCAGGCGCTCGGAGACCGGCGTCCCCCGGCAGGTTGAGCGGAGGAAGCGCTCCGTCCATTCCGGCGGCAGGGCGGGATGGTGAGCCGGGTGATCCTGTATGATCAGGCCGGCCACGTGATGATATGGCCGGGCGGCCACGTGATGATATGGCCGGGCGGCCACGTGATGATATGGCCGGGCGGCCACGTGATGATATGGCCGGGCCGTCTGCTCAATCGCCCAGGCCAGAGCGTAGACCGCCCCGCGCGAATAGCCCATCAGGCAGGGGCGGGACAGTTCCAGCCCGGCGACCAGGGCCTCGATATCGGCGACATGATCGGCCAGGCGGTAGCCGTGCTCCGGGGCGGCGCTCTGGCCGCGCCCGCGCAGGCTGAGGGCGAAGCACGGACGCGGCGCCAGCGCCTCCAGCAGGTCGGCGTAATCCTCCGCCGCCTCCGCCGTGCCGGGCACAATCACCAGCGGCGTGCCCTCGCCCGCGGCGACTTCCGGCACGCTGGCCAGAAAGTGCAGCCGCACAAACCCACTGCGGACCCGGCCTTCCCACAGGGCCATGGCGCTACCCCGGGAACGCTTTCTGAAAGGCAGCCTGCGCCGCGCGATAGCCGAGGTCGATCAGGTCGGCGCTTTCCGGCTCGTCATAGTCGATGATGCGGGCGACGGGCAGAAATTCGTCCGGGGCGACGATGATCGGCTGCACTATGCGGTAGCGCGGCTCGCGGCCCTCCCCCCGGTCCAGCTCTGCCTGGCGGTTGAAGGCGCGGATCAGGGCGAGATCGGCGCGGAAAGAAGCCAGCAGCGCCCAGTCTAACACCCAGGTGATGGCCTCGCCGAAGTCGCCGGGCAGCCTCTTGCGGGAAGCGGGGACACCGCCTTTCTCCCACCACGGCGTCATCAGGACGACGACGGCCTCCATCGGCTCTTCCAGCCCGTAACGCTCGGCGGCCACATCCAGCGCCGGGCCGAGCGGCGTATTGGCGACCACCGCGCCATCCCAGAAGCAGGCGTCGCCGATCGGCGTCCAGGGGTAGACGAGCGGGATGCTGCAACTGGCCAGGATGCGATCGATGTCGATCCCTACCTGCACATCTTCGCGCTGTTCCCCGGTATCGCGGCGCCGGACCGGCTTGTTGCTGAAGATGGTCAGCTCGCCGGTCTGGACATTGGTGGCGCTGATCAGGAGCGTGCTGGCGCTGTCAGTCAGGCGGTGGGCGGAGATGCCCCATTTGTGGCGCAGCGTCTGCTTGAGCGGGCCGGTATCCAGCAGGTTGGCCCAGCGCCCGATCAGGCGCTTGCTCAACGCCCGGGGCAACAGCGGCAGGAGCGGCCATGTCTGCGGCGGGTCCTGTGAGCTGGCGATCGCGCGCGGGACCTGCGGCAGCTTCTCCTGCAGGATGCGGCGGTAGACGGCGTTGGAGGCCCAGCGGGCCAGCACGTTCATGCCCGGCGGCAGGCCCTCCACATCCTTCTCCTGTAAGTCTTTCCAGTACCGCTCCAGCAGGTCAGGCGGCAGGCCCTGGGCGATGGCCGCGCCGTTGACCGCGCCGATTGATGTGCCGACGATGATCTCCGGGTCCCAGGCTCCCCGGTGTGCTTCGTCCACGCCGGCCTTGGCGGCTTCGCACAGATATTTGTAGACGCCGATATGAAAAGCGCCGCGCCCGCCGCCGCCGGACAGGATCAGGGTCCGAATCGCCATGGCGTTCCTCCGCTTCACATAAATCTTTCTGTCATTGTGGAAGGATCGGGCGGGGCTGTCAACTGGCGCGAAAGGGGAGCAGACAGCCGGGGCAGGCGAGGGGCCGCAGAAGGTGCAGAAAACACAGGGCGATCCTGCCCCGATTCAACACCCCCTGATTTTCTACTTCCCCCCGCTCGCCTGTCCGTCTTTCCGGGCGGTTCCTTATTCCCCTCCGTCTGACGCGCCCGCGGCGCTGCCCGCGGACGGGTGCAGCCCGGCGGCTACCGCCTCATCCCAGGTCTGGAGCGCCCGGCGCAGATGGGGGATGGTGATCGAGCCGCCGACAACCAGGCCGATGTTGAGCGCCTCCTGCAGCTCTGCCGACGTGACGCCCTCCTGCAGGCAGCGGTCCACGTGGTAGGTCACACAGTCATCGCAACGCAGCACCAGCGACGCGACCAGGCCGAGCAGCTCTTTGGTCTTCACATCCAGCGCGCCGGGCTGGTAAGCCGCCCAGTCCAGATGGTAGTAGCGTTTGATGCCCTGCCCGGCGTAACGCATCACGGTTTCGTTGAGGGCGCTCCGCTCCCGGCGGAAGCGCTCGATGCGTGTCTCTTCGGGGTTGGTCATAGTGGTTATCTGGCTCCTCCTGCTACGGCGCCCGGCGGCGCCCGGCCCGGCAGCATTGTGGCTCAGGCGTGCAGAAACCGCCAGATCGCCATAGAAAGCGCGCCCTCGGCATTTTCTGCGGCCCCATTCATTAAGGGCGATGGTCTCTTTCTCAATTATTGGCCGTTCGATCTCAACGATCTGATCTGTGAAACAATTGTGAATAATTGAGATACGCTGTGGAATTTAGGAAAAATTTACGGCAATTTTGTTGAGATCATCTACAATGAATATCAGAACCTTCAGTATCTTCATCTTTCTTATTCCGCGATGCTGAACGGTTCTTCCAAACCCCAATCATCGGGCGTGTGGCGGTCCCCCAAACTGCCCGCCCAGACAAGACAGGAGCAGTCATCATGGAGCGAAAGACGAAGTCAACCCACAGCAGTCTGAAGGGCCAGGGCGTGGTCGAATATGCGATCATCCTGGCCATGATCGGCATGGCCCTCCTCCTCGTCCTGCCGGAAGTCGGCAATGTCGTGCAGAATACCTTCCAGGATGTCGTGCAGGGGGTGACCAGCCCGCCCGCCTATGTGCCGATCGCCTGGGATTACAGCAACCCCTCCGGCTGCGCCGCAATCCCCGGCTGCATCCCCGGCAATAACGACGGCGGCGGCAGCGGCAGCGGCAGCGGTAGTGGCAACGGCGACAGAGATGGCGACGGCATCCCCGACGTGAGCGATAATTGCCCGACGGTCGCCAACCCGTCCCAGATCGATACCGATGGCGACGGCATTGGTGACGCCTGCGACCCCACGCCTAACGGCGATACCGACGGCGACGGCGTCGATAATTCCATCGATAACTGCCCGACAGTCGCCAACCCCGATCAGACCGACACTGATGGCGACGGCATCGGCGACGCCTGCGATCCTACGCCCACCGGTGACGCTGACGGCGACGGCATTGATGACGCCATCGATAACTGCCCGGCGGTCGCCAACCCCGATCAGACCGACGCTGACGGCGACGGCATCGGCGACGCCTGTGACCCCACGCCCAACGGCGACGCTGACGGCGACGGCATTGATGATGCCGTGGACAACTGCCCGACGGTCGCCAACCCCGACCAGCGCGACACCGACCGCGACGGCCTGGGCGACGCCTGCGACCCCACGCCCAACGGCGACGCTGACGGCGACGGCATTTACGATGCCGTGGATAACTGCCCGCTGGTCGCCAACCCTGACCTGCGCGATTCCGACGGCGACGGCATCGGCGACGCCTGTGACCCCACACCCACTGGCGATACCGACGGCGACGGCATTGATGACGCTGTGGACAACTGCCCGAATGATCCTAACCCCGATCAGCTTGACAGCGACGGCGACGGCATCGGCGATGTCTGCGACCCCACGCCTTATGGCAATCGTGACAGCGATCGCGACGGCATCCCGGATGCTATCGACAACTGCCCGACGGTCGCCAACCCTGACCAGCGCGATACCGACGGCGACGGCATCGGCGACGCCTGCGACAGCACGCCTGACTGCGTTGACCCCGGCGCGATGTCGGCTTACTGGGACTTTGAGAACAATACCAACGACAGCTCCGGCAACGGCCGCAACCGGCGGGCTGGCACAAACCCATCCTTCAACAGGTCAACGGTTCGTATCGGCAACTACTCGGCCTACTTCAACGGCTCGGCTTATCTCCGCTACGATAACAACCCGTTCATGACGCAGGGCTTCAGCCAGCTCACCGTGGCGATGTGGATTAAGCCGGACCGCCTGACCGGCCTCCAGACGCTGTTCGAGGAAGGCAACAATACCAACGGCATCGCCATGCGGCTCAACGGCAACACTCTGGAAGCGGCCGTGCGCAAGGGCAGCAAGCAGAAGAACGCGACGAGCATCACCTTCCCCAATGATGGCAACTGGCACCGCGTGGCTATGGTCTACAACAACGGCGCCTTCACCCTGTATCTGGACGGCGTGGCCAGCAGGACGGTAAACACCGGCTTCAACACCCTGAACGCCCACAATACGAACGGTGGCCTCGGCGCCTCCCAGGCCAATGACGCCTTCGCCAGCGGCAGCGGCACGCGCAACTACTACAGGGGCTACATGGACGGCGTGGCTTACCTGTACGGCCTGTTCGACGTGACAAGCTGCAATCACTAGTCTCCTGTACTGCTCAGGGGTTTTGGGGAGGGGGGTACACCCGGCCAGGTATACCCCCCTGAAGCAACGACCGGGCGAACGCGGCCCGTCAAGCATCCGGGCGGATCACCACGATCCGCCCGGAACTGATTCTGAGGCTGGGGTACAACAGAGGAGGGACAGCGCGCTACGTCGCGTCTGCCCCACCGGCGGAGGCCTCCGCCTGACGCTGGCCCAGCTCGCGGTCGAGCAGGAACATCCCGGCGGGGAAGTCCTGCACGCGCTTCATATCCTGCACGACAGCATCGACGGAGGTTTCTTCCTCCACCTGCTCATCCACGAACCACTTGAGGAAGCTCTCGGTCGCCGGGTCCTTTTCCTCACGGGCGAGCGCTACCAGGGCGTTGATGCGCCCGGTGACGAACTGCTCATGCTTGAAGGAAGCCTCGAACACCTCCAGCGGGGAGTCCCATTCGGTCTGGGGCTTTTCGATAGCCTGCAGGACGACCGTGCCGCGCCGATCATTGATGTAGTCGTAGATCTTGAGGGCGTGCTGCGTCTCCTCTTCGTACTGGATGCGCATCCAGTTGGCGAAGCCGTCGAAGTTGGTGGCGACAAAGTAGGCGGACATGGAGAGGTACAGATAAGCGGAAAAAAACTCGGCGTTGATCTGATCGTTAAGGGCCTGTTCCATTTTAGGGGATAACATGACTGCGCTCACTTTCTGGTGGCGAACAACCACTTTTGTAAAGCATCACGATACTCAACGCGCCTGATTCTAACGCGGAAAGCTCCCCCGACAGGGGGCTGCGGGCCGTTTATAGACATTTCTAACGCGAGGTAGCCGGGGCCGATCGAAGGCAGTGTGCTCCGCCGGACAGGCCGCGCCCCGCCCGCTCATAAAACCTGAATGACAGAGCCTTGACACTCGCCTGGCTTTGCCGTATGCTGGCTGTATACTGATAAAACGTTGACCGGGACATGTTCGCCGTTCTGCCCGCTCAGGGAGGGGAGGCACGGACGGCTCAGAGTTCAGCGCTCTGGAGCAGTCCGGACTGGAAGCATCCTCACGGCTCCAGCCGGCGAATACCCCCCGTGAGTGACCGCCGCGGCCAGGGCCTGTAAGGCGGTACGGCCGGCCCCGTTATCAGCCTGAAGGCGCTTCTCTTCCGGGGTGGAAAGGGAGCGCGAAGTTGGGTGGAACCGCGTGGTGATTTCAGCCTCGCCCCAATACCGGGGATGGGGTTTTTTTATGCGCCCCCGGCGGGATAACCGGTGCAGGCGCAGCACAGAGTTGGCACAGGAAATAAGCTATGTACACCGTTAAACGTATCTGGATCGATGACACGGAGGAAATGCGGGAAGGCAGCGTCGATGTGCTGGCCGAGATGGAAGACAGCTCCCTCTGGATGGCCCGCTTCGTCACCATCCCCTATCTGCGCGAGCAGATGGAATATGGGCGGCAGGGCAGCCAGGCGTATACCGACGCCCCGGAGATCCGCTACGCCACCATCGAGACGCGCCACGTGATCGTCGATCGGCTCGATCTGAATACCATTGAAGATGTGATTGATAACCTGCTGGCGCTGGATGTCTTTGAGAGCATGTTTGAGCCGATTTCCGGCGAGGTCATGCACGATATGCTGGCCGCCAACGGGGCGAATATCGCCGGGATGCGCTAGACCCCCATCCCCAACCCTTCCCCCAAAATGAGGGAAGAGAGCAAGACTCCCCTCTCCACGCAGATGGGGAGGGGCCGGAGGTGAGGCCGCACAATGTGACCATGTAGCGGCTGGGAGTACAGGTGATGACCGAAAACGCCAGATTAACCACCATCACTCTTAGCCCCCGGTAAGGAATCACTGCACGGGTCCTTACCACCAGGGGGCTGCGCTCAATGTGCTGTCACCGGCGGGTGGTAAGGCGCTGTGCAGGTCGCCTTTTCCCCTGAATTCCAACTGTATACCGCAGCACCGACAGGATGCCCGTCAGGGCGCCCCGGCTGATCTGTCCCGTACTTGTTCTGTTCTGTTGAGGGAACCCAATGCCACGCTACGAAGACTCGCAACTCTACCGTATCCGCCACTCAGCGGCGCACGTCATGGCGCAGGCCGTGCTGGAAGCCTTCCCGACGGCCCAGATCGCCATCGGCCCGCCGATTGAGGACGGCTTCTATTACGACTTCGATCTGCCGCGCCCGCTGGAGCCGGAGGATCTGCAGGCCATCGAGGCCCGTATGCGCGCGATCATCCGCGAAGGGCATCCGTTCAACCGCAAGGTCGTCTCCGCGGCGGAAGCCCGCCAGATTTTCGCCGACCAAAAGTATAAGATCGAGCTGATCGACGGCCTGGAAAAGGGCGGCCGCGACGAATACGGCAACCCCATCGACGGCCCGGTCACGATTACGACATTCCAGCAGGATACCTTTGAGGATCTCTGCCGGGGGCCGCATGTGGCTAATACCCGCGAGATCAACCCGGACGCCATCAGCATCACCTTCCGCGAGCCGGCGGGCGCTTACTGGCGCGGCGACGAGAACCGCGAAATGCTCACGCGCATCTACGGCACGGCCTGGGAGACGGCGGAGCAGCTTGAGGAATACCTGCACCTGCTGGAAGAAGCCAAACGCCGCGATCACCGCGTCCTCGGCCAGAAGCTCAACCTGTTCGTGATCGATACGCTGGTGGGCAAAGGGCTGCCCCTGTGGAAGCCCAACGGGGCGATCCTGCGCGAGACGCTGACGGACTTCATGCGCGAGGCGCAGCGCAACGCCGGCTACCTGCCTGTGGTCACGCCGCACATCGGCAACCTGAACCTCTACCGCACGTCGGGGCACTATCCTTACTACAAGGATAGCCAGTACAACCCGATTCAGGTGGAGGATGAGGAATTCCTGCTCAAGCCGATGAACTGCCCGCACCACTGCATGATCTACAAGAGCGAGATGCGCTCCTATCGTGACCTGCCGCTGCGGCTGGCCGAGTTCGGCACGGTTTACCGCTACGAAAAGAGCGGCGAGCTTTCCGGCCTGACGCGCGTGCGCGGCTTCACCCAGGATGACGCCCATCTGTATGTCACGCCGGAGCAGCTTCTGAGCGAATTTATCGGCGTGGCCGATCTGATCAAGTACGTGTTCAGCACGCTGGGCATGAGCGACTTCCGCGCCCGCGTCGGCACGCGCGACCCGGAATCGGACAAATACGTCGGCGACCCGGCCTCCTGGGAGAAAGCTACGGCGGCCATCATCGAAGCCTGTGAGCAGATGGGCCTGGACTACACGGTGGAGGCGGGCGAGGCGGCTTTCTACGGCCCCAAGTTGGACTTCATCGTGCGCGATGTGCTCAAGCGGGAATGGCAGCTCGGCACGGTGCAGGTTGACTACAACCTGCCGGAGCGCTTCGAGCTGGAGTACATCGGCGCGGATGGCGAGGCCCACCGCCCGATCATGATCCACCGCGCGCCGTTCGGCTCGCTGGAGCGCTTCATCGGCATCCTGATCGAGCACTTTGCCGGGGCGTTCCCGGCCTGGCTGTCGCCGGTACAGGTCGCGCTGATCCCGATCGCCGACCGGCATCTGGAGTATGTCCGCGGGATTGCGGCCCGGCTCAAGGCGAAGGGCTTCCGCGTGGAAGTGGACGATTCCAATAACCGCATGGGCAACAAGATTCGTATCGCCCAGGAACAGAAGATCCCCTACATGCTGATCGCCGGCGACCGCGATATCGAAGCCGGGCAGGTCAGTGTGCGGCTGCGCTCCGGGGAGGACCTGGGCGGCATCCCGGTGGACGAGGTCATCGCCCGGCTGGAGCAGATTGTGTCCTCGCGCAGCCTGGAGCTGTGGAGCGCGTAAGGCGATAACGTTTACCGCTGGAATTAGCCGGGGGCGATCGGGCGGCCAGGAAGCCGCAGATCGCCCTCGTTCGATCCGGCGGCGCGGAGTAGAATCGCCGGCGGTGTTGAGACCGGAAGGGAGAGAGGTGGGCGATGGGTATATTGCTCCTCGTGATAGTGGTGCTGGTCATCCTGATTGTCGTGGGCCTGCTGGGCTTTCGAGTGCAGCCGGAGCCGTTCGAAGCCTATGTCGCGCCGCCGCCTACACCCGCCACCGGCAAGCTGCCGGAGACGCTGCCCCCTCTGGTTCGCCGCTATCTTGAAGAAGCCATCGGCCCTGATGTGCCGATGATTCATTCCGCCGTGATCAGCGGGCGGGTGACCGTGCGGTTGTTCGGGCTGGTTATGCCGGCCCGCTTCCGCATCACTCACCTGGCGGGCCAGAGCTACCACCACATCATCCAGGTGACGTGGTTCCGCCGGCCCATCATGAAGGTGGACGAACTCTATCACCATAACCGCGCCCGGATGGCCCTGCCTTCCGGCGTGGTGGAGAACGAGCCGAAGATAGATGCGGCGGCCAACCTGGGCCTGTGGGGCGAATCGGTCTGGCTGCCGGCAATCTACGCGACCGATCCCCGCCTGCGCTGGGAGCCGGTAGATGACCACACGCTGGTGATGGAGGTCCCTTTCGGCGAGGAGCGCGACCGCTTCACGGTGACGTTTGACCCGGAGAGCGGCCTGCTCCGCCGGATGGAGGCGCTGCGCTGGAAAGACGCCAGGGACGCCGCGAAGACTCGCTGGGTGATGGACGTGCACGGCTGGCGGCGCTTCCACGGGATCGCCGTGCCCACGCCGACCAGCCTGACCTGGGGCGATGACCGGCATCCGTGGTCGGTCTGGACGGTCGAAGATATCTGCTACAACGCCGATGTAGCGGCGCTCTTCGCCGCGCCGGCCAGACAGAAGTAAACCCCCCGCAACCCGGAAACAGAACCCCCGCCAGGAGATAAGGCCCGGCGGGGGTTTTCTATCGGCGCTGTGACATAAATAGGACTCTATTCTCATATACCTGCGATTGTAATAACGAATATTATAAAAGAATGCAGGATATATCGTATCTATAATATCTGTATCCATGAGGAGAAATAGCTATGGTGAAGAGTCGTGTTCTGTTTTTTGTTATCGCCATCGCCGTGATGATCGCCGGCTTTGTGCTGGTATCGTTCATGGCCATGCCACCCGCGGCATACGCAGCGGCGGACGGCCGGCTAAACTGCCAGAATGCCTCTCCAATTGTAATCTACTGCACTCGCCAGGGCGTTGATATTTACAATACTGAAGGCGATCTGCTGCTGCGCGTCAGCCACCTTACCATCGACGCAACAGGTGTGCCGGGCGAGAATACCCTGCTGGCTTCATCCGCCGATGGCAACGTCCGGCTGTTCCGGCTGAGCACCGGGGAATTCCAGGTCAACGCTTACCACGGTAGTGAGGAATACGTCGCTATCTGGCACGGATGCGACAACGCCCGCGCCGACATCAAGAACTACTCCCGCCTGACCGGGGAACTGCTGAGCGACGACGACGGCTGCATCTTCCCGGCGGCGATCCCGACCGCCCAGCCCATCCCGACTGTCCTGACACCGCCTGCGACCTGATTCTGATTTCCGTAGCCCGGGTGTACAAACCGGGCCTTCGAACAGCGCGAGAGCCGTGGGCGTCCCCCGTCCCACGGCTTTTCGTTCCCCGCACCCCCTCCCGGCTGCGGCGCATCCGCCGTCGCACTTTTGTGCTATAATATAAGCATAATCGGCGGGTTCGTTAGCTTTTCAGACACAGTACTGTAACGGCAGGGTTGAAGGAGTAACGGAAGTTGAAGGCCAGATACTGCCTGCTGCACGTCCTCATACTGGCGGCCGTGGTGCTGGGGGCTGCGCCCGTCTCTGCCCAGCAGGGCGAGCCTTCCCCCCTGATTGTCCTGCTCGACGGCGATTTCTGGCAGTGGAACACAGCCCTGGGCACGCTGGAGCAGATCACGTTCTGGGGGTATAACCAGCGCCCGATCCTCTCCCCGGATGGGACACGCTTCGCCTATAATTCGTGGGCGCAGTTTTATGTGGACGCCCGCGCGCGCGGCTCGTACTGGGAAGGTCCGCCGCCCAGCAACATCTGGATATGGGAGATCGCCACGGGTCGCGCCATCCGCCTGGCCGACCAGCCCACCAACGCCAGCCTGGTCCCGCTTTCGTACAGCCAGCCATCGGCTTTTGTCCGCTCGACGCCGACCTGGTCGCCGGACGGGACGGATCTGGCCTGGTGGGAAGTCGCGCTTTACGCCGATCGCGGCATATCCAGGCTGGTCATCTACGATCTGGACGCCGGGCAAAGCCGGGCGCTGGTGGAAGAGACGCTGCCCGGCCCCCGGCTGGGCGCGCCGGCGCTGCCATCAGTCCGCTGGGGTCAGGGCGGGATCGCTCTCCTGTACACCGGCGCGGAACCGGCCCCCGAAGTCCTGATCTACGACCCGCTGGACGGGAGCCGCATCGCCAGGGCGGCGCTGCCCCCGGCGACCTATGCCAGCGACTTCCTCTGGCTGGATGACGGCGCGCGCCAGATTCTGGCCGTGCTGGCGCTGGACAGCGGCGCCTGGATCGCGATCGATCCCCTGACCGGGCACACCGCGCCGCTTGCAGGCTCCCCCGAGCTGTACGCGCCGGGGGCGGCGGCGGGATCATCGCTGGTGGTCAGGACGATCAGGCCGCCGGAGGGCGGGCTGGCCCTTGACTGGCGCATCGCCGGGCCTGGCACCTCCGGGCCGATCGACGCCGGACATACGTGCCCGATTGAGGCGGGGATGATCAGCAGTATCACGCTCTCTCCGCTGGGCCAGCGGGTCGCCTGCCTGGATGGCAGCAGCGGGGCGCTCCAGATGTGGGAAAACGGCGCGACTGTGCCGGTGCAGACGATGACGCCGCAGGTCGCACTGGATGAGAACGGGAGGCTCCCCTCTGAATCGCCGCGGATCGCCGCGATCTGGGGGCCAACGGCCTGGCGAGTTCACCCGGCCTCCCCTGATCTGAGCGCGCCAACGCCGGTTGGAGCCTCCGCGGACGCTGGCGTGTCCGCCGACCAGGTGCAGTGTTCCGCCGGGCAGCCGACGCGCCTGCGGCCCGGCGGGCAGGCGCGGGTCCTGCCGGAAGGCGCGCCGGCCACCCTGCGGCTTCAGCCGGCGGCGGGCAGCGCCCCGATCGGGACTCTGGCCGGTGGCGCGCAGCTCGCCGTGCTGGGCGGGCCGGTCTGCGAGGGCGATTCGGCCTGGTGGCAGGTCCGGCACGGGGAGCAGATCGGCTGGAGCGTCGAGGGTGGGGGCGGCATGTACTGGCTGGAGCCGGTTCAGTAAAGCCCGCGCTTTTCCGCGGCGCTTTACCGCGCTCCCGGCCCGGGAAGCGCTTCTGGCTCGATACGGACCACCCGCCCGCCGGCGAACCACACGTACTGCGTGGCCCCATCCTGGGGCGAACGGTACAGCCAGCGCTCGACTTTCCCGCCATTGGCTGTCGTGGCCCGGCGGTCCACGCCTGACGGCCCGCCCCAGGCCAGCAGCACCATGTCCTGATTCATCCCCACGCCGATCTCGCCCCTGAGCACGCAGTCATAAGCCGCTTCCGTCCAGCCCTGCTGCCGGGCGATGACGGCGAGCTGCGTCCGCCGCTCGTCGTAGTAATGGCGCTGCCCGGCTGGCTCGGGGCGGCTGCGGGCGGCCTGCCTCCGCGAGCGGAACGCCCGCGCGACGATCAGCATCAGCAGCAGGGCGATAAAGACGACGATGAGGGCGGTCAGCATCGGGCGGCTCCTCGCGGGGGCGCGGCAGATTCAGGAACAGGGGATAGTATACCTTTTTCGCTGCGGAGCCTTGCCTGTACAGAAGTCGCCGCGCCCTTTGTGAAACAATTTTCAAGGGCACTGCTATCTATTTTTACGTAATATCTCAACTGACTTTTGTGAAAAATTCATAAATTCTTGGAGAAACTCTTTGAACCCGGCCTATAATGAGGTGTAATTAAATTTTATGTGCCACATGCCTGTTGCACAATTGCTATTACTGCACTGCATCCGAGGAGTAGTACTGTGAGCATCTGTGCAAATTGTGGACGCTCGAATGTTGATGATGCGCTGATTTGCGCTTACTGCGATCAGATAGTAGGGCCAGATACCGACTCTTTTGGCCTCACCGCTGAGGAATTGACGCTCAGCGCGAATAAGAGCACCCAGCCCCGGCGCTCCGGCTCCTTCGGGCGCCGCACACGCCTGATCTTCTACGCGGTCAACGCCAATCAGATGGTTGAGATTGACGCGCATAAACCGGGCGGGCTGATCGTGGGGCGGTGCGACGCGGCGGCGCAGGTGGTCGTGGATGTGGACCTCACCCCGGTGCGCGGGCTGGAGGCGGGCGTCTCCCGCCGGCACGCGCGCCTGATCGTCCAGAATGACCACTTGCGGATTGTCGATCTGGGCAGCACCAACGGCACCTACATCAACGGGCTGCGCCTGCCCCCTCACGAGCCGGTCGATCTGCGCGATGGCGATGAGGTGTATCTGGGCCGGCTGAAGTTGATGACGACATTCATGGACGGCGCGCTGTGGAGCGGCACCTCAATCCAGGGATAAGCCGGGGGGCCGCCCGCGAGCATTCTAAAAAACGCGTGAATTCCCGCCCGGCGTGTTCCCTCAAGGGCTAAAATGGATACAATATAAACAGGCCCGGCGGCCTGTTTTGCTGTCCCCGCTCACTTCTGTCGGGCCGGGGCGATAGCGATGAAGAACACGTGCTCCTACTGCCACCATGTGAACCGCGCCGGGACGCTGATCTGCGATCAGTGCGGCCAGCCGCTGGCCACAACCATGATGCGGTCTCCGTTTGTGAGCCAGCCGCCGCCCGCTTTCAAGGGAATCATCCGTTTTGACCAGCGGCGGGGTATCCTGAAATTTCAGTCGGGGAGCGCCCCGGTGGTCAGCCTGGAGGCGCGGCAGCGCGCCGGGGTCACCGTCGGGCGGTTCGACCCGACCAGCACGGTAGCGCCGGATATTGACCTGCGCCCGGCCGATGGCATGGTCCTCGGCGTCTCGCGGCAGCACGCCCGGCTGACCTTCTACAACGACGCCCTGCACATCACCGATCTGGGCAGCACTAACGGGACGATGGTCAACGGCCGCCGCCTGCGCTCTTACCAGCCGATGCCCCTGCAGCACGGCGACGAGATACAGCTCGGCAGCCTGGTCCTGCTGCTCTCCTTCGCCCGGACTGACGAACTCCCCAGGGCATAGCAGCAGCGCCCCCCCGGCAATTTCTCTCTCCGGCGCTGAGCCGCGTGTAATCGACTGCCCCATGTGTGAAACAGGAGCTATCCTCCGAGCTGCCGGCGCAACTCTGGGCGCAACTCTGGTGGATACTGCCATTGAATTTGATTATAATTATCAACAATGGAACGCTGCGCGTAAGGTTCGCGCAGCGTTCGGCGCCCTATCCCGGTAACACCGCAAAGTCTGGTCGAGGGCGCATCGCCGGGCATAGGCGCGGAATCGTCTGTTTCTCCGCTGGGGGGTGTTATGAAAAAGATCTTTTTTTGTCTGATTGCCGTTGTGTTGCCCGCCCTGATTTCCACGCCCGTTTCTTCCCAGGGGAATAGCTGGCATATCGAATCGATTCAGCCGCTCAGCACGCTGCTGGAAGGAGTTGTCGCGCCAGAACGCGCGTTCCCCGCGCCGGATGGGACGCAGATCGCCTATGAACGGAAACCTGAGGGAGGCCCTTCCTCAATTTGTGCGCGCAATCTGATGACCGGCGAGGAGCGCTGTATTGAACTCCCTCCCGACCAGAATTTGCGCCTGGTCCCGCATATGTTCTTTACATCCCACCGCTGGTCGCCAGACAGCGGGCGGATCGCCCTGGTGGGGCTGCCATATGTTTACATGGATGATAGTGACCTGACAGTCGCCAACCTGGCCACCCTCACCCTGACCAACCTGGCCGAAGATAACTTCGCCGGGGCGCTGTTTCCTTCGATGCCAGATGGCGCCTCCACCGAGTCGCAGCCCGCCTGGTCGCCCGACAGTGCGCAGATCGCGGTAGAGCGCGCCGTTGTCTCCGGCGGCGGCAGACTGTGGGAGGCGATGATCTCGATCTTCAACACGAGCGGCGGGAATGTGCGGGACGTGACGCCGCTGCCCGGTCACGAGTTCTGGACAGTCGATGCAGGCTCTGTAGCCAGCCTGGACTGGTCGCCCGACGGAATGACGCTGGCCATCGCCTTGCATCATCGCGAATTTGAACCGGGCTACGATGGCATCTGGCTGCTGGATGTGGAAAGCGCAGAACTCACCTGGCTGGTCAGTCCGGAGCAGGCGCTCGCGGCAGCCCGGTTGATCTATCCCGACGCCGCCGAAGTGCTATCAACGCATCCGGTGAGCTGGTCGCCGGACGGATCGCGGCTGCTGTACTGGTCCGCGCCACAGGCGATGTCCCCGGACCGGCAGTGGGTCTTCTGGGTGGATGTCGCCAGCGGCACGATCACCCCGCTTTTGCTGCCCGCAGGTTCCAAGGGGACGCGCACAATCTGGCCGTCACACGCCATCTGGTCGCCTGATGGCAGCCAACTGCTGATCGTTGCCCGGCAAAGCACCGCCCCTGACCCGACAGCCACGATTCTATACACATCCGAAGATAGCGCGGCCTGGTTCAGCTTCCACCTGATCGATGTGGCGACCGGAGAAGATACTCTCCTCGGCTATGCGCCGAGCGTCCCATCGGTCCCCCAGACAGGGGTGTGGAGTCCGGATGGTCATGTGATCGTCGGAGGCTATTCATTCCGGCTGGTGCAATAAGGCCGGGGGCGCCGGGCCAGTTACCCCCCGCTACGGATGCAGGCGCAGACGGGTGACCCGGCCGTCCTTGAAGCCGCTGGCGCGGTAGAAAGACTGGGCGATCTCGCTGGCCCGCTCCGTGTTGACGAACAGCTCGGCCAGCCCCAGCGCGTCGGCCCGCCGCAGCGCCGCTTCCAGCAGGGAAGCGCCCACCCCGATCCGGCGGTAGGCCGGGTCCACCACCATGGCATCGACCCAGCCGATCACCTCCACCAGGGTCGGCACGCGGGCGAAGGCCACGAAGCCGATCACGCGCGGTTCGGGGTCAAACGTCTCGGCCACGTAGATGACCAGCGAGGGGTCCTCATGGAAGCGCTGGGCCGCCGCGCGGAGCAGATCAACGTCCGGCGCGACCTTGCCGGGGATCAGGGCGGCCAGGTCCAGCACGCGGGGAATGTCACGGGGCCGGGCCTCGCGGATGTGGAAGCCCTCCCGCTCGATAGCCAGACTCTCCTGCTGCCGGGCCAGGCGGTTGGCTCGCCAGCGCTCCAGGGCCTGGCGGTGGGTGCGGAAAGGCAGCGGCGGAATCTCCTCCGGGGCAAAGACGCGGACATCCGCCGCATCATCGCCCGCGTTGAGCGCCCCCCCGGACGGCTTGGCCCGGTAGAACACGATAATGCCGCTGGTCGGCGGACCGTCGGGGAACGAAAAGACGCCGATCATCTCCCGCAGCCTGATCTCCAGGCCGGTCTCTTCGCGAGCTTCGCGGATAGCCGCTTCTTCCACGCTTTCGTCCGCCTCGATAAAGCCGCTGGGCAGCGCCCAGGCGCCGGCGTCCGGCGGGTGAGCGCGGCGAATCAGGACCAGCCCGCCGTCTTTCTCAATCAGGACGCCGACCGCCGGGATCGGATTGTGGTAGTAGACGAAGCCGCAGTCCGGGCAGACGGGCCGCTGCCGCCCGCCCGCCTCCGCCAGGGACAGCGCTGAGCCGCAGTTGGGACAAAATGCAGGAGCCGGTCGAGTCATGGGGATACCTGTGCGCGCCCTTGCCGGGCAATGCCGCCGCCATTGACCCAGCATAGACCGAATAGCGCGCGGCGACAAGGGGCCGCCGCCTTCTCACACTCTTTTAAGCATATCTCCTTTTTGTTTCAGAGGGAATTGGATAAATTTTATCATCAAAGGAGGTGTTGCCTGTGAAGAAACCCCTGCTATACACCCTGATCGCCGCCGCCGCGATGATGGTTATCCTGGCGGCGGCTTTGCTGGTCACCTATGTCAGCGGCGGGAGCGGCGAAGCCAGCGGCACGCTCGCCGCGCCGGAGCTTTCGCTGGAGATCACCCGCACCGATCCGGCGGCTGACGCGGCCCAGGCCGCCCCCTCCGAAGCAATAACCGCCGGGCCAGCAGCCGGAGCTGCCACCGCCGCCCGCCGCCTGTTCCGCCTGGCGCAGGAAGAATCGGAAGCGCGTTTTGAACTGGATGAGCTGCTCTTCAACCAGCCGGCACACGTCGTCGGGGTGACCGATCAGGTCGCCGGGGACATCATCGTGGATGCCGCCAGCCCGGTCAGTTCCGAGGTCGGCGTGATTGTGATTAACGCGCGCACGCTCCAGACCGATAACGAGCTTCGCAACCGCGCCATCCGCAGCCAGATTCTGGAATCCAGCCGTGCCGAGTACGAGCTGATCCGCTTCACCCCGACCGCGCTGGAAGGGATGCCGGAGGGTCCGGTAGCGGTGGGCGATACGGTGGCGTTTCAGGTGACGGGCGACTTGCAGATTCGCGATATCACCCGGCCGGTCACCTTTGATGTGGCGCTGACGGCGGCCGCCGGAGACCGGATCGAAGGGACGGCTGCTGCTGTGGTGGGGCGCGATGCGTTTGAGCTGCGAATCCCGAATGTGCCGGGCGTGGCCGACGTGAGCAACGAGGTCGCGCTGACGCTCCGTTTTGTCGCCAGAGAAGTCGTGGAATAATGACTGACATAATCCGGTATATCGGGTTACAATGCGGAAAGCGGCCGGCATCCCCGACAGACGACAGGATGAACGGCCGGGGCGGCCTGCCCCCCGGCTGCGAAGCCGGCACAGCGCGGCAGCATGCAAAGGAGAGAAGCCATGAATCACATGCCAATCGACACCAGCCCGAACCCTGTGTCGATGCGTCTGTTCAAATCGGATTTTTTGGAATTTTTCACCCATATCAGCCCGGTGACCATTGTGGTGGTCTGGGTACCGGTCACTGCGCTGCTGCTGGCCGATTCCATAGCGTCCGTCGTCGGGCCGGGCTTCCCGTGGTATATCCCGCTGGGGATTCTCCTGGGCGCGTTTCTGTGGACGATAGCCGAGTACGCGCTGCACCGTTTTCTGTTTCACTATGAGCCGACCACGCCGCGGATGCAGCGCCTTTTCTTCCTGTTCCACGGCGTGCACCACGCCCAGCCGCAGGACAAGACCCGCCTGGTGATGCCGCTGCCGGTCAGCGTCCCGCTGGCGCTGCTGTTCTACGGGCTGTTCACGCTGGTGCTGTCCACGCTGCTCCAGGCGCCGCTGTGGGTGAACCCGACGATGGCGGGCTTCATCGCCGGCTATCTGGCCTACGACCTGACTCATTACGCCACCCACCATCTGCCGATGCGCTCCCGCTGGGCCAAGTACCTGAAGCGCCACCACATGATGCACCATTATAAGGACCCGCACGCGCGCTTCGGCGTCAGCTCGCCGCTCTGGGATATCGTCTTCAAGACGATGGACAAAGAGGAGTAGGCGGGCGTGGGGAGATGCCGGGCCGGGCGGCGCAGCGCGGCGGAGGGAGCAGCATGATCGGGCGTTTTCTGGCCGGGATCGGGGCTTTGCTGTGGAACCCCGCCGACGACACGTATCTGCTGCTGCGCCGCGCTGCCGCGAAGGATTTCGGCGCCGGCAACTGGGAGTGCGTGACCGGGCGCGTGGACCAGGGCGAAGGCTTTGAGGACGCCCTGCGCCGCGAGGTGCGCGAAGAGCTTGGTGTCGCGGTTACGATTGAGCTTCTGATCGGCACGACGCATTTCTACCGGGGGGCGCCCGGCCCGGAGACCGAGATGATCGGCGTCCTGTACGGCTGCACCACGCCAGACCCGGCAGCGGTCCGGCTCAGCGATGAGCACTCGGAATGTCGCTGGGTGACGGCGACGGCGGCGCGCGCCCTGCTCGCTGGCGACAATGCCAGTCACCGCTGGCTGCTGGGCGCGATCGAGCGGGCGGAAGTGCTGCGCGCGCACCTGCCGCCCGCCCTGCGCGACTATATCCACGCGCACGGCTTCGAGACGGACACCCCGGCCTGAGCGCGTTCTCCCGCTTGCGGGTTGCCGCGAATCAGGGGCGGCGGGGCCGCCTCTTACGCCTTGAAGACGGTCACGGCCAGGCGGCCGCCGTCCCGCACCGCGATCTGGTGGATTGTGTCGCCCGGGCCGAGCGCGGCGCGCACCGTTTCGCTGTGCATCTGGAAGGCTTCCGTCTGGACGATGACCAGCTCGGCAGAAGCCGTAGTATCCAGCGGGTGGCGGTGACAGAGGCGGAGCGCGGCATCCAGCGCGGCGCGGCGCTCCGGAGCTGCCGCGTCGGGGTGCAGCGTGATCCACAACAGGCAGCGATCAGGCTTGAGAAGGGGGAAGTTCATCAGGTTTTCTCCTGTCGGGGAGGCTGGCCGGCTATCCTCCCGCTTGCGTTGGCGATACCAGCCGTGCTATACCACACACAGCGTTCGATTGTAACCACGAGGCACGCCCATGTCTGCTCAAGACCCTTATGCCGCCCGCATCCAGCAGGCGCGCGAACTGGCCGACGCCGGCGATAGAGACGGCGCCCTGGCTATCCTGTACAGCACAGTGGTGCTGGAACCTGACCAGCGCGATGCCTGGTGGCTGATCGCTCAGCTTTCGCCGCACACCCTTCAGCGGCAGGAGGCGCTCCAGCGGGTGCTGCAAATCGATCCGGCATTTGAGCCGGCCCGGGAGATGGCGGCGCGCTACAGCCTGTTCAACGCGCCGACCACGCCCAACCTGCAAGCCGAGTCCGGCCCGCAGGCCGGGTCCGCCCCGGCGACGCAGCTTTCCCAGCGCCCGCCGCTGCCGCCGGAGGCCGCACCGCCGCCGGATACCCTGCCTCCCGGCTCGACTCCGTACATTCCGCCGCCGCAGGCCGCGCCTCCTCCCACTCCGCCGCGGCAGCCGGCTGTGCCGCCGCCGGCGTACACCGCGCCGCCGCCACAGGCCGCACCACCACCCGCGTATACTGTGCCGCCGCGGGCTGCACCACCGCCCGCATATACTGCGCCGCCGCAGCCCGCGCCGCCACCCGCATATACTGCGCCACCGCAGCCCGCCCCGCCGCCCGCGTACACTGCGCCGCCGCCGGCATACTCTCCGCCGCCGGCGCCCGCGCCGCGAGTCGCGCCCGCGGAAGAACTCCCTCCCCATCGCCCGCCAGCCCCCCGGCCGGCCCCGGTGGAGCGCGAAGTCGTTTATGTTGAGCGCAAGTCCATGCAGCCGCTTCTGGTGATCAACGGCGGCTGCACCAGCGGCTGCTTCTCCTTCCTGCTGACTTTCTTCATCGTCAACGTGCTGGGCGTGCTGCTGGTGGGTAACACAGTCAGCGCGGCGCTGCAGTCGGTGAAGGCGCTGCCGGCGGGGGAGAGCCTGCCGGCCAGCATGATCCCGGCGGTGGCGATGACGGCGGTGCTGGCCTTCCTGCAATCCAATCCGATCACGGTGCCGCTGGGCATCCTGGGCACGGCTGACACCGGCAGCATATTCGGCGACGCCCTGCAAAGCCTGTGGACCTCGATGGGCTACCCCGCCGGCACAGGCAGCGCAATTGTGGCGGAGCTGGGGGGCATCAGCGGCCAGATCAGCGCGGCAAGCTGGGTGCTGCCGGCCCTGTTTTTCGGCGGCTGGCTGCTGCTGGCCTTTTTCTTCGTGTTCCTGCGGGCGCGCTCCTACCGCTTCTTACACTGGATGCTCAGCACCATCGGGTTGTGGCTGGCGCTGGTGGCGGGCGTGTGGATCGCCTCTTTCCTGGCCCGTCTGCTGGCCGGGGGGGCGTGATCGCTATCCCCGAACCCTGGCCGCCGCCCCCGGACGAGGGCGGGGAGCAGGCCCCGGAGGCGCTGCGAATTTCGGGCCGGGCGGCTGTATAATAGGGCGGACTCGTGACCAGCCGCAAAGGATCGCCCATGTCCGACCCGCCCGCCGCCCCGGCCCCCCCGCCGCGCGCCTCCGTGATCGTCATCAACTGGAATGGCGCGCGCCACCTGCCGGCGTGCCTGGATTCCCTCCGCGCCCAGACCTACCCGCACCGGGAAGTGATCGTGGCCGACAACGCCAGCAGCGACGGCTCGCAGGCGCTGGTCCGCGAGCGCTATCCGGAGGTGAAGCTGGTCGCGCTGCCGGAGAACCGGGGCTTCACCGGCGGCAATAACGCCGGCGTCGCCGCCAGCAGCGGCGAGTTCGTGATCCTGCTCAACAATGACACCGAGGTAGATCCCGGCTGGCTGGCCGCTATTGTGGAGGCGTTCGACCGCTGCCCGGAGGTCGGCCTGGTCGCCAGTAAGATGCTGCTCTTCGACCGGCGCGATACCTTACACGCGGCAGGCGACACCTACCGGCTGGACGGCCTGCCCGGCAACCGGGGCGTCTGGCAGAAGGATACCGGCCAGTACGACCGGGAGGAATACGTTTTCGGGGCCTGTGGCGGGGCGCTGGCTGTCCGGCGGAGCGTGTGGGAGGCGGTCGGGCCGCTGGATGACGACTTCTTCTTCAGCGCGGAAGATGTGGACTTCGCCTGGCGGGCGCAGTTGGCCGGTTACCGCTGCCTGTACACGCCGCGCGCCGTCGTATACCACCATCTGGCCGCTACCGGCGGCGATGTCACCGCCAGTTACTACAACGGGCGGAACTTTCTGTACGTGCTGGCCAAGGATTACCCCGGCGATCTGTTCCGGCGGCACTGGCGGCGGGTGCTGGCGGCGCAGAGCCGGATCGCCTGGGAGGCGCTGCGCGCCTGGCGAGGACGGGCGGCGCGCGCCCGCCTGCGTGGTATAATGGCTGGCTTGCGCGGCCTGCCGAAAATGCTCCGCAAGCGCCGGAGCGTGCAGGCGGCGCGCTGTGTGTCGCTGGCGTATCTGGAGTCGATCCTGACAGAGTCAGACCTGACCGAGGCGGTCAGGACCGGCCCCGACCATCTGCAGGAGTGACGGCGTGTCCGATCCGCGCGGCAGTGCCCCCCATCTCTCTATTGTCATCCCGGCCTACAACGAAGAAGCCCGGCTGGCCGACAGCCTGACGGCGGTCACGGCGTTCGCCGCCGCGCAGGATTACGCCATCGAGGTGATCGTGGTGGATAACAACAGCGCCGACAACACCCGGTCGATCGCCGATGCGTTTGTGGCGAAGTTCCCCTGGGTGCGCGTGCTATTTGAGCCGACACAGGGCAAAGGCGCCGCCGTCCGGACGGGGATGCTGGCGGCGGAGGGCGCTTACCGCTTCATCTGCGACGCCGATCTCTCGATGCCGATTGAGGAGGTCAGCCGTTTCCTGCCGCCGCAGGCCGGTGGATACGACATCGCCATCGCCTCGCGTGAGGCGCCTGGCGCCGTCCGCTACAACGAGCCGCACTACCGTCACCTGATGGGCCGCGTCTTCAACACAATTGTGCGCCTGCTGGCTGTGCGCGGCTTTCACGATACTCAGTGCGGTTTCAAGATGTTCACGGCGGCGGCGGCCCGCGAGCTTTTCCCCCTGCAGACGATGAACGGCTGGGCTTTCGATGTGGAGCTGCTGCACGCCGCCCAGCGGCGCGGCCTGCACATCATTGAGGTGCCGATCCACTGGTATTACGGCCCCAGCTCGCGTATCAGCCCCATCCGCGATTCGATCAACATGGTGCGGGAGGTGCTGGCTATCCGGGCCAACGGGCGGCGCGGGCTGTACGACAGGCAGGAGAACAGGGGGCGGACGGCGGACGGCGGGCAGTAAGGAGCGGCTGCCGCGCCCGTCTGTTGATCAGGATGGTGCTACCGTAATCATGGAGGCTGGAACCTTATGAAGCACCTTATATTCGCTGTTCTCGTAGTGGGCCTGCTGACGATGGCTCCGGCAGTCGTCGGGCAGGGCAGTTCCGATATGGTGCAGATCACGTTTCCGGTGCCGGTCAGCGAGATCGGCGGGCAGGTGGATATCCTCGGCAGCGCCGCCGTCCCGGGCATGGCCTACTACTATCTGGAGTATATCCCCCTCAATGCGGACCTGAGCATCCCGGAAAATGCGCCCTGGATTCCCATGACGATCGCCATCACGGAGCCGGTCGTGGCCGGCACGCTGGTCACGGTGGATACGACGACAGTCGAGGACGGCCTTTATGCGCTGCGCCTGACCGTCAACACGCTGGAGGGGCAGTCCTTCAGCGACGTGGTGACCCCGATTCGCGTCAGCAACGAGCGCTTTTTCGCGCTGATCGAGCGGCTGTACGCGCTGATTTCGCAGCAGATCGGCCAGGAGGTCGCCCCGCCCCAGCCGGAACAGCCCGGCTATATGTGCGCCCTGCCGGAGGGCACGCCGCATGTTGTGACCAACGAGGCGCAGGCCAGCGTCAATATCCGGCTGTGCGACCGGGTGGACAACACGGCCTGCCCGGTGCTGGATATGCTGAACTGGCGAAGCTGCGGCCAGATCATCGGGGTCAGCGGCAGTGGCAGCGGCTGGTTCCAGGTGGAGCTGGATGGTGGGACGGTCGGATGGGTCTCGCCGACGGTGGTCAGGCCGGTGGGCGATCTCTCCGGCGTCCCGGCGGTGATGCCGCCAGCGCCAATCGCGCCGCCGCCTCCGCCGCCCACGCCGGTGCCGCCGCCGATGCAGGCCAATGTCATGATTAACGGCATGTCTCCGTCCGCAGCTCCCACCTGCGGCGTGGCGTTCAATATCAACGTCAATGTGGCGAATACGGGCAACGATGTCTCCCAGCCCGGCACGGTCACGCTGCAGGATGTGGCCGTCCGCACTGGCAATGTGACCTTCACCGGGTCGGGCACCTTCCCGCCGCTCAACCCCGGCGCCAGCTTCGTCGTGGTCATCCCCGTCCTCACCACGACTTATGTCAACGAGACGCACCAGTTGAACGCCCGCACCGGCGAGAGCCAGTTCAGCATGCAGTATGTCTTACAGGCGGGCGACTGCCTGGGCACGCCGACGCCGTGATCGGGCTATTCTGACCGGCCAGGCAGCAGGAAAGCGCGGGATGGACCACAACAGGCCCATCCCGTTTTTGTGTCCGTCGCCCAGCTCCGCAGCCTGGTTTCCGCCGGCTGCGGCGGGCAGCGCCTCCTGGAACGGGGGCAGGACTTTTTATGTCCCGGCCGGGGTAGGCAGCAGGCACAGGACGCTGATCGCGATAATCAGGATGACCAGGCCGATCAGGCCGATCTGGCGGAGCAGAGCTGTTGCGTTCTCAACGTGCGTTTCATTCCACCGTCTCATGGCGCCCCCTCCCGGAGATGTCGGACACGCCAGCGGCTGGTGATCGGATCGGTGAAGATGAGTCGGGCCAGCCACCCGACTCACAGGAGCTGCTTCCAGCTCATCACCGGCTTGAACGTCTGCCGGTGCGCGACACAGGGGCCGTGCAGGGTGAGTTCGTCGCGGTGCTTGCGAGTCCCGTAGCCCTTATGGCCGGCGAACCCGTATTCGGGAAACTGCTCATCCAGCGCGAACATGAACGCATCGCGGTGCACCTTGGCCAGTATGCTGGCGGCGGCGACGCTGAGCGAAAGCTGGTCGCCGCGGATGACCTTTTGCTGGCGGTCCGGAGCCATGATCTCAGCGCTCAGCGTCAGGCCGTCGATCAGCAGATATTCTGGCGTTATATCCAGCTTGCGAAGGGCGCGTTCCATGGCGATTTCGGTGGCTGCCAGGATGCCCTTCTCGTCGATCTCGTCGCTGCTGACCCGCCCGACAGCCCAGGCCAGCGCCGTCGCCTCGATGATAGGGGCCAGCTCAAGCCGCTGTTCCACCGAAAGCAGCTTGGAATCGGTGACGCCGGCCAGCACATCGGAGAGGTCCTCGCGGTCCAGCGGCAGGATAACGGCGGCGGCGGCGACCGGCCCCGCCCAGGCGCCGCGCCCGGCCTCATCCAGCCCGGCGATCAGGTGGTAACCCTGCGCCAGCAGCGCTTTCTCGTATTCCAGACCGGCGGTCTTTTTCGCTTTAGTCGTCATGGCCCGCCTCTGTCACACTGCACCAGTAAATCTCTTATTTCAGTGTAGCCCGAAATGCGATAGAAGAAAACTGGGGAAGGCGGAGATAGAGAGTGGGTGTGACAGGAGCCTTTATAGCTCCCAGAATACCATTTGATCTTCGAATGCAGCTTTACCTTTTTCGTTAAACATATCCCTTACCTGATCATCCATTGTGAAAGAAATGACCTGCCATCCGGCCCGGACAAGACGTATCATTTCATCAGCCATTGCATTTCGCCTGTCCCAGTCCGCGTGTTGAAAAGCATCATCGAGAATCAAGAACAACTGATCGCCGGCCAAAACTTTAGTAGCTATACCAAGTCGCAAAGCAAGCAGGACCTGCTCTTTTGTTCCAGTGCTAAGCTGACTTAGCAGAAAATCCTCAGTGGAATTTGACACTTGTAGATTATCGTCTTTCAGAGAGAGGTGGGTATACCGTGTCGTCAGAGCGTGCAGCGGCTCTGTAATAATATCAGAGTCCAGGACCGAGAGAATCTTCTGATCCTCTTTTTCCCGCAACTCCATTATAGAATTGCTTATTAATATATCGCCTACGATCTTCGCAGTGAGCAATTTGTGCTCTGCCACGCTTTCGGCCCAACGAGTCCGCAATACCTGGATGAGTTCAGGCCACGACAGTGAGAAATCAGAATACGTTTCTCGGATTATTCGAGCTTTTAGGTCGTCAAGTGCCTGGTCAGCTTCCTGGAGTGCGCTTTTTACTTCCTCTTTTTGCTGTAGCAGATTCTGGAGATGTTCACGCCGGTATTCGGTTCCATTGTCAATATCTGTGTAATCACCTGGATCGAGATTCAGGCCGCTAAGTAGCTCCTTAAGTCGCTGAACTTCATCATCAATTCGCTGGTGTTCCGAATCCAATGAAGCAATTTCAGTATCCCAGGGCCCATCTCCTTCGATCTGGATACCAAGTGAATTGAACTTTGACTGGATATTCTGTCGGGTAGCGTGAAACTTCTTATCTTCGTCGTCAAAGGATTTTTTCAAAGTTTCATGCTGGATATGAGTTTCTCTGAGTTGTTCCAATTTCGCCTTAAGCGTAACTGAGCTATCAAGCGTCTGCCCAAATCTTTTCTTATATTCCGACGCAATCAACCTGACTTCTGATTGTGCCTTATAATTTGCTTCGTGCTGCTGACCTTTCACGATAGCTGTCACAAAAAGTATCCCGGCTGTAATTCCGAAAAATAGCGCCAGCATCAGAGTCAGCACTATATAATCGGTTGGGGCAAGACTCAATAGAACCATCAAAACTGTAAATCCGAGGCATACCAGGGCTAATTTCTGAATGACACTGAGATGCTTGGGGACAGTCTTATCAATCGCAGACGTATATATCTCATTCGCCGCTTTGAGCCATTCATAGTTTTCACTATTGACTTTAGAAGCCGTTTTTTTGCCTTCTAAAGATTGAAGAGTTTCGCGAATGGTTTTCAGACTTGAATTAAGCTCTCGAAGCTCATGGATGGTACCCATGGGGATCAGTTCAAGTTGCCGGGTAAGTTCTGTTATTTTGTCTTTCGTCTGCTTAGCCAGATAACGTTTTGCGTGCTCCTGTGACTGGATTTCGGCGTCAATTTCGGTTTGCTTATTTTCCAAACGAAAGCGTTCGCCTGCGGAATACTTTCTATCGACCTCATCGAATAGCTTACGAAGGCGCTCAAGGCCCTCTTTTGAGCCTGTATACCCTTTCAGCTCACCGCGATTTTCGCCAATTATTTCTGACTGCTCAATTCTCGCTTTTCTGGTAGTGAGTGGTATCTTTCCCTCAATACTTTCGAGTAATTTGTCGTCTGAGAGATAACCCCGCAATATCTGATGGTCAATCCCATCGCGTACGTCTGAACGTAATTCGAGCTCAGCCCCTTTCACAACCAGCAGTCTTGATAGATTCGCAGGAATTCCAACTTGGGTTTGTGAGAGGTGGTGCTCCAGCTTCTTTGATGATTGCCGCGGAGAAAAAGAGACCGGCGTATCTTCAATCCCAGTAACATAAATCTTTCCATTTGCCGCCACGTCCCTAAGTTTCCACTCTGATTTTGAGTCTGAAAAAAGACAACTGATAATAAATTCAACCAGAAGTGTTTTCCCACACTCATTTTTCCCATAAATCAAGTTGAGTGGGCCAAGCTTAAGATTCAGGTCCTTGATGGGACCGAGATCTTTCACATTGATTTGATCAATTCTTATGGCCATATCACGTTCTCATTTGCCATTACCATAGATGGCTTTTAATGCAGCAGCAAATATCTCGTCTTTTGTGGGATTGACTTCGTCTGCCTGCCAATCCAGAGCTTCCAGCTTTTGTTTTACGCTTTCGATCAAGAAGAGGAAATCCCCTGAACGCGCATCATCTACATCTGTCAGATCAGGCTCCTCATCTTTGTAGAATTTAACTGCTGCGAAACCTTTCTGAATTGTCTCCGCAACAAGACGCTTGTCGGAACTTACTCCTCTTACTTTCACCCGGAGGCGAACCTTCTGTAATTCCTCATCCGATAAATCCCATTCCTTAATAGTCCTGGCTATCTGAGTTTCAATGAAAGTCACCTCATCATCGACAGGATAAATGGTTAAGCTCTCATTCATAAATATGATGTCAGTATCGACTGTATGCTTAGCCACCTCATCTGTAACTACGTCATACACTAGAAATCGTCTTCGTCCAGTTTCTGTTATATCCATGCCACAAGGGCTGCCAATAAGGTGAATTCGTCCAGTGTCACTCTGGGCGTGGATATGTCCCAGAAATACTCGTCGGGGCTTATACCTTTCAATATCAACTGATGTAACTGGCATGTATCCTTCCGACTCGTATGGATTTGTTATGTTAATGCCCCGGGTATAGTTCCCGTGCCCTATCAATATCCATGGTTCCGTTAGGTCTGATGAAAAAGTCTCCAGTATCTCCCCCATGGATTTATCAAGCATATAGGGTAGAGCTAACAGCCTGATCTCGTCACATAGCGGTAACAACTGAGGCTCTTCAATAATAGTAACGTTTCTGGCAACAAATGATGATTGTCTTAGTGTGATGTCATGATTACCGGGTATAACATCTATCTGAAGAGCAGTGTATCGGGGATTAGACACCAACTCATCAAATGCGCTGTAGTTATTAAAGGATTTGTCAAATAGATCGCCGGCGATCACTAATCGCCCAATATCATGAGCCAGGAGTTGTTCCAGGATATTCTCGAGTGATGAATATCTTTCTGGATGTTGTTCTTTCGATGACAAATGGAGATCAGCCGTAACAGCAAACTTCATTGAAGAATGTCCTTTAATTCGCGAGGGATAGGCAGAGGAACACCCCCCCCGCTAATCTTAAGAAATTGCCTTGTTTTCAGTGTAGCCCGAAATGCGATAGAAGAAAACTGGGGAAGGCGGAGGATATATTCCAGATTGGGGGTATTTCCGGGAAGAAAAGGCTTTGAACCGCAAAGGCGCAGAGGACGCAAAGAAAAGACTCCTGTTCTTCCTCTGTGTTCTCTGTGTCTCTGCAGTTCCAGTTTTTTGCGTTGCTCCGCCGATTGGTAGCGGCGCGGCGCGGCGGCGGCTATACTCCGGCGCGGCATCGTTTTAGGAGGCGAGTGCGCCATGGAACTGAAAGCGCTGGGAAAGATGTTCATGCGGTGGTGGTGGCTGATCCTGCCGCCGGTCGTGATTGTCGGCGTGATCACCGCCCCGGAGCTACTCCGACCGCCCGGCGGGGGGTTCGCGGCGGCCATCCACCTGACTGCCGCCCAGCCGCCCGGCACGGACCTGCCCTCCTACCGGGATGCCAGCCTGATGCCGTGGACGGCGTCTGAGTCCCTGACCAACGCCATGGGCGTCTGGATAAGGACGAGGAGCTTCGCCGATGAGATCAACGCGCTGGTTCAGGCGTCCGGCCAGGTCACGCTCCCGGCGCCGCCCTACGGCGTGTTCGCGGCTGATATCGCCCACAGCGTCATAAACCTGACCATCACCTGGCCGGATGCCGATCAGCTCGCCGCCATTGCCGAAGCAGCGGTGACCGTCCTGCAGACCCGGACAAACGACTACTTCCCTCAGCTTGCCGCCGGCTCCGTCGAAGTCACCCCGCTGGACCCGGTGATCATCGCCCCCGCCGCTCCTGGCCTGATGAACCAGCTCCGGCCCCTGCTCAAAATCGGGCTGGCGCTGCTGGTCGGGATCGGGCTGGCCGCGCTGGCGGAATACCTGGATGATACGATTCGCTCCCGCGACGATCTGGAGGAGATGGGCCTGCCCGTGCTGGCGGAGCTTCCCCGCGACAGGAAGATGCGGTACTGAAATCCACCAGACAAAAGCCGGGCGATAATCCGGAAGCACCCGGGGCTGGCCGCGCAGGGCGTCTACAGCCCCGAAGCCCGCGATTCGTCGCGGTACTGGCACCAGACGCAGTTCTCCGCCGGGTCGGGCGGCTCCGCCAGTGTCAGCACCCCGGCGATCTGCTCCAGAAAGCCGAGGAACCCCTCCGGATCGCGCGGGATGGCGTGGTATTTCACGCCGCCGGTCAGCGCGGCCTGGCCGGCGGCGTCGATGGAGAAGTTTACCGGCGTGAAGGCCAGCAGCCCCAGCACCGTCACCGGCCCGTCGAAGCTCAGCTTGCCGGGGGCAGGATGTTCCAGCGCGTAGAGGTAGGCGTGAAGCTGGCGGGCGTACAGGCGCAGCGAAGTGCGCGTGATGTCCGAGGTCTTGAAGTCGATCACGCCGTAAGAGCCGTCGTCGAACGTGATGGCGGCGTCGAACCTGCCGCGCAGGGAGATGGTGTCGTCGTAGCCCGGCAGGTGGATCGGCCTCGATTCCACCCATTTTTCCCCGAAGGACAGCCGGCCCGGCGGCAGCGCTGGCGCAATTTCTTCCGTCCGCCGGTTCATATAGTAGTTACGCATCTGGCCGTCGATGGCGCCGAAAATCCGCGGGAAGGGGCCGCCGGGCCGGCTGAAGCGCCGGACGTGCTTCAGGTAGAAGCAGCGCTGGCATTCTTCCCACAGGAAGGCGAAGTCTGACGGCGTCAGCCGGTAGTGAGCCATGCCAGGTCCTTTGCTAGGCCTTGCGGGCGACGAAGATCAGCTCGCCGGGATATTTCGTCCCGTAGGCGCTGCGGTCGTAGTCGGCGTAGACGGCTTCCACAACGAACCCGGACCGCACCAGCAGGTGTTCCGCCTCAAAGCGGAACAGGTAGCGCATGAGGAAGGACTCCGTAATCCGCTCCCGGCGGCCGTCGGGGTGGATGACATCGTAAAGCATCTCCACATCCTGCACCTGCTGAGACAGATCGCGGGAGAGGATGCGCGCCCGGCGCAGCACCCGCCGGCCATCCGGCATGGTGAATTCCGGCTCTTCGCCAAATTCGCCCAGCCGCTTCTCGTCCACCAGGTAAGACAGCGAAGGGTTGAACAGGTCGAGGATCAGGCGGCCGCCCTCCACCAGGTGACGCCGCGCCGCGGCCAGCGTGGAAAGCTGATCGTCAACGGTGATGGCGTGCTGGAAGGAGCGGAAGGGCGTCGTAACCAGGGAGAACTGCTGGCCCAGGTCAAAATCGCGCATATCGTACTGCACCAGCGTCACCCGCGCCTGCACGTCGGCGGCTTCGTTGGTCAGGCGGGTCCGGCAGACGTTGAGCATCGGCTCGGCCACGTCCAGACCGGTGATGGGGACGCCGGCGCGGGCCGTCGGGATCAGCACGCGCCCGGTCCCACAGCCGATCTCCAGCACCGATCCGCCCGCGTCCTGCGCCATTTCCACAAAGAATGTCACATCCTGCCGGGTGCGGTAGGGCACGACGTAGTCATAGAATTCGGCCAGTGAAGGCGTGGTCCGGTAAAGCTGCGAGTCGCGAGCTGTCTCCGACATGGTGGGGGTGTCCTCTCGATAAACGAATTGCACACTCAAGGTATACCCCGACCGGCGGGCGAGGGCAACTGGATCGGGAGAATCGGCGGCCGGGGGGCGGGAGCGGGGAGGCAGGAAAAAGCGCGCCGGGCGGGCTTTCTTTCCCACCGCTGGAGACTGGTTGAGTCAGACAAACTCATTTAAAATAAAAGCGGAAAATGTGCTACACTGCACATAATGCGGTCCCCGTTGCGCTATCCGGCAGGCGACAGCCGCGTGGATCGACACCTGGCGATTTTGGGAGTTGCAAAGAAGGACCTGACGATGCAAGTCTGTTTGAACTGTGGTCACAATAACCGCCCCGGCGTGTTATTCTGTGAAAATTGCGGGACCAGCCTGACCGGCGGGCCGGCTGTGGGGGCGACCAAATCGTTTGGGGAACCGGCCGGCGCGGCTATGGCCGAGGAGGTTATGTCCGCCGGCAGCGACTATCTGCCGCCGAATTCCCGGCTCCGTATCGAAATTGAAGGCGGCCCGGAGCCGATCCTGATTGCGCCAAAGGAAGAGTTGATCTTCGGGCGACGCGACCCGGCGACCGGCGCTATGCCCGATATTGATCTGACTCCCTACGCCGGTTACCGCATGGGCGTCAGCCGGCGCCACGCCGCCATCCGCTCCACCGACGCCAATCGCCTCGACCTGTGGGACCTGGGCAGCAGCAACGGCACGTTCCTGAACGGCCAGCGCCTGAACGCCCACCGGCCCTATCCCATCCACGACGGCGACCGGCTCCGCCTGGGGCAGATGACGATCCGCATCCTGTTCCAGCCACCTGAGGAAGAACAGGAAGAGGACGGGGGGACATCCCCCGCGGCCAGCGTGCCTTCCGCCGGGGAAGTTGATGTCGACGGCGGCCAGCCGTAACGCGAACATTCGCCCGCTCACGAAAAGCGAACGCCCCGGTCTGCGATGAGATCGGGGCGTTGTGATTAACAGGCACCTTCGGGTAACAGCGGAATCAGGGGCGCGTCTCCAGCAGATCGACCACTTCATAGGCGGCCTTGCCTACCGCGAAGAAAGCATGTTCCAGCGCGGCGTCTTTTTCCAGCAGCATGGCGATTGAGGCCACCTGACCGGCGGGGTAAACCAGCATCACGCCCTCCTCGCCTTCCATCAGGATGCGGTCGAGCCGGCCCTGCTCCAGGCGGGTGAGGGTGTTCTCAGCCAGGCCGATCAGGGTGGCGGCCATAGCGGCGACCTGCGGGCTGTTGGTGGGGTTGCCCGCGTCATCGTTGGACGGGTAAGAGGCGACCAGCAGGCCGTCCACATTCACGATCACCGAGGCTTTGAGGCCCTTGACGACCAGGTGCAGTTTTCTAAGAGAGTGCTCCAGTTTTTCGCTCCGGTACTCCTGTGTCATAACAATTCCTCTTGCTCATCCCCTACCGTCTACGACACTTACCAGTATATCCCAGAAATCCTTTACGCTTCACAAATCTTCTATAAATTTTAGGGCGTTTTCAAATTTCACGCCAATGCTCGGCGGCGTAAAAAGTCGGATCGCAGATCTTCGCTTTTTTTTGCTGCCCGCCGGTCAGGCCACCTTGAGCACGACCTTCGGCTTCAGGCGCAGCACCACGATATCCAGATCGGCCCAGTCGGCGACATCTTTGGCCGCCTGCTCCGGCTCTTCGTAGTGGTATGTGAGCCGCCTGACCCAGGCATCATCCAGATCGTCCTCGATCAGCATATCGCCCTTGATCAGGTAGCCCGCTCCGTCATCTCCGCCGACCGTCACCGCGGCGCGCGGATCGGCCTCCAGCAGGCGGATTTTGTGCGTGCCGCGCACGCTGATAAAGACGATATCGTCGCCGTCCAGGTAAAACCACACCGGCACAACATGCGGGTAGCCATCCAGCCCGTTGACGGACAGGCGGGCGATCAGCTTCTGCTGCAGCACGGCGCGGGCGGCATCATCGAACATGTTTTTCTCCTCAGGGTCCATACAGGGCAGCGCCCGGAATTTTATCCCGCCGGAGCGGCCTGTGCCAGCAAAAACGGGGAACAGGCGGCGGGCGGCAGGGAGCCGAAACCGCAGAGAGCGCCAGAGGCGCAGAGAGAGGCGAGGGCAAGGCGCCCCTTCCTGGCTGTTTCAACGCTCCGGATGGCTTAATGAGCCGGGCGCCCGATGGGACGCCCGCGCAAATCACCCGATACGATCCTGACAGAGGGAGGCTTCCAGCGCTTTTCTCAGTGCAGCTTTTCGACGTGATCGACGATTGAGCCGTCGATGTAGGCCTGCACCGCGTCCTCGATGGCCCGGATGTCGGTCACCACGGGGCGGATGCCGGCGTTGGCCAGCGACTGGTACGCGCCGCGCCCCATGCCCCGGGCCAGCAGCGCCTCGCAATCCGTGATGGAAGCCAGCATCTGGTTGTGCTTGGCCTCGGCGCCGCTGCCCTGTCCATGCCCCTGTCCGTGCCCGTGATCGTGGTCATGATCGTGATCATGCCCGTGGCCGTGATGATGGCTGACCTTCTCCCGCAGCTCGGTCTTCGTGATGCGGCCGTCTTCGACAGTGCAGACCAGGTAGTGCTGTGCCCGCCCGAAGTGCTGGCTGATCGTCTTGCCGTCATCGGTCACCGCGGCGATTTTCGTCATAGTTGTTCCTCCTCAAGAGAACAGGCGTTGTTGCCCTGCGCGTTTTTGTCGGGGCGGCGCGCTCCCGATGCAGTTTTCGCCGCCTCCTCTGGCGCTGCCCCGGGACCGGGAGCGCCGGAGAAGGGACAGGCAGGGGCGCGCCAGGGCGGGCATTCATCTGAACGCCCGCCCGCTTCTTTCTGTTAGAGCGATATGCTCTTTGCTGGAGCGACCTGCTCCTTTTACTGGAGCGGCGCGCTCCCTATTGGAGCGGCGTGATCTGGACGAAGTTTACCAGCCCCAGATTGCGCCCGCAATCATTGGGGAACGCTATCTGGCGCGGGTCGGAGACGCGCCGATCGTTCTGGAACAGCGTGACGCGGTAGACGTGGCTGTTGGGGCCGTCGGCCAGCTTGATCTCCCAGCCCGACGTGCCGTACGCCGTCTGCGCGCCGGAGACCGTCGTCAGCACCAGCGAGGGGTCGGTCACGCCCTCCACGCGGATGGTGAAGCCGATCAGCGGCTCGCCATTCATGCCGAACACCTGCCCGCCGATGCCCTGCCAGGCGCAGCCCAGCTCCGGATGGGTGAACTGCGGCACGTACAGGACGCGATTGCCTTCCAGGGTGAACGCCTGCAGGTCGGGCAGGTTAGCCAGCGAGTGCGGCGTGACCGTGGCTATCGGCGCGGCGGGGGTGAAGGCCGGCGGCAGCGGCGTCGGCGTCGGCTGCAGGCCCAGCGCCCAGATCTGCGCCCGCGCGCTCTCAAAGCCCTGCCGGGCGTTGGCGATATTCTCCAGCGCCGGGGCGACCAGAATCTCGCCGCCGGGATAGTTGGCGAGGATTGTGTTGCACCACTGATGCCAGCGGTCGATGGCGGCGTTGCTCTCCTCCAGCCCTTCATTGAGGGCGGCGATCACGGGGTCCAGCTCCGGATACTGGATCAGGTCCCCCTCGCGCGGGATGTAGGGCTGCAGGATGCCGATATCGAAGACGCACAGGTAACGGTTGCCCTGACCGATGGCGATGGTATTCCAGATGCCGTTGATGATATCCAGCCGGTTGATGCTCATGTCGATGTGCAGGAGCATGGCCGTCATCAGGGCGTCACGGGTGGCTGAGGGGCCGGTATGCGGGATGTTGACCGGCGGCGCGTCGGCCACTACGCCCCACACCGGCAGGGAGTCCACCCCGCCGCCCCGCCATTCGATGAACGGCTGGCCCAGATTGCCGATCCAGCCGAGCGTCCCGCGGAACTGCACCTGGAGCCACTGGCCGTCTGGCGAGCGGCCGGTCACCGCCAGTATCTCGTAGCGCGGCACGTTGGCGATCATGAAGTAGGCTTCGCTGGGGCCGGCCCGCAGGCGCATCCCGCTTTGCGGCAGGCGGATAGTGCCGCCGCCGACAGCGTTGCTCACCCCGGCGCGGGGGCCATCCCCCAGGTCCAGCGGCGCGATCGGCGGGTCGCCCACCGGCAGGACATCCGGATTGCCGCTGACGTCCACCACCGTTTTCTCCACCCAGCCCTCCCGGCCAAAGAAATCAATCCGCAGCCAGCGGTTGTTGGGGCTGTGACCGGTGACGTTAACCACCTGCCCGCGCAGGAGGGAGCCGATCACCTCGTGGCCGAGCGCCGGCGCGATGCGCACGTTGATCCGCTCGCGGTTGGGGGTGAGTGTCACGCCGAAGTCCTGGGCGCGGCTGAGGTCGCGCGGGAACAGGGCGACCGTCAGCGCCGCCAGCACGGCGAGCAGCACGGCAAGTTGCAGGACAGGTTTCAGGTTGCGCATAGGCCATCCCTCAGTGACGGGCATCCGTTCTGCGTCTCCCCTGATCGTAGGCATCTTGTGGCAGAACCGCAACTGCGCTGGAAAAGAAAGGGAGCCGCCAGGACAATTCACTCATTCTTTGGCGGGAATCGTCATGATCTTGATGAAGTTCGTGTCCCCGTGCTCGTTGAAGGGGTGTCCGCCCGTGAGCACGACCGTATCGCCCGGCTTGCCGTGGCCGCTCCTGACCACCGTCGGCACCACTTCCTGCCAGAACTCGTGCTCATCCTTGAAATAGGGCGACTGCACCGGCTTCACCCCCCACAGCAGCATCATCCGCCGGCAGACCAGGTCATAGGGCGAGATGGCGATGATCGGCGCCGCCGGGCGGTAATGAGAGACCAGCCGGGCCGTCTGCCCGGACTGGGTGAAGACCCAGATAGCGTCCACCTTGAGCGACTGCACGATGGCCGTCGCCGCCGTCCCGACAGCCTGAGGGACGGTCTGCACCTGGTGGTGCTGCCATTCCGGATGGTCGTCGGAGGCGCGATGCCGGCTGTCCTCCACCGCGCAGGCGATATCGGTCATCATCTGCACGGCCTCCACCGGGTACTTGCCGATGGAAGTCTCGCCGCTGAGCATCACAGCGTCGCTGCCGTCCAGAATCGCGTTAGCCACGTCGCTGACCTCAGCGCGGGTGGGTGACGGATTGTAGATCATCGATTCGAGCATCTGGGTGGCCGTGATCACCGGCTTGGCCCGGAAGTTGGCGGCCCTGATGATTCGCTTCTGGATCATGGGCACATCCTGAAGCGGAATCTCCACCCCCAGATCGCCGCGCGCCACCATCACGCCGTCGCTGGCGTCCAGGATCGCCTCCAGCGCTTCCAGCGCCTCCGGGCGCTCGATCTTGGCGATGATGGGCACCTGGCGCCCGGCTCCGGCGATGATCTGCCTGACCTGGGTGATATCGCTGGCCTGGCGCACAAAGGAGATCGCCACGTAATCCACGCCCTGTTCCAGCCCGAACTTGAGGTCGAGGATGTCCTTGTCGGTCACGCTGGGGGCGGTGATGCACACGCCGGGCAGGTTGATGCCCTGCTTCTCGCGGAGCGTGCCGCCAACCTGCACCGCGCAAATCACGTCGGTGGCCGTCGTCTTCTGCACAGTGAGCCGGATCAGGCCGTCGGAGATCAGGACCCGGTCGCCGGCCCGGACGTCATTCGGCAGCGCCTCGTAGTTGGTGCTGACGCGCTCCGATGTCCCCGGGACAGGCTGGGTGGTGATGGTGAAGGTCTGCCCCGCGACCAGTTCGAAGGGGGCGTTGTCCACGTGCTCGCCGGTGCGAATCTTGGGGCCGCACAGGTCCTGCAATATGGCGATGGGCTTGCCTGTGTCCGCCGCCGCCTGCCGGACCAGGCTGATTCGCCGGGCGTGCTCCTCGTAGTCGCCATGGGAGAAGTTCAGCCGGGCCACGCTCATATCGGCTTCGATCAGCTTGCGGATCGTCTCGTATGAATCAGTGGCCGGACCCAGGGTACATACAATTTTGGTGAGCGGCATCGGATTTCCACCTCACAGCGCAGAGACAGGCTCAATCCCGCAAGGCGTCAGCAATAGCGCGGATATGCGCCGGTGTGCTGCCGCAGCAGGCGCCAATGATGCCGGCCCCGGCCTGGCGCAGCCGGACGGCGAACTCCGCCATGACAGCGGGCGTGGCATCGTAGACCGCGACGCCGCCCTCCATATGGGGCAGGCCGGCGTTGGCTTTGGCGACCAGCACGATATCCGGGTTGAGGGCGCGCATCTTCTCGATCACGACTTCCAGCTCATCCGGGCCGTTGCCGCAGTTGCTGCCCACAGCCAGGACGCCCATCCCGGCCAGCTCGCGAACAGCCTGCTCCGGCGTGACGCCCATCATGGTGCGCCCCTTGGTGTCGAACGTCATCGTGGTCACGCGCGGGAAGCCCGGCGCGGCGTTCTCGCAGCCATCTACGGCGGCGCGCACTTCGGCCAGGTCGGACATGGTCTCGATCCACAGCACATCGACGCCGCCATCGATCAGCGCCCGCGCCTGCTCCTCAAACGCTGCGGCGCCGTCCGCGAGGCTCAGCAGGCCGTATGGCTCCAGCATCTGGCCGGTCGGGCCGATCGACCCGGCCACGACCACCGGCTGCGGGACGGCGTCCGCTTCCTGGCGGGCCAGGGCAGCGGCGGCGCGGTTCAGCTCAACGGTGCGCCCGCTGAGGCCGTGCATATCCAGCCGGTAGCGGCTGCCGCCGAAGGAGTTAGTCAGGATGATCTGCGAGCCGGCCTCAATATAGCTGCGGTAGATGCTCCGGACATGGTCCGGCTGGTCAACGTTCCACAACTCCGGCGCCTGTCCGTGCGGCAGGCCCAGACCCATCAGCATGGTGCCCATTGCGCCATCGGCGACGATCGGGCGGCCGGAAGCCAGCAGGTCTTGCAGGGTGGCTCTCATGGTCCTTCTCCTTACTCCGAGGGCGGCAGCGCCCCGTCAAGATGCGGGAAAGAATCGCTGGCGTGGGGCAGGGTCATGGCGTCAACGAAGCGATCCTGGAATGTAGTCGTGCCGCCGGTTTCCACATATTCTACTGCGTGGGCGGCCCGCGCGGCGATCTCGCGCTGCTCGATGTTGAGCAGGGCGATACGGGCGCCGTCCCCGGCGGAGTTACCCACCGCGCTGACGTTAGCCAGATCGCAGTCCGGGATCATGCCGATGACCATGGCGTGCCAGGGGTTGATGTAGCTGCCGAACGCCCCGGCCAGCTTGATACGATCTACATGGGCCACCCCCAGATGCTCCATCAGCATCCGCGCCCCGGCGTAAAGCGCGCCTTTAGCCAGTTGGATGGCCCGGATATCTTTCTGCGTCACGATGATGTCGGTCCCGGTGCTGGTCTCAGAGCCGGGCGCCAGCACAATTTCGCCCAGCGCGCCGTTGAAGCGCACGGCGCTGCTGCGCCCGGCAGCGTCCGGGGCGAAGCGCCCGGTGCGGTCGATCAGGCCGGTCAGGAAGAGTTCCGCCACAGCCTCAATGATACCTGATCCGCAGATGCCGGTCGCGCTCAGCTTTTCGCCTTCGTCCAGCATATCGTTCCAGCGGTCGTCGCCGATCACCTTATAGCGCACCCGCCCGGTCTTGCCGTCGATGCGGACGCGCTCGATGGCCCCCGGCGCGGCGCGCTGCCCGTGCCGGATATGGGCGCCTTCCAGGGCGGGGCCGGTCGGGCTGCTGGCGCAGACTACATGATCCCGGTTGCCGAGCAGAATCTCGGCGTTCGTGCCGATATCCACGATCAGGGTCATCTGGCTGTCCAGATTGGGCTGCTCAGCCAGCAGGACGCTGACGCTGTCCGCGCCGATGAAGCCGGCGATGCAGGGCAGGACGTGGGTCATCGCCGCCGGGTGAAGCGCCGTCAGCCCCAGGTCGCGGGCCTTGATATCCACCGCGTCCTGCGTGGAGAGCGCGAAGGGCACGCGGCCCAGCTCCACCGGATCGATGTTGAGCAGCAGGTGATGCATCACGGTGTTGCCGACCAGGACGCTGTCCATGATGGCGCGGGGATCGATCCCGGCGGTCTCGGCGGCGCGCAGGGCCAGATCGTTGAGCGTCTTGATGATGGCATGATGCATCCGGCCGGTCCCCCCGGCCTCCATCATGGTGTAAGTGACGCGGCTCATCAGGTCTTCGCCGTAGCGCACCTGGGGGTTCATGGCCGATTCGGTCGCCAGCACCGCGCCGGTCCGCAGGTCGCACAGGTGCAGGGCAACCGTAGTTGAGCCGATATCGGCCGCCAGCCCGTACAGATCATCGTTGTAGCCGGGGACGACGCGCACGACTTCCTTCCCCTGCCACACGGTCACCGTGACCGCCCACTTGCCGTTGCGCAGGGCGGCTTGCAGCGTCCGCAGGACCAGCGGATCGATGCGCAGATCGCGCAGGCCCCATTCCGCTTCCAGAGCTGCCTGCAGCCGCTGCCAGTCGCCGGGGCCGCCCAGCACCGCCGGCTCGACCTCCACGTAATACAGGCGCATGGCCGGCATGACTTCGATGGTGAGATCGGAAGCCTCCTTGCGGATGACCTGCTTGCGGGCCTGACTCTCCTCCGGCACTGTGATCAGGACATCGCCCAGAATACGAGTCACGCAGGACATCCGGCGCTCCTCCAGGGAGATGCCGTATTTTTCAGCGTAGGCGATCTCGGCCTCATCGGGCGGTGAAAGATGTTCATCGATCGAGGTCAGGTCATGCTTGGGGAAGGTCCCGCGTTCCAGCGATATCAGGCATTTGCCGCAGGTCTCCCGCCCGGCGCAGATCGACTCGATCTCGACGCCAAGCGAGGCGGCGGCTTTGAGGACGGTGATGCCGTGCGGCACGTCGCCCCGCCGTCCGGAGGGCATCAGGACCAGGCGGTGCGTTTTGGGTGTGTTGTCAGCAGTCATGTGTTCAGGTTTCCGTGTCGTAGCGCCCGTGCTCCTCGGCGATGTCGGCGAGCATCTCCAGCTTCCAGGGTTCCACGCGCGGCGCGACCGAGCACGCCGTGCTCAGGACATATCCGCCGCCCGGCTTGCCCGCTTCAAGGGTGCTCAGCGCCCGCGCCCGGAATTGCTCGCGGGTGTCGGCCAGGATTTCGACCGCGTTCATGTTGCCCTTGATGAACAGCCGGTCCCCGATGCGCGCTTTGGCGTCGGCCAGGGTGGTGTTGCCCAGCGGCGGCGGGTCCAGGGTGTCCACTCCCTGGGTGTGAGATTCGACCAGCAATTCTAACCGATCACCCAGCCGCCCGCACGTATGGGTATAGACGGTAGTGTATCCATTTCGGTTGAAACTCAAGAGAGCCTCAAAGGGATGAGGGTACGGGCGACAGCGGCGTGGAGGCCGGCGGAGGAGTGAAAAGCGGCAGCGGCGCGGAAAAGGCGGCGGAGCATACGGTTAACACGTTCGAGCAAGCTGGTGGTGCGCAGGAAGCGGAGCGGCCAGGCCGGGAAGCGGGCCAGGACGCGGAAGAAGGCGACGGACTGGGGCCAATCACGGCCGAGAGTGGCGACCAGATGAGGCTGGCGGGTGTGCCATTGTTGGGCGAAGGCATCGCGTCGACGAAGCGTCTCTGAGGCAGAAGGGGCTTCGAAGACCGTCTGTAACTGGCGCAGCAGAGCGCATTTGAAGTGGCGCGCTTCGAGGGGGGAGAGCGTTGGAGGGGATTGAATGGCTGACCAGGAGTTACGGAGCTTGTGAAACAGGCAGCGCTGGTGCGGGATTTGTGGGAACATCGGGTTAAGAGCGGCGATCAGGCCAGCGCTACCGTCGTGAATGAACAACTCAAGGCCACGCTCGCGGTATAGTCCCCGCGTTTCCAGGGGTTCCAACAACGCTTCCCAGGCCTGCTGACTCTCCGTGTCGGCCAGTATCCAATCAGGACGCCCCACCGTCCGCCAGGGGGATAGAGCCCCAGCGCCACCAACACACAGACATCCCCCGCCGCTTTGACCGGACACTGTCGCCCGTGACGGTCGGGACGCCACTCCCCGATCGGCCCAGCGCGTAATCTGCCTCGCCATGTCGTCCCAGAACCGCTGATAGGGGGCTTCACCACCGAAAATGGCAGGCGCACACTTCTCCCACAACGACACACCACACGCGGTAGCCAGGCCATCACCACCCCATACCCGGTCACCAGTTGCTGCCGCCGGTGACCATTGCGCGAAAAATGACGCACCTGGCGCGTCCCGCAACGCTGACATTCAGCTCCCGTCTCCCGCCCGTCAACCTTCGTCCGCCGCTTATGGTAGCCCCGTCGCAACCACTGCTCCACCTCCGCCGTTAACCGCGCCTCTATCCGCTGACCGACTACCTCAGCTAACTCTTCCCGCAAGTCCGTTATAAATCTGTTGAAACTTGACCCCATTTCCTCTATCTTTAACATGACGCGATCCTCGGTTATGGCTCTCGTGTGTAACCGTAACCAGGATTCGCGTCTTTTTCAATTTCAACCGAAATGGATACAGTACCAACAGAATCAATCACTGCCGCGTCAGGCCATCCCGCGGCGTGTCTCCGCCCGCCCGGCGGGGTTAAAATGACTGAGCCTGCTTCTTCATCCGCGTCAGGTGAGTCCGCATGGGGCAAGACTATCTTCTGACAATTGATAACGGCACGCAGAGCGTCCGCGCCATGATCTTCGATCTGCGCGGCCAGCTTGTGGAGAAGGCCCGCCTCACCATCACGCCGTACACCTCTCCCCGGCCAGGCTGGGCCGAACAGGACCCCGATTATTTCTGGGAGGCGCTTTGCCGGGCCTGCCAGCAGCTCTGGACGCAGACGAGCATCCCCAGAGAAGCGATTGCCGGCGTCGCCCTGACCACCCAGCGGGCGACCATGATCAACGTAGATCGGGCGGGCAGGCCGCTCCGCCCGGCGATCGTCTGGCCGGACCAGCGCCGGACGCCCGGGCTGCCGCCGGTGGGCGGCGCCTGGGGGCTGCTCTTCCGCCTGCTGCGGATGCACGAAACCGTCGCTTATGTCCAGGCGGAAGCGGAATCTAACTGGCTGCGGCAGCATCAGCGCGATCTGTGGGACCAGACTCATAAATACCTCTTTCTCTCCGGCTACCTGACCTACCGCCTGACTGGCCGTTTTGTCGATTCCGTCGGCTGCCAGGTCGGGTATGTCCCCTTCGATTACAAGAGCCTGACCTGGGCGCGGTCCTGGGACTGGAAATGGCGGGCGGTGCCGATGGACCCCGCCGTGTTGCCGGAGCTGGTCCCACCGACGGGGGTGCTCGGCCAGATCACGCCGGAAGCGGCAGCGGCGACCGGGATTCCGGCCGGGATGCCCGTGATCGCTGCAGCGGCAGATAAAGCGTGTGAGATTATCGGCTCGGGCTGTCTGGAGCCGCATATCGGCTGCCTGAGCTACGGCACGACGGCCACCATCAACACCACTCACCGCCGCTACATTGAGGTCATCCCCCTGATCCCGCCCTATCCCTCCGCCGTGCCCGGCGCCTACAGCCTGGAGATTCAGATTTATCGGGGCTACTGGCTGGTGAGCTGGTTCAAGGAAGAGTTTGGCCTGCAGGAGATTTTGATGGCGGAAGAGCGCGGCATCGAGCCGGAGTCGCTCTTTGACAGCCTGATCACGCCCATCCCTGCCGGGTCAGACGGGCTGGTGCTTCAGCCGTACTGGTCCCCGGGGATCAAAGTGCCGGGGCCGGAGGCGCGCGGCTCCATGATCGGCTTCACCGATGTGCATACGCGGGGGCATGTCTACCGGGCCATCCTGGAAGGGCTGGCCTACGCCCTGCGCGAAGGGAAAGAGCGCACGGAAAAGCGCAGCCATGTGCGTGTCACTGAGCTGCGCGTCTCCGGCGGCGGTTCGCAGAGCGATGCCGCCATGCAGATCACGGCGGATATCTTCGGGCTGCCCACCGCCCGCCCGCACACCTATGAGACTTCGGGGTTGGGCGCGGCCATTGATGCCGCCGTCGGGCTGGGGCTGCACAGCGACTTTGATACAGCCGTCCGTGAAATGACGCGCATCGGCGATGTGTTCCAGCCGGATGCGGAAACGCACGCCCGGTACGACGAGCTGTATCAGCGTGTCTACCGGCGCATGTACGGCCGGCTGCAGCCGCTGTACGAAGCGCTGCGGGTTATTCCCGGGGCACATCCCTAGAAGCTCAACCCGGCGGTTCCCCCTGCTCGCTTTCCGGCGCCTCCAGCGGCAGGACCACGGTGAAGGTGCTGCCTTTTTCGATCTCGCTGTTCACCGCAATCTGACCCCCGTGCAGCGTGACGATCTCGCGGCTGATGGACAGACCCAGCCCGCTGCCCGGCGCGGCCCGTTCGCTGATGCGGAAGAATGGCTCAAAGACTTTATCCAGCGCATCCGCCGGGATGCCGATGCCCGTATCGCGCACCTGAATCACGGCGGACTGATCTTCGAGAGCGAGTGTCACTTCGACCTGCCCGCCCTGGTTAGTATAGTTGATGGCGTTATTGAGCAGATTGGTCAGAACCTGGATTATGCGGCCCGGATCAATCCAGGCTTGCAGCGGTTCCGACGGCAGGTGCTGAGTCAGACTCTGAGTTTTTTCGGCGGCAGCAGGCTGCTGGGAGCTGACCACATCCTCAATCAGGGATCGCAGATCGGCCCACTCCCGCTCCAACTGGATCACGCCTCGCTCGAACCGGGATAGATCGAGCAGGTTCAGGACCAGATTCTCCATCTGGTCGGTGACGAAGTTCAGCACGCGCAGATGTTCGGCGCTTCGTTCTGGCTGGCGATGGAGCAGGTAGAGCCGCATCTTCATGTTGGCGATCGGCGTGCGCAACTCGTGGGAAGCATAGGCGATGAAGCGGTCTTTTTGCTTCTGGAGGGCGCGCTCCTGGCTGATATCGCGGATCAAAGTGACGGTTTTGATATCGCCCTGATCCGGCGCGCCGACCAGAGTCGTGACCAGGCTGGCCTCGAAAACGCTGCCATCCTTGCGACGCAGAGACATCTCGTTGTGCTGGAGGCGCTGCGCCCCGCTGCCGGTGCGCATACGGCGATACATGGCTTGATTCGCCTCATCGCCCGGGATGATATCCCGCACGACCCGATCGAGATCGGCCATGATCTCGTCAAGGGTGTAGCCGATCATCTCAGCCAACTGCTGGTTGGCATAACGCGCTTCGCCTCCCTCCAGGTAGATCATGCCCTCGCCCATCGAGTCCAGGATAGCCCGTAACTGGGCGCGCTCGCGCTCCAGCTCGGCGGTACGGGCCGCCACATGTTCCTCCAGCTCGGCGGCGTGACGGCGGATCTCATCGTAGAGCTGGGCGTTCTCCAAAGCAATGGCAACCTGGTCGGCGAAGGCCTGCAAGCGTTCGCTATGCATCTCGGTGAAAAAGCCGGGCGTGGCGCTATCCAGATTGAGAAAGCCGATTACCTGTTCGTGAACCTTGATCGGCGCAGCGGTGTAAGAGCGGACCCACCCGGTCCCGCCCCAGCCATGCCAGACATGCTCGCCCAGTTGCGTGGTATCGCTGATCAGGTAGGGGCGACCTGTTTCGTACATCTCACGAAGGTTGAAGGTTTCCAATGGCACTCGCATCGATCGGAGCGCGGCCTGTGATGCAGGCCCGTCTCCGTGCATGCTGTACAGGCGGACAGATCCATCCTGGATCAGGCTGATATTGGCCGCATCATGCGGCACGACGCGCCCCACCGTTTCCAGAATGCGATTGAGCACTTCGCCAGGGTCGAGAGAGCTGGCGATGATGGAGGCCGTCTCTCGCAGCGCTTCGGCCAGGGCGCGTTGTTCACGCTCGGCGGCCTCAGCCTGCTTGAGGCTGGTGATATCCACTGTGGAGACCAGCACCCGGCCCCAGGATTCTTCGTACCCCGGCGCGATGCTGAGCTCAACAGCGATAACGGTTTCGCGCCCCTTCAGGGTGAGGCTGGGCCTCTCGGCGCTGACATGGGAGCGGCCTTCGGCCAGGGCGAGTATTTCCTCCTGAATGGCCGCAAAAAGACCAACCGACGGCAGCGCATCCAGCGGGCCTATGAGATCCTCCTTGCGCTCCGCTTCAATCTCCTCCACGCAGGTCCGGTTGACATCCAGAACCTGAATCTGGGCGATACAATCTTCCACGACCTCAGGGTGGTCGGTGAGGTACGCCTGCAGGTCAGTCACACCTTCGGCTCGCAGGCGGTCAATCGTGTTCTTGACGCCCGAAAAATCTTCTTCCCACAGAGAGACCGGGACATTCTCAAATAACAGATGGTAGCGCGCCTCGCTGGCCATTAATTGATCCTGGGCGGCTTTGCGCGCGGTGATATCTTCATAGATGCCCAGCACACCGATAATCTCACCGTCCGCCTGGCGCAGCGGGATCTTGGACGTGACCAGCCAACTGGTGCTGCCATCAGGCCGGGTCTGCAGTTCTTCGACATGGTAGCGGGGCTGTCCGGAGGCTATCACGGCCTGATCGTTCGCCCGGTACAACTCGGCCTGTGCGGCCCAGACGGTGTCATAGTCGGTTTTGCCGATCAGGTCGTCCGGGTCAGCCAGACCGGCATCCTGAGCGAACTGCTGGTTGTAGCCCAGAAAGCGCAAATGCCGGTCCTTCCAGAACACGCGCGTCGGGATTGTGTCCAGAACGATCTGGAGCATCTGACGTGATTCTTCCAGCCGTTGCTCAGCCAGACGCTCTTCGGTCATATCGCGCATGATACCGCCGATCAGAACGCCCCGGGCCGACTGAATGAGGAAGAGCGAGTTGCTCACGATGCGAACCTGACCGTCCGGTCGATAAATGGGATAGGGCGGGATGGCGACCTGACCGGTGCGCATCATTTCAAAGGTAAACTCTTTTAGCTGCTGGCGTTGTTCGGGCGTCCTTTCTGCCTCTGGCAACTGCTCCAGCCTCACATCCCAGATATAGCGGCCCAGCACTTCCTCCGCCCGGGAGCCAGTGATTCGCTCCGCGGCAGGATTCCAGGTCACGATCCGGCCCTCTTCATCCACTATCGTGATGCCTTCATGGGAGTGTTCGATCAGGCCCTGCGCGGTCTGTTCGCTCTCATACAGGGCGGCGGCGGCCTGCTGCTTCTCGGTCATATCCTGCACAGACAGGAAGAGGAAGCGATTTTCGCCGATATCCACCTGGCCCAGGCTGGCGTTCAGATGAGCGATCCGGCCATCCTGACAGCGGCAGCGTGCCTCAAAGCGCAGGCTGGGGCCTTCCTGTACCCGGGAGATCTGGGCCGCCAGGCTGTAGCCCGGGTCGCCGGCGTCCAGATCGGCCAGGGACATATGGGACAGGGCGCTGAGCGGATAGCCAGTGATGCGGGAAAAAGCCTCGTTCGCCTCCAGAATTTGCCCCTCTTCAGTGGCGATACAAAAGCCGTCGGTCGCGGTCTGGAGAATTAGCTCGGCGCGCAGCGTCTGCTGCCACAGCGCCTCTTCCATTTTTCGCTGCTGGCTGCAGTCATCCGCCTGAAACATAAAACAAAGGGGTTGGCCTTCATCGTCGCGAACCAGCGACAGGCCAATCTTGGCCCATATGATTGTTCCCGCGCGGTGCAGGCAGCGCTGCTCAAAAGCCACATGGGGCCGGCAGCCGGCGAGGATATCCTGCATCAGCAGGAGGAGAGCGCCGCGATCGTCAGGAGGCAGGATATCCTGGAGGTGGAGGCGCTGAAGCTCAGCTTCCGTATAGCCCAGCAAATCAGTAAGAGGGTGGTTGACCTGCAAGAAAGCGCCATTTTCCAGATCGAGCAGGGCCATGCCCATGTAGACGCTGTCCAGGACGCCGTGGAAGAGCCTTTCGCTTCTTTGCAGGGCATCCTCCGCCCGTTCTGACAGCAGCGTGCCGATCTGCTGCGGCTGTTCGCTGCTCTGCCCGGCCTGTCCTGCGGCCAGGGCGTGCAGCCGGGCTTCCCGGTAGACGATCAAACAGGTCACAAGCGCACCCGGCAGCACCAGCAGCAGGGCGTTCCACCGCGAGACCTCGCCGGGGAGCGCGCTCAGGAGCCAGACTGCCCCCGGCAGCCCGATCAGGGCAACGGCTGCCGCTGCTGCGAGCGCCTTCCGGCGCGGATTAGCAACCTGGCGTCGCCAGAATGCCGTGATACGATGGAAGAAGGTGCGCGCCTCACGATTCATGAGTGGTCCTTGCCGGGACGATTGCGATTGCCCAGAATTGTTCTGGCGGAGTTATTTGTCCCTATTATAGGGGAAAGCGCCTTTTTTCGTCACTATGAACCTCATCCTCAATACATAGGCAATACAAAGGCAATGCTGCTCCTCGTGAAGGCTGGAAGCAGGGCTGGCAGTCGCCCGGCCAACTCTTATAGAGAATTAATGAAGCCCGGAAATCATTTGTCGAACAATAGGGTTATAATTATATGAAGCCAGAAACCGGAACGGCTTACCGGTAAAGAAAGGGAAAACGGGATGTCGTCGTACGATCCGCATCAGGAACTTTACTCAATCAGTGAGCCAGCAATCGCCATACAGGATGTGCTGAAGTGGGTGTACCTGTGGATGGGGCTGGGTCTGCTGGTGACCTTCGGCGTAGCGACGCTGGTAGCTGGCTCCCCCCAGACCCAGATGGCGCTATTTTCAGGGCCGTGGCTGTGGGTCGCCCTGATCGGCCAGCTTATACTCGTCGTCGTGTTGAGCGCAGCCCTGACCAAACTGACGCCAGGGGTAGCGGCGCTGATGTTCCTTATCTATTCGGCCCTGATGGGGGTGACGCTGTCCAGCATCTTTCTGGCGTACGCACAGGAGAGCATCGCGCTGGCCTTCCTGTCCTCGGCGGCACTGTTCGGGGCGATGACCGTCGTCGGCTTCACCACGCAGATGGACCTGACGCGCATGGGCACGTACCTGTTCATGG
>JARKNX010000094.1 GCA_029976025.1 Aggregatilineales bacterium | reverse complement strand
CGCCTGCGATGCCGCACCGCCGTCCACCCTGGTCGTCCAGAGTCCGGAACGCTACAGTATCGACATCCGGGCCAACGGAGTCGATATCCGCCTCGGCTCCACAATCTTCCTGCGCACCCTGCCGAACAACGCCATGGAGATCATCGTCGGCGCGGGCCAGGCCACCCTGTACCCCGGGACACTCTTCGAGCTGGTTATCCCGCCCGGCGTGGCTGTGACAGTCCCCCTGGGGCCGGACGGCCAGCTCTTGCTGCCGGGCCTGTGGGGCACATGGCGGCTGCTGTCGCAGGCAGAGCTGGATCAGTTCGCCGGGCTGGAGAATGTGCCGCCCAATATCTTCAACACCCCCTTCCGGACGCCGATCATCCTGAGCGCATCCGGCGTTGGCCACCCTGTGCCCGGCGTCCAGACGCCGGGCGGCGTGGTCTTCCCCACCCCTCCGTCGCACGGGCATTTCTTCATCCAGATTCCGATGGACCCGACCGCCGGCGGAGAGCCGCTGCCCCGCGCCCCATGGCGGGCGATCCGGCTGGGCCAGCCCTCCGGCGGGCAGTGGATTCTCTACCATAGCAACCCGGGCGATGGCTGGGGCATCTACCGGCTGAGCGATCCGCGCGAGGCCGGGCTGCCCGGCGGACTCGTGATAGGGCCGGGTAGCTCCGTCCTACAGCCGGCTCTGTCCCCGGACCGGAACTGGATCGCTTACACCTCCGATCATGATCCGGCCGGCGGCTGGGAGATCTACGTCACCCGCAGCGACGGCAGCCAGCCGCAGCGCGTGACCTATAACACCGGCACCGACATCAACCCGGCCTGGGGGCCGGACGGCCGGATCGTCTACGAGAGCACGCGCGACGGCAACTGGGAGCTGTATCTCTTTGACGTCAGCGACGCCAGCGGCGAAGAAATCCGCCTGACCGACAGCCCCGGCAACGACATCAACGCCTACTGGATGCCGGACGGCAGCGCCGTCATCTTCCAGAGCGACCGCGACGGCGACTGGGAGCTTTACCGCCTGGACATGGCGACGCTGGAAGTTACCCAGATCACGAACAACGCCACCGATGATCTTGAGCCGGTTATCTCCCACAACGGAGAGATGATGGTCTGGGCGCACACCAACACCTTCGGGACGCGGGACCTGTGGCTGATGGATCTGGAAAGCGGCGACACGCGCATCCTGACCGATACCGGGACCGATATCGGCGGGCATGTCTTCGCGCCGGATGACTCGTATGTGGTCTACCACACCAATCTGGATGGCGACTACGATATTTACGCCGTGGATATTGCCACCGGCATCATCAAAGCCCTGACGGTTAACACAGTCACGGATCGAGCGCCGGCGTTCTGGCCGGACGGCCGGCTGGTCATCTACCAGTCCACGCAGGGGGCGCCGGCGAACGCCCCGGATCAGTTCTCTCTGTACGGCGTAACTCCGCTGCCGCTGACCGGGCCGGCTTCCGCGCCGCTCCGGATGACCTTCGACGCCGCGGCGGACGATATGTACCCGCTGGGCGAAAGCCGCAGCGAGTTCAACAGCCGCGAAGGTCTCGTGCCGCCGCGCTATGTCGCCGCGCCAGCGGCCGGATAGGCTCGGCTCGCGCATCAGACTCGCCAGCTAAAACACAGCCGGAGGGGG
>JARKNX010000078.1 GCA_029976025.1 Aggregatilineales bacterium | reverse complement strand
TGTCCACGAAGACCAGCTTGTTCTGCGGGGTGCGGCCGCGCCACTTGCCCTTGTGCTGTTCCTCGAAGAGCACGGGCAACGTCTTGCCCAGCCAGCGGGCATTGATCTCGGCGACCACCTGGGCCTGGAGGTCGTCCAGGTCCTTGCTGCGGCGCTCCTTTTCCTCGGCCGGCACGTCGTCGGGCATGCTGCGCGCGCTGAGGGTATTGGGTCGCGGGCTGTACTTGGCGATGTGGGCCTTGTCCAGGCGGAGCTGGGCCAGTACGTCGTAGGTGCGCTGGAACTGGGTCTCGGTCTCGCCGGAGAAGCCGACGATGATGTCGGTGTGGATCGCCACGTTCGGAATGCGCTCGCGAATCTTGCTCACCAGGTCGATGTACTGCTCGATCGTGTAGCCGCGCTTCATGCGGGCCAGGACCTCGTTATCGCCGGCCTGATTGGGGACTTCGATATGCGGCATCACGCGCGGCAGTTCGGCCACCGTATCCAGCAGGCGATCGGTCATCCAGTTGGGATGGCTGGTCAGGAAGCGGATGCGTTCGACACCTTCCGCCTCGGCCACCTGATGCACCAGACGCAGCAAAGCCGCCAGATCGGGGCCGTCCGGAATATCTTTGCCGTAACGATCGACAATCTGGCCGAGCAGGGTGACTTCCTTGATTCCCTGGCGCGCCAGGCTGCGCACGTGAGCGACAATCTCCCCGACGGGCCGGCTGCGCTCGATGCCGCGCCGGAACGGGATGATGCAGTAGGTGCAGGCGTGAGAACAGCCGTACACCACCGGGACGTGGGCGCTGACCAACTGGTTGCGCTCGTGCTGGGGCAGTATCAGGTCGCCCGGCACGGCGTCGCCATCCTGCAGGGCGTCGCGGTGAGCGCGAGCCGCGGCTTCGACGGTCAGCGCATCTGCTTCGGCTTCCCGATCGCTCAGGAATTCGATCAGGGGGCCTGGTTCGGAGGGGGGCATCAGCACATCGACGTAAGGGAGTTTTCGCCGCAGGTGAAGCGGGTCGCGCACCCCGACCAGGCAGCCCATCAGGCCGATGATCCGGGAAGGGTCCTGCCGCTTGAGAGAGCGAAGCTCATTCAGCCGCCCGTAGGCTTTGTCTTCCGCTGACTGGCGCACGACGCAGGTATTGATCACCCAGATATCGGCGTCTTCCCAGGCGCTGGCGGCGCGGTGACCGCGTTTTTCCAGCTCGGAGGCCAGAAGCTGTGAATCGGCTACGTTCATTTGGCAGCCGAGAGTCCAGATGTAGTAGCGCATAGATGCTGCCTGTTCGACTCAGTAATTCGGAGCAATTCAGGCCGTATTGTAGCGGCGGTGGGAATCGGCGTCAATGGCCGGGGCGCGTGCTTCGGGCCCGGGCAGGCCGCATATTTTTGCACGCACAGGCCGGGCCGCGTGTTATAATCCGCAGGATTCAGGTCCGTGTATCGTTGTGCGGCAGGAAAACTAGAGTGAGTTGAGAGCCTATGTTCGGCAAAATCATGAAAAGCATCTTCGGCGACCCGAACGAGCGAGAGATTAACGAGCTTCGTCAGGTTGTCGAGGTGATTAACACTTTTGAGCCACAGTTGAAGACAATGACGGATGCGCAATTGCGCGCCAAAACGGATGAATTCCGTTCGCGCCTGGCCGGCGGCGAATCGCTGGAGGATATCCTGCCGGCGGCGTTTGCCGTGGTGCGCGAGGCATCGACGCGCACGATCGGGCTGCGCCACTTTGACGAGCAGATGATCGGCGGGATTGTGCTGCACCAGGGTAAGATCGCCGAGATGAAGACCGGCGAGGGCAAGACTCTCGTCGCCACGCTGCCGTTGTACCTCAACGCGCTGACCGGCCGCGGCAGCCATCTGGTCACCCCTAACGACTACCTGAGCAAGTTCGGCTTGCAGCAGGTCGGGCCGATCTATCACTTTCTGGGGCTGACTTCGGCGGTCATTCAGAACGCTGCCGCTGACCCGGCGCGCGGCTCGTTCATCTACGACCCCACTTATATATCCGATGACGAGCGGTACCAGAACCTGCGGCCCGTGACGCGGCAGGAAGCCTACGGCGCTGATATCACCTACGGGACGAACAACGAGTTCGGTTTCGACTATCTGCGCGACAACATGGTGCTGGAGCTGTCAGAGCAGGTGCAGCGCCCGCTCATGTACGCCATCGTCGACGAGATCGACAATATCCTGATCGACGAAGCCCGCACACCCCTTATCATCTCCGGCACTGCGGAGAAGCCCTCTGACCTGTACCGAACATTCACCGATATGTGCAAGAAGCTCAGGCCCAGCAGCCCGGACAGCGTCGAGGACGAAGAGCCAGACGGCGATTACGTCGTGGATATCAAGGATCGCATCTCGTATCTCACCGAGAGCGGCATCGAAAAGATCGAGAAATGGCTGGGCGTTGAGCATCTCTATCACCCCGACAACGCCGACATGATCGCCTATCTGGACAACGCGCTGCGGGCGGTGGCACTGTTCGAGCGCGATAAGGATTACGTGGTCCAGGGCGGCGAGGTCATCATCGTTGACGCCTTCACCGGGCGGCTGATGCACGGGCGTCGGTTTTCTGAAGGGCTGCATCAGGCGATTGAGGCCAAGGAGGGGGTGGAAGTCCGGCGGGAGAACCTCACGCTGGCGACCATCACCTTCCAGAATTACTTCCGTATGTACGAGAAGCTGGCCGGCATGACGGGCACAGCGGCCACCGAAGCCGAGGAGTTCGACAAGATTTACGAGCTAGAAGTTACCGTCATCCCGACGCACGAGCCTGTGATCCGCCAGGATCACGAAGACCTCGTTTACATGACGGAGAGGAGCAAGTTCAGGGCGGTGGTCGAGCAAATCCGGCAGTTACAGGCGAGCGGGCAGCCTGTCCTGGTCGGCACGGTGGCGATTGAGACTTCCGAGCGGCTCTCCAAAGAGCTGAAAAAGGCCGGCGTGCCACATGAGGTCCTCAACGCCAAGCAGCATTTCCGCGAAGCGCCGATCATTGCTCAGGCCGGCCGTTCTGGCGCTGTGACTATTGCCACTAACATGGCCGGGCGCGGCGTGGATATCCTGCTGGGCGGCAATCCGGATGGGCTGGCCCGCGAAAAGCTGCGCAAGCAGGGCATTGAAGTGACCACTGCGACGCCAGAACAGTGGGAAGCGGCCCTGGAAGAGGCACGCGAAGAATGCGCCGAAGATCGCGAGAAAGTGCTGGCGGCGGGCGGCCTGTTCGTGCTCGGCACGGAGCGCCATGAGGCCCGCCGGATTGATAACCAGCTCCGGGGTCGCTCAGGCCGGCAGGGGGATCCTGGCGAATCGCGTTTTTATCTCTCGCTGGAAGACGATCTGATCCGGCGTTTTGGCGGCGATCGCGTCAAGGGCCTGATGGACCGGCTGGATTTGCCGGAGGATATGCCCATCGAGCATTCGGTGATCTCCCGGACAATCCAGCAGGCGCAAGTGCGCGTCGAGGGCTACAACTTCGATATCCGCAAGCATATCCTTGAGTATGACGATGTGGTTAACAAGCAGCGCGAGGCGATCTACGAGCAGCGCCGCCAGATTCTGACCGATCAGCGGCTGCGCGACCGCCTGTTGCGGATGGGCGATCGCCAGGTGGCGAAGCTGTGCGCCGCGGCAACTACGGCGGAGTATCAGGACGAATGGGAGTTTGATGAGCTGTACCGCGATGCCCTCAAGCTGTTCCCGGTCCCGGCGACAATCACGCCGGAAGGGTGGCGCAACCTCAGCCCGGAGGAGATCGAAGCGCAATTGCGCGAAGGGCTGCGCCAGGCCTATACTGAGAAGGAAGCGCAGTTAGGCGAGTTGATGCCGCAAGCTGAACATATGATCCTGCTGGACGCTATTGACTTTTTCTGGCGACGTCACCTGACCGATCTGGATATCCTGCGGGAGGGCATCGGCCTGGTCGCTGTCGCTCAGCGCGATCCACTGGTGGAATACAAACGGCAGGCGTTTGAAATCTGGAATTCGATGGAGGACCAGATCGAGCATCGGGCGGTGCAGAACATCTTTCAGGTGCAGGTTCGCCAGCCGCAGCCCCAGCAGCAGATACGGAATGTGCGCGCCGGGCGCGGGGATATGGCAGCCGAGTCGGCTCCGGAACCGGTGCGGGCGACCGCCAAAGACCGCCTGGGGCGCAACGACCCGTGCTGGTGTGGCAGCGGGAAGAAGTACAAACACTGTCACATGCAGCAGGATGGGGAGGAACTCCGCGCCAAAGCGGCCCAGCAGCGCGGCGCTACAGTGAAATCCGCGCCGGGCGGTAAACGATCGCGAAGACATTGAGTGACGCGCCGGCTTCCGGAGGCCAGGAAGGGGATGATCAGCGATGAGTACATCCGATGATCTGGCAAGCCGTCTGGTGGATGATATGGACCCCCGGCTGCTGGAGTTCATCCGCGCGCGGGTGAACTCGTTCATCAAGTGGGACCTGGTCCGCTTTTTTTACGATAACCCCCATACTACTGATACAGCGGCGAATATCGCTCGCTACACCGGGCGCGAAGCCGCCGATATTGAGCAGGCGCTGCTGGCGCTCGCAGACTCGGGAATCCTGCAAATAGCGCATGTATCCGGCTACCAGGTCTACACCCTGACGACGGATCGGGCGACGCGCGAGCTGCTCCAGCAGTTCGTGCTGGCCTGTGAGGATCGCGACTTCCGGGTTAAGGCCATCTATCATGTGATTCGGGGGATGAGTTAGCCATGGAACGCAAGCCAACCGGCATTATCGGTCTGGATGAAATGCTCGACGGCGGATTCCTGCCGGAGACGGCTAACCTGGTTGAAGGGGCGCCCGGGACCGGCAAGACGACGCTGGGGTTGCAGTTCATCTATTCAGGCATCACGGTGCAGCAGGAACCCGGCCTGGTCCTGACCTTTGAGGAATTCCCGCAGCAGTATTACCGCGATGCGGCGGGGATGGGCTGGGACCTTCCGGCGCTGGAGGCGGCCAACAAGCTGCGCGTAATCATGACCAGCCCGGAAGTCACCCAGGCTGATCTGCGACAGGTGGGGGGGCTGCTGGAAACTCATGTGCGCGAGATCGGGGCGCAGCGCATACTGGTGGACAGTATCTCGCATTTTGAACGCCTGAACCGCGATCGGATCGATCTGCGGGAAAGCGTCTATGGCTTTGTGAACGGCCTGAAGCGGCTGGGCCTGACGGCTGTCCTGACGCGCGAAAGCACTACGCTGCTCGGCGGAGATCCCAATATCGGGCAGGATATTGCCTTCGTGGTCGATAGCTACATCCTGCTGCGCTATGTGGAAATTGACAGCGCGATGCGCCGGGCGCTGCTGGTGTTGAAGCAGCGGGGGGCCGACCATGCGCGGGATATCCGCCAGTACGAGATTACGGCCGCTGGCATTGACGTGCGCGCCAGGTTTGAAGGGCGCCAGGGCATTATGAGCGGGACGCCCACCCTGCGCATGGTGGAAGCGTTTGAAGGAGCCTTTGGCCGCCCGCGTCCTCAGTCCTAAAGGAGGGCACTTTCTCGATGGAGCTTTCTACCTTCAGCCAGATATTCACCATCTACGGCTGGTTTCCCCTGGCGGTGCTGCTCACTATCGTGCTCCTGGTAGGCCGGTTTTACCAGAATCTGACTGGCGAGAATACCCGTTATAAGCTGTTTGCCGTGCCGATTGTGCTGTTCGGCGTCGCGTCGGCCAGCTATGCCAGCGCCAACCGGGTTGTCGGAGTATTGGCCGGGGACCTGTTGCTGGCCGCTGGCGGGCTGGTGCTCAGCCTGTTGTGCATGCGGCTTTACCGGCAGATGACAGCCGGGCGCTAGGGAGGTGTCATGACAGATGCCGCGATCATATTGCTCAGCGCGCTGGGGCCGATCTCTGTCTGCCTGGCGCTGGTGATCATGGGAATGCTCAGCCAGCGCCTGGGCTCGGTGATCAAAATGCCGGCCTATTACCGGTGGTTCTTTGTGGCCGCCGGCCTGACTGGCGTCAGCGCCGCGGCGCGCTTGCTGGCGGTGAGCGAGATCACCGACACCCTCGCGCTTGTCTGTACTCTGACCTTCGCGCTGGGTGTGACCCTGGGCGTGGTGGTGGCCTGGCGCTACTGGAGCTGGCTGTTCGGTGAACGCAGCAACTGAGAGGATTGGAGTTGTCGGGCATGGAAACCGCGGCGTCTGGCCCTGATGTGTTGCCTCCTCACTCGGGCGAGCCGGCCTTTCTGGCCGTCCTGGTGAATACACAGAGCGATATCCTGGGGGGGATGATGCCGGACACAGCGGAGGTGCGCCGGCTGTCAGAGGTGCTGAGGCCGTACAGCGGAATCGCCTTTGACGACTGGTGGGCGGGCCTGTTGAAACGCGCCGCTCAAGAATCCGAGGCCAGGACGGTTGCCCTGATCCAGATAGCCGAATCTGAAGCCTGTCCGGTTTCCGTATCTCTTTCTCGCATCCCGAATCGTGAAGAATATCTTGTCGCCTGCTATCGGGTCGGTTATCGCCAGTTGGCGCTGCTCAATTCCTTGCACAGCCTGGGCCTGGCAATCTCCCGCCTTGATCTGGATGGCGTGCTGCGGACTGTCCGCGAGAATATCGTCGCGCTGGTGCCGCTTGATAGCTTTTTTGTTGTGCTTTACGATCGCGAGACAGGGCTGCTTCACCTGCGTGAAGTGATCGACGAGGGTGCACCTGTCCCGGATATCACGCAGGCGCTGGGGGATGGGCTGGTCGGGTGGGCTATCTCCAGGCGGGAGAGTGTGCGAATCGGGGACCTGCTGCGGGATGAGCCGCCGGTGCCCTACCTCCGTTACGGCACTATCTCCCGGGCCGTCGTGATAGAGCCGCTCACCGTCAAGGATGAGGTAGTAGGAGCGCTCTCCGTTCAAAGCAGCAAGCCCGATGTCTATACTGATGAGGATCTATGGCTGCTGGAAGCCGTTGCCGCCCAGACAGCCGTCGCCATCTATAATGCGCACCTGTACGAGCAGACGGCGATGCGATTGGCTACGCTGGCCTCGCTTCAGAGCGTCTTCCTGCGGTTGACAACCGTCTTCGGCCAGAGCCAGATTGCCGAAGTCCTCAGCGACGCCATCTCTGAGCTACTCCACCCGGATGAGGTCCGTCTTTACCTGCGGCCCGGCGCGGTGGGGAGTCTTCAGTTTGCCAATGGTCGGACGGCTGAAGGGCCGATCTTCGAATGTCCGGAGCCGGAGCCGGACGGAGTGATTGCCCTGGTCGATGAGCAGGGGTCGTCGTTCGTGCTCAACCAGGCCGGCGACCATCCGCGCGTCCGGAAAGATTTTAACTGGCCGCCCGCTTCAGTAGCCGCATATCCTATCCGGCGGTCCGGGCAGCGCTTCGGCGTGCTGGCTCTGGCGTATCGCGAGGCGCATTTCTTCCGTCAGGATGAGCGGCGGATGCTCAACCTGCTCGGGCAACAGGCCGCCATTGTCCTGGAGAACACCTACTACCGCGACAATCTCCTCCAGCAGTTTGAGGAGGTATCGGCCCTCTATTCGCTCGCTCAGCAAATTACGGGTCGCCTGGCCAGCGAGGAGATTCTGCCGCTGGTGGCGCGCGTGCTGCGCGACACCTTTCACTGCCGGGCCTGCGTCATCACGCTGCGCGATGAGGCCAACCCGGACGAGCTGGTCATCCAGGCCGCCGTAGGGGTTAAGGAGCACTGGCAGAAGTCAGTGCGCTGGAAGGTGGGGGAGGGGATTGCCGGGCAGGTCGTAGCGACGGGACGATCGGTCTACGTGCCGGATGTCCATGCCAGGGTCGATTCGCCGATTTTCGATCCCGACGTACACAGTGTCATCGCTGTGCCAATCGCGTTTCAGAATCATGTCCTGGGATCGCTGAATCTGGACAGCCAGCGCCCCGCCGCGTTCACGGCCAACCACGAGCATATCCTGACCATTGCCGCGGCCCAGGTTGCTGCGACGCTGGAGAATGCCCGGCTTTATCAGGCCGAAGCTGACCGCGCCCGCAAGCTGGCCGAGGCTAATGAAGAGCTGCGCACAGTGGAGCAGCTTCGCGAAGAGCTGATCCAGAACCTTTCTCACGAGCTGCGCACGCCGCTGACCTACATTAAGGGGTATGCCAGCCTGCTTCAGGATGGCGAACTAGGGACAGTCCAGGCGGAACAACAGGACGCTCTACGCATCATCTCCGATAAGGCAGATGCCATTCAGCGCCTGATTACTGATGTGGTCACCCTGGAGCAGATCGACGAGAATACACTCGAGCTGGAAGATCTGGAGCTTAATGCGTTTGTTGAGGAGGCGCTGGCTTCCGCCCGTCTGATGCATGGCGAGAAACAAATCAGCTTCAATATGGAGCTCGCTCCTGAGAAAGCCTGGGTCCGTGCCGACCGCAGACGCCTGGGCCAGGCGGTGGATAACCTGCTGGCTAACGCGGCGAAATTCACGCCTGAGGGTGGGAGCGTCACCGTCCGCACGCAGACGTCGGATGGCGGACATGAGGCTATCCTCAGCGTATCCGATACCGGAATCGGCATTGCTCCGGAATATCTGGAACGGGTCTTCCAGCGTTTTTATCAGATCAAGGACCCCGATCAACCCGGCACAGGCGGCTCAGGCATTGGCCTGGCGATTGTGCGGCGCGTGGTGGAAGCGCATCAGGGGCATGTCACCGTTGCCAGCGAAAAGGGCAAGGGCAGCACTTTCACGCTGGTCCTGCCCCGGCTTGAAAATCCCCCGGCCTGATCAGCTATTCCGGCGCCCGGTTGTCTTCCCGCCGGATGGCCCCGGGGTGCTCACAGGTGTGGCCCGATGATCACGATTGGCGATATGCATCTTCACCTGATCAACGATGGCACGACTTACGTCGATGCCGGGGGAGTCTTCGGGCTGGTCCCTCGCGTTCTGTGGCGGAGGGTTATGCCGCCGGATGACGAGAATCGAGTCCCGATGGAACTTCACTGCCTGGTGATCAGGACGGGTGGCAGGACTATCGTGGTTGATACCGGGCTGGGAGATAAGCTCACCGCGAAGGCGCGGGCGATCTGGAATCTCGACCGGCCGGACGGTGGCCTTCCGGGCGGATTGAGCCGGCTGGGTATTGCGCCGGATGCGGTTGATCTGGTGATCAACACCCATCTTCATGGCGATCACTGCGGCGGCAACACCCGGCTGGATGCGGCGGGCGCCGTCGTGCCGGCATTTCCCGGCGCAGTCTATGCAGCTCACCGGCGGGAGTACGAGGATGCCGCACATCCCAATGAGCGGACGCGGGCGACGTACCTCGGCGACAACTTCGAGCCGCTGGCCCGGACCGGCCAGTTGCGGTTGCTCGACGGCGAGGAAGAAGAGCTTGCGCCGGGCGTGTTCGCCGTCCGTACGCCGGGGCATGCGCCCGGGCATATCAGCGTCCGTCTGGAGAGCGGCGGGGAACACGCCCTTTTTGTGGGGGATATGGCGTCTTACGCGGTACACTTCGCCAGACTGGGCTGGATGACAGCCTACGATGTTGAGCCGCTCGTCACTCTGGAGACTAAGCGGCGCTGGCAAAGGTGGGCGCTGGCGACGAACGCCTTGCTGATCTTTCCGCACGATGGTCAGGTGCCTGCGGGGCGTCTGCGGCTGGCTGAGGATGGCAATCCGCAGGTTGTCCCGGTTCCTCTGGCCCGATGCTGATTGGCGCGGTGCTGGTGGACTCGCGCGCGCAACTACCTGCCCGAAGTTCCGCCGGTCGTGGGCCGCGGCTATTATCCCGCTGTCCCCTTTGGCCGGCCGTATTGAGCCTATTCTGGCACGTTTGTGCCTAACTGAAGCGAAAGGAGGTCACCCGGTTTCCGCTGTCGTTTGAGAGCGGCAGCCTCCGCCGGGAATTTCTATGGAACAGACAATTTCGCGCCATGAACTGGCCAAGATGATCGACCATTCCATCCTGCGGCCTGTGCTCACCCGTCAGGACACGATCGCCGGGCTGGAGATTGCCCTCAAGTACGATGTCGCGGCGGCTACGGTCAAGCCGTGCTACGTGCCGCTGGCAGCGCAGATGCTGCAGGGCAGCGATGTCAGGGTCAACCCGGTCATCGACTTCCCCTTTGGCTACGGTACGACGGCCTGCAAAGCAAGCCAGACGCGCGAGGCGATTGAGCACGGGGCGCAGGAAATCGACATGGTGCTGAATGTCGGCGCGCTGCTGGGCGGAGAATACGGGTACGTGCGCGACGATATCGCCGCTGTTGTAGCGGCGGCGGGCGGTGCGGTGGTCAAAGTCATCCTGGAAGTGGCCTACCTGAATGATGATCAGATTGTTACGGCCTGCCAGCTTTGCGAGGAGGCTGGCGCTCACTTCGTCAAGACCAGCACGGGCTTCGCGCCAACCGGCTATACGATTGAGAGCCTGAAGCTGATGCGGGCTACCGTCAGCACGAGAGTGCAGGTCAAAGCCGCGCACGGCGTCCGCTCGCTGGAAGACGCCCTGGCGGTGCGAGCCGTTGGCGTGACCCGCTTCGGCGCGACGCAGACCGAGAAGATTTTCGCCGAATGGGAGGCTGCGTTCGGCGGTAAGTAACTGGCTGTCGGAATCAATGCGGGCGCTTATATTACAGGCGCCCGCGTTTTTGTGAACGGCTGGCGGCTAACTGCGCGCTTCCCATTCGGTGATTGCGCCCTGCACAAAAGCGCGCACTTCGTCATCCGGAATATCCGACACGGCTTCGTAGAAGGAGCCGTCAATTTCGATTCGCACCCCGCCGCTGAGGGCAGGGCGCAGATGCATCCGCCGGTTGCGAAATTCTTCCGAATGGTACAGGCGGGCCTGCAAGATTTCGTCGATCTGGTCGGCTATAGTGGTGGTTTCTGTCACCATCGGCTGCGGCGTCGGCTTGCCGCCGGTGCGGACAGCCCGGCGCACGTTGTCGAAGAACGACCCGATCGGCTCCACCTCCGGAGAAGTATCAGCGTATGCGCTTAAGGGCGCTGCTGGCGCTGCGGGAGGCGTGGACGCCGCAGGAGGTATGGGCGCTGCAGGGGGAGCAGGTGCTGCAGGAGGCGTGGCGGGCGGCTGGGGTTGAGCCGGCGTCTCCGTGATGACTTCTTCTGGTCCGCTCACATCGGCGGCTGTCTCTTTGGCCATCCGGGCTAACTCGCGCAGGACGGCCATGAAGCGCCGCTCCTGGCCTCCCGCTCTGATGTCCCCCATCGTGCGATAGGATTGATCGCCGATCTGGACAATCAGCGTGCCATCCACGACATCGCGATACAGATGCAGCACTTCAACGGCATCCGAAGGCGCTGGCGGCGTTGCGACCCCGGACTGCGCAGGGCTGGTCGCTGCCCCTGCCGGGGGAGCGGCCTGTCTGGCCGCCTTCTCCTCTTCGGTGTAGAAGAAGAAATGCTTGATGGACTGCATGATTCCACCTGGCCGGGCGGGCGTGTTTGAAGCTGGCGCTGTCTCCGAGGCGGCTGAAATATCCGAGATCGGCTGTGCGATGGCTGATTCAACCTCCGGGGTGGAGGGCAGGATTTGCCTGCGGGTCTTGCGATGCGCCCGCCGATAGAGAATGAAGCCCCATACGACCAGAAGCAGGAGGCCCGAGCCACAGACTGTGATGAACATGCCGGCAGGCACCTGTTGAATGAAGTCTTGTATTTCCATGAAGATGTTCCCCGGTTTTAACGACTGATATCTTGATTCTCTATAGAATTACCGGGCTTGGCAAGTGGGACAAAAGTGTGTGCTGCGGCCTCCTATTCGAGCGCGGACGATCGACGTGCCGCAGCGTGGGCAGGGCAGGCCGGTGCGGCCATAGACGAAAAAGTGTTTTTGCGCGTCGCCCTGGCTCCCATCCGGCTTCCGATACCAGTTGATACTGGCGCCTTCGCGGTCGATGCCAGTCTGGAGCGCCTCCCGGATGCCCTCGTACAGCCGGCGCTGTTCGTCGCCGGTCAGGCTGTCAGCGGTACGCAGCGGGTGTAGCCCGGCGCGGAATAACGCTTCGTCGGCGTAGATGTTGCCGATGCCCGCCACGAATTCCTGGTCAAGCAGCAGCGACTTCAGGCGGCCCCGACGATCCGCTATTCGCTCTTGAAATACGCCCGGGGTGAAGGCATCCTCCAGCGGTTCTGGCCCCAGCGAGCCGACCACATCCGCCGGGACAGGGGTGAGGTAAACGCGCCCGAATTTGCGCGAGTCGGAGAAGCGCAGTTGCGCGCCGTTGTCCAGATCGAAGCGGAAATGCACCCACCGATCGGCACCGTATGTCGTTTGCGCCGGGGCGACATACAGCCGGCCTGTCATCTTGAGGTGGATGATCAGGGCGAAAGCGTCCAGATGGCACAGGATATACTTGCCGCGCCGTTCGATTCGCTGGAAGGCTTGCCCGGCGATTTGTTGCTGAAAGGTTGCCGGGTCGGGCATGATCAGGCTCCGGGGCCAGTCCAGCCAGGCGGCGGTGATGACGCGCCCGACCAGCGGATCCCGCAGGCCGCGCACGACGGTTTCGACTTCAGGGAGTTCGGGCATAGGGGCCTCCGAATTTGTCTTTAGCGTGGCGTGTAACGCTCCATTGGCCGGCGCTATTGTACAGGGTTCTGCCGCTTTTTGCGCTTCATAGCGTCCGCGAGGAAGATGGGGTGACCATCGCTGCCAGCCCGGCCCGGCCCCGATACCTTAAAATACTGCCAGGCGGTCAGGTTGATATGCTATAATGGCAGGTATGTGAAACAATTGTGCTGATCTGCCCCGCGGGATGAGAGTGATAGGATCGCGGATGTCCCAGGACAGAAACTTTGTTCATCTGCATCTCCATACAGAGTATTCCCTGCTGGATGGGCTGAGCAAGATTGATCGCCTGATGGCCCGGGTCAGCGAGCTGGGTATGCCCGCTGTAGCTGTTACTGATCACGGAGCCATGTTCGGCGTGATCAAGTTTTTCCGGGCGGCCAAGGAGGCCGAGATCAAGCCCGTGATCGGCATGGAAGCCTACCTGGCCCGGCGGGGGATGGAAGATCGCGACCCCAATCTGGATAGCAAGCCGTACCACATGCTTTTGCTGGCTCGCGACCAGACCGGCTACCGCAACCTGCTCAAGCTGGCCAGCGAATCGCAGATTCGCGGTTACTACTACCGCCCTCGCATTGATCGAGAGCTGATGGCTCGCCACGCGGACGGCCTGATCGCCACCAGCGGATGTCTGGCGGCGGAGATACCGCGCCTGTTCGAAGAAGGCCAGGATGACCGCACTATACGCGACCTGATCGGCTGGTACCAGGATGTTTTCGGGCCGGAGAACTTCTATCTGGAGCTTCAGGAGCACGATATTCCTCAGTTGCACACGCTCAACCGGTGGCTGGTGGAGAACAGCAAATACAACCGGGTGCCGCTGCTGGCGACCAACGATGTCCATTATGTTCTGCAAGACGATTACGACTCGCACGATACACTGTTGTGCATCCAGACCAGCAACGTCAAGAACGAAGCGAACCGGATGCGCATGACCGATCCCAGCTATCACCTCCGCACTCCGGAGGAGATGTGGAACCTTTTTGGCGAGGTTCCGGAGGCGCTGACTAACAGTCTGGCTATTGCTGAGCGCTGTAATGTCAATCTGGAATATGACGGCTATCACCTGCCGCTGTTCCCGGTTCCGGAGGGATTCGACGGCGAGACCTACCTCCGGTATCTGTGCCAGAAGGGTCTGGCCTGGCGGTATGGCAGCCGTGCCGACGACCCGACTATTGTGGCCAGGCTGGATTATGAGCTGAAAACCATCCATGAGATGGGCTTCGATTCGTACTTCCTGATCGTCTGGGATCTGTGCGAGTTTGCCCGCCACGCCGATATCTGGTGGAATGTGCGCGGCAGTGGGGCGGGCAGCGTGGCCGCCTACTGCCTGGGTATCACCAGCATCGATCCGCTGCAGAACAACCTGATTTTTGAGCGCTTCCTCAACCCCGGCCGGGTTTCTATGCCCGATATCGATCTGGATTATCCCGATGATCGTCGTTCGGAGATGATTCAGTATACGGCGGCGAAATACGGCGAAGACAAAGTGGCCGCCATCATCACGTTCGGCACGCTGGGATCGAAGGCCGCTATCCGCGATGTGGGGCGCGCGCTGGATATGCCGCTGTCCGATGTCAACCGGATTGCCGGGATGCTCCCCAGCGGGGCGAAGCCGATCAAGTTCGATGACGCGCTGGGGACGGACCCTGAGAAGGCTGTCCCGGAGCTTAAAGAGGTTTTCGAGTCCGATCCTGAGGTCCGCAAGCTGATTGAGACGGCGCGCAGCCTGGAGGGCGTGGTGCGCCACGCCAGCACCCACGCCGCGGGCGTGATTGTCGCCGACCGTCCGCTGGATGAGTACATCCCCCTGCACAGGCCGACCAAAGGTTCAGCCGAAGATGCGCCGGTCAAGCTGGTGACGCAGTTCGATATGGAGACCTGTGAGTCAATCGGCCTGCTCAAGGTGGACTTCCTCGGCCTCTCCACGCTGACGATCATGCGCCGGGTATGCGAGCTGATCGAGAAGTATCATGGCATTCGCTATACGATGGAAAACATCCCTTACCGGCCCGATCCGGATGATCCGGCGATCACCGAGCAGGTCAGGCAGATGTTCGACCTGATCGGGCGGGGCGAGACAATCGGCGTGTTCCAGATCGAAAGCTCCGGCATGCGCAAGATGATGATGGAGATGCGCCCCCGGACTTTTGAGCACATTGTGGCGGCTATTTCGCTGTATCGCCCGGGCCCCATGGAATATATCCCGAGGTACAACCGGCGTATGCACGGCGACGAGCCGATCGAATATAAACACCCCAAGCTGATTCCCATCCTGGAGGAAACGTACGGCATCATCGTCTACCAGGAGCAGATCATGCAGGTCGCGGCCGATCTGTTTGGCTACTCGCTGGGGGATGCAGACCTGATGCGGCGGGCTGTCTCCAAAAAGAAGGAGAAGGACCTGCAGGTCCATAAGGATATCTTCATTGACCGGGGGCCTCAGCATGGTGTTGATGTGGAATCGGCCGCCGCCATCTTCGACGATATTGCGGAGTTCGCCCGCTATGGCTTCAACAAAAGCCATGCTGCCGACTACGCCGTGATCACCTGTCAGACGGCTTTTTTGAAGGCGCACTACCCGGTTGAATACATGACCGGGCTGCTCTCAGTACACCGCGACGATACGGCGAAGGTATCCCACTTCACCGCGGAATGCCGCCGGATGGGTATCCCGATCCTGGCGCCGGACGTGAACAGCAGCGAGCTGGATTTCACTATTGAGATGGTCAATGGCCGGCCCGGCATTCGTTACGGCCTGGCGGCGATCAAGAACGCCGGTGTGGGGCCGCTGGAACACGTGCTGGAGCAGCGGCAGGCTGGCGGGCCGTTCGTGAGTCTGGGGGATTTCTGCAAGCGCGTCGATCTGCGCCTGGTGCAGAAGCGGGCGCTGGAGAGCATGATCAAGGTCGGCGCGCTGGATAGCTTTGGCTCGCGTCCGCAGCTCCTCGCGGTCCTGGATCGTATGTTGAATTACAGCGCTGAACAGCACCGGGCTGCCGAGGTGGGGCAGCTCAGCCTGTTCGAGATGGAGATGGTCGGGGGCGCCGATTCGGAGGATTTTCTGGGGAATCTCCCGGCTTTGCCCGACGCCGATCCGCGCGACCGGCTGCGCTGGGAGAGGGAGCTGATTGGCCTGTACGTATCCAGCCATCCGCTGGAATCGGTGCTGGAGTATGTTCAGAATCCGCTCAATATCATTGCTCAGAGCGGTGAGATCCGTGAGAATGCCGACGCTTTCCCGCCCGAACGGTCGGTGACGCTGGTGGGGCTGGTGGATAGCCTGCGCCCGCTGATCACCCGGCGGGGGGATGCAATGGCCGTCCTGACGCTGGAGGACCTGCAGGGCCAGATTGAGGCGGTTATGTTCCCGAGGACGTGGCAGGATTACAGAGAGAAGGTGCAGGAAGGGGCTGTAATCCTGATTGAGGGCAAAGTGGACACCAGCCGGGGGGACCCCCAGATTATCGTGGATAGCGTGTCGCTGGAATTTGTGAATCAGCAGGCTGAAGAAGGCGTGCTGACGTCCGGACCGTCCTTCAGAACAATTGAGCTGCCGGGTTGGCTGGCGGACGAACTTGATTTTGAGGAAGGCCCGCGCCGGCTCGATGAAGATATCGAGGATAGCGAGACGGATGAGCTGGCAGCTCCCTCCGCCGCGGTAGAAGAGTTTACCACACCTGCTTATATTTCTCCGGCGACCGCCGGAGGAGCGCCGGATTTGCCGGATGTCGTGCCTCAGATTGTGCCGGAGAGCAGCACACCGGCGCCGGCAGAATCTGAACCTCCATCCTGGGCGGCATCAGCGCCGCCCGCCGCCCGGCCTGCGCCGCCGATAGTTGTGCCGGAGAGGCGTCACTCGTACGGCCCGGGAAGAAAGCCAGAATGGGCGGTCGAGGACGCCGGAGCGATCGTCGAGGAGGATCAGCCGACCATCCGTCCGGGGCTTCTGATTGTGCGCTTTGAGCGCAGCGACGATGTGGCGCGCGATCGGCGCCGGCTGCGCCGGATTCACGGCCTGCTTGTGCAGTATCCGGGCGTGGACCGTTTCCGCATTGAGCTGCACAGTTCGCGGCAGAAGGTGGTGCTCGACTTCCCCAACCATACAACCGGGTACTGTGACACGCTGGTCGCTGATCTGCGCGCCCAGGAGGGAATTCACCTGGACTGGAAGCCGGATGCGGAGTGAGGGTGTTGGCCTGAAGCTCTGCTCAGGGCAGGTGGGTGGAATGCCTAGCGAGCGGGACGGCGCGCCGGACCGTCGTAATTGCGCAGGTACAGATCGCCCATCTGACTCGCTATCCAGCGCTGGTAAACATCGTTGCTGACATCGAAGATCAGGCTGGTGCGCCTGTTACAGGCCGTGCACATACAGACCAGCTCGTTGAGGCCCTGGCTGGCCCGGTTGAGCTGTGCCGCGATGCGCAGCGTTCCATCGCAGTAGGGGCACCGGGCGATATCCCGCGCAAATTCGTACTGGCACGCGATATCCTGAGCGATAATGTAGCCTTCCGGGGTTAAAGCGTAGAGGTCGCGGGTGCGCCTGGGATTGACCGCAGGATCGGCGGGCGGGCGCTTCCAGAAGCCGAAGATTCGACGCAAGAACCCCATGATTGCGGCCTCCTTCGGGCGAACGTCTCGCGGACGCTTCAGGTGCACGGTGACTCTGCTGCTGTAGTGATACTCCTAATTGTCTTTGCGGGCAACCGGCGCAACGCGCGGATGAAGCGTTTTCTTGAGGTCGCTCACGGCTATGCGCAGATTCACGCCGCGCTCTCCGGCGCTGACCAGAATGGCCGGGTATTGTTCGGCGCTGGCATCCAGGACAACATCCCAGTGCTTCTGCACCAGCGCCAGGGCGCTGATGCCTCCCACTTTGAGGCCGGTCAGGCGTTCGGCATCGGCGTGGGAGGCCATGGTGAGCTTTTTGTCGCCTGTGGCGGAAGCCAGCGCTTTGAGGTCAAGCGTATCCGGGGCGGGCACGATCGCCAGCAGCGGCTTGCCTTCCGGCCGTTCTACAACCAGAGTCTTGTATACAGTAGCCGGGGCCGCGCCGACTGCTGCCGCGACTTCCACCGCGTTGTGAATGGCTGGCGAGAATTCGAACACCTCGTAAGCCACATTGTGGCTTTCAAGAAAACGCATCGAATTCAGCTTCCTGCCTTTTTTGTTCACCCGAATCGCGTCTCCGAAAAATGTTCGCCCAGATATCCGATCGCCTCGCCGTTCATGGCGTACAGGCCATCGCCGCGCAGGATCCACTGCTCCTGACCGTGGGCAGAATAGATGATTCCGTCGCGCAGGTAGCCCGTCTGAGTATCGTTGAGATCGAATACTGCGCTTCCCACCAGATACCCGAACAACTCACCATCTCTGTGGTAAATACCTCGCGATGTCATGGCTGTCTCCTCTCAATTGAATGGCCGGAATGGCTTCGAGCGAAAAGCAGTCATGCTGGACCACCTATCTCTAGTATACGCGAGTTATGAGCGGTTGGCAGCGCGATTCAGCGGCGCGGACGGTAAACAGCCTCCTGCAGCCGGTCCAGCCAGCCGGGGGTGAGCGCAGCCGCCAGGAGAAAGGCGCGGTCAATCAGGCGCAGCGTCAGCGCCCGCCGTTGGCGAGTTGAGGCCCATACGATCCGGTCGGCGACGCGTTCGGCAGTCATGGTGGGCAGCCACCCGGCCACGCGCCCTGTCTGGCCGAGACGATGCTCCGCGAACTCGGTACGCGTCTGGCCTATGAGCATGGCGGTGACGGCGATATGGTCCCGGCGCAGCTCGCCGCGCAGGGCGCGAGCCAGGCCGTTGACGAAGCTCTTGCTGGCGCCGTATACAGCCGCGTAAGGCGCTGGTGCGGCGGCGGAGATCGAGGAAATCAATAGAATGTGACCTCCGCGACCGCCCGCGCGGATGGCCGGGATAGCGGCGCGCACGCTGTGCAAAACGCCGTCGATATTGGTGTGTAGGACGGTTTCCAGATCGATCCAATCGGCGTCTACGAGCGGGCCGCGATGGCCGATCCCGGCATTGGCGACCAGCACATCGAGCCGCCCCCATTCAGCTACGACCTGGCGGACGGCTTCTTCCATGTCAGAGGCGCGGGTCACATCAGCGGCCAGGGGCAGGATCGCGCCGGGCAAGGTGCGGGCGGATTCGCGGAGCGCCTGCAAACAGTCCATCCGGCGGGCCGCCGCAGCGACGCGCTCCCCGCGCCGGGCGAAGGCGAGCGCCGCGGCCTGTCCGATTCCGGACGACGCCCCCGTGATCAGGATGACCCGGCTGCCGGCCATGGCGTCTATTCTGAGTCGAGCCAGATCGGATTCGACCAGGCCCGCCCCTGATGCGCGTCGCGCACGGTCACCCGGTAGAACGGCGAACTGATACCTTCCAGGCTGAGTTCTGCCTCGGTGATGCCGGGGCCGTAGACGCTGGCCGCTCGCCAGGAGATGCCTGTGACAAAGATACGGCTGGCGGGCGAGCAGCGCACAAAGATGCTCTTGCCGGGCACAACTTGAATATCGTAAATTTCCGGTCCGGTGCTGGAGTAGTAGTGCCCGGCCTTGAGGGCGCTCAACAGCGCTTCTGGCGTCAACTCGGCGCTGCGGACCATGACCCAGCCGCGCAGGGTGTCGTGGCGGGCGGGCGAGAAATGCGCGTCATCAGTTGCACAGGCGAAGTACCGGAGGCCACGTGACAGGAGCACGTCCATAGTGTTCCAGCTATCGGGACGGTCGTTATAGTCAGCGGAGACGCCGTTATAGACTTCGATCGCGTCAACGCTGCCCAGGGCCTGCACATCGGCTTCGCTCAGGGAATACCACGCCGGATGGGCCACAGCGACAAAGGCTCCGGCCTGTCTGGCGCGCGCTGCCAGCAGCGGCCCTGTCTCGCCCGGGGCCGGCGGGGGGAAGTCCAGGGGCAGCCCCACCGCCAGAAGATGCCACAATTCGCCGAACTCAGTATTGCCTGCGTGCAGCTCAGCGCCGATCAGGGTAGTGAAGCCGCTGGTACGGTAAGGGCGCGTATCAGCTATGGTGAAAGCATGCTGCTCGAGGAAGTGGTCGGTAATCGCCACGAAGTCGTAGCCGGCCTGCCGGTAGTACGCGCACGCCTGTTCCGGCGTCCGCCGGCCATCGGAGAGAGTAGAATGCGTGTGCAAATTACCACGCCAGAAGCGGCCCGGCCTGTCAAAGGGGAGGTGTTTCATGCATCAGCCTGTCTGGGATGAAGTTTTCGTCGGACGAGAGAAATTACGATACCTGCTGATAGAGTTCCACCAGTACACCGCCAGCGCTCTTGGGATGGATAAATGCGTAGCGCGTCCCATCGGGGCGGACGCGCGGCACATCGTTGATCAGCTCGGCGCCGTGGGCGGCCAGGCGGGCCATAGCGGCCTCGATATCTTCAACTTCCAGACAGATATGATGCATGCCGGGACCGCGCCTGGCCAGATACTTGGCGATTCCACTGTCCGCTGTAGTAGGTTCAAGAAGCTCGATCTCGCTGTCCCCGAGCGGCAAGAAGGCGATCTGGACCTCTTCGGCCTCGTTGTTCTCCAGACGCTGTACCGGAATCCCCAGCGCATCGCGCCAGAAGCGCAGCGCTGCATCCATATTCTCAACAACGACCGCAATATGATTCACAGCTCTTGGAGCTGACATAGATATCTGCTTCTCCTCCTGGGGCAGGATGTGCCTGGCCAGGGTCTGGTGACGCAGGCCAGCACAGCCCGGGTGCGAACAGCGTTTCACATTGTTCCAGCATCCGTCAATGCTATCGCGCCGGGTCGCACCTGCCAACCCGGTTATCTCCGTTTTCCGGATCGGCTTATAATGGCTTCAAGGAGTCTTGGCCTCTTGAAAGCATCGCGGGGGAAGATCATATGAGCACCGGTGTGGATAAAACGCATCGCGCGTTGACTGCTGAACAGCGGGCACAACTTGATTCGATTGCCAGCGCCGGGACCCGTCCCCACCGGCGGCGCGCCCGGCTTGTGCTGATGGCGGACCAGGGAGCGGAGCTTCCGCAGATTGCAGAGGAAGTCGGCGTGAGCCAGTCGCGCGTGCGCTACTGGCTGGGGCGCTTCGCGCAGGAGGGCTTTGCGATCTTCGCTCCGGCGGAGAAGGTCTCTTCAGCGGATACGCCTGCCTCTACTCAGGCGTCTCAGGAAGAGGCGGCGGAAGGCGCGGGAGAAGCCGGGATCGAAGTCGAGGCGCTGTGCCAGCGGTATAGCGTTGACATGGCCCATGTCCAGCATGTCTCCAAACTGGCGATGCAGCTATTCGACGCCGCCGGCGATCTATGCTCACCGGGGGCTAACTCCCGCCGGCTGCTGGCGGCGGCGGCTATGCTGCACAGTCTGGGCTACAGCACTGATCCGAACCGCTATCACCTGCTCGCCTATGACATCATCCTCAAGAGTCCGCTGAAGGACTTCAGTCCGGTGGAGCGCAAGGTGCTGGCCTGCGTGGTCGCGTTCGGCCGCAAGAAAGCCAGGCCGGAGCGTGTGCCTGCCTTCCGGACGCTGAAGAAGCCTCGCCAGAAGCAGGCGCTGGACCTGGCCGCATTTCTCCGTGTTGCCAACGGGCTGGATTATGCCTACACCCAGACCTGCACAATCACTGATATTCACCGCCGGGAGGATCGCCTGATCATCCGGATTGAAGGCGAGTACGCTGATTTGAACGCCGTGCGGGCTGAGAAAGCTGCCGATTTGTGGAAAGAGCGGTTCGGCATCCCCCTGCAAGTCCGTGAGCACGACGCGGCGGAGGATACGCGCGACGCTCCCTGGGCGCATCTGGATGGGGCTGCGCCTGTTGCGGAGGCGGCGCGCGTGCTGCTGGAATACTACCTGATGCACCTGGAGCGCCATGCCGATCGGCTGCATGAAGATGAAGTGCCTGATATCTGCCGGCTCGATCGCGACCTGACTCATTTGCAGAGCGTCCTGGAAGTATTCGAGTCCTGCTACGATGTGACTGCCCTTACCCCGTACAAAAAAGATGTGCGCTGGCTGACTCGCTATGTCGGGAAGGTCCTTCAGACTCAGGCGCTGATTACCCTGACGCGCACCGCGGAACTCCCGGGGAATTCCAGGGTGTTATTTGAGGACTGGGGCCGTGAAGCTGAGGAGGCCTCGCGCACGCTATACAAGGCGCTGGAAAGCGGCCGCTACAGGCGTTTTCTGACTGGCTTGCTGGGCTTCTGCCGCCATCCCGGAGCCGGGATATTCCCCGGCCCCTGCACACGTATCGCCATCGGGACGCAAGCCGCGCAGTGGGTCTGGGGGCAGTATACAGAACTTCGAATCCAGCAGGGAGAAGAGGCCAGCAGGGCATTGCTTGCGCCGCAGGTGCAGCGGTTGCACCATCTGCTGCATCTCTTCGGCAGCCTGTTCGGGCCGGAACTGAGCGATGTGCTGTCCACAATCCAGCCGCTGGATGAAGGGCTGGACAATATCCTGCTGGGCCGGGAGGTGATGTCTCATCTCATGCAGGCTGTGCAGGCTCTGGACGGCGAAATCAAGGCCGCTGGCAAGAGCAAAAGGAAGCAGCACCGGCGCAGGCAGAGCCTGGAGGCGCTGGCGATTCATCAGCAGCTATGGCTGGATCAGACGACTGCTGGCCTGAAGCCGCTGTGGGGCGCGCTGGAGTCGGTCGAATTTCGTCGCCGGTTGGCTCTGGCAATTGCCGCGCCATAGCCCGAACTGGCGGCTGTGGCCCGCTTCAGCGGAGCGCGCCCTCTGAGATGCCGCCGATTGCAGGATATTCGGGCGAGGGATGCGCCCGGCGGGATTGCCCGGGGATATAATGTCCCCGAATACAGAGCGATGCTCCCTGAACAGGGGTGATTGAGTGTTACGACGCGCTGACTCGTTGCGGTTGATCGCCAGCCGGCTGGAACTCCCCGAACTCAAGGTGATGGTTCGCCAGCCCGGCCTGAGCGAAGCCTACCGGGTGACAATCCATTACCATGATGGCCGTCACCCGGATCAGGTCGCTACGCTCAGCCGATGGCAGGATAATTCCGTCATGCTTTCAGTTGGCTACAAGCGCGTACGCCACCACCCGTTATTCGAATATCCGCTGGAGCTGGAACGCTTCCACGATTTCGATCTGGCTATGCGCCGTCTGGGATTCGATCGGCGCGATGATCAGCCTGACCTGCCTTCGTTTGGTGAAGATCTCTGGCTGCTTGAACGGGCTTCCGGCAACTTCTCGCACGATCTCGTGCTGGCGCCGCGGTTAGCCGATGGCGTCTATGGCTGGCTGGTCGCCGCTGTCCAGCACCATCTCCCTCAGGCAGTGCGGGCGATCCAGCCCGATTAAACCGGCCCGCCCACCCGGCGGTATTTCCGCATCACACGGACCAGCTCCTCCAATGGCAGGGCGTGCACGACGCAACCTTTCTGGCCGACCATGGTCTCGGCTGCGCACAGGGCGTTGAGTATGGCCTCCTCAACGGCTTCTGCCGCGGCAAGGAAAAGCGGATCCAGTTGTGTGTTTGGCAGCATGGTTACGGTGTCCGGTTCGGTGGGCAGGGCTTTCAGATGGTTACCTGTCGAGAAGGCCAGGAAGATATCGCCGCTCCAGTTGTGGCCGTAACTGCCTGTGCGGGCCAGGCCGATTACCGCCCGCTGGGCCAGCCGGCGACACTGAAAGGCCAGCAGCGGGGCGTCTGTGGCGATCACCACGATAATTGATGACTTTTCTTCGTCCGGGCTTTGCTGGGGCAGGGGAACTACATCAGGCCCGATCTCCTGCCCGACAGGGACGCCGCTGACAACCAGATCAACGCGCTGACCCTGATTAGCCTGTACCAGCGCCCCGACGGTATAAGTGCAGCACTGAGTCTCGGCGATGCGCGAGGCGGTGCCGATGCCCCCCTTGAAATCGTGGCACTTCATCCCCGTGCCGCCGCCGACATTGCCTTCGGCCACCGGGCCGCCTGAGGCGATGCTCAGAGCATGAAGGACATGCTCCTGGGTGACATGAAAGGCAGGGCCTTCGTTGAGAAATCCGTCGTATGTCTCGGCCACTACGGGGAGATGGCTCCCGTACCCGTCGTGGGTGGCGCGGATCAGGGCGTCGTACACTGTCCCGACGCTGTAAGTGCAGGTGAGGGCGATCTCGCTGCTGAGCTGGCCGGATTCTTCCAGCCAGAGCAGGCCGGTCACGCTCCCGCAGCCGTTGAATGAATGGTAGCCGGCAAAGACGCGATCTGTATCAACCGCGCCGTCACGCGGAGCGATGACGGTAACGCCGGTGCGGGCGACCTGCGGGTGATCGTAGATGACGCTGACCTGGCCGACGCGGACGCCCGGCACATCGGTGATGGCGTTATATGGGCCGGGTGGCAGCCGCCCGATTGTAATACCCAGGTCGCGCAGACGTGGACGAGTCATAATTTGCGTCTCCTTCATGATGCCGCCCGGCGTTTCGACAGTGTGCCTGCTGGCCGGACAACGCGGACAGTATGCCCTTCCCAGGGTGCAAACTGGAGAGGACGAACTCCGGTAGTATACCGAAGTCAGTCGAAATGACTGTCAGATTGGAGCGCTCCCGTCAGAGATGCGCCGCCGCCCTGTGGCGACAACTGCCATTTTGTCGGGCAGAGATGTATACTTGGTGACACTTTCTCAAAATTATCTACCGAACCAGAACTGAGCCTGGGTAAGGAGAAGGATAAACTTATGGCGACTCTGCCCGATGGGACTCGGCTGCCCGGCAGACTCTTTATTGTGGAGGGTATTGACGGCAGCGGCAAAAGTACGCAGCTTGATATTCTGCACAAATGGCTGCTTGGTGAAGGTTACGTGGTAGTTTTTACGGAGTGGAATTCGTCCCCGGTGGTGCGGGAGACTACCAAGAAAGGCAAGAAGGACCGGCTGCTGACGCCAATGAGCTTCAGCCTGATTCATGCCGCCGATCTGGCCGACCGTATGGAACGGCAGATTATTCCGGCACTGAAGGCCGGAGCAGTGGTGCTGGCGGACCGTTATATTTATACAGCGTTTGCCCGCGATGCCGCGCGCGGTGTCGATCGCGCCTGGGTGCGCCACCTGTACAGCTTCGCCGTCAGGCCGACCGTCGCCTTTTACTTCCGTGTGCCCCTGAAGGAGTCGCTGGACCGGATTATGACCGGGCGGCCTGAGCTTAAGTATTACGAAGCCGGCCTGGATATGGCGCTGGCTGCCGATTCGAACGAATCCTTCAAGTTATTTCAGGGCCGCATCCTTGACGAATACCAGCATATGGTTGACGAGTTTGGGCTGGAAGTTATTGACGCCACCAAGACGCTGGTATCCCAGCAGCAGAAAGTCCGCAAGATTGTGGAGCCGCATCTGGCCGGGGTGGCAGAGACGCAGCCTATTGCCTGGCGCGATACGCTGGCTCTTGAATCGCTGTATGGCCGTTATCTGGCCGGCGCCGGCCAGTCCAGCGCATCCTGAAGGCGGGAGAACGATCATGACCAAGATGAAGACTTACGGATACCCGCTGCCAGGAATGCCTGATAAGGCGCTGCCGGGTAAACTGATTGTTATTGAAGGCACAGACGGTGTGGGGCGCTCCACGCAGGTGGCGCTGCTGCGCGAATGGCTGGAGCAGAACGGTTACGGAACCCTGCAAACCGGCCTGGCTCGCTCCGCGCTGGCGTCGAAGGGCATTGCCCGGGCTAAAGAGGGCCATATCCTCAGCCCGCTGACGATGGACTTGCTTTACGCCACGGATTTTGTTGACCGGCTGGAGAAAGAGATTATCCCGGCGCTGCGGGCTGGCTTTGTGATGCTGACGGACCGCTACATCTACGCGCCGATCGCTCGTGCGCTGGCGCGCGGGGCTTCTGCGGAGTGGATTTACGGCATCTATGGCTTCGCGATCGTGCCCGACGCGGTGTTCTATCTGCGCGCGGAAGTTGAGTCCATTGTGCCCAGGGTGCTCTCCGCGCGCGGCACGTTCGATTACTGGGAGAGTGGCTCGGATATCCTGCCTGGCGCCGACCTGTACCAGAACTACATCACGTACCAGCGCAGCGTGATTGCCAGCTTCGACGGCATGGCCGAGCATTACGATTTTCGGATTGTGGACGCATCGCGCGACGTACATGCTGTGTTCGTCGATCTTAAATCTCAGATCAGCGAGATTGTGTCGGATATGCGTCGCTGACGGGGCCATGCCAGTGAAATCCGATTCGTACCTGGAGATAGAGGCTAAGCTGTGGGTGGAGGACCTGGCTGCTCTGGAGGCGCGCATCCGATCCGAAGGGGGGAGTCTGCGCGCAGCCCGCGTATTTGAGCGCAACGTCCGGTTTGAAGATGCCGGGCACACGTTGACGCCGAACGGGATCGTGCTGCGCCTGCGGCAGGACTCCGGCGCCCGGCTGACGTATAAGGCGCCCGCCTCATCGGCTCTTGAGCCCCATCCGGAAGCTCTTCAGGTGCGATTCGAAGCAGAAGTTACCGTGAGCGATTTCGACACAATGCACACCATCCTCCAGCGGCTGGGGTTTCAGCCGGTGATGATCTATGAGAAGTACCGGACTACCTACGCCCTGAACGGTGTGGATATCGCTCTGGATGAGATGCCTTACGGCTCTTTTGTCGAGCTGGAAGGGACGCCGGAGGCGATCGAACAGGTTGTGGCCGCGCTGGGGTTATCCCTTTGCCGGCGTTTTGGGGAGAGCTATGCGCTGCTTTTTGAGTATGTTTGCGCCAATCTCGGCCTGACCTTTCACGATCTGACCTTTGCTAACTTTGAGGGAGTCGCTGTCCCCCTGGCAGCTTTTGCCCCACCGGGAGAATACAAACCTTCATGAACGAGAAGAGCAAGGCCAGGCAGGAATGGGAAGAGACGACGCTTGCCCGCGCCCTGGAACGGTTCCCAGAGCGTCAGGAGTCGTTTCAGACTTCGTCCGGTATCCCGCTGGAACGGCTGTATACGCCGGAAGACGTGCCCCCGGCCTATGAAAAAACAGTGGGATATCCGGGGCAATATCCGTACACGCGGGGCGTCCAGCCAACGCTGTACCGCGGACGCCTGTGGACAATGCGCCAGTATGCCGGATACGCCACTGCCGAAGAATCCAATTCGCGTTATCGCTATTTGCTGGCGAACGGCCAGACCGGCCTGAGCGTGGCGTTCGATCTGCCAACACAGATCGGCTACGACGCCGACGATTCCATGGCTCTCGGCGAGGTCGGCAAGGTCGGCGTGAGTATCAGCAGCATCCGTGATATGGCCCGACTCTTTGAGGGGATTCCGCTGGATAAAGTCTCCACGTCCATGACCATCAACGCGCCGGCGGCTATCCTGCTGGCGATGTATATCGGCGTGGCCCGCAGCCAGGGTGTGGAGCCGGCGGCGCTGCGCGGCACCGTCCAGAACGATATCCTGAAGGAATATCTGGCCCGGGGGACCTATATCTTCCCTCCCCGGCCGAGTATGCGGCTGATCACGGACTTGTTCGCCTACTGCAGGCAGCACGTCCCGCGCTGGAATACCATCAGCATCAGCGGGTATCACATCCGCGAGGCGGGCAGCACGGCTGTGCAGGAGGTGGCGTTCACGCTGGCGAACGGCATCGCTTACGTTCAGGCGGCGATCGAAGCCGGGCTGCCTGTCGATGATTTTGCGCCGCAGCTCTCCTTTTTCTTCAACGCTCACAACCAGTTTCTGGAGGAGATCGCCAAGTTCCGCGCGGCCCGCCGGCTGTGGGCGGAGATCATGCGCGAGCGTTTCGGGGCCAGACAGGCGGAAAGTCAGCGCCTGAAGTTCCACGCCCAGACCGGCGGCAGCACCCTGACAGCGCAGCAGGCCCAGAATAATATCGCCCGTGTGACGATCCAGGCCCTGGCCGCTGTGCTGGGTGGGGCGCAGAGTCTTCATACCAACAGCATGGACGAGGCGCTCGCCCTTCCGTCGGAGGAGGCGGTCCAGGTTGCCCTCCGCACCCAGCAGATCATCGCCTACGAGAGCGGCGTGGCCGATTCGGTCGATCCGCTCGGCGGCAGCTACGCGGTCGAGGCCCTGACGGAGGAGGTGTACCGGCGGGCGAAAGCATATATCGAGCAGATCGACGCGATGGGCGGCGCTCAGAAAGCTATCGAGAACGGCTTCATGAACCGCGAGATTCAGGACGCCGCTTACGCCTGTCAGCAGGCAGTGGAGCGCGGCGAGCAGATTGTCGTGGGCGTCAATCGCTTCACCTCGGAGGAAAAGTCCGCCATGACCCTTCTGCGCGTCGATCCGGCTATCGAGCAGCAGCAGCGCGACCGGCTGGCTGCGCTCCGGGCGGAGCGCGATGGCGATCGGGTGAATGAGTTGTTGGGTCGCCTGGATACAGCGGCGCGCGGCAGCGAGGCGCTGATGCCGCTCCTGGTCGAATGTGTGGAGAATGAGGTGACGCTCGGCGAAATCTGCCGGGTGCTGCGCGGTGTCTTCGGGGAGTATCGCCCGACGGCGACTCTCTGATTGGGCGCTGGTGAGGACCGGGCGATGCCTGAGAGCGGCGATGCGGCCGGTTCACCCGGCAGGCGGCGAACCTCCCGCTGGCTGGTGGCGCTGCTGACCGGCATCAGTCTGGTGAATCTGGCTGCGGCTGTACAATCGATCCGGCTGGCGCCGGAGCTGGCCGCGCTCGGGGTCTCCTATCCGGTAGTGGCTCAGGCAGTCCTGAGCCTGATCTGGGCGGCGGCGCTGGGCTGGGCCGCCCGGGGGTTGTGGCGCTGCCGTAACGGAGCAGGGCGGCGGGTGTTGCTTGTGCTTGGAGCCTACCTGCTGTACCAGGCAGTCTGGGGGTGGCTGTTTATCCGTTCTGACTATGCTCTGGATCGCCAGCCGTTCCTCCTGCTGCTGGCTTGTGTGACGCTGGGGGCCGCCAGTTGGACGGTGTACCGCCTCCGCCTGTGACAGGGCCGGCGAGTGGAGCGGAACAGTATTTTTCGAACGCGAACGATAACAGCGGGGCAGGCCCGCAACGAGACAGAAGGTGACAATCCCGATGACCGAGTCTGATCCGAAGATTGTAGAACTCCGAGCCAGGCGCGCGCTGGGGCGTATGAGTGGGGGCCAGGATCGTATCGATCGCCAGCACAAGGCCGGCAAGCTGACGGCCCGCGAGCGGCTGGAAATTCTGCTCGACCCCGGCAGCTTTCATGAGGTGGACGCTTTTGTTATACAGCGCGGGCGCGATTTTGGGATGGACAAACCGGAGAATCAGTTCCCCGGGGACAGTGTCGTGACCGGCTGGGGGACGATTGACGGCCGCCTGGTTTACGTATACTCGCAGGATTTCACCGTCCTGGGGGGGAGCCTGAGCGAGGTTCACGCGCAGAAGATTGTCAAGATCATGAGCATGGCGATGAAGACCGGGGCGCCCGTGATCGGTCTGAATGACAGCGGTGGCGCGCGTATTCAGGAAGGTGTGGTCAGCCTGGATGGGTACGCCAGCATCTTCCTGCAGAACACACTGGCCAGCGGCGTCATCCCCCAGCTCAGCGCGATCATGGGGCCATGCGCGGGCGGGGCCGTCTACAGCCCGGCGCTGACCGACTTCATCTTCATGGTGAAGGATACCAGCTACATGTTCGTGACCGGGCCGGATGTGATTAAGCAGGTCACCCATGAGGAAGTCACCAAGGAAGAGCTGGGCGGGGCAATCACGCATAACTCGGTCAGCGGCGTCAGCCATCTGGCCGCCGATTCTGAGGAGGACTGCCTTTTCCTGCTGCGTGAGCTGTTGAGCTACATCCCGCAGAACAATATGGAAGATCCGCCTTTTGTGCCCAGCAAGGATGACCCGCTGCGCACTGAGGATGCGCTGGATACCATTGTGCCGGATAACCCGAACAAGCCGTATGACATGAAGGAACTTATCCGGCTGATCGTCGATGATAAGCGCTTCTTCGAGATCCACGAGCACTATGCCCAGAATATCATCGTCGGGTTCGCCCGGCTGGGGGGGCACAGCGTGGGCATTGTGGCTAACCAGCCCGCGGTGCTGGCCGGTGTGCTGGATATTGACGCCAGCGAGAAGGCTGCCCGATTCATCCGCTTCTGCGATGCGTTCAACATCCCGATCATCACGTTTGAGGATGTCCCCGGGTTCATGCCGGGGGTGGCACAGGAGCACGGCGGCATCATCCGTTCCGGGGCCAAGCTGCTTTACGCCTATTGCGAAGCGACCGTGGCCAAGATTACAGTGGTGACTCGTAAAGCCTACGGCGGCGCGTACTGCGTCATGAACAGCCGGCCCATCCGGTCCGATCTCAATCTGGCCTGGCCGACGGCGGAATTCGCCGTGATGGGGCCGGACGGCGCAGTGAATATCATCTTCCGGCGGGAGCTGGCGGAAGCCGAGGACGCGGAAACTCTGCGCGCCCAGTTGGTGGCCGACTATCGCGCTCGCTTTGCTAACCCGTATGTGGCGGCGTCCCGCGGCGACATTGACGACGTGATCGAGCCGCGCGATACACGCCCGCGCCTGATCAACGCGCTGGAGATGCTGCGCAACAAGCGCGACAGCAATCCGCCACGCAAGCACGGCAATATGCCGCTGTAACGATAGAGGGGCGCATATGGTTGAGACAACGCTGATCAAGCGAATCCTGATTGCCAACCGGGGCGAGATAGCCATCCGCGTTATCCAGGCGTGCCGGGAGCTGGGCATCCACTCGGTTGCCCTGTATTCCGATGTAGATCGGGCCAGCCTGCATGTGCGGCAGGCCGATGAAGCGTACCTGATCGGCGGGGCGCGGCCGCTGGAGAGCTATCTGGTGATCGACAGGGTGCTGGAAATCGCCAAGAAAGCCGGTGTGGATGCCGTGCATCCGGGCTATGGCTTCCTGGCGGAACGGGCTGATTTCGCCCAGGCGTGCCTGGATGAAGGTCTGATCTTCATCGGGCCGCGTCCGCACAGCATCGGCCTGATGGGCGACAAACTGGCGGCGCGGGAATTGATGCGCAAGGCCGGCGTCCCCGTCATCCCGGGTACGCCGCCCGGCCTGACCAATGACGAGATGATAGCCGCGGCGGTGACTGAGGTCGGTTTCCCCCTGATGGTGAAAGCCGCGGCGGGTGGGGGCGGCAAAGGAATTCGTATTGTCGCAAGCCCGGAAGATTTGCCGGCGGCGCTCGCTTCGGCCCGGCGCGAGGCCGAGGCGGCTTTTGGCGATGGCACTGTCTACCTGGAAAAGCTCATCGAAAATGCCCGGCATATCGAGTTCCAGATTCTGGCCGACGCCTACGGGACCACGATTCACCTGGGCGAGCGCGAATGTTCGATTCAGCGCCGACATCAGAAGCTCCTGGAGGAATCGCCCAGTGTCGCCGTGGATGATGAGCTGCGGGAACGCATGGGGGCGATTGCGGTGCGGGCGGCCCAGGCAGCGGACTACCTCAATGCCGGCACGATTGAATTTCTGGTAGATCGCGACAAGAACTTCTATTTTCTGGAGATGAACACGCGCATCCAGGTGGAACATCCGGTGACCGAGGCGGTGACCGGTCTGGACCTGGTCAAGGAGCAGATACGAATCGCTCGCGGGCGGCGGATGGGGCCGACGCAGGAATCCATCAACATGAAGGGCTGGGCGCTGGAATGCCGGATTAACGCTGAAGACCCTTACAACAACTTCCTGCCGTCGGTGGGCAAGGTGACCGCTCTGATCATGCCGACTGGCCCCGGCGTGCGCGTGGATAGCGGCGTGTACGACGGGTACGAGGTCACGCCCTATTATGACAGCCTGCTGGCCAAACTGATCTGCTGGGGGGAGACTCGCGGTGAGGCCATCCTGCGCATGCGGCGCGCCCTGAGTGAATATCGGATCATGGGCGTGCATACCAATATCCCGTTCCACCAGCGCCTGTTGAACAGCCACCGGTTTATGGCCGGCAGCATCAACACATCGTTCGTGGAGGAACGGTTCGAGATTGAGAAAGAAGATGACGATGAGCAGGCCGAGATCGCCGCTATTCTGGCGACTCTGGTGGCACATCGCGATCGGCAGCAGGCGGCCCAGATCGTGCAGCGAAATGCGCGCGATGTTTCCAACTGGACGTGGGTGGGGCGCTGGGAACGTATGCAGCGTTAAATGCAGGAGGCGACTCGATGCGCTATGTAGCGACTATTGACCAGAGAACCTATGCTATCGACATCCTGCCGGACGGCAAGCTGCTCGTGGATGGTGAGGAGCGCGACGCGGGCTTTCTGTCGCTGGATGACAAGTCCCTGTATTCGCTGCTGGTCGATCACATCTCCTATGAAGGGCTGGTGGAGGAAATCGACGGGCAGTACAACGTCCTGTTGTGGGGGGCGCTCTACACTGTGAAGGTGATGGACGAGCGCGAGCTGCGCCTGGCCAAAGCCAGCGCCGCTTTTGTGCCCGCGGGAGGGGAGTTGAGCATCCGCGCTCCGATGCCAGGTCTGATCGTGGATGTGCCGGTCACGCCGGGGCAGGAAGTCCGGGCCGGCCAGACGCTCGTTATCCTGGAATCCATGAAGATGCAGAACGAGCTTAAGATCCCCCGCGATGGCCGGGTGCACCAGATTCACGTCAAGCCGGGCGATAGTGTTGAGCACAACAAAATTCTGATCACGATAACATAATGGGGATCGTCAGGGCGATAAACGTGCGGCGCAAGTGGGGACGAGGGGCGGATATCCTGTGGGTATTCGCCCTGATGCTGTATATCCTGATTGGCGCATCGGCGGTGCCGTTTCATGGTGACGAGTCAACACTGATCATGATGAGCCGCGATTATCACTACCAGTTTCTCGCTGGCGACTGGGCACAGGTGTTTTACCAGGAAGTTCCAGCGAATGCGACGGAGCAGCATCTGCGCCTCCTGAACGGCACCCTGCCCAAGTATCTTATTGGCCTGGCCTGGCATCTGGGCGGATACACCGTCGATGATTTGAACGATCAGTGGCTGTGGGGGGCGGACTGGGACTGGAATATCCGGGATGGCCACATGCCATCCGAGGGCCTGCTCCGGGCCGCGCGTTGGCCGGCGGCGCTCCTGATGGCGCTCAGCGTGCCGGTTGTGTTCGCCCTGGCCCGTCGCTGGACCGGGTGGTTAGCGGCATATCTGGCCAGCTTTCTGTTTGCTACACATCCGGTGATCCTGATCCAGGCGCGGCGGGCCTATATGGAAAGCCCGCTGCTTTTTTTCAGCCTGCTCACAATCTGGCTTGCTGTGTGGTGGGCCGGGTGTCTGGCAGGGGAGGGCGCGCCGGTCTGGCGCCAGCGCGGGGCGGCGTTAGCCCTCGGCCTCAGCGCTGGCCTGGCCGTAGCCAGCAAACATTCCGGCGTTATGCCGGCAGCGGCGGCTTACCTGAGCCTGGCGATCATCGCCGTTCGTCTGTACCGGTCCGGCGGCGGACGCCTGGCGATCGCGCTGGGCATCAGCGCTGTCGTGGCCGGGCTGGTGTTCCTGGCGCTGACTCCGGCCTGGTGGGGCGATCCGCTCGCCCGGCTGGCTCAGACAATCGGGCTGCGCGCAGAATTGTTGAGCGAGCAGGTTGCGGCATTCCCCGACGCGATTTACAGCGGACTCCCCGATCGCATTGCTGGCTTGCTCCGGCAGTTATCTGTCGCGCCTCCGGCTTATTATGAAGTCCCCGGGTGGGAGGACTATATCGCCGGTCCGATTGAAGCCTACCGGGCATCACCCTGGGCGGGGATCCAGTACGGCACAACGGCGCTGACAGTTGTGCTGGGAGGCGGACTGTTTGCGCTGGTCCTGCTCGGAGGAGGGCGCCTGGTGCGCGAGTTCCGCGCTGGCGATTTTGCCATCCTCCCGATCGCGCTCTGGGTTCTGCTGACAGTGCTGTTTGTGCTGGTCACCATCCCGCTGGGCTGGCAGCGTTATTATATGCCGCTGTATCCGGCGGAGACTCTGCTGGCCGGTGCTGGCGGAGCCTGGATTTACAGGGCGGCAACGGCCAGGGCCAGCGCGCGCCGCGTGTCGTAGTGAACCAGCCGCTCCCACACTTCCGGGAAGGTGGTAGTCAGACGATGCTTCTGAGCATACTGGTAGGCCATATACTGCACAACCCACTCGATGTTCCGCCGCCGGGCGAGCGGGAGCGCCGTCTGTGATGTCTCGAATTCGTTGATGAAGTCCCGCAGGAAGTATCCGGCCACTTCAGCATCGTTGAGATCGCCCAGATGATCCTGGACGCGCTTGACTTCGTTGATAGCAACTCTGATTTCAGGGCCGAGGACTTCCTCAAAAAACTCCAGTGCGTAACGCACCTGCTTGCACTCAATCCGGAGCGCGTGGAGAGTTTCTACGGAGGCGGTGTTGAGGACGACTTCATAAGCCCGCGCCGCCTCGTAGCGTGTGTAGATCAGGCGCGGGACGACATGCCGCACCTGAAAGCCGACGGGTGACCCTTCTTCTGGCTTTTTGGCACCGGCGAATGGGGTGGCAGTGAAGAGCGCGAAATCCTCCACGAATGCGGCATACTCAGGGCTGTCCAGGTACTCGATCAGCGCGGTACGGGCATCTTCACGCCGGGTCTGGCAGGCTTCAATCAGAAGGGCCAGGTTATCCTGGTTGCCGGGCGACAGCTCTTCCTGATAACGCTGCGCCTTTTCAATGAACACATCCAGATCGCGGACCATGCCAAGCGCCTGTCCGGTACGGCGCAGGGCACTGGCCAGCCGCCGGGCTATCTTCCGCTCATAAAAGGGCACGAACAGCCGCAGGGCGCTGCGCATCCGGCGGGTGGCGACGCGCATATCATGGACGGCCTCAATATCCTGTCCCAGCCGGCTACCGGGTTCGTGCAGGAGCATCCGTTCGAAGTGATAGAACAGGATTTTGCGCCCGGCCTCACTCATCGGATCGTCAGGAAGCACGCCCGGCTTGCCGGTCAGAAGCAGGGCGCGGCGGGGCTGGTCCGCAGCGAGGGGCATTGTGGGCAGATCCCCGGCGGACACAGCGGCGGGCGCTGGCCCGGGCTGAGCGCTGCGGCGGCGTGACCGGCGCGCTTTATCGGATGGCTCGTCGCCCTTGCGACCGCCCGCCGGGAAAATCTCCATCCTCTGCGTTTCAAAGGAGCGCTGCCAGCGGCGAACCTGCCGCTCAGACATGCCCAGGGCCGCGGCGATGGCGATCTGCGGCCGGCCTTCGGCGGTCATCAGGATGATGCGCGCGCGCCGGGCGTGAGACGCCCGGCCTCCGGCAGCAAGAGCGGTCAGGGCCTCCTGCTCTTCAGGTGAGAGGGTGAGCTGGCGAGACTTCATACTGCACCGGCATCCTTTCTGAACAGGAGGGCAGCTTCACGGTTAGTCCTGCGGCCAGGCTGAGCGAAGCTGTGTGTACGTGTTGATCAGACTGTCGGGGATGACCCGGGTCTGCCCGATTACCGTCATGTAGTTGGCGTCATTGGGCCAGCGCGGGACGATGTGCAGATGCAGGTGTTCAGCAATTCCGGCCCCGGCGGCGGCGCCCTGATTAATGCCGATGTTGAAGGCCGGCGCATTGTAGATGGCCCGAAGCGCCAGCACAGCTTTTTGCGTGGTAAGCATAAGATCGGTCAGGACCTCTGGCTTCAGGGTCGTGATGTCGGCGGTGTGCTCATAAGGGACTACGAGCAGATGCCCGTTGTTGTACGGGTAGAGATTGAGCGTCACATAGACAAAAGTCGATCTGAAGACGACCAGCTCTTCTTCGTCTTTGGCCTGTACCTTGTGACAGAAGATACAACCTTCGGGCTTCGTTCCTTCGTTGCGCAGGTAAGCCATACGCCAGGGAGTCCAGAGATGGTCCAAGGCCGCGCGATCCTCGCCTAAAAATTCTGATGAGCACCTTCTGAGGTGATTGTAGCCGCTGCAGCAGTGGGTGACAACTTTCGTCAGGCAGGCGTGGGTTGATTTCCTGTCCCGGGGGGCGCTAGAATCGCCGCCAGGCATGGGGAGGAGGCAGGGATGTCCCTGAAATGGCTCGACCAGTTGGGGACCAGGCCGTATCGCGCTTTCGCCCGGATCGGGAGCACGAATGATGCGGCCCTGGCCTGGGCAGCGGATGGTGCGCCCGCCGGGGCGGTGGTGGTGGCGGATGAACAGACGGCGGGCCGGGGCCGGCTGGGCCGGACATGGGTCGCCGCGCCCGGGTCGTCGCTGCTGTTCTCCATGATCCTGCGGCCAGCTCTGGCTCCTGAGGCGATGCCGCGCGTCGCGTTGATGGGCGCTGTGGGGCTGGCCGAGGTGCTGGAGACGATGGGGCTGCCAGTGAGTGTCAAATGGCCGAACGACGTGCTGGTCGGAGGGCGCAAGGCAGCCGGCATCCTCGGGGAGGCGACCTGGGCTGGCGACCGGCTGGCGGCGGTTGTGCTCGGCATCGGCGTCAATATCTGCCGGGGCGCTTTGCCCCCCGCGGGGGAACGGCCGTTTGAGGCGACGACCCTGGAAGATGAGCTTGGGGACGAGCCTGATCGCGGGGAGATATTCCTGCGGCTCCTGAATCGTCTCGATTACTGGGCCGATCGACAGGAGGATCCCGCGCTGCTGGCGCAGTGGCGGAAGATTTCGGCGACATTGGGCCGGCGGATCACGGTGACCGGCGACGGCGATCGCTGGTCGGGAATAGCCGAGGATATCGACGAACAGGGGGCGCTGCTGCTGCGGCTGGAGAATGGCGACAGGCGCCGTGTGCTGGCGGGTGACGTGACGCTGCGCGAGTGAGGCGAGGACAGGGCAGGTTATGGGCGTCAGGCTGGATTGGGAGATCGAAGATGAGCGGGTCGCGGACCGTGAGTTGAGTGAAAGCCCGCGCGCGGCGCGGCGGCGCCGGACCAGGCGGATGCACATCCTGCTGGCCGTCCTGGTGGTTGGCGGGGCCGTATTCGCTATAGTTGGCGGAATTCTGGCCCGGCTGTGGTATGTTGACTTCGAGATCAGACGCCAGTTGCGCGATACCGTCGCAGCCGAAACAGCGGCCCTGCGCATTGGCGATATCGCCGCTTTCCTGTATGTGCAGCGCAGCGAGAGCGACGCCTGGATGCTCGGTCAGACAAACACCTTCTGGCAGTATCAGCAGCTTAAGCAGGATCACACCGTCGATCTGAGCGGCAATATTCTGGATATGGCCGTCGATGAAAGCCGGGGCCGGGTGCTGGTGGAGGAAGTTATCGACGGGCAGCGTTACCGGCAGGTCTGGTTCTACTGGCGGTACGGAGATGGCTGGCGGCATGTCCCGGATGACGTTACGTTCTGGGGGGAACAGGAACGGCAGACGGGCGGCAATTTCGCCCTGGAGTATGGCGATCTGGATAAGCCTATGGCCGATGCCCTGGCCCCGGCCATAGCGCGATTGTGGGAAGGGGGGTGCCAGTGGCTGGCCTGTTCCGCGCCGCCGCCCGCGCTGGTGGTCCGCATTATCCCCGATCCGGCGGTCGGCGTGAGCTGGGATCCGGAGGTGCCGGGCCTGCTGCGTATCGCCTCGCCCCTGACCGGGCGCGCTTCGGAGGACTTCCCGCTGGATATGGCTACTGCGCGGCAGGTCGGGACGCTGTTGAGCGCGCGCCTGCTCCAGCATGCGCAGGGCGGCATGACGCCGGAGACGGGCACGGATGCCGCCTTTCTGCACAAAGCGCTGCAGGACTGGCTGATCGGCCGCTTTCTGGGGGACGGCGGCGCGCTCGGGTCCAGTTTCATGGAGAGTCTGGCCCGGGCTTATGGCGAGCAGGCGGTTAGCCTGCTGACACATGCCCTTCAGCCGGATTCTTCGATCGCGCTTCTAGCCACGACGCTGGGGGTGCCGCTGGACGCCCTGCCGGTGGACTGGCGCGAATTCTTCCAGTGGCGACTGGCGCTGGAGCCGTTTTTGCTCAACCAGGGGGACCACGCTGGCGTATCGCGCTTGTACGACGATCTTGCCCAGGCCGAAGCCGCGGCTTTGCTGTCCGATCCGTCGGCATCGGCTCGCCCTGTGCCGACGGTGCTGCGCGTCATGATCGGCCCGGGGTCGGATGGCGCAAGCCGGGCATGGGCCGTAGTTCAGTACCCGGACGGCAGCGAAGGGCCGATCACCTTCCGGCTGGTTGATGGCGAGTGGAAGCGCAGCATTCCTGACCCGGCTTATGCGGCTGTATCGCCCTGAGCCGGGTTGACAGAGCCGCCCGTTCTTTATATCCTCAGGGCGGATCAGGATAGATCGGTCGTGAGAGTTGCCGTGTGAGGGAGAGTGCCGGATGTCGATGCTGGATCGTCTGCGCGAAAGCGCGCTTCAGGAAGACGAAGATATTTTTGGCCCCGGGCTTGAAGATGTTGCCGTCAGTGAGGCGGAGGTTAAAGAGCGTCGTATCCTGGGGATGAACGCGGTGGAGCGGATGCTGCTCAGCATACTGCTCTTCATCACTACGACGGTGCTGGGGACGTTGCTGCTTATTGCGCTGGGCCGAATCGATATCGGCCTGTAGCGGATAGCAGATTTGGCTGTCGCATGCGGATGGCAGGCTTGTGTGACCTGCCATCCGCATATTTTTCTGTGGGGCGTTACTCCGTTTTACCTGTCCTCCCCAATGGCGATGGACGCAGTTCCTGCAGGCTTGCAGTAGCTGCTTCGACCGTCCGATCTCCGAAGCGCATAGGGTGGTACCGAATCTGCCGCCATGATTCGACCATATCGCTGTAGTGCGGGCTGAAAGGGTGCCCGCTCTGGCCAGTGGTGTGAATGCTCTGGCTATTCTCGAAATCGCTCAGATCGTAGATGGCCCGCTGAGAGGGGACGCTTCTCACGGAGAACGGAGCGGTGACGCTGTAGCCGGTGGCGTTGACGATTGCATTCCCGCCGCTGGTCCTGACTGGACCTGCGTTGAACAGATTCTCGATGAAGCTGATGCCGCTCTGCCCCAGCGGGCGGTTGACGAATGTCGCTGTGTGCATGTCGCCCCAGCGCCACTGCGCTCGATCGGCGCCGTAAGCCGCTGTCATGTCGCTCACTGCGCGCTGCAGGCTGCGGACCAGGATATCATCCCGCGTCTCAATCTCCGGCGTCCGGATGTCGTCCCACCAGGGGTGGTCGGGCTGGGCCAGCAGCAGACGGGTCGCCCAGATCGGGCCGTAGGTCGGCCAGGGAAGCTGGTCATTATAGAGATCGTCCACCAGAATGACCCAGAAGGCTTCAAACAGCGCCGCCTGGGGACTCTCCATATAGTTCTGTAAATCCCAGCCGGCAAGCCACTGCACTACTTCTGCCAACGAGTCGTCCGCCAGCGGGATATCGACCAGGTAGGGCAGGAGATCTTCGGCGTTGATATTGTGATTGTCGCCGTGTATCTCAGCGATGCTTCTCACCGTATGGGCGCGGCTGGCGGAGACCATCTCCTCGATCCGCTCGGCGCGATTGCCTTCTGCCCATTCCCGGCTGATCGTGTAATTGGCATCGGGGCCGAACTCACTACTCAGCGTCCTTGCCAGTTGCCCGGCGTAGTCAGGTGGCACGACTGCGTTATTGGCCGTCACGATCCAGCCGCGCTCCGGATTCAGGATACGCGGCAGATTATCGAAGGGGATATAGCCGCGCCATTCATAAGCATCTGTCCAGCCTGGCACAGGGTCAAGCCCGGTATGATCGCCAGCGCGAACGGGAATCTTGCCCGGCATCTGGTAGCCGATGTTGCCCTCTATGTCGGCAAAGATCAGATTCTGCGCCGGCCAGTCGAAATAGGTCAGGGCGGTGCGGAAGTCCTCCCAGTTCCCGGCGCGGTTGATGCCGATGAAAGCGCGCAGAAGATCGCCTGGTTCCAGCGCAGTCCAGCGCAGGGCCAGCGGGTCCCCATCCCGGGTCTGACCGACAAATTCACAGTCATCAGTGATCGTATTGTCGGTGATGATCGGGCCGAAGTGAGTCAGCCTGACTTCGATGACGACATTGCCGGCATCATCGACCGGCAGGTTCCGTATCCCTTCACATGCCGGGGTGTTCGGGTCGTCTTCTTCGAACACATGCTTCCCGCCGATTCGAATCACCTCAGTCGCCACTTCCATCGTCCGCCACTCGCCATTGTATTCGTACTGGTACGGGTCGTCGGGGTTGGTGCGAATGATGTAAAGGTCCTGCGTGTCCGGGCCGACGTTGGTCTCTCCCCAGGCGATCCGCCCGTTATGGCCGGCGATGACTGTCGGGACGCCGACAAAGCTGAACCCGACGACGTCGTACGGGCATTCTTCGCTGACCGGCCGGCAGTGCAGCCCGATTTCGTACCAGATGGAGGGCATCTGGATGCCCAGGTGCATGTCGTTAGCCAGGAGGGGCAGCCCGGACTGTGTGTTGGCCCCGGCAATCACCCAGTTGTTGCTGCCGATCTCCGTCCCTCGTTCGGGCAGCAGAGCTGTGGCGAGCCTCCCGCCAGCCATTTCTGCGGCTGCGTTGCGAGCGGCGTATTCGAGGCCGGGCCGGGGAACCGCGCTGGATGCAGTTGGCGCCGGACCAGTCAGTGAGGCGCCGGTCAGCGGTAGATCGTCTTCGGTCACGATGGTGGGCCGTTCCGCGAAGGAGTAGGGGGGATAGTACGCTTCGACCAGCCGGGGATCGAGCGCCTGAAACAGGGCCAGCCGGTCCATCTCCGTATCGGCATTGCCGCCCAGATTCCAGGCCATGACCTTCGCCCAGGCGAGCGAATCGACGGGCCGCCACGGCTCAATAGGGATGTTCACCCCGTTCAGCGCCAGGAGCATATATTCCAGCGCCAGATCGCCGCCGTGCCTGCCGGCGATGTAGGCGTTCACGCCCGCGGTGTAAGCGTCCGCGATGGCGCGGGTCTCGTCGGAGATGGTGGCTTCATCGTTAGCCGCGGCCCGGTTCCAGCCCCAGGTTCGGATGTACAGATCGCTGCTCAGGGCGGAATTGTTGTAGCCGGTCAGCTCACTGATGCTGCCCAGACCGGTGTGGCGCTGGAATTCCATCTGCCACCAGCGATCCTGAGCCTGCACGTATCCCTGGGCGAAAAACAGATCATCGGGGTTGCTGGCGTAAATATGCGGGATACCCAGTTCGTCGCGCCGGATGGTGACCGTATCATGCAGGCCGTTAACATAGACTATCCCGTCTTCCTGCGGCAACATGCGGGTCAGGTTGTGTATGAGCAATGCGGCTACGCTGAACGCCACGATCAGGACGAACGCGAGGACGATCGACAGAATCAGGTTTCGGGGTTTCATGCGGACTCCGTGAGATGGCAGGCCGGGACAATACACCCGTTAACTGTATAACTCCGGGTAGAAATGTCAAGTTAATTGGCCTCGATGCTTTCCTGAGGATGACGGCCTCGATTGGAGGAATAGCCAGTGCGTGGCAGCGGCCTTTCACTCTGCCTGCGGCGTGGCAAGCAGAGCGTCCAGAGCGGCGATATACCTTGTAGCCAGCGGGATCAGGGGGCTTGTGGAATCCAGCTCCCCGGTCAGGTAGCGCCGGAAGTCGTCGCGCGCGGCCAGGCGGTTGTCCAGCGTGTAATACAGCAGCCCGCGCAGATAATAAGCGTAGGCTGGCGCAGCGGGGAGCGCCAGCGCTGCTTCGTAATCTTCCAGCACCTTGTCCCATTCATACAGATATAGCCGGTGTCGCCCACGCAGCAGGTAAAGCTCCGCCAGGAGCCGCTCACGATCCCGGCTATCAGAGGAGGGGGCTGAATCCTGATCGGCCAGCACCGCCGCGATGTTCCGCGTGTCCAGGCGGAGCGCCCGATCAAACGCGAAATCCTGCGCCAGCGCGTCGGCCAGCGCGGCCCACCAGAGCGTCCGCAGCCCCCGGTCAAGGGCTCCGGCGGGTAGAAGCGGCAAGCCGTCCCGCAGCAGGGCCGTCGCTGCGGCGTAATCCTGCATACGATGGTGGCAGCGCGCCCGGTAGAAATCAAGCGCCGCGCGCGCCGCGTAATCGGCGGCGGTGATGCGCCTGCTTTCGCGATCCAGCAGCGGGAGGGCGATCTCACAGTTACCCGTCCCATATCCCACCAGCCCGGCGGCGAGCGCGCCAGCCCGGGCGGCCTCTTCCGGGGCGCCAGTATCGACGATCTCAGGCGTGTAGCGGGCCAGCAGGGTGGCCTGGAGCGCGGAGGACAGGAAATTGGGCGCAAACGGGACGCTGGTCTGGAAGGTCAGCCGGAGCCGGCAGGATGCGCCGGCGCACCGCTGCACCCGGAGCACAAGCAGATACCCCCCGGGCGCGGGCGGAACGCCTGCTTCGTCCTGTATTTCTACACCAGCGGGCAGGCCAGCCTCAAGCAGAGCTTTCGCTACCGCTTCTCTGAGTTCGGCGGCGCGCTCCCGCCCGGCGGCGGGCAGGGCCGGTTCCAGCAGCATCAATACAGGGGCCGGCTCGCCTGTCTGGGCGCGGCCGGTCAGCGCGCCGAAGCCGGGCAGCAGAATCAGGCATGATGCCAGCAGCCAGAAACACTTTATCATAGGGCGATTCTAGTCTTTCGTCCGCTCCTCTGCCAGATAACTGCACGCGGGAAATGGGCAGCCGCCAGGTGCTAATGGAGGCTGACAGCTATCATTTTGCTCTCCCATCCAGGGCAGGCCGAGTCAATGTCACTTATAGCCTATATGTGGGGTGACGAACGTGACTGAATGCCCATATATGGGGCATCTCCTTACGACAGGACCGGCTCAAAATTCGCCTTTAGAGAGCCGATCGGGTATAATGGTACTTTCACAGTGCCTGCATTTTTGTATGAATTTTCGCGCTTCCGGCAGACGAAGGATAGCGGGAAACAAGGACCGTTTTCATATGGCGGATATCGGAAGTGTTCGGTCTGTCAATATCGATGAGGAGATGCGGGGCAGCTATCTGGATTACGCTATGAGCGTGATCGTGGCCCGCGCCCTGCCTGATGCGCGGGACGGCCTCAAGCCGGTCCACCGGCGCATTCTCTACGCCATGTATGATATGGGACTCACGCCCGGCGCCAAGTATCGCAAGAGCGCCCGTATCGTGGGCGACGTGCTCGGCAAGTACCATCCGCACGGCGATCAGGCGGTTTATGACGCGATGGCCCGCATGGCGCAGGATTTCTCCATGCGCTATCTGCTCGTGGATGGGCAGGGCAACTTCGGCAGCGTGGACGGCGACAGCCCGGCGGCGATGCGCTATACCGAAGCCCGGCTCTCATCTGTAGCTGCCGAACTGCTCCAGGATATCGAGATGGATACCGTCGATTTCGGCGATAACTTCGACGGTACGGTGCAGGAGCCCCTGGTGCTGCCGGCCAAACTGCCCAACCTGCTGCTGAACGGGGCGAGCGGTATTGCCGGGGGCATGGCGACCAACATCCCTCCGCACAACCTGAACGAGCTGGTGAACGCCATTGTCTACGTGATCGATCACTACGATCAGTATGAGGATATTGATGTAGACACGCTGATGCGCTACCTGCCCGGGCCGGACTTCCCCACCGGCGCCAGCGTCGTCGGCGATGACGGCATCCGGCAGGCTTATGCTACCGGGCGTGGACGGCTGATCATGCGCGCCACCTGTAATATCGAGGAATCGCGCAACGGCCGCTTCCGTATCGCGATCACGGAGATTCCCTACCAGATCAACAAGACCACCCTGATTGAGCGCATCGCGGAGATGGCGCGGGAAGGGCGGCTGGATATGATCACAGACCTGCGGGATGAATCCGACCGGCGCGGCCTGCGCATCGTCGTCGAGCTGCACCGCAACGCCCAGCCGCGCAAAGTGATCAACCGCCTGTATAAGTATACGGCGCTCCAGACCACGTTTGGCGTGCAGATGCTGGCCCTGGTTGACGGCGAGCCGCGCCTGATCAGCCTGAAGCGGGCGCTGCAGCTTTATATTGAGCATCGCCGGGAAGTCATCCGTCGCCGGTCGGAGTTTGAGCTGGCCCGGGCCCGGGCGCGGGCGCACATTCTGGAGGGGCTGCTCAAGGCCCTGGCTTCCCTGGATGATGTGATTGAGACGATCCGGCGCGCCGATGATGCCGATGATGCCCTTCACAAACTGGTTTCCCGTTTCAACCTGACCGAGATCCAGGCCCGGGCCATCCTCGACATGCAGCTCCGACGGCTGGCGGCCCTGGAGCGGCAGAAGATCGAGGATGAGTATCGGCAGGTGCAGGACCGGATCGCCTATCTGGAGGACCTGCTGCGCAGCCCACAGAAGGTCCTCCAGCTTATCAAGGACGATCTGACTCAGATGGCCGAAAAATACGGCGACCCCCGCCGGACGCGTATCATCCAGGGCGTGGGGACCGACTTCAATGAGGCCGATCTGGTTGCTGACGAGGAAGTGCTGATCAGTTATACGCGCCAGGGGTATATCAAGCGCGTGCCGGCCGCTGCTTACCGCACGCAGATGCGCGGCGGCAAGGGGGCCAGCGGTATGGCCACCCGCGAAGAAGATGTCCTGGATCATCTGCTGGAAGCCGGCAGCCTGGACCATATCCTGTTCTTTTCAGATCGAGGCAAGGTGTATTCGGAGCGCGCCTATGCCATCCCCGATGCCGAGCGCGCCGGCAGAGGGACGTTAATTCAGGCGCTCCTCAGTCTGGAACCCGATGAGCACATTACGGCGATGGCCGCTGTGCCCTCTTTTGAGACGGGGGGATACTTTGTCCTGTGCACGCGCAAGGGGCGGATCAAGCGGGTGCGCCTGGGAGACTTCCGCGCGGTGCGGTCCAATGGCCTGATCGCGATGTCGCTGTACGAGGACGATTATCTGGGCTGGGTGCGGATGAGCCGGGGCGATCAGGATGTCATGCTCGTGACGACGGACGGCATGTCCATCCGCTTCTCCGAGCAGCAGGTGCGCGTTATGGGGCGCCAGGCCAGCGGGGTTAACGCTATCCGGCTGCGCCCGGATGTCGCGGTGGCGGCGATGGATGTCATCGACGAAGGGGATTCCGACCTGCTGATCGTGACGGAGCTGGCCTTCGGCAAGAGGACCGACCTGGGCGAGTACAACGCGCAGGGGCGTTACGGTAAAGGCGTGCGGACACTCGCCCGGAACGATCGTACCGGGCCGGTTGTGGCCGCGCGGGCTATCAATGCCGAAGATGAGATCACGCTCATCACGACTGGCGGGATGACCCTGCGTACACGGCTGGATACCATCCGCCAGACCGGGCGCAGCACGCAAGGCGTCTACCTGATGGATTTGCGCGGCGATGATACCGTGGCCTCGATCGCCATTCTGGAGAAGCGCCAGCAGCGCCTGCGCGAGGAAGCCACGCGGCATGTGGTCGAGACGGAAGAAGTGCTTGTCGCCGCTGGCATCAGCCGGGAGGAGTGGCTGACCAGCCGTGTTGACCCTGATGAGGCCGACGATTATCCCGATCTCGATGAGATTGACGAAGAGTGAGCCTCGCAACGGATCGCCAGGACGCCCAATGCTTTTCGGAGCCGGGCGTTTTTTGGCTGGCATTCACAGGACGTTCCGATTACACTGTGAGCCATGTTAGACCCTAACGCTTTGCAGAACGGACCGGGCATCCGACTGGCGTTCCTGTCTGAGCCGACCGTCGAAGGGCTGGCCGAGTCACTGGTGGCTTTTGCCAACACTGACGGCGGCACCATCATCGTCGGGCTGGACCCGGAAGGTCAGTATGTGGGCCGCGTATACAGCGACGATCTGGAAGGCATCCTGCGGGAGGCGGAACAGCGCTGCCATCCGCCGGTTGTGCTGGGCAGTTGGGAACAGTTCCAGACGGAGGAGGGGGCGGTAGTCGCCATCCGCGTCCCGCGCAGCCTGGAGTTGCACGCCCTGGAGGATGGTCGCGTCCTGGTACGGACCGGCGCGGAGAATCGCCCGCTGGGCGGCGACGAAATCCGGCGGCTGGCCAGCACCAAGACCACGGGCGACTTTGAAGCCGAAGCTGTGCCCGGCGCGACATACGAGGACTTTGACCCGGCAATCCTGGATGAATACTTCGCCAAGCGCGAGGAACGACTGCGGCGCGTTTTTGTCGGCGATCGCAAGGCCCTGCTGCGCGAGATCGGCGCGCTCAACGAGGACGGCAAACCCACTGTAGCCGGCCTCCTGCTGTTCAGTAAATATCCGCAGCAGTGGCTCCCCCACAGCGGCATTGTGTTTGTCAGGTTCGTGGGTACGGAGCCGCGCGGCGAGGACGGCATGGCCGGCTACGCGCGTCGGGAGGAGATTGTTGGCCCGCTGGCCCGCATGATTGAGAGCCTGTGGGAGTTGACATGGGGCGAGATGGCGGTGAGCGCCGTCGTCCGCGGTCTGGAGCGCGAGGAGACTTACGAGTACCCGGCATTTGCCGTCCGCGAAGCGCTGGTGAACGCCGTCTGTCACCGCGATTATCGTCTGCGGGGCAGGCGGATCGAGGTCCGGATGTACCGGGATCGGCTGGAGGTTATCTCGCCCGGCGGGCTTCCCGGCTACATCACTGTTGATAATATCGTGGCGGAACATTTCAGCCGCAATCCGCGCCTGGTTGGATCGTTGTTCCACTGGGGCTATATTGAGGAGCTGGGGCTGGGCATTGATCGCATGATTGAGGAGATGGTCCAGGCCGGCCACAAGCCTCCCAGCTTTGACGCCAGGCCCTACGCCTTCACGGTCACCCTCTACAACGCGCGGGAGCGCGCGCCGGCCCTGATGAGCGGTGACGGCAAGATACTCAATAACCGCCAGGCCCGGGCCATGCAGTACGTCCGCGATTACGGCTCGATCACCAATCGCGAATACCGCACGCTGTGTCCGGAAGTTTCCGCCGAGACGGTGCGCCTGGACCTGGCCGAAATGGTGGAGCGCGGCCTGCTCCTGAAGATTGGCTCCAAGAAGGGCACGTATTACATTCTGAAGTAAAGCCAGAAACCCTTCGGCTGTATCTGTCCGGGTAGACTGTTGGAATGGCGGGCCTGTGTCGTTTTGTTCGCTCATCCTCGGCCTGGGTCTAAGTATCTTTTTTGCGCTGCTGCTGGCTGTTGCCGGGCGCGACGCTCTGCGGCTGCGAGGTGTTTACCGCTGGCTGGTTGCGCTGGTGGCGTTGCTGCTGGCGGGCAACACGCTCCGCCTGGCTGGCGAGTCGCCCCTGGCCGTCCCCGCCAGCCTTTACCTGTATTCCGCGGCGCTGGTTGTAACTGGCGCCCTGATTCTGAGCGATCTGAAACGCCCTGGCAGGCGTATCTGGCTGATCGGGGGCGGGCTGTGGTGGCTGGCGCTGGTCGGGAGTGACCTGGCCAGCGGATCGCCGATGCTCGGGCATCCGGATTGGATAGCGACAGGGCTGGGCCAGTCGCCGCCCGATCTGGCGATCACGCTGGCCCTGGCTGGCTGGTCAGCCGGCGGATTGCTTCTGCTCGCGCTTCCTCTGACCGCCTGCTGGCGCGCTCACCTGCCGGAGGTGGCTAACCGGGCGCTGTTCTGGGCGCTGGTTGTGCCGCTCCTCTGGTTCGGGTTGTTTCTGGCGGCTGGCGGCACGCCGGCGCTGATCAGCGCCGGGTGGATCACGGCGTTCAGCGGCGCTCTGGGGGCAGCCTACGGCGTATCCACGCAGCACCCGTTCCATGTGCGCCAGGCAATACGGCGGGGCATGGGCCTCCTGGCGGTTATCCTCATCACAGCGGCGGTCATCCTGCTGGCGCTGCTGGTCGCATCCATCCTTACCCGGGAAACTGAAGGGGATGCACTGGTGCTGGTGGTTGTGGCGCTGGCGGCAGCGGCGTTTTACGTGCCTTTGCGCGAACTGGCGGGGTGGGTCCTTCGCCGGGTTTTCAGTCCGGCCGCCGATGCCGCGCCGGCCCTGCGCCTGTACGGCCAGCAGATTACGACCGTCATCGATCTGGAACAGGTTATCCATCTGGCGGTGCAGACGCTGAGCCGTGTGCTGGATGTCCGTTCCGGAGGCGTAGTGCTGGCCTCCTTTGGTGAGGAGGGGCGGGTCATGCTGGAACCGGCGCCCGCCGGAGACTCTGGCGCCCTGCCGGCCCGGAAAGGTCAACTGGGCCAGAAAGGCGCCCTGTATCACCGGCTGTTCGTCAGGAAGATGCCGCTGCTTCAATATGATCTGGAGTTCGGCCAGGCGTATGCGGAAGTCTCAGCCGCCGAGCGCGATTTCTTCACCGATCTGCGGATGAGCGCCTATGCCCCGATCATCGTCGATGGGCGCACTATCGGCCTGCTGGCTGGCGGGGCAAAATGTAACGATGAGCCTTACTACGCCGCCGATCTGGAGACGCTGGCCACCATCGCCAGCTACAGCGGATTCGCCCTCCGCAACGCCCGCCTGGTGACCGATCTCCGCCGGCTGAACAAACAACTGGAAATGGCCAATGTTGATTTCGAGCGGCTGGATCGCGTCAAGACGGATTTCATCACCATCGCCAGCCATGAGCTGCGCACACCGCTTGCCCAGGTGCGAGGATACGCCGATATCCTGGAATCGCTCAGCACGCAGGGCGTCCTCCAGCCGGAGCAGATGAGCGCCATGATGCATAACCTGCGCAAAGCCTCAGAGCGCATGGAAGAGCTGATCAGCGATATGCTCGACGTCAGCAAAATCGACGTGGACGCGCTGGATTTTCATTTCGCCCCGGCCACGCTGGAGGCGATCGTCCGTATGGCGATTGATCCATTGACGGAGGCGATCCGCGCACGCAAGCTCAGCCTGTCCGCACGTGGGCTGCGCCAGTTGTCTCCCATTGAGGCGGACATGCAGCGGCTGGTGCAGGCGTTCCGGAATATCATCGTCAATGCTGTCAAATACACCCCTGACGGCGGCCTGATTGACATCCGGGCTGAGATGGAGCCGCATCCGGACGGCCCCGGGACTGATTCCGTCCATATTGCGATCAAGGATACTGGCATCGGCATAGACCCGGCCAATCAGGAGCTGGTCTTTGAGAAGTTCTACCGCACCGGCGACCCGAGCCTGCATTCGTCCGGCGCGACCAAATTCCTGGGCGCGGGGCCGGGCCTGGGGTTGACGATTGCCAGAGGCATAGTTGAAGGGCACGGGGGGCGAATCTGGGTTGAAAGTGCCGGCTGCGATATGGAGAAGCTGCCCGGCAGCACGTTCCATGTCGTCCTGCCTGTTCGCCCGCCGGCAGAGGCGTACCAGGTGACACCCTTTGAGGTGACCAGGCTGTCCATTTCCGCCGGTGAGCGGCGAGAGTTCATGGAACAGGTGCAGCGCGCTCAGGCTGATCTGAAGGCTGAATGGGGCGCGGAAGCTGAAGATAGCCAGACTCCGCCTGTCAAGCCTCCGCTACAGGAGGACCAGGCTGCCTCGGAGTAGGGTGGACAGCGTTATGCTTCGCCGGCGCGAAGATTGCCGGCGATCAGGGTGTCGCCATCCCATAGCAGCGGGCGGATGTCCATGCGCTCTGTCAGCAAGAGAGTTGTTAGCGCGGCGAACCGATCCGGGTCGCCTGTGGTCGCCAGACGCGGCGGGGCGACCTCGCCTTCTCCCCGCAGCAGCGCGCGCTCTTCCAGCACTTTGTGGGTCTGGCGGGCGATGGCCGGGCTGGGATCGATGAGGGAGACGCCCGGGCCTGCGTATTCGCTGAGCGCTTCCATCGCGAACGGAAAGTGCGTGCAAGCCAGCACGATTTGATCGACTCCCTCCGCCAGAATGGGCGCCACCGCCCGGTCAAACAGAGGCCGGAGCGCTTCCAGCGTGATCTCTCCCCTCTCGACAGCCAGGACAAGCTCCGGGCAGACGACTGTGTGCACCGTAACGCCGGCGGCGAAGCGATCCTTCACGCTGGCGTATAGCGACCCATTCGCTGTTGCCGCCGTCGTCAGCACCCCGACGACGCCGGAGCGCGTTGCCAGCGCCGCCGGTTTGACGGCCGGTTCCATCCCCACAAACGGGACGCCGGGGAAAGTCTCGCGCAGGTAATGCAGGCCGGCAGCGCTGGCTGCGTTGCAGGCGACAACGATGATTTTGGCGCCATGATCGAGCAAAAAGCGGGTGATGCCGCTGGCGAACAGGCGGATCTCCTCCAGAGGGCGCGGCCCGTAAGGCAGGTGAGCCTGATCGGCGATGTACAGGTAGGTTTCGTGAGGAAGCTCGCGGCGCAGGGCGCGGAGGACGGATAGCCCGCCAACCCCCGAATCCAGGATGCCGATTGGGCCGTCGTGAGTCGGGCCGTCATACGCTGCTGGAATCATCGGCCGGGCCATGGCGCGTGGTTAATCCGCCAGGATATTCAACCGTTCATGGCGGAACTCTGCGGCGGCTTCTACAAAGGACTTGAACAGCGCCTGCGCCGCCGGGTCGTGCGGATAAAGATTCTCCGGGTGCCACTGCACGCTCAGAAAGAAGGGGGATGCCGGTCGCTCCGTAGCCTCGATGACGCCGTCGGCTGTCCGGGCAGTTATGACGAGACTCTGCCCGGGCCGTTCGACGGCCTGATGGTGGCGGCTGTTGGTGGGGAGATCGGTCAATCCCGCGATCTGCGCCAGCCGCGAAGCAGGTTCCAGCCGGACGTGATGAGCGTGGTAGTCGAGCGGGCGGCCGGGATTGTCATGCTGGATGTTGGTGCTGAGCTGGCTGGGAATATCCTGGTAGAGGGTGCCGCCAAGAGCGACATTGGCGACCTGATGCCCCCGGCAGATGCCAAGAAACGGCAGGCCCTCTTCTGTTGCCCACCGGGTTATCGCTATTTCGGTCAGGTCGCGCTCAGGCTCCGTTGCGCTGGTTGTGCTGTGGACAGCGGGTGCTCCGTACAGGATGGGGTCAATATCGCTGCCACCCGCGAGCAAGATGCCGTCCAGACGATCAAAAAGGCCCCGAAGTGCAGCAGGGGCGAGTTCCAGAGGGACTATAACGGGCAGAGCGCCGGCGTGAATCAGGCTTCGCAGGTACGCCTCGTAGGCGCCGGCAAAGAGGCGGTCTTCACCGCCCGGGCTGCTGGAGGTTACCCGATGGTAACTGGCGACAACACCAATCAGGGGCGCCACAGGCGGGTGCATTCCGGCAGGTCCTAGCGCTTTTCCTTCAGACGTGCGGCCTTGCCGCGCAGGTTGCGCATGTAGTAAAGCTGAGCGCGGCGCACTTTCGCCGAACGCAGAACTTCAATCCGTTCCACGCGCGGGCTGCGGAGGAGGAAGGTACGCTCCACCCCGACGCCGTGGCTGGCGATACGGCGCACAGTGAAGTTCGCGTCGTTGCCGCCCTTGCGCAGGCGGATCACCGTGCCCTGAAAAATCTGAATACGTTCGCGGTTCCCTTCCACAATGCGGACATGCACTTTGACGGTATCGCCAGGGTGCAGTTGGGGGTGTTCGGGCGCCGGATTCTCCAGGGCCTTGATTAAGTTGCTCATGGCTGTGTGCCCTTCTGGCCTATACAGATAAGACATAACTGATTGAACTTACACAAACAGGAGCGACCGTTGGGCGGTCGCGCACGGGAGGATTATAGCATGATCGAAGGGGATTTCAACGGTTGATTGGCGGCTTATTGTAGGAGAATCACGGACATTTTTGGACACTTAAGTAATTGACTTATCTCATTGTCGCTTTATGATTAAAAATGTAGGCTGAGCAAGGGGATCGGCCTGCTTCAGATCGAGAAATAGCCGCTTTCCATCTTGTTTTTGTCTGTCTCAGGAGGAGAAAAATGATCTTCAAACGCCTGACGGTGCTTATGCTGGTTGTTGTTGTCGCAGCCGGCATTGTGGGGCCGGTTGGCGCCCAGGGAAGCAAATCGGTGACGATTGCTTTCGATCAAGAGGCGGATAACCTGAACCCGATGTACACCACGATGACCTTTGCCGGATATGTCTATGCGATTTTCCTGTCCGGCGCGTGGAACTTCGATGATGAGCTGCTGCCTCATCCCGTGCTGGCGGCTGAAATCCCCAGCCTTGAAAACGGCGGTCTCAGCGCAGATGGCAGGATGATAACTATCACCCTGCGTGATGACATTAAGTGGTCGGATGGCGAGCCGATTACTTCGGCGGACTTCGCCTTCACGCACGAGATGTTCGTGAGCGATGCCAATTCGCCGCTCACCCGCGATCCTTACAACCGCATTACCTCCCTTGAAACGCCGGATGAGCGGACGGTCGTCGTCCACTTTGACGAACCGTTTGCGCCCTGGCTGGGCCTGTTCAGGTATATCCTGCCGGAACATATCCTGCGCCCCGTGTATGAGGCCGATGGCTCGCTGGATAACGCCGCATGGAATCGCGCCCCGACGGTTGGCTCCGGGCCGTTCGTATTTGCGGAGTGGGAAGTCGGCAGCTTTATTCGCGGCGTGCGCAATGAGAACTACTTCGACGCGCCCGCTCTCCTCGACACGATTGTCATTCGCTTCGTCCCCGATCCTGAAGCCTATCTGGCAGCGCTCAAGAATGGCGACTCCGATGTAGGCACATTTGTGGCGTTCCCGGACCTGCCGGAACTGGAAGCGACCGGCTTCCTGGATGTGGGAATTTACGCTTCTGGCTACAACGAAGGCTGGTTCATGAATGCCAACCCGGAGACCGCCCATCCGGCCATGCTGGATGTGAACGTCCGCCGCGCGCTGGCTTACGCCTTCAACCGTGCGCAGATCGATAATGACCTGCTGCTGGGCTACACCTATCCGCCGTCGAGCTACTGGGAGGGCACGCCCTACGCCGATCCCGATCTGGAGCCGTACCCCTACGATCCAGAAATGGCCACCCAGCTTCTCGATGAGGCGGGCTGGGTCGATAGCGACGGTGACGGCATCCGCGATAAGGACGGCCAGCCGCTCACCCTCCGGTATGCCACCAATACCCGGCAGATCCGGATGGACGTGCAGGTTGTGGTGCAGCAGGATTTCGCCGATCTGGGCATTGGGATTGAGTTGCTGAATTACCCCTCGGATATCTTCTGGAACACTTATGCCGATAATGGCCCGATGGCGACCGGCCAGTACGATATCGGCCAGTGGTCCTCCAGCCCGGATGGCTTCCCCGATCCGGATATCGTGCGTTTCATGTGCAACGAGATCCCCACGCCCGAAAATCCGATCGGTGATAACTGGCAGGGATACTGCAACCCCGATCTGGACGCGCTGTTCGTGGAGCAGGCCCGCACGATGGATTATGACGCGCGTGTGGCGATCTTCCATCAGATGGATCGGGTGATCAAGGATGACGCTATCTGGATCGGCGTGTGGTATGATGCCGACTCCTGGATTTACAATACGCGCATCCAGAATGTCCGGCTCAACGGCGCTTCGCCCTTCTGGAACATCAACGAATGGGACGTGGCCGGATAGTCTCTATATACTGTGGGGTGGGGCGAAGCGGATAAGGCTTTCGCCCCGCCTTCTTTGTGTAAATGGGGTTTTTGATGGGACGTTATATTGCCCGCCGCCTGCTTCAGGCTATCCCTCTGCTGCTTATTATCAGTCTGGTGCTGTTCGTTCTGATGCAGGCTGCCGGAGACCCGCTGGCGACGCTTGGCGGGCGGCAGCCTCCCCGCGCTGAGGATCGGGCGCGTCTGGCCCGGCAGTGGGGCCTGGACCAGCCGGTTCTGGTCCAGTATCTATACTGGCTGGTGGGGAATGACTGGGCGATGATGGATAGTGATGGGGATGGCATCCCGGATCAGCCAGGCACGCGCAAAGGTGTGCTGCGTGGCGATTTCGGCAATTCTCTGGTGACTCGCCAGCCGGCCATGGAAGTGATTATGGAGCGCGTCCCCAATACGCTGGTCCTGATGCTGACGGCACAGGCGCTGATTATTGTTTTCGCGCTCCTGGTGGGCATTTATTCGGCGCTGCATCAGTACTCCCTGATGGATAACGTGCTGACGGGGTGTTCGTTCGCAGCCTTCTCTATGCCCATCTTTTTCATTGCCCTTTTCTCCATTTACCTGTTTTCCATCCGATTCAAAGCCTGGGGGTTGCCATCTTTCCCGACGGGCGGTATGTACGATCCGGCTGTGGGCCGGACTTTTGCCCAGGTGGCGTCGCATCTGGTGCTCCCTGCCATGAGCATCGCCCTGATCGATATCGCCCGGTACAGCCGCTACATTCGCTCCAATATGCTGGAAGTGATTAATTCGGACTACATCCGCACAGCGCGCGCCAAGGGTCTTCGCGAACGTTACATCCTGTTTATCCACGCCTTCAAGAATGCCGCCCTGCCGCTGGTGACCCTGATCGGGCTGGATTTGCCCTTCTTGCTGGCCGGAGCGGTGGTGACCGAGCGGATCTTCGCCTGGCCGGGCATGGGGCGGCTGTTTCTGGACCATCTCAACCGGACTGATATCCCGGTGATGATGGGGCTGCTGATGATGATCTCGGTGGCGGTTGTGTTCTTTCAGCTTATGACCGACATCGTATACACGTGGCTCGATCCGCGAATTCGATACACCTAGAGGAAGGCCGTGTCATCTTCTGAACTTTCTGCCCAGCCCGTCAATCTCAAGCTCGATGAGGACACCCTGCCGCCGCAGTCATTGTGGCGTATGACACTGCGGCGCTTCAGAAGGCATCGTATGGCGATGGTGGGGTTGTTCACCCTGATGGGGATTATTCTGTATATAGGCGTTGGCTCGCTGATTTTTACGGAGGCTTTTGCCAACCACAACGACACCAGGCTCCGCCTGCAGCCGCCGTCGGCGGAACACCCCTTCGGCACAGATACCGTGGGGCGTGATATCCTCGCCCGCACTATCTATGGCGGGCAGATCTCGATTATTATCGGCCTGTTTTCGGTTATCGTGGCTGTGTCGATGGGGACTGCGGTAGGGGCAGTGTCGGGCTATTACGGCGGCAAGGTGGACAGCACCCTGATGCGCCTGACGGAAGCCATGTTGAGCATCCCGACGCTGCTGTTGCTGCTGGTGATGGCTAAATTCTTTAGCGGGAGAATTCCCGATCTGGTGATTTTTGGCCGCACGTTCAGCGGCAGTGTGCTCGTCATTATCATCATCATCGGGCTGACAAGCTGGATGTATCTGGGGCGAATTGTCCGCGCCAGCTTTCTGTCGCTCAAAGAGTCGGAGTTCGTGCTGGCCGCCCGCGCGCTGGGCGTCAGGGATCGCCAGATCATCCTGGCGCATATCCTGCCTAATTCAATGGCGCCGATTATCGTCGCCGCGACGCTGGGCGTGGCCGGGGCGATTCTGACAGAGGCGTATATCAGCTTCCTGGGGATGGGAGTGCGCCCGCCGACGGCGACCTGGGGCTCCATGCTGGATGGCGCCTACCAGTATATCGAGCAGGCGCCATGGCTATGGTTCTTCCCGGGACTGCTGATCATCCTGACTGTGATCAGTATCAACTTCGTCGGCGACGGGCTGCGCGACGCGCTGGACCCGCGCTCCGACAAGAAGGTGTGACGGAAGATGGCCGGGGCGGGGCCACTCTCGACCGGGACTGGTCGTGCTCCGGAATACAGCCGGCGAACTACCGCCCTCGCTTCTGGATGATGGCGCTGCGGACCCAGTCCAGCCAGGCATCAACGCCTTCGCCCGTTTTTGCGGAAAGCGGCAGGAAGCTCACCCCCGGGTTCAGCACCTCGACGCCGTGCCGGAAGTAGTCCATATTGAAGTCCTGGTAATGCAGCATGTCGATCTTGTTGAGGATCAGGACATCGGCGCCGCGGTACATGGCCGGATACTTGTAGGGCTTATCATCGCCCTCCGCCACGCTGGCGATTACGACGTTGTAATGTGTGCCCAGCTCAAAAGCCGCCGGGCAAATCAGATTGCCCACGTTCTCCACCAGGAGCAGGTCCACGCCGGTCAGGTCCAGCGACGGCAGCGCCGCGTGGACCATGTTGGCGTCCAGATGGCAGTTGCCCCCTGTGTTGACCAGGGCTACCTGAATGCCTGTCTGCGCGATCTTCTCGACATCCACCATCACGACGTCGCCATCCAGCGCCGCCAGATTGAATTCGTCTTTGAGGCCGTCAACCGTGCGCGTCAGGATGCTGGTCTTGCCGGCCCCCGGCGACGCCATTATGTTGAGCGCCAGCGTGCCCGCTGCGTCAAGCTGCTGGCGAACAGCCGAAGCCAGTTGATCGTTGGCGGACATAATATCTTTGATGACGGGGATTTGAGGCATGGTGATTACTCCTCGACTTCGATACTTTTCAGGTAGAACTCTTCGCCGCTTGCGATACGCACCCGCCTGCTGCCGCAGGCCGGGCAGATGTAGTGCTCGTTGCGGCCGAATACAGTCTGACATTCCTGACATTCAAATGTCGCCCTGACGCGCTCAAAATGCAGGGTGGCCCCGGCGGCGAGGGTGTCGCGGCTGACGAAGTCCCAGTAGAACTGGACTGAATCATCCATGACGCTGGAAAGCTCGCCAATGACCAGATATAACCCGGTGATTTTAGTGGCGCCAGCCGGTTCAGCGTACTGGAGCGCCAGCTTGAGCAGATTCTGTGTGATGCCCAGTTCGTGCATGAGCCGGTATTCTCATTGTGACCGGAGTAGCTATCGCGTATGATCAACACGAGGCGACATTTTCTAAACGTGTGTCGCTTGCCTGAGACAGGCATCATAACGCGGCAGTCGCCTTTTTGCGACTGGATAGTGATGGTCTGCAATCAATTTGGGAGTTTCGTAAGGGGGATTCATGCTTTCATTCGATTCTCCGACACATTCACTGCGCCTGGAGGGGGAGTGGAAGGTGCGTCCGACACCTCTTCAATCCAGCATCCTGCCTAACACAAGCGTGTTTGAGGAAAAGCTGCTGGTGCCGGAATGTGCGAATCTGCAGCCGGTGCTGTTCCCGGACCGGCCTTTCTGGGGGGACCACCTGCGCGGCTTGAACGATCAGGCGTGGGTGTACCGCAAGACGTTCACAACGGCGGCTGTGCCGTTCAAGCGCGCGCGTCTTCGTTTTGAAGGGGTCGATTACTTTGCTGAGGTCTGGCTGAACGGGACCTGCCTGGGGACGCACGAGGGCAGTTTTGCTCCGTTCACCCTGGATGCTACGGACGCCTTCCGCCCCGGGGAATTGAATACGCTGCTGGTGAAAGTGAGTTCTCCGTGGGACAAACCCAACCCCCGGGGCAGCTACCCGATCAACCACGTGATTCGCAGCCTGGTCAAGGGGCAGTATGAGCATGGTGAAGGGGTGATCCCGCCGAATGTCAACCCGATCGGAATCTGGCGACCTGTCTTCCTCCTGCTGGATGACGGGGTGAGTGTGGATCGCGCCCGTGTCGAGACCGCGCTCGACGGCAGGCTGCGTGTCACGCTGGCCGTGACCAACGCTACTGGCGCTGTCTGGCGCGGGACGCTGGCCTTGAATGTAACGGCGGAGAATCACGACGGGCCTTCGGCAAGCAGCTCGTCCCCGCTGGACCTGGAGGCGGGCACGCATGAGATAAAACAGGCGCTGGTGCTATCGGAGCCGCGCCTGTGGTGGCCCTGGGATCAGGGGGATCCGAATCTGTATCGGCTGGAGGCGACGCTCCGGGATGAAGCGGGCCAGGTTACGGGACGGCTGACCACAACTTTTGGTGTGCGCACTGTGCATCTGGAACGCACGCGCGATTACTTCACATTCTGGATCAACGACCGCCCGGTGTTTGTGCGCGGCTCCTCCTATATGCCGGGGCTGTACCTGGGGCATGTTGACCGGGAGCTGCTGGCGCGCGACGTGGCGCTGGCGCGCGAGGCCAATCTCAATCTGCTGCGGGTGCATGTCCACGTGTCGCCGCCGGAATTGTACGATATATGCGATCGTGATGGCATCCTGATCTGGCAGGATTTCGAGCTTAACTGGACGCACGATGCGTCGGCGGCGTTTGAGGAGCGGGCGATTCGGCTGCAGCGGGACATGATTGCCATGCTGTTCAACCACCCCTCGGTGATCACCTGGACCTGCCACAACGAGCCGACAATGGTTTTTGCCCACCGCGAAAATTACGAACAGCGCCCGGACCCGGCGCTGTATGATGACGCCCGGCAGCAGGACCCTACGCGCCCGGTGTTCATCTGCTCCGGCCAGATGGAGCACGACTGGGAGCGGGCGGGGGATATTCACACCTACTATGGCGCAATATGGAGCCGCCGTTACACCGATGTCTATCGGCATCAGATGCGCCTGAACACCGAGTTCGGCTTTGAGGCCCCGGCCGCCTTGCCGACGCTCCGGCGTTACCCGGATGCCTGGAAGCGCCTGGAGCATCTGGAGAGCCAGATCGAGATGCTGTGGTCGTACCAGGCGGAGCTGGTCCAGTACCATGTTGAGCATCTTCGGCGCACGCGCGACGGTGGAACAGCGGGCTATGTGCACTTCTGGCTGGTCGATCTGGTGCCGCAGGTCGGATGTGGCGTGCTGGACGCCGACCGCCAGCCTAAAGGCGGGTACAGCGCGCTGCAGCGGGCATCGCAGCCGCTGCAGGTGTCTCTGGAGCACGATGGAAGGCGGCCGGTGGCCCTGTGGGTGCTCAATGATACACCCCATGAGTACCCGGGACTGAATGTGACCTGGCGCGTTTCTGATGCCCAGGGGCGGGTGGTGGAGTCGGGACAGGCCCCGTGCGATGTGGGGCGGAACGCCTCGCAGCGGATTCTCACGATCAGATGGCGCGCCTCGCCCGCCAGTTGTGAGCGGGTTGATCTGGCGCTGGTAGACGGCGCAGGAGCGGTAATCGCCCAGAACTGGTATTCACACCCGTTTCGTCCCAGCCAGCGCCCTGACGGATACCCCTGGAAGTTCGATCCTTACCTGGGCTTCAAGGTCTTTGACCAGCCTGGCGCCGTCAGCCTGGTGGACCAGAACGCCAGCTCGCTGCTCAGGCTGGTGCCGCTGGGTGTTCGCGAGTCGCTGGCTGAATGGGGGATGCGCCAGAAATTGCCGGTGTGGATGCTGTCACTGGTAGCCCGCGCCGCTCACCCGTTCGTTCAGGATGGCAGATAGAGCGGGAGGGCACGAAACGCTGTGCCCTCCGGTCGCGCTCTATGGTTGCCTGGCAGATGCGTCCCTATTTGTCAGCGGTGACGGATGCCGTATGGCCATTGCCAGAGGCAGCTTCAGCTATCTCCACGTGCGGCTGGGCCACCATATACGTGTTGTATAACCGCCACTCGTCCATACGGCAAGAGTGAACCAGCCGCCCATCCCATACTGTCATGTCCGGACAGCTATCGCACATATCCTGACGACCATCGACGAGGATATCGGGCGCCTGAACAATGCCGATACTTTGGATGTTCAGCGGTTTGAAGAACTTGCCCGGATGACGCAGGATGGCCTTCCAGTATCTCTTGTGCGCCTGGCGGACGCTCCTGTCAAACAGGCCGAGCAGGAAGCCCACCTTGGGGAAATGTCGGATGTGAGTATAGGCCATGTAGGTGTTGTAGAAGAAGTGATGGCCGGACTGAATCAGCTCCATCGCTTTAGGGCCGAGCGAGCCGTAAACTTCGTCACTGTCGCCGATCTGAACGTTGAGCAGCCACTTGATCGCGTCATGAGTCTGCGATCCGCCCAGGTAGCCGGAAGTCTCGTACCTGGGCTGCGTCTCTTTGATCACATTGTAGATGTCGGTGGAGGTGGTGTGAATCTCTGTGTCATCTTCAGAGGTATAACTGACCTCAACCGAGTCAATCCGCTGGCCGTTAGCGTAGTAATCGAAGGTGCCGTCCTGTGGCGCGGCGCGGAACGCAATGAAGATCAGGCCGTTAACCAGATCCATATGTTTGTTGGCCCAGCGGACGATCTTGGGAATCTCCGGCAGGGGG
>JARKNX010000059.1 GCA_029976025.1 Aggregatilineales bacterium | reverse complement strand
CATCCTGTCTGCGCAATCGCCTTACGAAATTGCGACCGGCATGCTGCAGCAGATTGACCGCCTGATCGCGGCTGACCGGATCGGCGTCGTCATGTTCGACTTCGGCTCTGAGGAGGTCATCCCGCTGGCGCTTAAAATCGGCAGCATCGCGCAACCCGGCCCGCTCGCCTCCATCCCCCTCTACGAGTATCCGCTGCAGGACAGCCTGTGGGAAGGTCAGTTCAGCCATGTAGATGATCTGACGATGCTCAGCGAATTAGAACGCAGCCCCATGACCGACCGATGGGGCGCCGACGGCATGCGTTCGTACACAATCTTCCCCATGCTGATTCAGGGGCGGCTGATCGGCGCCCTGCACCTGGCCCAGGAGACGCCCGGGCCGCGCAGTGTGGAAGAGCTGTCTATCGCCCGCGAGCTGACCGACCAGATCGCCGTCGCCATCAACCAGGCGGACCTGAACGCGCGGATTCAGCGCCACACCGCGGAGCTGGAACAGCGCGTAGCCGAGCGCACGCGCGAGCTGGCCGAGGCCAATACCCGCTTACAGGAGCTGGACCGGCTCAAGTCCAAGTTTGTCGCGGATGTCTCCCACGAGCTGCGCACCCCCATCACCAACCTGAGCATGTACCTGCACCTGCTGGAGCGCACAACGGCCCCCAGGAAACGGAGCCAGTACGCCGAAGTGCTCAATACTCAGGTGACCCGGCTGGCCCGGCTGGTGGAAGGTATCCTGGACGTATCGCGGCTCGATCTCAGCACCCGCAACAGAGTGGCCTTCAGCCCGGTCCGGCTGAATCTGGTTGTGGAACAGATTGCGAGCGCCAACCGGCCCCGTATCGAAACCGCCGGGCTAACCCTGGATATTGACCTGATGCCGGAGCTGCCGGATGTCTGGGGGGAACCCAACCAGTTGGCGCAGGTCGTCGCCAACCTGCTTAACAACGCCGTCAACTATACGCCGGCTGGCCAGATCATCCTCCGCACAGGTTACGATGAGCGGCGGGGGAATGTGTACCTGACCGTGTCCGATACCGGTATCGGTATCGAAGCTGAAGATCTGCCGCATCTGTTCGACCGGTTTTACCGGGGCCATCAGCCGGAAGGCCTGGATATCCCCGGCACGGGCCTCGGCCTGGGCATTGTCAAAGAGATCGTGGACCTGCATCAGGGGACCATTGTCGTGGAAAGCACCCCTGGCAGCGGCAGCACCTTCACGGTCTCTCTGCCGCTGCTCGGGGGCCGGTCCTAAGAGCCGCTCTCCGGCATGATCCCGGTCACGGACGCGGCCCTGGCCCGGTTATTATCCTCAACATGCATGATTGCCGGCACAAAGAACGCGCCGATAGCAAGCAGCAGCGTGATGATGCCGGCCAGCAAAAACGGCACGCGCACGCCAATAGCGTCGGCCAGCGGCCCGATAACCAGGAGGCCCAGCGGCATCATAGCCATGGAACCTGTGCCGATCAGGCTGAAGACGCGCCCCTGCATCTCCGGCGCGACGGAAGACTGCAGCAAGGCGAAGAACGGGCCGTTGGCGATTGGATTCATGAAGCCGGAGAAGAACAGCCCGAGCAAAGCCAGCCCCAGCGCCGACCCGGGCGCCAGGCCGAGGGCGATGATGCCCAGCGACTGAAGGGCGATCGCCAGCAGCGATGTCACGGCCCGGCGCTTGAAACCGCCCCAGACGCTCAGGGTCAGCCCACCCAGCAGCATCCCGATCCCCCACGCCGATTCCATCCAGCCGAGTTCCGCCGCGCCGCCGCCGAAGTGCCCGGTCGCCAGCAGCGGCAGCAGCGAGAAGACCGGGCTGACCAGCAGGTTGAGCGTCAGCGACAGCAGGATGATCGCCATCACCCCCGGCCAGGCCCAGATATAGCGCAGACCTTCCGCCATCTCCATCCAGACCGAGCTTCTGGCCGGGCCGTCCGCCCCGGCAGGCGCCTGATGGCGCTCCGGCTGCGGGATAGCCACCACCAGCAAAGGCAGCACAGCGATGGCGGCCGTGATCAGATCGATGAGGAGGATATTTTGCACCGGCATGAGGGCGATCAGGAAGGCGGCGACCGGCGGACTGACGACCGAGCGCAGCCCTTCCAGCGTCTGGTTCAGGCCGGCCACCCGCGCCAGATGCTGCTCCGGGACCATAAGTGAGGTGGAGGAAGTCATAGCCGGCCAGTGAAAGGCTCCGCCCAGAGCGCGAATGGCGTTAAGAAGCAGCACATGCCAGACTTCCGCCTGTCCGGCGGCGAAGAGCAGCGCCAGCCCGAAGGTCGCCAGCGCAATAACGGTATCGGCCACGATCATGACCCGCCGCCGATTCCAGCGATCCACAAGCGTGCCGGCCACCGGCCCGATCAGAATCGCGGGCAGGATGTTAGCCAGCGTGCCGAACGCCAGCACAGTCGCCGAGCCGGTCTCCACTGTCAGCCACCAGACCAGCGCAAAGCCGACGAGGCTGCTGCCAAATAACGAAAACGCCTGTCCGAGCCAGATGCTGAAGAAGCGCGTCTTCCAGTGAGCAAGCTGCCGTTCTGAAGTCATGATGGCCCCCTCTTGCCAGTGTCCGTCAAAAATGCAGCGCCAGAAATTATAATCTTCAATACGCACTAAAAGATTTTAAGTTGCACATTGATAAAATTTAACGCAACTTCAATATCTGAAAAAGATGCCTCCCCGCCCGCCCCGATAATAAAAGCAAAGACCGCGCAGGGCACAGAGGACACAGCGGAAAAGCGAGCCAGGAGTTTTCCCCCGCTGCCCTTCCCCGCCCGTACCTTTGGCTCTTTGCGCAATACCGGCTCTCTGCGGTTAAATAGAAGAAGCTCGATCGCCGTTGTCAGTGGGGGAGCCACGGAATAATGTCTGACCACGAAGAAGTCAAAAAGTCAGCTCTGCAAGAGATCAAAACGGTGATGCAGCGCCGGCAGCAGGACAGTGAGCGGCTGGAGCAACTCCTGGAACTCTTCACCGAACGGCTGTACAGGGGGTTCGAAGACGCCATCGCCCTGATCAACGAGGCCGGGGTGACCAGCATCGCCAAGCCTCGCTACCTCAAACACCCGATCGGCGGCTGGCGGCGGGTGATGCAGATCAACATTGAGGACTGGCGTATCCTGCTCGTCCCGCTGGTCGGGTCGGCCTGGCCCAACATCAATGACGAGGCCATGATCCCCGGCAGCGCCTTCAAAGAGCCGTGTGCGCGGGTGGCATTCTTCCTGATGCAGGAAGACGATCCCAAAGCGACTGCCTTCTACGACGCCATTATCCTGCTCTCCGGGGCGTGGTTTGCCTGGGGGTATGGCTGGCCCAAGCAGCAGGATAGCGTGGAGCTTACCAACTTCACCAATCTCAGCCTGGACCTGCTTTCCAGTTTCGTCACGGATATTCACCTCACCTGGGCTGTCCGCTCTGAGACTCTGCTTGCCGACGCCATGGACCCCAGACGGCGGACCTATCACTTCGGCCTGCCGGGCAGCGAATAAGCGCCGGACGTGGGCCAGGCACACCCCGATCGGGGGGGATATCCTGTGGACGACCAGGCGGCGGACCTGCTTCACGCGGCCGATCAACTGCTCCTGTTCGGCGAGGTCGAGGAAGCCCTGGCCCGGCTGGATCAGGCCGTCCTGGCCGCGCCGGACGCCCCCCTGCCGTACTGCCGGCGGGCAGAGCTGCTGATCCGCCTGGGGACAACCGCGGACCTGCAAGCGGCGCGGGAGGACCTCCACCGGGCCATCGCACTGGGCATGGACACCCCCGGGCTGTATTTCACGCTGATGCGCACCCTCATCGAACTCGGCGATCTGCCGGCAGCGCGCGCCGCCTACGGGCGGGCTGTGGCGCTGGCCCCCGCTGACGCCCGGCTGCGCGAATGGGGCGTCCGCCTGGCGCTGCAGGACGGCGACACTGCTGGCGCGCTGACTCTCGTCCGCGCTGAGCGCGCCGCCGCGCCGGAGAATTTCCACTGGGCACGCTGGGAGGTGGAACTCCTCCTCCTGAGCGGCGACGACGCCGGCGCGCGCCGCGCCCTCGACGCCCTGATCGCGGCGCCGATGCCCTTCCCCGCCGCCTGGGACGCCGCCCCCCGGGGCGATCTGTACCTCAAGCGCGCGGCAGCCTGCCGGCGGCTGGGCGATCTGGCCGCGGCGCGCGCCGATCTGGAGCAGGCGGCGGCCTGCGTGCCGGGCGATCCGGCGCTGGCCTTCGAGCGCGGCCTGTTGATCTGGATGGACGGGGACCCTGACGGGGCTTATCCAGCCCTGCTGGAGGGGCTGCGGGCGGCGCGCGCCGCCGTGCAGGCCGGCTTCTGGGCGGAGCTGGCCGCCTACCCCCGCCAGGATGACCTGCGCCGGGCGCTCCGGTAATGAGTGCCCGGGCTGCCCCTGAACATCCCCCCGACAGCGTGGTACAATTCCGCCGGAGTTACCGTCCGAAAGAGTTACGCGATCCTCTTTGTCACCCAACAGCGAGACAGCGGCCATGACCCTCTACGAGCCTGTGATCGGCCTGGAAGTGCACGCAGAAATGCTCACCCGGAGCAAGATGTTCTGCTCCTGCGCGGTAGTGGACAACACCGAGGCCCCGCCCAACACCGCCACCTGCCCGGTGTGCCTGGGAATGCCGGGCGTGCTGCCGACGCTCAACGCCGAAGCAGTCGAGATGGGCCTCCGCGTCGGGCTGGCGCTGGGTTGCACGATCCCGCCCTTCAACCAGTTCGCCCGCAAAAACTACTTTTATCCCGATCTGCCCCGGGGCTACCAGATCAGCCAGTACGAGTACCCGCTGGCTATCAATGGATTTCTGGACATCGACCTGCCGGACGGAGGAACCCGGCGCATCCGCGTGCGCCGCGCCCATCTGGAAGAAGACACGGGCAAGCTGACGCACACCGGGGACGGCGCGAGTCTGGTGGACCTCAACCGGGCCGGCGTGCCCCTGCTGGAGATCGTCTCCGAGCCTGACCTGCGCAGCGCCGAAGAAGCCGAAGCCTACGCCCGCCAGTTGCGCAGCATCCTCCAGTATCTGGGCGTTAACCACGGCGATATGTCCAGGGGAGTGCTGCGCTTCGAGGCTAACGTCAGCGTCCGCCCGGCCGGCTCCGATGAGCTGCGCACCCGCACCGAGATCAAGAATCTGAACAGCATCCGGGGTATGGTCCGCGCCATCCAGAAAGAAGTGGAGCGCCAGATTCATCTGTGGGAATCCGGCCAGGGTGTCCGCCAGGCCACGCTCGGCTGGGATGACGATCGCGGGCAACTCATCATCCAGCGCACCAAAGAAAGCGCCAGCGACTACCGCTATTTCCCGGAGCCAGACCTGCCCCTGCTACAGATAAGTCCGGAGCATGTGGCCGAGGTGCGGCAGGGCCTGCCGGAGCTGCCCGCCGCCCGGCGCGACCGCTTCTGCCGCGATCTGGGCCTCAACCGGGCCGATGCTGCCATCCTGACCGCCGAACAGGCCGTAGCCGACTATTACGAGGCCGCGCTGGCCGCGGGCGGCGCCCCGCAGCCGGTCGCTAACTTCCTGATCGGCGAAATCTTCCGGTTGATGAACGCCGACGCGCTGGGCCGCGACGCAATCGGCACGATCAAAGTCACGCCGGAGGCGCTGGCCGAACTGCTCCGCCTGGCGCAGGAGGGGGCGATCAACCTGAACACGGCCAAGCGCGTGCTGGATATCCTGTACGCCGAGGGCGGCGACCCGGCCCGGATCGTGGCGGAGCGCGGGCTGGCCCAGGTGACGGACGAGGACGCGATTCGGGCGGCTGTGGACAGCGTCCTGGCGGAAAATCCCGCCGAGGTGGAGGCTTACCTGGCCGGGAGCGAGAAAGTCGCCAAGTTCCTGATGGGGCAGGTGATGCGCGCGCTGCGCGGCAAAGGCCAGCCGCAGGCCGTCCAGGAGGCGCTGGATGAAGCGCTGGCCGCCCGTCGGAGCTGACCCCGCCACCTCCCTGTGCGATTGGACCCGATCAAGAGGAGCATCGTGATGCCCGATTCTGTCAAACCGATCCTGCTGGACTTTCCCGATCAGTTCGAGAGCGAGCGTCTGATCCTCCGCGCCCCGCGCCCCGGCGATGGCGCGCCGCTCCACGAGGCCGTAATCGAGTCTCTCGATCACCTGCGGCCATGGACGCCCTGGGCACGGCACCCCCCACAGCCGAAGAGTACGAGGAGCTGGTCCGGCGCGGCGCGGCCCGCTGGCTGGCCCGTGAGGACCTGTGGCTGATGCTGATCCGCAAATCCGACGGCCGCTGGATCGGCGGCAGCGGCCTGCACCGCATAGACTGGGATGTGCCGCGCTTCGAGATTGGCTACTGGGTGCGCGCCTCTGAAGAGGGCAAGGGATACATCACCGAGGCCGTCCACGCTATTTCGGCCTTCGCGTTTGAACCGCTCCGCGCCGAGCGCGTCGAGATTCGCTGCGACGCCCTCAACACGCGCAGCGCCGCCGTCGCCCGCCGCTGCGGCTACACGCTGGAGGCCACGCTGCGCCATGACTGCCGCACGCCCGACGGCGACCTGCGCGATACGCTGATCTTCGCCATGCTCCGGCAGGAGTGGCAGGTGCGGCAGAATCAGCTAACGTGATCGCGCCGCTGGCACAGCCTATGCCTGCGCCGGAGCGTCCCCCGGGCAGAAGTTGGTGATCAGCAGCTCGGTGATTGGCCCGCGCCCATCAGCTTTGCTGTTGATGGCCCGGCGCGCGCTGATTTCGTGGATATAGAAGCCGGAATACAGGTCATAAATCAACGGGGCGCTTGAATTACTGAGCATCAATAAGCATCCTCGTGAATCAAGAGCACGATATGTTTCTGCTAGACGCCGCTGATCATCACGCGCGAAGCCGCTGCTTGTGTAGCTGGTGAAGCTGGAAGTCGGGCTAAGCGGCTCATAAGGCGGGTCGAAATAGATCAGGTCGCCGGGTTCCGCCAGACTGAGAACGATAGCAAAGTCGGCAACTTCCAGATGCGCGTTCCGGAGGACCCGGCTCGCGGCGCGAAGCCCGGCTTTATCGCAGATAGTGGGGTTCTTGTACCGGCCAAAGGGGACATTGAACTGTCCCCGGCGATTCACGCGATACAGCCCGTTGTAGCAAGTGCGGTTGAGGAAGATAAAGCGGGCTGCGCGCTCCGCCGGAGGCAGCGCCAGCGGGTCAAGAGCGCGCACCATATAGAAATAATCGCGGTTATTCTGGTGGGCTTCCAGGGCCGTAATCACCCCTTCAACATCATCCCGGATGGTCGTATAGACTTCGATCAGCGCTTCATTCAGGTCAAACAGAAAACTTCGCTCCGGCTGCAGGAAAAAGAACAGCGCTGCGCCGCCCAGAAAAGGCTCAAAGTAACGCCGGTAGGCCTCGCCAGAGGGGAAGTGAGGCGCGTATTGCGGGATCAGGGCATTCTTGCCGCCCGCCCACTTCAGGATCGGCCGGGGAGGAAGCTGGTGCTCGCTCATGTGTTCGATGATACTCTATCCGGCCCGATCGGGGGAATCAGGGCGCGGACAGGCGCAACCCCGCACGCCGCTCTGTGTTACAATATGCGCTCCTCCCGGTTCCACCGATTGGAGTTCGACAATGCCACAGGATATGCTGGTCAAACTCTACGCGCTGCCCGCCCTGGAGCCGTTCCTGGCCCGCCCGCGCCAGAACGGCATCACCATCCGCCGGGGCCTGGCCCCGGAGAAGCATATAATCACCAACTGGGTGCGGGAGCATTTTTACGATCGGTGGGCCAGCGAATGCGATATCGCTATGGGGCACATGCCGCCCTCATGCTTCCTGGCTACGCAGGACGGCCGGATCGCCGGCTTCGCCTGCTTCGACTGCACAGCCCGGGCTTTCTTCGGGCCGACCGGCGTGGACGAAAGCCTGCGCGGGATGGGCATCGGCGCCGCGCTGCTGGTCACAACTCTGTACGCCATGCGCGAAACGGGCTACGGGTACGCCATTATTGCCGCCGCCGGCCCCACAGAGTTTTACCGGAAGACCATCGGCGCGATGCCGATTGAGGATTCCTTCCCCGGCGTCTACCACGATATGCTGGGCATTCAGGACCTGCTGCTGGAGTGAGAAACAACTGTCCCCTTCGCGCTGCCCGGCTGACCCTTGCAGCAACGCAGGAACATTCTACAATCGAGACCGATCGTCAGACAGGTATTTATGAGAACACACTACCCTATGTCCGAGGACCAGAAATACGACCACCGGATTTCACTTTATATTGAGGCGGCAGAACGGCTGCGACAGGGCGAATACGACGTACACCTCCCCGAAGCAGCGCCAGGCGACGATCTGGGCCGGCTGGGGCTGGCGCTGAAAGACCTGGCTCATACCCTGGAACGCCGCTATCAGGAGATTCAGAAGCTGGATCAGATCACGCGGCGCATCAATGCCGGGCTGCTGCTGGATGAGATTCTGGAGAACGTCTACCAGGACTTCCGCGAGATCATCCCCTACAACCGGATCGGCTTCTCCCTGCTGGAAGATAACAACCGGGTTGTCCGCGCTCGCTGGGCCAAGACGGACCAGCCTCTTATCCGGCTGGGGGGCGGCTATGAAGCCGTTATGGCCGGCAGCAGTCTGCAAAAGATCATGGACACCGGGCGCCCGCGTATCATCAACGATCTGGACGATTACCTGAGGAGGAAGCCGTCATCCGAATCCACGCGCCTGATTGTGGAAGAAGGCATCCGCTCCTCGCTGACCTGCCCTCTGATCGCTAATGGCGTGCCGGTCGGCTTCATGTTCTTTTCCAGCATCCACCCCAACACCTACACGCTGACGCATATCCAGAGCTTCATGCGCATTGCCGGGCAGCTCTCCGTTATCGTGGAAAAGGGCCGGCTGGTCAGCGAGCTGGCGCAGCAAAAATCCGATATCGAGGACAAAAACGCCGAGCTGATCCATCTCAATGAGCTGAAGAATCGCTTCCTGGGGATCGCGGCTCACGACCTGCGCAACCCGATCGCCTATATTCAGATGTCCAGCGAGTTTCTCACCAGCGCCGGCGACACAATTGAAGAACCCGTCCGGGAGCAGATACTGACCGACATCAAGACCCAGTCCCAGCACATGCTCGATCTGCTCAACGAGCTGCTGGATGTCACCAAGATTGAGTCGGGCCGGCTGGACCTGCAGCCGGGCGAAATTATCGTGAGCGCCTTTCTGGACGGGGCGGTATACCGGCAGAGCCAGCTTGCCAGCCCCAAAGGGACGCGCATCCTCCTGGGGACAGTGCCGCCGGGCGTGTTGATCGCTGACGAAGGGCGTCTGCGGCAGGTGATCGATAACCTGCTCTCCAACGCGGTCAAGTATTCCCCGGCGGGCAGCACGGTGTACGTCAGCGCGGACCACACCGCCAGCGAATGGCGGATCGCCGTCAGAGATGAAGGGCCGGGCATCAAGCCGGGTGAGCGCGACCTGCTCTTTCAAGATTTCGCCCGCCTGTCCAACCGGCCCACCGGCGGCGAGTCCAGCACTGGCCTGGGCCTGGCGATCAGCCGCCGCATCGTGGAAGCGCACGGCGGCCAGATCGGGGTCGATTCGGAGCCGGGGCACGGCGCGACCTTCTGGTTCACCCTCCCCGCCTGAGTCCCGGTCGATTGCCGACGCTGATGGCCGATCAAACCTTTTCTTCTGTCCCCTCTCCGGCCCCCTGGCGGCCGGATTATGGCGTCCCTTACCGCAACCTGATTCTGGCCGGCGAGATGGGCATCGGCAAGACGGAGGTTGCTGCGCGGGTGGCCGCCCACTTCAGCGCCCCGCTGCGCGATCTGGAGGCGGAACTGGAGGCCGAGGCCGGCATGTCCCTGTACGAGCTGCGCAGCCTCTTCGGCGAAACCCGCCTGACCAATCTGGAGACGGAGGCCTGCCGCGCCCTGACCTTGCAGCGCGGCGCTGTGATTGTCGTCCACGCCACGATCATGCTCAATGAGGTCAACCGCCGCCGGCTGGAAGAGGCCGGGATGGTGCTGGTGCTGACCACGGCCCTCAATGAAACGCTGCGCCGGCTGCACGCCGCCAAAGGGGACCGCTTCCATGACGGGCGCGAACGCGCCCGCACCATGATCCGGCTCCGGCGCGAATGGCAGGTGCGCGATCTGCCGGGTTACTCACGCCTGGATACAACCGCGCTGACGCTGGACGAAGTCGTCCGGCAGGTGATCGCCTTCTGGCAGGCCCAGCCGGAGGTATAGAGAAACAGAGGGCAGGGAGTAAGTAGCAGGATGAAGGCCCACTCCTGCCGGTGAGCGCAAAGCAGGCTGCATCTGGCCAGTAACGCGCCCGGCTTTCTCCCCGTCCACTTTTCCCCGCTCCCTGCTCCCCACTTCCCCGACGTTGCCCGCCGGGGGCAGGGATGCTAGACTCCAGCCAGACCGCAGTTTATTTACTCCACCAGGGAGAGGGTGTAGTGGCAAAGTTAACGATCAGCCTGGCCCAGATGTCGATTTCTCCCGGCAGCGTCCGTCGCAACATGGACGTGATGCAGAATATGGTCGCGGAGGCGGTGCGGCGTGGCTCCCAGCTCGTCCTCCTGCCGGAGCTGTGGCCGTCCGGGCCGGGCCTCTCCAAAGAGAAGACAGATGAGATCGCCAGCCCGCTCAACGGCGGCATCTTCGCCGAGACCTCCACCGCCGCCCAGAAGCTCAAAGTCTGCATCGTCGGCTCCATGCCGGAGAAGCGCGGCGTCAGCCTGAACAATTCGGCCCCCTTCTTCGCCCCCACCGGGCAGGTGCTCGGCGTTTACCGCAAGATTCATCTCTTCGGTCCGATGGGCGAAGATCGCGTCTTCAAAGGTGGGCAGTCGGTGCTGAATCTGGACCTGCCCTGGGGCAAGACCGGCCTGGCCATCTGCTACGACCTGCGCTTCCCGGAGATGTTCCGGCGCTACGGGGTGGAGGGCAGCAAGCTGGTGCTGCTGCCGGCGGCGTGGCCGGCCAACCGGCTGGAACACTGGCGGGCGCTCCTCCGCGCCCGCGCTATCGAAAACCAGTACTACATCGCGGCCTGCAACACGGTCGGCGAGCTGGAGACGGCGGAAGGCCCGACCCTGTTCGGCGGGCACTCCATGATCATCGATCCATGGGGCGACACCGTGCTCGAGGCCGGGGCCATGCCGGGGCTGTACACCGTAGATATCGAGCTGGATACGGTGGAAGAAGTGCGCCGGCGTATCCCGGTCTTTCAGGACCGCAAGCCGGAATACTACGGCCTGGATGATATCATGTCCAAGCTGGAACTGTAAGCGCAGTCAGAGGCAGCCTGCCGTGTGTGATATCCTGGATGAGGCAGCTCCCTGAGCGATCAGCAAGATACAGCAGCTTGCGACAGCCCGATCTGGAGCTGAAAACCACTGCGCCGCCGGTAATCTGGCGGCGCAGTCGCTGTCAGTTATTGGTGACCAGGTTGAAGCTCTGGTTGAAGGCTACCACCTTCCGGTCGTAGTTGGTCACAAAGTCGAAGAGGCGGGCTTCCAGATTCCGGAACTCTTCGCTGTTGAAAACGCGGCGGATGGTGTCCATATCCTGAGCCACGAACTCTGACTGGCGAACGGGGTAATCCCCGTACACGGTGTGCCAGGCGCGGATCAGGTACAGCCCAAGCCCTTGCAGGCCAGGCACGAACTCCCCCAGCACGAAGCGGTAGTATTCCTCTTCCTGATCGGGGGCAATGTCGTAAGTCAGGACGACGTTATACCGCGGAATGATCATCTGTGACATGGCATTTTCCTCCGCTAGCTCTAAATTACTATACGTATCCCGCGCCCCCCGGTTTCTCGACCTCTGACTTCACTATATCATGTCCAGAGGCCGGCGACTATCGTACCGCAGTCCGGACAGCGGCCGTCGGATGTCAGCCGGTTCTGTAACACCCGGAAGCCGAAGCGGCGGATCAGGGTCGTTGCGCAGGAGGGGCAGCGCGTATCTTCCCAGTTCCCCGTCCGGCCCGGGGCATTGCCGGCGTAGACATAGCGCAGGCCGGCTTCCGCACCGATCTCGGCCGCCCGGATCAGCGTATCCATTGAGGTCGGCGGCGGCTCCGTCATCTGATAGTCGGGATGAAAAGCCGTCACGTGCCAGGGGATGTCCGGCGAGACGCCGGCCAGAAAGCGGGCGGCATCCCACAGTTCCTCATTGCTATCATTGAAGCCGGGGACGATCAACGTCACCACCTCCAGCCACACCCCGCGCCGGTGAACCGCCTCAATCGTATCGAGCACCGACTGGAGCACAGCCCCAAGCTGGCGGTAGGACCTGTCGCGCATGGATTTAAGGTCAATCTTGTAGCCATCCAGATACGGCGCCAGGTAGTCCAGCACTTCCGGTGTGGCGTTGCCGTTGGAAACGTACACGGTCTTCATACCGGCGGCGCGGGCCAGCTTGAAGATGCTGACCGCCCATTCGGTCGTGATCAGCGGCTCGTTATAGGTGCTGGCGACAACGGCCGCCCGCCCCTTGTGGGCTAACGCGACAATCTCCGCCTCTGTGATCTGATACGGCTCCCTGCCGGCGCGGTCATCACGCTTGAACTGCGAAATATCCCAGTTCTGGCAGAAGGGGCAGTGCAGATCGCAGCCGAGCATCCCGAAGCTCAGCGCCAGACTCCCCGGCAGCAGGTGGTAGAAAGGCTTCTTCTCCGTCGGGTCCACCTGCAGCGCAGCGACATAGCCGTACGGCACGCGCAGCACGCCGCTATCGTTGAAGCGCACCTGGCAGATGCCGCGTCGGCCCGGCTTGAGCAGGCAGCGGTGGGCGCAGGCGACGCAGCGAATCACGCCCTCGCCTTCCTCCTGGACCAGATCGCCGGGCACCGTCAGCCGATCCAGAATATCCAGCAGTCCGTCCACAGGACGCCCCTTTCGCCAGCCGGCATTGGCCTCTACTTACAGGGTAGCGCCAGGTGGGCGCGGCGTCAACGCGGGCCGCCCCGTTCTATGACACTTCTAACCAAGCTGATCTTCTTCCGGCCGGGCGCTCAGGGCAGCCAGGAGACAATATCGTCGCGCTGCGGCCCGGTCGTGCCAAACAGCGGCGGGATATCCATCATGCCAGAGAGGAAGGCCACATACTGCCGCGCCTCCCGGGGCAGGTCCTCGATGGTCCGCGCGCCGCGCGCCGCCTGACCATCCCAGGAAGGCAGCTCGACATATTCCGGCTGGATGGTATCCAGATAGCCCTGGTCGGGCCGGTAGCCGACCTGCCGCCCGGCCGTATCCCGGTAGTGCGTGCAAACCCGGATCGGCTGGTCTGGATAGGCGATATCGAGGTGGGTCAGGACCAGATGGGTGACATCGGTCACCCGGGCGAAAAAGCGCAGGCACGGCACGTCGATATGGGCGATATCGCGCGGGCGGCGGGTGGTCGCGCCGTACTCGTGGGCATCTTCACGGATGCGGGTTGCCAGCAGCGACTCGGCCTGCGTCGGCAGACGACGCTGCCCGACGCTGGACATATAAGTCGCTTTGATCGCCGCCGCCCGAACCGCGATCTGAGCGGGCCGGATCAGGCCTTCGGTGGAAGCGGTGATGCCATCGAATGTCGGATCGGACGAGGTGACATCGGGGTAGACGCCGTAGCGCGGATCCAGGCCGACCCCCTGCGCGCCCTCGAAGACGAAGGGCACATTCGGGTCCGACCACAGCTCGCGGATGGTGTCATACACGTCGGTGATATACGGCAGCAGGAGCGCCCGCTGCGCGCCCAGCCGGTCAAGAAAGACAAACTTGCTGCCCACGGCCAGCGGCGGACGATTCAGCCGCAGCACCTCGGTCGTCGCCAGATTTTCGCCCAGCCCGCGGACCAGGGCGTTGTACATGTCGTAGTGCTTGCCCAGGCGATCCCGCCAGTCATCGGCGGCCAGATCGCGCATCCGCACCGGATGCCGCAGCAGCACATCGGCGTAGGCGGGCGAGATGCCGCGCCCGGTGGAGCCGCGCCCTCCCGTCGCCCAGCCCTTGAGGGAACTTTCCAGCACGCGGTGGGTATCCAGCGCCAGGACCGCCATGCGATCGATTTTGACCTGGGGAATTTCGCCCAGGGCCTGCATCAGCCGGTCGATCTCCATCACCAGATCGCCGGGATGAATGACCATCCCCCGCCCCAGCACGATGATCGCCCCGGGCACAACAACGCCCGATGGGAACTGGTGCAGCGCGATCTTCTGGCCGCTGACGACCACGGTATGGCCGGCGTTCGCCCCGCCGTTCCAGCGATAAACCACGCCGCGCCGCTGCTGGCTGATCAGCATGGCGCACACTTCATCGACAATCCGGCCCTTGCCCTCATCGCCAAAGGCGCCACCTTCGATGGCGATGCTGCTGGGCCGGACGCCCGCCGGGACCTTCTGCAGCGGGTTGGTCGGGAGCGGGCGGATGCTATCGTGGCGATCTGTGGCGTAGATTTGCTCAATCAGGCGTGTCACGTCATCTGTCATGGGAACCAGCTCCTCGCATAAAGCATGAGGAAGAGAACAGGTCTGGCGCTCAGGCCTATAACCAGTGTAGCGCAGAGTGTGCCAGAGTTCTCCGGACGGGTTGCACAAACATAGCCCCATGCCGAAAGGCGGAAGGCTTAAGCCCCCCGAATCAGGTGGAATTTGAGGGACAAGGGGTTTAAGCCCCCGCGGATCAGGCAGAGTCCGAGAGGCAAGGGCTTAAGCCCCTTGCCAGATGCGCCGCTTTGCCGATCGCGCTAGGCTTTCTCCGCGCCCTCGCCGTCCTTGATCCGGCGGGCCAGCATCAGAATATCGTGGGCGCTCTGGCGGGCGGAGTCTGTCTGCGCGCCGAGCATCTCGGCCAGTTCTTCCACGCGGGCTTTGTCGTCCAGGATGTCGGTCCGGGTGACCGTGCGCCCGGCGACTTCGCGCTTGCTCACGCGGAAGTGCACATCGGCGAAGCCGGCAAGCTGGGCCAGATGGGTGACCACCAGCACCTGGTGCGATTCGGCCAGGCGCCACAGCTTCTGCCCGACGACCGTGCCCACCCGGCCGCCGATGCCCTGATCGATCTCGTCGAAGATCAGCGTTGGCGTGTGGTCCACCCGGCCAAGCACCCCCTTGAGCGCCAGCATGATACGCGCGGTCTCGCCCCCGCTGGCGACCCGGGCCAGCGGGCGGAGCGGCTCGCCGGGGTTGGCCGAAAGCAGAAACTCCACCTGGTCCACGCCGGTCGCGTCAAAAGCCAGCCGCTCATGCCCGACATAAGCGCCGTGCTCGGGGTCTGGCTGGCGCTGGATGCCTACCTCGAAGCGCGCGCCGCTCATACGCAGATCAGTCAGCTCGGTTTCGATGCTCCGGGCCAGCGCCACCGCCGCCTTCTTTCGCCCTTCGGAGAGCCGCCCGGCCATATCGCCAATGCTGCGCAGGAGGTCAGTCTCCTGGCCGCGCAGCTCCTCCAGTCGTTCTTCGCTGTGCTCGATGCTGTTCAGCTCGGCCTCGGCGCGGGCGGCGTAATCCAGCGCGGCCACAACCGTGCCGCCGTATTTGCGCTTAAGGCGGTTGATCGCCTCCAGCCGCTCCTCCAGCTCGTCAATGCGGGCCGGGCTGTATTCCAGATGCTCGTGGTAGTGGCGCACGGCCTCGCCAATTGTCTCCGCCTCGGCGCTCAGGCGGGCGGCCCATTCGGCCTGTTCCCCCTGCGTGGCGTCGATTTCGGCCAGCCTGGCCAGCGCCGCCGCGGCCTGCTGCAGCAGGTCAGTCGCCGCCGGGAAGTCCTCCTCCCCGGCCAGCAGCAGCCGGTAAGCGCGGTCGGAGAATTCGGCCAGCTTCTCGCTATTGGCGAGGCGGGTGCGCTCGGTGCGGAGTTCTTCTTCCTCTTCAGGGCGCGGGTTGACGGCCTGAATCTCCTCGATCTGGTAGCGCAGCATATCCGCCCGGCGGGCCAGCTCAGCTTCGTCGCGGAGGAGGCTGCCGATCTCCTCCCGGATGCCGCGCAGGCGGCCGACCAGCCCGGCCAGAGCCAGGCGCGGCTCCTCCAGCCCGGCGTAACGATCCAGCAGGTAGATATGGCGAGCGGGCCGCAGCAGGGAGAGATGTTCGCTCTGACCGTGAATGTCCACCAGCAGGTCGCCCACCTGTCCCAGCAGGTCCAGGCGCACGCCCACCCCGTTGACGCGGGCCGTGCTGCGCCCGTTGGAACGCACCTCACGGGCCAGCGTCAGCAGGCCGGGATCGTCGCCCAGCAGATCGTTCTCAATTAGCAGCGGGAGGAGCTGATCCTGCGCCGCCGGCGGCACGGTGAACACGCCTTCGATCAGGGCGCGCTCCGCCTCGGCGCGGACGGCCCCCGGGTCGGCCCGATCGCCCAGCAGCAGGCCCATCGCGTCGATGATGATCGACTTGCCCGCGCCGGTCTCGCCGGTGATGACGTTGAAGTCGCCGCTGAAGCGGAGGGTGAGGTCCTCGATAATGGCAAAGTTCTGGATGTGCAGTTCTTCAAGCATGGTTGTCTACTGGCAGGTTCCGGCCCCTGACTCGAATTGACACTTCACAATACTGCACGGCTGGAGCGCGGCGGCGGCTAGTAACGCTTGCCGCCGAAGCGAAACCAGCCATAAGCGACTACCGCTACAATCCCGGAGAATAACGCCGGCCAGATCAGAGAAGTCAGGATGCCCCCCGGCGGAGCGCCCATAAACAGCCACTGGAGAGTCGGCCACTGGGACACAACGCCCCCGGCAATGATGGCGGCCACGACGACCTCGCCCATGTAGCGCCCGCGCCGCCGCCGAATCACCGTCAGCACAATCTGGGGGATCAGGGCGCCGGCCACCGGCGCCAGCAGCAGTTGGAACAACAGCCACGGGATGAGCATCACCAGGTAGCTGGCGGCCAGGCTGCCGAAAAACGCCGCCACCGCCGCGATAACGTAATCGATGCGCGTCGCGGTGTAGAACACGGCCTGCTGCTCCCGCATACATTCCCGGCAGCGGTAGCCGACCGGCATCCGCACCGCGCACTGGGAACACATCGGGCGCCCGCACCGGTTGCAGCGGAGATGCGTCTCGCGGTCGGGGTGGACCGTGCAGAAGAGCGGGCCGTCATCGGGAGTCTGTTCCTGCGCCATGATAGAGGAGAACGATCCTTTATAGTATCCGCCGGGTAAATTTCAGTGCTAACTGTCTAACCTGAGGGCAGGCCCGATTTCGCCGCCGGGGGGTGATGATCCTCCGGCTCCAGACTCCGCCGGGGCCGCTGCCGGGAAGGATGGCGCGGTTCCAGCCGGTCCAGCAGCGAGCGGTAAAAGTAACCGCGCTCGCGCAGGCGCACAAAACGGCTGGCGTGGAGGCTGGCCTGTGCAGTCAGCCGATCGCCCACCTGCAGCGCCGCCACCCGCACCCCGTCCGCTGAGAGCGACAGGTCCGTCCGATTTTCCGGCAGGATCACGACATCAATCACCGCGCCTTCTGAGACAACGATAGGGCGGTCCATGCTCAGATGCGGCGCCACCGGGATCACCAGGATATTGCGCAACTCCGGCGGCAGAATCGGGCCGCCGACAGCCAGTGCGTAAGCCGTAGAGCCGGTCGCAGTCGCGATAATCAGGGCGTCGGCGACGTAGGTCGTCGTCCAGCCGCGATCGATGTACGTCTCCAGCCAGACGGTGGTCGTCGCTTCGCCGCGCCCCAGAACCACGTCGTTCAGCGCATCGCCAGCCCGCAGCACCTCCGCCCCGCGCCGGAGTTCGTAGCCCAGCATCCGGCGCTCCTCGATCCAGTAGCGGCCCTGCAAGAGCGCATCCAGCGCCCGCGGCCACTTCCGCGAGCCGGCCACCTCGGTCAGGAAGCCCAGCCGGCCGGCATTGACGCCCAGCACCGGCACATTCAGCGGCGCGCATACGCGGGCGGCGCGCAGCATCGCCCCATCGCCGCCGATAGCCACGACCAGGTCGGTCCCCGCAGGGAGGTCGGATACCTGCTCGACTGCGTCACCGGTGCGCACCCAGGTGGTCAGGCCGCGCTCCTCCAGGCTGGCGGCAATCTCCTGCGCCAGCGGGGTAGACTCCGGGCGCAGGGGGTGCCCCAGCACGCCAACAGTTCGCAGTTCATCCACGTAGCTATCCTCTGGCCGGCTTCCGGCCCCACCTGCTCCTGCCGATTATAGCCGCCCGGCAGGAGGTCAACAAACGCCCGCGGGGTGTATTTCCCCCTCCCGGCCGCCACCATTATATCGTACATATGTTCTGGCAGACAGGGCGATATTCAGCCGGGCCGGACGGGAACAGCCGCCCTGCTCCCCCCGCTGTCAGGTATATAAAGCCCGAGCGCTCCTCGTAATTGAGGAGCGCCGGGCATTCGGGGAATTTGGGGGTGTGGTGTGCCGGGGTTGTGGGGGGCCATCAACCCCGCACCACATTTATACGATACAACAACTCCATTCCGGGAAACTTGACGGCTACTGTCCGCTCCCTCTACGCCAGAGCTATCCTGACCTGACGCGCACCTGACGACGCGGGGCTGCTCAGACCTTGTTCATGAAGATCAGGCCAAATCCGCGCCGCGTGGTGATGTATTCGTGCGTCGGGTCGGCCATCTCCAGCCGCCTGCGCAGCCGGCTGACCAGGGCGTCCAGAGTCTGATCGGAGACGATCTCGCCCTCAGCCCACACGGTCTGACGGATTTCCTCCCGCGTGACCACCGTCCCGGCGCGCTCGACCAGCAAATGCAGCAGCACAAACTGGCCGGGGCTGAGCGGCGGATCCAGGTAGACGCCGTCAATGCTGACTGCCGCCGATCCTTCCTCCAGGACCAGGCCGGGGATAGCCAGATTCACCAGCGGGATAGTCGCCGTAGCCGCCGGATCATCGAACTCCAGCCGGCATTCGCCGCCCAGATTGATCACGTCGCCGGATTTAAGGCGGCGCGGCTTATGCGCTTCAATGCGCTGGTTATTAACATACGTGCCGTTGGTGCTGCCCAGATCAGTCACGGTCACCTGCTCGTGCTCAAAGTCCAGCCGCGCGTGGAGGCGCGAGACGCCGTTCTGGTCCAGCACCAGGCCGCAGTCGCGCGCCCGCCCCAGGGTATAGGGGAAGTTGGTGAGCGCCAGGCGGCGGCGGGAATTGCCGCCCTCCACCACAGTCAGGTACGGCTCAGAAGAGTGAGAACGTTCGGATATCGTCATGATCGCTCTGGCTGCCGCCTACAGGCCGGTGTTGTTATTATGAAATGAGTATACGCCACTCCTCAACAGCCGGGCAAAGGCCTTCTGGTACTGGTGAGCGCCCTACTGTTCGCCTTCCAGGCCCAGCCGCGACTCGAAACCGCGCATGGCGGCCAGCAGGCGTTCCTGGCGCAGGCTGGCCGAGACATCGCCGCGCGTGCGCTCCAGGACGCCGCGCAACTGATCCACCCGGTGACGCAGCCCGCCCGTAATAGCATCCGGATAGCCGAAGCTGAACAGGAGCGTGTAGATCGTGTCCATCGCTTCCAGCAGCCGGGCCGCTTCGTCCATCTGGCCCGCGCCGAGCAAATCCAGGATATGCCGACGCAGCTCCGAAGCCGCCTCGCACAGGCCGTTGAGGTAAGTCTCCGGCAGCACCCGCAGCGATCCGGGTGTCGGCAGTTCGCCGTCGCCGCGCACCAGGGCATAAGTCAGAATCGCTTCGGCATACTCCTTGAAGGCGTCCTGGGTATACCCGGTGTACTCCAGGGCAGGATACCCGGCCACCGACTCGCGCAGCCTGTCCGCCGCCGCGTGGAGCGACACAAGCTGCGTCTCCACATCCGGCCAGCGGTGGTGATGCACGGCGCGGATCAGCTCAGCACAGTGGCGGATCAGCTCGCGCGACTGGCCCAGCGCCGCGTCACGCCGGGCGTTGACGATCTCAAATTCGGTGTGGATGGCGGCGGCAATAGTGTCGAGGTTCTTCATGACTGCCCTTCCCCGCTGGCCGGGTCGGCGGGCGGCGGGCTGTCCGGCGGCGTCTCAGGTGGCTCCGCATCCGTCTCGGCGGTAGTGATCCCTCCCAGCCGCATGAAGAGCTGATCGGCCAGGGAAGGCGGCACTTTGATCTCGCCGTGGGCGGCTTCGTATTTGGCCAGGCTCTCGCCAAGCGCCTTGTGCAGCAGCCGGGCATTCGTCGGCGTCATGATCACGCGGACAGTCACCCGCGCCTTGGGCGTGTTAGGCAGAATCTGGGCGAAGTCGAAGACAATCTCCGACAGCGAATGGGTGAGCATAGCGAAGTTCACATACTGCGCCCCCAGCATGGCCGGAATCTCCAGTTGCACCTGAGCCTGAGGCTTGGGGGGATGTTTGGCGGGTCCAGTCGTCATACCGTCACTCACAATCACCGCGATTCGCGGCGCGGGTCGCGCCGCGAATCGTGGGGCTTCAAAAAGGCGTCCGCCGCACAGTCGGGGCGGACGGAGCCTGCCGGGCGGCGGCAGGCCGCTAAAACGGGATATCCTGCAGGTCGGCGGTGGAGGGGCCGTGACCGGACGAATCCTGGCCGCTATAGCCGTACTCGTCGCCGCCCTCGCGCCGGCCCAGGAACTTGACATCGCGCGCGGTCAACTCCAACGTGGCCCGCGCTTCGCCGTCCTGCCCGACCCAGGCCGAAGCGTCCACCTCGCCGGTGACCAGCACCTGCCGCCCTTTGGTGACGTACTGGTTGACTGTCTCGGCCAGCTTGTCCCAGCAGGTGACGCGGAACCAGGTCGTCTTTTCCTTCTGCTCGCTGCTATTGCGATCGGTCCAGCGGCGGCTGACAGCTACCGAAAAGTCACAGACAGCGCGCCCGCCGGTTGTATAGCGCATCTCCGGGTCGCGGCCTACATTCCCTACAATCACCGTGTACTGATACATAAAAACCTTCTCCTTGAGCCTGAACAGGTGCGTTGCGGCTCTACAGCTTCAAAAGTCAAAAACGGCGGATCTTCCTCTGCTATTATTATAGCACAAAGGTTCTATCCTGTGCAGGGCGAGAACACCCCCCTGCCCGCGGGCCGCCCTACAGACCGGGCGGAGAGGAAGGAGGCAGGTCCGGTTTTCGACGTCCGGACCGGTCTTTGATGCCGAGCAAGCTGCGAATAGCCGCCGCCGAATCGGGCGCCAGCAGCAGGTCCTGGTTGACCAGCACGCCGTCCGCGCCGGTCATCACCCGCGAAACATCGTGTGGAGAGCGCAGCCCGCCCATCACCAGGATAGAAATATGCCCCGGCACCATCTCCAGCAGGCGGCTGGACGTATCGAAGTCCAGCACACCGGTAATCTGATCGCGGTTGTCGAGGGCGATCAGGCCCGGCTCGAACGGCAGCACCCTGGCCAGCTCCTCCTCGTTATGTACCTTGGCGATCGCCGTCATCAGGTTGCGCTGGGCGATCGAGATCAGGCTGCGCAGCCGGTCGGCATCCAGCAGGGCCGGGACGATGATCAGGCCGTCGGCGCCCGCCGCCCGCGTCTCGACAATCTGATATTCGTCCAGGATATAGTCGGACCGAATCACAGGCACATCGACGGCGTTCGCCACCAGCGTCAGGTGAGAGACGCTGCCGCCATGATACAGCTCATCGGTGGAGACCATCAGCGCCTGCGCCCCCTGCCGGACCAGCCGGCGGGCGATCATCACCGGGTCATACGGGTTTTCCTGCGCCTCAGGATCGGCGAACTTGCGCGCCGCCGGATTCATCACGCGGGCCAGCAGCGCGATACGGTTATCGCGGATATAGCTGCCGACATCCTGCGGCCTGCCCTGCATCCGGGCCAGCGCGCGGAGGCTGTCCAGCGGCGTGACGACCTGACTCTGGGCAATCCGGCGCTTCTTGTGGGCGATGATTTCTTCGAATGACGGTGGTTTCAGGGTCATGATCACAGCGCGTCGCAGGCTACGGGCAGGGGCGTTTGGTCCGCTCCACCTGATGAAATCGGGTTTACACCGCCATTGTAAGGGCGATTTCCGCTTCGCGCCAGCCATCCGGCGGATACAGGCCGCAGGGGTACGGGACAGCGATCCCTCTCCGGTTGCCCGCTGCGCGCGCTCTGACCCCCTGTCTTTCCCGGCTTTTCCACAGAGCGATTCTGGCTATACTTATCCCACGCACAAAATACCGGGCATCCGCCGGCCGTGAAAGGAATGCCAGCCCATGACCATCAGCCACGAGCAGGTCGAGCATATCGCCGATCTGGCCAAGCTCGATCTGACGGAGGAGGAGATCGCCACCTTCGCCGACCAGCTCTCCGCTATCCTGGCTTCTGTGGAACAACTCCGCGAGGTAGATACCTCCGCCGTCCCGCCGACGGCGTCCGTCCTCCCGCTCAGCAACGTGCTTCGGCCCGATCAGGTCGTCGCCTCGCTGCCGACGGCGGAAGCCCTGGCTAACGCGCCAGACGCCGCGGCTGACCAGTTCCGCGTCCCCGCCATACTGGACGAAAGCCCCTAGGGAGCGACACTTATGACAGAGCAACAGGAGGGCTCGCAGAGTCGAATCCTGATCATCGACTCCGGCGAAGACGTCACCGTGCCGCTGGAATCTCACTTTCGACAGCGGGGCGTAACGGTGTTGATTGCCAGCACCATGGACGCCGGGCTGGAGCTGGCGCTGCGGCAGCGCCCGGATATTGTGCTGCTGGCGGCCACCCTGGGCGGCGTCGATGGGCTGGAAGTCTTCCGCCGCCTGCGCCGCGCCCCCCTCACGGCGCACATCCCGGTCATGTTTATCGCTGACTTTCAGGATACCCGCCGCCAGAATCAACTGCTGGCTGAAGGCGCCGACGACGTGATCGCCCGCCCGTTTGACGTGGAGATTCTGGCGCTGCGCATGCGCAACGCTATGCAGCGCTCCCGCCGCGAGGGGCTGATCGACGCCGTCACCGGCCTGCCCGCTGCCGCCCTGATCGAGGAGAAACGGCGCGAGCTGGGCCAGCAGGCCGGCTGGGTCGAGCTGACGGTCACCCTGCTGCACTTCGACTCCTTCCGCGCCCGGTATGATTTCATCACCGGCAACGAAGTGCTGCGGTACGCCGCCAACGAATTGTCCCGGATCGTGACGGAAGTCGAGGGTGCGGAAGGCTTCGTCGGCTATTCCGGTGAGACGCACTACACCCTCTTCGTGTCGGCTGGCCGGGTGGAGGCTGTCACCCGGGCGATTCAGGCCCAGGTCGGCGAGGGATTGCTTCAGTTCTACACCTTCATGGAGCGCGAACAGGGCTTTGTCCAGCTTGAGGACGGCCAGGGCGGCCTGGAAGAGCGCCCGCTGCTGCGCGTCCAGATCGAGCGCGTCGAGCGCGCCTAGTCCAATTCCCAGAGGCCCCTATGATCAAGAAAGCGGCATTATTGCTGGCAGTCTGCCTCACCGTCCTGATTCTCGCTTCGTCCGCACAGGCGGACGGGAGCTGGAATATCATCACGCCCGGCGGCGCGACTCGCTGCGCCGATGGCTCGCCGTACCGCTTCCTGGTCCACTACGGCGCGACCAACCGTCTGCTGATCTACTTCCAGGGCGGCGGAGCCTGCTGGGATACCAATACCTGTATCAACCTGCAAGTTTTCGATTCGAACGTCGGCGAGGAGACGGGGTCGGTCCCCCCGCCTGTGCCGGAACACGGCAATGGCATCTTCAACCTGGCCGACCCGCGCAACCCCTTCACCGATTACACCATCGTCTATGTCCCCTACTGCAGCGCCGACTTTCACACCGGCAACCGGGCGGTGGACTACCCGACCACGCCGGGCAATACGGTCCGGATTGAGCACCGCGGCGCGGTGAACGCCGGGGCGGCGCTCAACTGGATTTACCGCAATCTGGCCGCGCCGACTTCGATCTTCATGGCCGGATGCAGCGCCGGCGGGCCGGCGGCGGTCTTCCACGCGCCATTTGTGGCCGCCCGCTACCCGCGCGCGCCGCTGGTCGTCTTCAATGATTCGGCAGGCGGCTACCGGGGGGATCTGCCGACCCTGTTCAGCGCCTGGGGGACGGCGAATACGGCGGCGCAGAGCCGCGCTTTCGCCGGTCTGACGGCGGATACCCTGTCCTTTGAGGCACTGACTGACGCCGCCGGAGCCGCCCTGCCCGGCGCGCGCTTCGCCGAGTTCAACGCCACCGCCGACCAGATCCAGGCGTTTTATCTCTCCCTGATGGGCACCGACGCGGCGCAGTACGAGGGCACGCTGCTCGGCAACCTGCTCAATATCCACACGACGATCCCCAACTTCCGCTCCTACACGGTTCGCGGCGACACCCACTGCATCACTCCGCGCCAGGACTTCTACACGATGGGGCTGGACGGCGCGGGCGTCCGCGACTGGGTGGCGGCGCTGGCCAGCGGCGACGAAGTGTGGAATGTGTACCCGCCGGACTTCCCGCTGTGGTTTGAGTCGCCCGCCCCCGGTTAGTCGGAGGAGACGATGTCCGGACGACTCTCAAGAGTCCTGCTTGTAATTCTGTTCGCGCTGGCGCTGGCCGTCCGGCTGTACGCCATAGGCAGCCCTTCCAACGACTTCCATACCACCCGCCAGTATTATTCCGCCTTCATGGTGCGCCCGCTTTTCCTGGAGGCACAACCGGATACCCCCGCCTGGCGGCTGGATATCGCCCGCCAGAACCAGCCAGCCCCCCTGGAGCCGCCGGTGCTTCAGGCGGCGGCGCTGGCCGGTTATCTGATTGCGGGTCAGGAGGCGCTGTGGATACCGCGCACCATCGCCGCGCTATCCTGGGTAGTCGGCGGCTTCTTCCTCTACCTGCTGGGCCGGCGGCTCTTCCGGGCGGAAGCCGCTCTGGTAGCCACGGCCTTCTACCTCTTCGCGCCCTACGGCATCGCGGCTTCGCGGAGCTTTCAGCCCAACCCGCTGATGGTCGCGCTGATGGTGGCCGGCATGTACGCCCTGCTCCGCTATTTCGACCGCCCGACCTGGCCGGCCCTGATGGCCGCGGCGGTGACCTCCGCCCTGGCTATCTTCGTGCTGCCGCTGGCGGCGTTCTTCCTCTTCCCGCTGTACGCCTGGCTGGCCGTGGTCACCTTCGGCTGGCGGCGGGCGATCCGCAACCCGCACACGATCGCGTTCGGCCTGGTGAGCCTGCTGCCCACCGCACTTTATTATGCTTACGGGTTGTTTGTCGCCGGATTCCTGCGGGGACAGACCGGCAATCTCTTCATGCCGGGCCTGTGGACAAACCCGCAGTACTGGATCAACTGGCCGTTCAGGATGCTCGAGGTGATCGGCCTCATCCCCTTCATCCTGTCCATTCAGGCGCTGCTGACGACGCGCCAGCCGCGCCAGGCGGCGGTACTCCGCAGCCTGTGGCTGGCCTATCTCATCTTCGGCCTGCTGGCGAACTACCCTATCTTCACCCACAACTACTACAGCTTGCCGCTGATCCCCATCGCCGCGCTGTCCATCAGCGGTGTGGTGGACGGCCTGCTGGCACGGGTGAGGCCGAAGGCCGCCCGGACGGCCCATCTGCTCGCGAGCGGCGCGGTACTCGCGATCGTGATCGCCGGGCTGATCCGGTATTTGCCGACGACGGTCGTGACCGAAGAGCAGCAGGCGGCGATCGATTCCGCCCGCATCATCGGAGAAGAGATCGAGCACAGCCCGGACGCGATCTTTCTAACCGGTGATTACGGTACCTTCCTGCGCTATTACGGCGAGATCGCCGGGACAAGCTGGCCAGGCTATAGTGATCTCTACGCGGCAAAGATCATGGGGGTGGCGCGTCCCCCGGCACAAGAGCGCTTGGAGGCCATGCTGGCTGAGAACGACTATCGCTACTTCGTCATCTCGTCTCTTCCCGAAGCAGATTTGCAGCCCGACCTGATGGACTATCTCGACGCGACTTATCCGGTCATGGCGCGGGGCGACGCCTACATCATCTATGCGCTGAATCCCGCCTCCTGAGGGGGTGCCTGACGCGGCGGCGCTTCTCTGGTAGACTCGCAACACAGTGAGGAAAAGCGAGCAGCGGGCGCAGGAAGTCAGCCCTGCCTGTTCGCTCATCCCGAATCGGCTCCCTGTTGTACAGCGCCAGTGACGAATATGAGGTATTGCCCAGATGACCAACTCACCGCTGGTCTTCCACGTCATCAAAATCGCCGGCATCGCCGGGGCTGAGAATCATCTGCTCACCCTGCTGCCCGGCCTGCGCGAGAATGGCTTCGACGCCCGCTTTCTGGCGCTGGTAAAGCCAGGCGCCGTAGTGGATGACTTCATGGACGCCGCCGCCACGCGCCATATTCCAGTGGAGCGCCTGCCTATCCGGGCCGACGCCGATCCGATCCTGCTCCTGAGTCTCAGGCGCCATTTTCGCGCCTCCCGCCCCGCTATCGTCCACACCCACCTGATACACGCTGACCTGCACGGTATATCGGCGGCGCGGCTGGCCGGGGTCCCGGTCGTGCTGACCTCGCGCCACAACGATGATACCTTCCGCCGCAAGACCCCGTACCGCCAGATCAACCGCGCGCTATGGCACATGGCGCAGGGCGGGATCGCCATCTCAGAAGCGATTCGCCGCTTCTCCATCGCGGTGGAAGGCGCGCCGCCTGACCGCGTACAGACAATTCATTACGGACTGTCACCGACCCCGTTGCTGGACAGAGCGGACTCCCGCCGCGCTCTGCAGAGCGAGCTAAACCTCGCACCGGAGACGCTCCTGATCGGCATGGTCTGCCGGCTGATCGAACCGAAGGGCATCCCCTACGCGCTGGACGCTTTCGCCGGGGTTGCCGGGCACTTCCCGACGGCGCATCTCGTTATCGCCGGGGATGGCCCGCTGCGGCCTGATCTGGAGGCACAGACCGCGTCGCTCGGCCTGGAGGGGCGCGTCCACTTCCTGGGCTGGCGGCCTGACCCGACGCCGATCTTCGCCGCGCTGGACTGCTTCCTGATGCCCAGCCTGCGGGAAGGGTTCGGCCTGGTGCTGCTGGAGGCGATGGCCCAGGCCGTGCCGGTCATCGGCAGCGCCGTCAGCGCCATCCCCGAGATCGTCGTCGCGGGCGAGACCGGCCTGCTCTGCCCGGTGCGGGATTCCGAAGCGCTGGCCGCGGCGCTGACCGCCCTGCTCGCCGATTCAGAGCGCCGGACACGCATGGGGGAAGCGGGCCGCGCCCGGCTGGAGGCGCACTTCAGCGCCGCGCGGATGATCGAGGAGACCGTCGCGCTGTACCGCCGCTGGCTGCCGCACGGCTGATCGGGGACGCGGCTTCGCGCCAGGGAATCGGCGACGGGCGCCCGGCTCTTTCCCCGCTCCCTGTTCTCCCCCGCTGTTCCCGCTTGATCCCGCCGGCAAAGGGCGGTATCGTTGCCGGCCAAAGCGCCTGTGATCCCCGTAGGGATGCCCCTATGCCCGCTCCTGAACGCCCCATCCGCGTCCTGCGCCTGATCGCCCGGCTGAACGTCGGCGGCCCGGCCCTCCACGTCGCCCTGCTGACGGCGCGGCTCGGCCCGCCGGAGTACGAGAGCATCCTGGTCTGTGGGAGCGTCGGCGCGGAAGAAGGCGATATGCGCTACTACGCCGAATCGCTCGGCGTGGAGCCGATCATCATTCCGGAGCTGGGCCGGGCGCTGCACCCGGCGCGCGATCTGGTCACGCTGTGGAAGGTCTACCGCCTGATCCGCCGCCTGCGGCCCGACGTAGTCCACACGCACACAGCCAAAGCGGGCTTCGTAGGTCGGCTGGCAGCGCGGCTGGCCGGCGTGCCCATCATCGTCCACACCTTCCACGGCCATGTCTTTCAGGGATACTTCGGGAAGCGCCAGACGCAGCTCTTCCTGTGGCTGGAGCGGCTGATCGGGCGCATGACCGACGTCATCCTCACCCTGACCGGCGATCTGCGCGACGAGCTGGCCGATGTTTACCGCATCGCGCCAAAAGAGAAGATCCGCATCCTGCCGCTGGGGCTGGACCTGGAGCCATACGCCCGCACGCCGCGCCGGACTGGCGACTTCCGCCGCGCCTGGGGCATCCCGCCCGCGGCGCCGCTGGCCGGCATCGTCGGGCGGATGGTCCCGATCAAGAATCACGATCTGTTCCTGCGGGCGGCAGCGGCAGTGAAGCGGGCGCTCCCGGAGGCGCACTTCGTCATCATCGGCGACGGCGAGACGCGGGCGGCGGCGGAGGCGCAGGTGGAAGCGCTGGGTCTGCGCGGGGCGGTGACTTTCACCGGCTGGCAGCGCGACGTGGCTCCAGCTTACGCCGACATGGACGTGCTGGTGATCAGCAGCGACAACGAGGGGACCCCTACCGCCGTCATTCAGGCGCTGGCCGGCGGCTGCCCGGTGGTGTGCACGGCGGTCGGCGGCATCCCCGATCTGCTGGAGGGAGGGGCGCTGGGCGCGCTCGTCCCGCCGGGGGACGAAGCGGCGCTGGCCGGGGCCATGATCGCCGCCCTGCAGGAGCCGCCGGATGTCAGCGCGGCGCAGGCAGCCATGCTGGACCGCTACAGCGCAGACCGGCTGATCCGCGACATGGATACGCTGTATCGCAGCCTCACCCACCTCACCCTTTAACTCCCGGCCCCTTTTCTCTTCTCCGTCAACGGAGAGGGGCCAGGGATGAGGTTACTCCGCCCAGATTTCGACGTGCTCGCCCTGCTCCTGATCGACAATCTCCAGCAGCTTGCCGGTCTCGCCGTTCTGGATGGCGTCCATCAGCTCCTGATAGTCAATCTCGGAATCGCTGGGCACAAAGCGCATCCCCATGCGAATGCCGGTACGCACCAGCCCCATCGGGATATTGATGCTGACCTTGTTCTCCTGGGTGTTGATGTCGGTGATGCGGACGCGCAGCCAGCGCGGCTCCCGCCCGGCAGTCGCGCGCGCGGCGGGGCTGCGACCGGCGCCAAGCGCCTGCAGCAGGCGGGTCGCTTCATCCGCCGTGATCGTGCCTTCTTCCAGCATCTTCAGAATGCGCAAGCGTTCTTCAGGAGTTCCCATAACGGCCTCATTCCTCGCGATCAAAGCAGATACACCTGCACCTGCTGGCCTTCGTCGTTGATATCAATGACCAGCGGCACGCTGTCCGGACGATCCATCTCTTCGTGGACCGCTTCCAGAAAATCCGCCGCCGCCAGCATCTGCTCGCGCGACTGCGGATCACCGATCTGGCTGGCGCGCCGCAGCAGGCTGCCAAGCGCCCGGGCGGGCACGGGCAGGGTCAGCCTGATCTCACGGCCGTCGCGCTGAACAATGTGGACATACAGCCAGCGGGCGCTGCGGCTCCACAGGGAAAGCAGCATGCCGACCACCCCCAGCAGGAAGGCCGCCCAGTCCAGCGGCAGCAGCAGCTTGCCGAAGAAGCCGCGCCGCCGCCTCAGAATACGCCGCCCGCTGAGCGCCATGACGCCCAGCGACATGATAAACAGGAACTGCCAGCGTTCGCCCAGGCTGGCCGCGTCAGGCAGCCCGTCCAGGCTGACCGGCCCGGCTTCCGGCAGGGCGTCTTCCGCCGTGTCCCCCATCGCATTCAGCAGCCGATCAGCTTCCTCAGCCGTGATCGCGCCGCTGCTGACCATCTTCAAAATATGTTCCTGCGATTCGTTCATCTCTGCTGCGCTCCTGCCTGTTTCAACAACCAGGCTGTCATCACAGGTCCAGCCGCATATGATCCAGCGTGCGGCGGATGGTGAAGCCACCGCGCTCCAGAGCGGCGGTGGCCGCCTCATGATCGGCCGGGTGCTCGCACAGCGCCGGCACGTATCCCGGCTCCAGCCGCTGCAGTGCGTGGTAAAGCAGCGGTTCTTCCAGGCGCCCCCGCTGCGCCTCGGAGATGATCAGGGTGATCCGCACCGGGCTGCCAAAACGGCTCCTGACCCACAACGCACCGCCGATCCGGCCTCCATCGCGCACGATCCAGCGCTCCTGGCCGCCCCCGGTCACGAAGTCGGCCGCCTGCTGGAAGAACGAACGCCGGAACTCGCGCGGGTGTAGCGGCCGCTGCCAGCCCAGCCCGCCCCTCTCCGGCGGAAAGACCGCCGCCGCCAGCGCGTACTCCGCCTCCCACTCCCCGGGCAGGCGGACCTCCACGGGCGGCACGAAGGCGGGAGGGTCCGGCAGGAAGGCGTGCAGGCCCCGCCGCCATTCGTGCCACCGCCGCTCGGTAGCGAAGCCGGCCGCTTCATACAACTGCCGCGCCCCTTCGTTTTCCGCCTCCACTTGCAGGATAGCCGCCCTGGCTCCCCTGGCCCGGATCGCTTCCAACGCCGCTTCGATCAGCCGTCGGGCGATGCCGCGCCGGCGGTAAGCCGGGTCCACGGCCACGTTAGCGATGATGGTCACCGGTCCCAGCTCGGCGGGGATACGGGCCGGGATCAGGGTGACATTGCCGATAATCCGGCCCTCTTCCTCCCATACCAGGCCGTCAGCAATCCCGCCGAGCATCTCGTCAACCCGCGCCAGCAGCGGCAGGGCTGGCCCCAGCCGGCTGAGCGCGCGCATCTCGCCGATGACGGCCTGCCCACCTCCATCCAGGCGGGGGGCGAAGCAGACCTCGATCAGGTCGGCAATCGGGCGCAGATCGCGCTGCAGCTCGGCCCGGCGCAGGCCGCCCGATCGGGCCGGAGCGCGATCTCGTCGAACGGGAACGGTAGTCATCATAAAGCGCGATCGCTTTCGTTGTGGACGGGCGCGCCGCCCACCCGGTCAGGTGTCTGCCCTTATTCTACCGCCCCTCCAGCGCCGCCAGCAGTTTTTCCGCCTCTTCCACCGAGATCTGCCGCGCCTCAACCATGCGCAGGATCATCAGGCGTTCTTCGTCGGTCACGCCGCTGTGCGGCTCCGGCGGGCGGGGGACATGCGGCTTACCCGGCCCATGCGGCCCGCGCGGCGGCGGCCAGTCCCCGCCGAAGCTGAAGGAAAAGCCGCGCTTATGCTTGCCGGAGACCTTCTTCTCAGCCTTACGCATGGCCCGCTCGGCCTCTTGCATAGCCCGCTCCGCGGCGCGATCGGCCTTCATACGCAGGTGCGCCGCCTTCTCGGAAAGCAGCTCATCCAACCCGGAAAGCTGCTCGGCCAGCTTCTCCTCGATCCCGTCGAGGCGGGAGGCCAGCTCGCCCTCCAGTTGGAAGTTGATGGCCATCATGTAATCTTCGTCCTTCTCGACCAGGCGGATATCGCTCCCGGCGGAAAGCTCTACCAGCGCCGCTCCATCCCCGAAAACGACCTCGTCGTACTCGCGCCCTTCGCTCAGCTCGGCGTCGGGCGCGTCAATGACCAGATCGCCGCAGTCCGCGATACGGAAGCGCACGCTGGCCTGCGGAGGGACACGACACACGATATCAGAGCCGACAGTGAAGCGGTAGACGCCGCCCGCCATAAATTCGGTGCTCAGGACCAGGTCCGATCCCACACGGCCCACCGCGCATACCCCTTTCAGCTCGCGCACATAGAGGTCAGCGCCGATGGCCTCGATCTTCACTTCGCCTTCGATTTCGCGCAGGGTGGCGTCGCCGCCGATCTGCCCGATGGCGATATCGCCGAACACCGCTTTGGCGCGCAGATCGCCGCCGATATGGCGCGCCTGCAGCGAGCCAATGCCGCGCGCGACCAGATCGCCGCCGACATTGTCGATCCTCGCCGGGCCGGAGAGGCCGGACAGCCGGGCGTCCCCGCCGACGTTGTGACAGACGATCTCGACGCCCGGCGGCACGCGCAGGCTGAGATCGCCGGGGACCTGGATGGCGATCACGCCCTCCTCGTCCGGCTCAAAAGCAGCGGCGACGCCGTCCGCTGCAACACGGTCTTCGTCCCAGCCGCGCAGGCGCAGATCGCCGCCGATATTGGCAATCTGCAGGCGGATCGGCGCCCCTTCTTCGGGCATTTCTGGCACTTCAGAATCAGGCCATTGATCAGTCATAGTCCAATCCTCCAGTAAGGAAATCAGCACGGCGATCAGGATATCTGGGAATGCGACTGCGCGGGCCGTTCTGACGACTCAGCGGCGCACAGCAGCCTGCCACCGATCGCGACCAGGGCGCTGCCCAGCCCGTGCAGCACGGCGCGGGCCGGCGCCCGCCGGGGGGCCGCCCTGTCCACCTGAGCAGCGCGCAACAAAGCCAGTTCGTGGGTGTGCTGCGCTTCAAGACGCAGCTCGCGGAGCTTCTCCTCTACATAGGCTTGATTTGTCTGGAACATAGCCGTTTCCCCTCAAGTGAACGGTCCAGCATACGATCTTTACTGCACTACTCCTGCTACTGCCGAACTTCCGCCGTCAGGCAGGGCTTCCCGCCCCTCTTCGCCGGCAGCCCTGCCTCCCCCTCTCTAGCTGCATCAGCACCCCCTCAGCGCTGAAGCAGCCGCACCGCGTCCGCGGAAGAGATGCGGCCGGCGGCGAGGTCATCCAACACCTGTTTGCGCAGGTCGTCCTCCGCCTCAGCATCTTCCGCGCCGATCGGATACCCCATAGCCGTGATCACCTCTTCCAGCCGGCTGCGCACGGTGGGGTAAGAAATGCCCAGCACTTTTTGTACGCGGCCAATCTTGCCTTCACAGGCGACGAAGGTTTCCACAAAGGCAAGCTGCTGCTGGCTCAGACTGCCCAGCCCGCCGAAATTGAAGTGCCCCTCAATCCTGACATCGCATTCCGGGCAGTACAGCCGGGTGACGAACATCTCACCGCCGCAGATCGGGCAGTTACGGGGTGCAGAGTACATGCGAGAAACCCCTCCATTCTTCCGAACAACCTCACGATTTTCAGGTTCTGCAATCAGAATAGCGCCATTATGTAAGAATGTCAAGTCGTTTATAAAAATTCATCACATCAAAGTAAAAATATTTATCTATACAGAAAAATCCATATCACAGGGAGTTGGCCGAGAAGATATAAAAAACCCGCAGCGGGTGGCTGCGGGCTGTATTCAGCGGATGAGGGGATGTCCTATTCGTAGTGAATACTGGTGGTATCCCCGACGTTGACCGACCGGAACGCGCCTTCGATGGTGACGTCCTGCCCGATCAGGCTGTGCGACAGCAGGATATTGGCGATCTGGGTGTCGGCGTCAACGATAGAGTCGCGGATGATGCAGTTTTCGATCTGGCAGTTGGCTCCCAGCGAGACATACGGCCCGATCACGGAGTTGGTGATGCGCGCCGTCGGGTGGATATACACCGGCGGGATGATCACGAACTCTTCCATCGTGCCTCCGGCGCTGTTATCCCGCCCGCGCTCCAGCAGCAGCCGGTTCGTATCCAGCACGGCTTCCGACGTCCCCGCATCCAGCCACTCCCCCACTTCGGCGATCCGGAACTTCGTGCCCCGATCAACCATGATCTGGAAGGCATCGGTGAGGAAATACTCGCCCCTGGTCTTGCGCTGCTCGTCGATCTGAGTCTGGATGGCGCTCAGGAGGGAGGCAGCGTCGCGGAAGTAGTACATGCCAATCACGGCCAGCCGGTTCTCCACACTATCCGGCTTCTCGTAAAAATGCCGGACAATGCCATCCCCATCGACGGCGACGACGCCGAACCGGCGCGGATCCTCGACCTCTTTGACAAAGGCGACGGCATCGGCATCAGTATCGGCCAGGAAGCTGATATCGCCCTCGAAGATGGTATCTACAAACAGGATGATGGTCGGCCCTTCCAGCGCTTCCCGGGCCAGGTAGATAGCCGGCGACTGCCCGTTAAGCTCTTCCTGCACAAAATAGCGGCTGGGTTTGTCGCCATAGTTCTGCCTGACATAAGCCTCGATCTGGTCGCCCAGATAGCCGGTGATGAAGATATATTCGTCAACCGGCAGCACCCGCAGCTTATCCAGCAGGTGCCCCAGGATAGGCTTGCCGGCGACATTCACCAGCGGCTTGGGGCGGCTGTACGTCAGCGGTCGGAGCCGGGTGCCGAATCCGGCCAGGGGGATCACAACCTTCATGGAATGGGGTCCTTTCACCTCTACAACAAAACAACAATCCGTAACATTCTACACAGGCTCACCGCAGAAGGCGTAGCAGGCAGCCCGCCCTCCTATTTTATGGCCGGGTCAGGGTAGTCAGCGTATAGGCCGCGTCCGGCTGGCCGGTAGACAGGCGGCTGAAGTCAGCAGGATTGTACCACCCGATCACGATCCGGTACGAGCCAGAGGATGGCTCCTGTAGATAGGTCAGGGAGTGTGTGGTGGCGTAACGCTCGCCGGGGCGCCAGTAGCCGGTGGGCAGGGCCGGCGGGGCATCCCCCTGCCCGACGATGGCGTCCCCGTCATCCAGAACCTGGGCGAAGACGGTGTAGTTGAGCGGCGGCGTGCCCGTCGCCTCCCACCACAACGTCAGCGTATCCTCTTCCAGCCGGTAGCCGAGCAACCGCATCAGACCGCCAAACTCAGCACCGGAAACCGGCGTCAGGCCGTCCGGAGCCGCTGCTAAAGCCGCCGGATTGACAAAGCCGCCCGCGCCGAGCATCACGCTTTCCAGCGGCGCGCTGTCTTCCGCCACCGGAGTCAGCACCGTCCGGGTCGAGTAGTCCCACCAGCCGACGCTGATACGCAGGCCGCTGTGCGCCGGGCCGGGAGCTTCTTCGCCGATCGGCACGGCGTAGGTATCCTCATACAGGCCCGGCTCCCAGGCAGAAGTGCACTGCGTCCCGCCGCCAGGATAGCTGTCTACCTTGCCGATCACGGTTCCGTCATCGGTCACGGCGTGGACGTACAGGCTGAGATTACGCTCAACGGGTCCGTCCACCTGCCAGTACAGCGTGACCGGCACAAAATCGCCCGGCTCGTAACGCCGATCCTCCGCCCGGTAGCCGACCAGCGCGATATCGTCGCCAAAACGGGCGTACACCGGGTGCGCGTCAGCGGGCAGCGCGGCCAGCGCCGGCGGCGGTGCGTAAGCGGGCGCGATGCTGGCGAAGGGGATGATCAGGGCGAAGGCGCCAAGCGCCGCCACCGCCCCGATCCCGGCGCGGCGGACGACTTCCAGACGGGCGAAGGGAATCGCTTCCAGGGGCGCCGCCAGACCCAGCGCCATCAGGCTGCTGATGGCGGCGATGAATGGAAAGAGCAGCCGCCCCTGCGAGGCATAGGTCTGCGCCGTCCACTGGATGACGCCCACATTGCCCAGGATGATGAGTAGAATTAGCAGCCCGGCGCGGAAGAGAAAATCCCGATCCTGCCGGCCCCGCCACAGGGACCAGGCCAGCCCGCCGGCAGCCGCCAGCGTGAGGAAGTCCATAATGATGTAAAACGGCTCGACGGTCAGCACGTTGACCGCGCCGAATAGCCCCCAGTAGCTGATGCGAAAGCCCTGGAATTCCGCCAGCAGCGTGCTGATAGTAAACGGCTCCAGGCGCGGCCCGGCCACGGCGACCATCATCTCCGTGCCGAGCAGCTCGCCATAGAGCCAGAGATTGCGGGCATACCACCAGCCGTCAATCAGCAGCCAGGCCCCGAGCATGAGCGCGGCCAGTGTGAGCAGCCCGCGCCAGTCGCGCGATCGGACGGCGCTCTCCAGCCCGGCCAGCGCCACCACCGGCACGAACACCAGCCCGCTGATCTTGGTCAGCCCGGCCAGCGCCAGCAGGACGGCCAGCAGCGCGCTGCGGCGGAGGCGAAAGCCATCACGGACCATGAGCAGCATCTGCCACGTGATCAGGCTCCCCAGCGCGATCACGAGGTTATCATTATTGACCGAGGCTGTGATGAAGAGGAACATCGGGTTGAAGGCCGTCAGGCCGGCGGCCAGGAAGGGCACGGCAATCCGCTCCGGGGCGAGCAGGCGGGCGCTCAGGTAGACCGCGATAACGGTCACAGCGCCGAGCGCAATGCTGAACAATCGGGCGGCGTAGACGGCCAGCGCGCTCCCGCTTTCCAGCGAGCGCGGCGCGTCGTGCAGGACGAGATTCTTGTTATCGCGATCGAGGGGGACACCGGCTTTTGCGTGCGGGTTGGGCTGGCGGATGGCGTCCAGATCGGATCGGTCGATCGGGCGGATCAAAGCCGCCGCAATAAAGTAGTACAGCGGCGGCTGGCTGCCTTCTTGCTCCCAGGGAGTCGTGATCTCCGGGTCCTGGGTGGGCAGGTCGCCGCCTGACGCCAGATGATCGACGAGGCCGAAATGCCACAACTCATCGGAGGCTTCCAGCGGCGGTGTGGCCCAGGCGTAGATCAGGGCCAGAGCAACGAAGACGATGAGCAGAAGAAGGAGAGGTCTGTTCATGGGTCAGGGTATTGGAATGTCTTGCGTGCGTTCGATGTCTGCGTGGGTGTCCAAGAATCGGGCGTTCGGCGCACGGGCGTTCAATTGAACGCCCGACCTCCGACCCAACCTGAATATCTACAGCATATCACCCCGTTGGCTCCTCTACAACGGGCCGGTGGATGTGCCAGTCTGTGACGCGCTGATAGGCGTCCCCGGCTCGCAGCAGGCGGCCCTCCTCAAACGCCGGGCCGATGAGCTGCAGGCCGATGGGCAGGCCGCGCCCGTCGAACCCGCATGGCAGCGACAGCGCCGCAGCGCCGGCCAGGTTGACCGTGGTCGTATAGACATCGGACAGGTACATTTGCAGCGGATCGCCAATCTTCTCGCCAATCTTGAAGGCCGTCGTGGGCGTGGCCGGCGTGGCGATCACATCTACCTGCTCAAAGGCCCGGTCGAAGTCCTCTCTGATCAGTGTGCGCACCTCCTGCGCCTTGCGGTAGTAGGCGTCGTAGTAGCCCGCCGAGAGCGCATACGTGCCGAGCATGATGCGCCGCTTGACCTCCGGACCGAGGAGGTGCCCGCGCGTGTTGGTGTAGACCTCCCACATATCCCCGGCATCTTCACGCTGGCCGTAGCGCACGCCATCGAAGCGAGCCATGTTGGCCGAGCACTCCGCCGTCGCAATCAGGTAGTACACTGGCAGGCCGTAGGACATATGCGGCAGGCTGATTTCCACCACTTCCGCCCCCAGCGAGGCCAGCTTTTCCACCGCCGCCCGCACCGCCGCCTCAACTTCCGGCTGGATGCCCGCGGTGAAGTATTCGCGGGGCAACCCGACGCGCAGGCCGCGCACATCTCCGTCCAGCGCGGCGGTGTAATCCGGCACGGGGATCGGCATACTGGTCGAATCGAGCGGGTCCGGCCCGGCGATCACGTTTAGCAGGAGGGCAGCATCACGCGCCGTCCGGCTCAGCGTCCCGATCTGATCCAGCGAGGAGGCATAAGCGAACGCGCCGTAGCGCGAGATACGCCCGTAGCCCGGCTTGAGGCCGACCACGCCACACAGCGAGGCCGGCTGGCGCACGCTGCCGCCGGTATCCGTGCCCAGCGCGCCGGCAGCCATCCCCGCCGCGACTGCCGCCGCGCTGCCGCCGCTGCTGCCGCCGGGGACGCGCTCCAGGTCCCAGGGGTTGTGCGTGGTGAAGTAGCCGGAATTCTCCGTGCTGGACCCCATGGCGAACTCATCCGTATTGGTCTTGCCGAGTATAACCGCCCCGGCATCCAGCAGCTTCTGAACGGCAGTCGCGTTGTACGGGGGCTTGAAGCCCTGCAGGATGCGGCTGCCCGCCGTCGTCTGGATGCCCCGCGTCGCCAGTACATCCTTGAGCGCCAGCGGCACGCCCAGCAGCGGCGCTGAGCCGCCCGCCGCGCGGCGGGTATCCGCCGCCGCCGCCTGCTCAAGAGCCAGTTCCTCCGTCAGGGTGAGGAAAGCCCGCACCCGGGGGTCTGCCTGTCTGATACGATCCAGATACGCCTGAGTGAGGGCGACGGACGTGACCGCGCCGTTGTTGAGCCGATCCAGGACCTCGGAGAGCGTGAGATCGATCATAGCGTATCCTTCCTGTAACGCAGGCAAGAGATAATTCGCCGGGAGTATACCACGATGAAGGCCGCAAGGAGTGGAGAACAGCCAGCGAAGAAAAGCAGTCGGGGCCGCAAATGGAATGGGCGGGAAGGCCGGGCATTCGGCTAAACCACCGCACAGACACCCCGCCCGCCCTGCCGCCTGTTCCCGATTCCCTGTTCCCTGCCGCCTGTGGTGGGTATACTACCGGCCAGACTGCGAAGACCGCGCCCCATATCATACGGAGCACTCTGCCGCCATGACAACCAACCCCCGCCATCTCCTGGATAATTTCGGCGTCACGCCAAAGAAGAGTCTGGGCCAGAATTTTATGCACGATCCGAACGCTCTGGAGAAGATCGTGCGCGCCGCAGACCTGACCGGCGACGAAGTTGTGCTGGAGATCGGCCCCGGCACGGGCGCCCTGACGGAATGGCTGGCCGACACCGCCCGGCGCGTGATTGCGATTGAGCTGGACGACCGGCTGATTCCCCTGCTCCAGTATCGCTTCGGGGCGGTGCAAAACGTGACCCTCGTCCACGCCGATATCCTCGATGTCAATCTGGCTCTGCACATCCGCCCGGATGAGGACTATCTGGTCGTGGCTAACCTGCCCTACTACATCACCAGCGCCATCCTGCGCCACCTGCTGGAGCAGCCGCATCCGCCCACACGGCTGGTCGTCATGGTGCAGAATGAAGTGGCCGATCGCCTGGTCGCCCGGCCGGGCGATATGAGTCTGCTCAGCGTCTCTGTGCAGTATTACGGCCAGCCCCATATCGTGGCGCGGCTCTCACCGGCAGTGTTCTGGCCGCGGCCCGATGTCGTCTCCGCCCTGGTCCGGATCGACACGTATGGCGCTGACCGGCCGGTGACCGTCAGCAACGAGGCGGCTTTCTTCCGCGTGGCGCGGGCGGGCTTCAGCCAGAAGCGCAAGCAGCTTCGCAACGCGCTGTCGAGCGGCCTGAGCATCACCGGAGGCCAGGCCGACGAAGTGCTGGCGGAGGTCGGCATCGATCCGCACCGCCGCGCTGAGACACTCACCCTGCCGGAATGGGCCGCGCTCACCGAGGCGGTCCTGGCCGCAGGTCTGTAAACCGGAAGTACCTGTTCCCAAGGAGGACATCATGACCGCCCACATCCCCGCCAGCCATCTGGACCTGTTTCAGAAGAAAGCCTTCGCCCATCTGGCTACGCTGATGCCGGACGGGTCGCCGCAGATCACGCCCGTGTGGGTGGATTTCGACGGCACGCACATCCTGGTCAACAGCGCCAGAGGACGCGTCAAAGACCGCAACATGACCGCCAGACCCCGGGTTGCAGTCGAAATCATGGACCCCGACAACCCCTACCGTTATCTGGCCGTGCGAGGGCGCGTGGTGGAGATCGTCGAAGCCGGCGCTGTCGAGCATATCAACCACACCCTGGCGCCCAAGTACACTGACCAGCCGGGCAGCTTCGGGCAGGCCGGCGAGGTCCGCCGGCTATACAAGATTCTGCCGGAGCGTATCGACGCGCACGGATGAGGTCGCGCCGCGCAACCCGGCACATTCTTCATACGTACTGGTGAATAAGCGCCCGGGCCGGGACGCCATGGGGGGATTCTTCGCTGCATGGCCGCGCCGGAGCCATCCGGGTGTACAATCTGATCAGGCGAAGGGAGCCGGACCTGTGCCAGCGCCCCGCCTTCTCACAACGATCGGCACGAGCCGGCGCGCTGCGTCGGCGCCACCTTTCGGCAGGGTTGAGACGTTATGCAGACCAAGAGTCGTCGCGCCACCACTGTATGGCTGGTCATGATCGGCCTGATCCTGGGCATTGTGCTCTTCTCCGGGGCGCTGGCTCCCCAGGCGATGGTCATCCTGCTGGCTCTGTATCTGCTCACGGCCCTGATCGCCATGGGCACGTTCACGTCCGACGCCTTCCGCAGCCGGCTGCCGCAGCGTCCGCAAAAGCAGGAGGCGAAAGCGCCACGCAAGGCCCGGCTTAAGATCAGCAGCGCCGCCGAACAGGCCCAGGCCCGCGCCCGCCAGGCGCCGACCTACCTGGACCAGTTCGCCCTGGTCGATATTGGCCTGATCGCCAGCGAGCTGGGATCGGACGGGCTTCGCCTGAAGCGCAATAATATGTCGCTCGACGATCAGGGGATTCAGCCTTATGCCGTGGTTTACGCCGATCCATCGTGGGCTGACGAGACGGCCACGGCCCGTTTCGAGATTCTCGATTCAACTGGCCGCGCCTGTTTTGTCCACGAGGAAACGGTTTACCTCCGGACCGGGCAGAACAATATCCTGTCCAGTTACCGGCTGCCGCTGGCGGACAAGGCCCCCGCTGACGCCAACCCGGGCCTGTGGGAGCTGCGCGTCTCGCTGGCCGGGGGCGTGATCGGCCTGCACACGTTCAACCTCGCCCCTTCGATAGAACGGCGCCGGCGCATGATACAGGGCGATCTGGAACGGCGGCGGGGGCGCCTGGAAGATGAGACCGCGCCCCTGCAGGACGACTCGCCGGTCTCGCTGGAAGATTTGCTGCGCGGGCGGCAGTAGCCGCGCCCGCCGGGTATAGCAGGAGTAATGTGACGCGATGCGCAGGAGGCAGTCGCCCCGCAGAACAGGACGCATGCTCCTCGGCCTGTTCCTGGCCATCATCGGCTTCAACCTGCTGGTGTCTAACAGCGCGCTTGGCATCCTGCTTTTCCTGGTCGGCGTTGTGGCCCTGGCCCTGCTGATGAACAACGGCTGGAATCAGGCGTCCGCCGCCTGGAAAGGTATTGCGGCCTCTTTCATGCCGCCCGAAGCTGCCGAACGTCCGGCTGCAGTTCGAGAGACGCGCCAGCGCTCCGCCGCAGCATCCCAGACTCGCAGCACAATGCACCGGGCGGCAACCAGAGCTATCCTCAATGCCGGGCAGGACCCCCAGACGCTCCCGGTGGTGCCGACGGATATCGGCATGCTGGCCTACCCGAGTTCTGATTCCACGCCCACCCTGTTCCGGGAGGCCAACCTGCCGGGCGACGCCGCTTATATCCGGCCCTTCACCCTGCTGCGCTCGCCCCAGCGAGCCAGGGGCAAGATCCGCTTCGAGGTGCTGGATGAGGACGGCGTGCGCCGCTTCGTGGATGAGCAGATCTACGATCTGAGCGCCGGGGAGACATTCGTCTACCCCGACACCTGGCTGCCAGTGCGCAATCTGGAGTCGCTCGAAGGCAGTTGGACGCTGGCTATTTACGCGGCGAACGTGCTGCTGGCGGAGCATGTCTTCGTCTGGCAGGATGTCGGCGGCGGCGCATTCCGAACCTACCTGACCGGCGACGGCGAGATCAGCGACAAACTGATCGATGAACTTTCCGGCACCCGCCTGGAGCGCCTGTCCCTGCAGGATTTGCTGGAGGACCTGGACGGGACGGTTGTGCGATCCGATCCGGAAGCGGAGGCCGCCGCCCGCCGCAACGAGCAGATCAACCGCCAGCATACGACGCGCCGCCGGTGAGAGATCGGGCGGCGGAAGGGGCATACCCCGGAACTGGACCTTTTCAACCGCCCTGGTATCTCATCACCCGTTGCGTTAAACTTCCCTCCGGGCTTATTATTCGCATCTTCGGACGGCTGCTGCTATGGACACCGCCATACCCTATCTGATCCTGGGTCTGACCACCGTCATTACAGTGATACTGGCGGTTTTTGTGCTGCGCCGCTGGCCGGCGTGGGGTGCGCTGCCGCTGGCAGTTGTGCTGGCCGCCGTCTCTTTCTGGGCCTTCTTCTATATTCTGGAACTGGCTATCTATGACTTCCAGGCCAAGCAGGCCATGGTCACCCTGCAATATCTGGGCATCATAACCATCCCCACTGCCTGGCTGACCTTCACCCTGTCCTACACCCGTCAGGACCACTGGCTGACCCGGCGCACAATCGGGCTGCTGCTGATCGTGCCGATCCTGTCAACTCTGGCGCTGTGGACTAACCCGCTGCACGGCCAGTTCCGGATGGACCAGCATATCGAGGGGACCGTCGTCTTCTCTACGCTGGCGGCGAAGTATGGCCCTTTAGCCTGGCTCCATGTGGCCTATTCCTACGCGCTGCTGCTGATCGGGACGCTGCTGCTGGGCCGGTTCCTGCTGCGTTCCCGGCAGCTCTACCGCGGCCAGGCGATCGTCCTGCTGCTGATGACCATCATGCCCTGGGTGGGCAACCTGGTCTACCTGATGGGCTACGTATCATTCGATCTGACGCCGGTCGGGTTTGCTGTGGCTGGTTTGGCCCTGAGCTGGGGGCTGTTCCGCTTTCGCCTGCTGGATATCGTGCCGGTCGCCCGCGACGCCGTCTTTGAGGATATGGCCGACGCCGTGATCGTGCTCGATACACGGCTGCGGGTGGTGGACCTCAACCCGGCGGCGCGCAGACTGCTGGCGCTCGGCAGGGAAGGCGGTGTGGGCCAGCCTGTCGGCAGCCTGCTGCCCGCCGTGGCCGATAACCTGGGGGGCGGGCAGACTGCCGGGGTGGAGCTTAGCGCCGGGGGGCGCTTCCTGAGCATGCAGACTTCCCTGCTGCATAAACGGGGCGGGCAGGCCGGCGGCTGGCTGGTTGTGCTGTACGACATCACCGACCGCAAACAGGCCGAGGCCGCGCTCCAGCAGCAGCTCCGCGACACGCAGATTCTGAATGAGATCATGGCCGCCCTGACGACGACATACGACACGACCGTGATCCTTGACACCATCTGCGAGGAGCTGGGCCGCGCCCTGAACCTGCCCCAGACATCCGTCGGCCTGCTGGATGACAGGGGGCTGCACCTGACCCTGGTCGCCGAGTATCTGGAGCCGGGGCGCCCTTCCGCCAGGGGAGTCATCGTCCCACTGAGCGCCAACACGGCCAGCCGGCAGGTGATCGAAACGGGCCGGTCGCTGATCATCCCCGACATGCAGACTGACCCCCGCCTGGATGACGAAATGCACGTGGAAGCCCGCCGGCGGGGGACGGTCACCCTGCTCCTGATCCCATTGCGGGTGGGCGAGCGCGTCTTCGGGGCGCTTGGCCTGGACTCCATCACGCCGCGCGAGTTCACCACTGCCGAGGTTATGCTGGCGGAGAACGCCGCCGCCATCGCCGGCCAGGCCCTGGAGCGCTCCCGGCTGTATCACAACCTGCACGAAGAACTGGTGGAGCGCCGGCGCGTCCAGCATGAGCTGCGCCAGGCCAACGAACAGCTCGCCGAGGCCAACCGGCTGAAGTCTCACTTCCTGGCCAATATGAGCCATGAGCTGCGCACGCCGCTCAACAGCATCCTGGGCTACGCCGAGATGATCCAGCAGGGCGCTTACGGCACAATCAATGAGCGTCAGGCCGACCGGCTGGAGAAAGTCTCCCGCAACGGGCGGATGCTGCTCCAGTTGATCAACGACATCCTCGATATCTCCAAGATTGACGCCGGACGGATGGACCTGCGCCCGGTTCCGACTAACGCCCGGCTGATTATCGAGGAAAGCATGGCGGCGATGGAAGCGCTGGCGACCCACAAAGGGCTGGACCTGCTGCGCGACCTGGAGGATATACCGCCGGTCATCGCTGATCCGGATCGCCTGCGGCAGGTCGTCACCAACCTGCTGGGCAACGCCATCAAGTTCACGCCGTCGGGCACAATCACGCTGCGCACCCGGCTCTACGACGATCAGATCGCCGATGACAGCCTGCCGCCGGGCTTCGATCCGGGCGGGAAGTCGTGGGTATTGATCGCGGTGGAGGACACCGGGATCGGCATCGCGCCCAAGGATCAGGGCGCCATTTTCGACGAATTCCGCCAGGCCGACAGCTCTCCTACGCGCCAGTTCGACGGGACCGGCCTGGGTCTGGCGATCTGCCGCCGGCTGGTGGAGCTGATGAAGGGGAACATCTGGGTGGAGAGCGCGCTCGGCCTGGGCAGCACATTCTCTGTCCTGCTGCCGGCGGCCCCGGAAGATAGCGTTGTAGTGGAAAGCGAACAGCCAGAGGCGCGGCTCTTCCCCGGCGGCATATCGCACGAATCATGATCTCGCCCGGCATCACCCTCGCCCATGTCCGGGCCGCGCTGGCGCTGCCCTCCTTCGACGTGGAGGCGGCCTGGGCGCCGCTGCACGTCCGCCCGCTGATTCCGCGCGTGGCCCCACCCGGTCGCACAGCCCGCCCGGCCGCTGTGCTGATCCTGCTCTACCCGCTGGCTGAGTCACTGACAACTGTCCTGATCCAGCGCACGCCCGATCCCGGCGTCCATTCCGGCCAGATCGCCTTCCCCGGTGGCGCGGTCGAGCCGGGCGATGCCGACAGCGTCGCCGCCGCCCTGCGCGAAGCGTGCGAAGAAATCGGCGTGTGTCAGGAGCCGGTGAGCATCCTGGGGCAGCTTGCGCCGGTGTATATCCCGCCGAGCAACTTCCTGGTCACGCCGGTAGTGGGCGCGCTCCCCTGGCGGCCGGCCTTCACGCCCGGCCCGGAAGAGGTCGCCGCGCTGCTGGAAATGCCGCTGGACGCCCTGCTGGACCCGGCCCGCAAGAAAGAGACCCGGATGCACCTGCGCGGCATCGATCTTGAGGTGCCCTATTACGACGTGGAGGGGCAGATCGTGTGGGGGGCGACAGCTCTGATGCTGGCCGAGCTGGAGGCGCGGCTGCGGCGGGTCCTGGCGGCCCCTCATGCCTTCTCTTCAATATTATAAAAGATATATAAATAATTGACATATGCTTAAAAGGCATGCTATAATTCATGGTAACGTCGCCTCTGCTGAGTGTCTCCGGCTACGCCACCTCCTGTCAACACTATGTGCATCGCGCACGCAGGTCAGAAAATGGACTATAACTGCGACTTTCTGGCGAGCAGCTTTGACTGGGCCGAAAATGAAGGCGCCAATGATACGCGTATCGCGGCGCTGATCCGGGAGCTAGAAACCCGGGCCAGCGAGATGGAAGAACAGGCGAGCGCCCTGGGCCCGGGCGATCGGATGCGGGCGGAATTTGAGCTTGCCAGCGCGGCCCGGCTGCGCCTGGTCGCGGACCATCTGTTGTCCAGCCTCGGCTACCCCTCCAACGACCCCTCCGGCGATGACCCGGAATCGCCCCCGGCTCAGTAGCCGCCCGGCGGAGGCTTCTTATAAAACATCTACGCCGTTTTTACACATCTCCTATACGGCGTCTACACACTTCTAATACACCCCGGTTATCCTGTGGGCAGGATTAAAAACTGCACCCTCATACGGTGTATCGTGAGCCAAATTAAAGAGACCTGCTTTCAGGAGGAATAACCCATGACTATGATGATCCGCCGCAGCCCCTGGCGCACCCTTATGCACAACGACGACCCGGCCCTGAGCGGGGGGTGCTGCACCTATCGCCTGCCGCTCGATGCCTACGAGACTGATGACGCCTTCGTGATCACGGCGTCGGTCCCCGGCCTGAACCCGGACGACATCACCATCAATCTGGAAGACGACGTGCTCTCCATCCAGGGTGAGTTCAAGAACCGCATTGAGAACGTGCATTACCTCATTCACGAGCGGGCAGCGGAAGGCCGCTTCCAGCGCCGCCTGCGCCTCAACGTCCCGATTGAGGCGGACAACGTCGAAGCTGTCTTCACTAACGGCATCCTGACGCTGACCCTGCCCAAGGCGCCGGAGGCGCGCCCGCTGAATATCCCGATCAAGAAGATCGAAGGATAATCTGTCCTGACTTGTTTCCCTGATCTGCCTGCCCCTCGCCCCCCTCGCGAGGGGCAGGTTTGATTCTCCGGCCTAACATTGAACCTCACCCTCGGTCCCTCTCCGCTGGCGGAGAGGGAAGCACACGCCGCTGGCGGAGGAGAAAGGGGCCAGCCACAGGGTCATATGGGCCGCATGGCCGGGGATAAAGGTGACGTCAGCGCCCAGTTCAACCGATATCCATTATCATTCGCCGGGATCAGGGTAATTTCGCCCGACGGCGGGTATACTCTAGGCCATCAGTACTATTCGCGGAAAGAACCTGTGGGAGGATGTATGCGGGTTTTGATGCTTTCCAAAGCCTGCATCGTCGGCATCTACCAGCGCAAACTGGAGGAGATCGCCCGGCTGGGCGTCGATCTGACGGTGGTCGTCCCGCCCACCTGGCGGGATGAACGCGGTGAGCTGGCGCTGGAACGCTCCTACACGGACGGCTACCGGCTGGCCGTTACCCCCATCCGCCTGAACGGGCACTACCACCTGCATCATTACCCCGGCCTGGACCGCTGGTTCGACCCGCCCCCCGATATCGTCCATATTGATGAAGAGCCGTACAACCTGGCGACCTGGCTGGCCCTGCGCCAGGCGCGGCGAGCCGGCGCGCGCAGCCTGTTCTTTAGCTGGCAGAATATCCGGCGGGGCTACCCGCCGCCGTTCGCCATAGGCGAATGGTGGACCCTGCGCCACGTGGATTACGCCCTCATGGGCACGGAAAGCGCGGCGGCGGTCTGGCGGGAGAAAGGCTACGCCGGCCCGCTGGCCGTGATCCCGCAGTTCGGCGTGGATATTGACCTGTTCCGCCCGCCCACACGGCCCGTCACCGGACGGACGCGAGCGCTGGGCTTTGTCGGGCGGCTGGTGCCGGAGAAGGGCGTCGATGTGCTGCTGCAGGCGCTGAGCCTGATTCAGGAGGAGCGCTTCTGCCAGGGTAACTGGCGGCTGGATATCGTCGGCAGCGGGCCAGAACAGCCGGCGCTGGAGGCGCTCGTGGATGAGCTGAACCTGCGCGAGCGGGTGACCTTCATGGGCCAGATCCCCAGTATGCAGATGCCCGTCTTCTACCGCCAGCTCGATATCCTGATCGTGCCGTCGCTCACCCGCCCCAACTGGAAGGAGCAGTTTGGCCGCGTCCTGGTGGAGGCGATGGCCTGCGGCGTGACCCCGATCGGGTCTGACTGCGGCGCCATCCCGGAAGTGATCGGGGACGCCGGCCTCGTCGTGCCAGAAGGGGACGCCACGGCGCTGGGATATGCCCTGTGCCGCCTGATTCAGGATGACGAGCTGCGGCTGGACCTCGCCCGCAGAGGGCGCGAGAGAGTCCAGTCGTACTATACCCAGGCCCAGATCGCGGCCCGGACAGTCGCCGTCTACGAAGAGATGATGCGCCTGCCGCGCTGAGCCATCTCACCCCGCCCCGCCCCGGAAGTCGTGATACACTGAAGATAAAGATGCCTGATCAACAGGAGGCGAGCGATGTCTCCGCTGCTGCCAACCGATCTCCAACCGGCCACGCGGAACCCCCATCGCGTGGCGCTGTTCTCCTTCCTGGGCACGCCGGTCTACTGGTGCGGCGCGCGGTCGCTGCCGGTCATCGTGCCGGGCCTGTGGGCAGCGATCACCTGGCTGGTAGGGAAGCGTCAGCCGGCCCATCCCTGGCCGGCGCGAGTCGCCATCGGCGCCGCGGGCGCAGTCGTGGCCGCCGGCATCGCGTGGGGGCACAGCTTCGCCCACGCATTCTGCGCCCGGCTGGTCGGCGCGCCGATGGATGAGATGGTCGTGCTGGGCGGCATACCGCGCATCGTGTACTTCACCAACGATTTGCGCGTGCTGCCGTGGAAGCATTTCTTCCGGGCGCTGGGCGGGCCGGTCTGGAACCTGAAGGGGCTGATCTTCAGTCTGTGGCTGCGCAGCAAAGCGCGCCCCGGCTCGGCAGCGCGAGAGTTGGCCGGAGTCGCCGCCGCCGTCAACGCCAGCAACCTGATCGGCCTGCTCCCCTACCCCGGCCTGGACGGCGGCGCGCTGCTCAAGTGGGGCCTGGTCCTGCGCGGGCGGACGCCGCAGGAAGCCGACGCGATCGTCCAGCAGGCGGACCTGGCCGCGGGTGGAGTGCTGGCGGTGGGCGGGCTGCGCTTGCTGCGGGAGCGGCGGCCGCTTGCCGGAGCGCTGGCGCTGGGCTTCGGCGCGATCGGGCTGCTGCTGGGGCTGGGCGTCCTGCGCGAGGACTGATGGCAGAACGGCAGGGCCGCCCGGGAAAAGCTGAAAAGCCCTCCCCGGCGGCGGGTATTTTCGCGGTCTGTCAGCGGGGCGTGGGGGCCGCTACAGCGCCGGATCGATCCACAGCGTGTAGGTATGCGCGGGCTGGGCGACGACGCGCACGACAGCTTCCGGCTCCGCTGGCAGGGCCGGCCGGGCGCCCGCCGGCGTGATGTGCATCCGGCAGCGGGAGAGGTCGGGCCGCCCGGCGGCATCCCACTGCCGGGCCAGCGTATCCAGCAGGTAACCCGCCTCGCCGCTCCCGAACAGGTGGATGAGCCGCTCGTCTCCGTAAGGGACGAAGGCGGCGCTGGTCGGGCTGACAATCCCCCAGCCGATCCCCTGCATCCCGTAGGCCAACTGGCCTTCTTCCACGGCATAGGTCACAAATTCGTAGCCGGGCGGGCAGAAAAACAGCAGGTAGTAGCTGAACATCCCCAGGTTGTGCCGCCCTATATCAGCCGAAAACTGAGTCAGGTCGTAATCGGAGGAAAAGAGGGTGTGCAGCCCGGCGGCGTCCATGCGCGCCTCGCTCATGAAGTCTATCTGCATGGCCGAAGCGGGAATCCGGATATAACGTTCCGGGCCGGCCGCCTGCCCCTTGATTGAGACGGCGCGGATCGGGAACAGGCTGCGGCTGACCAGATCGCCGCGCCGGGCCGCGCCGGGCCGCCTCCCCAGGGCAACGCTGAACTGAATGCCGAAGGTAGTCAGGGCCGTGACCAGGATGCCGTCCTCCGCGAGCTGGGCGGGCCAGGGGGTGGGCAGGTCCCACACGCTGACGGTCGAGATAATCCGGTCGTAAGGCGCGCCATCGGCGTGGCCCAGGGCGCCGTCGGCCAGCACGATCTCCACGCGGCTGTAGCCGGCCCGGTCCAGATGCGCCCGGGCCGCCTCAGCAGTCTCCTCGTCCGTCTCGATGCTGGTGACTTTCCCTTCCGGGCCGACAAGCTCGGCCAGCAGCGCGGCGTTGTAGCCCGTGCCCGTGCCGATCTCCAGCACCCGCTGCCCCGGCTGAAGCTCCAGCGCGTCAAGCGTGAAAGCCATCCAGGAGGGCTGGGTAGACCCGCCCAGTGGCACGCCGTCTTTATCGCGGCGGGTGACGATGGGCTGGTCGCGATACACGGCATCCAGATAGACGCCGGGCACGAACAGATGTCGCGGCACTTTCAGGAATGCCGCGGCCAGCGCGTCCGAGAGGGGGACTCCGTCGCGGCGCAGCGCCTCCCCCCGCGCCGCGCGGCGCTGCTCCAGATCGGGGAAAGGTGCGTTGACCATAGCGCCAGCGCCGGATCAGGCGTACCAGGCGCGGCGCTTGCGCAGGCTCATACCGGCGTCGGTCTCCTCGCGGCGGCTGGTCTGGACGCGCCCGCGCGAATCGATATGGATCTGCCCGGACTGCTGCAAGCGGGCGAACTCCTCCGGAGAGATGGCCGGGGCTGGCTCGCCGCCCAGCCGCTCCAGCCGGTCGGCCATGCGGGCCTCCTCCGGGACTTCTATCGGCGGGGCCGCGTTCGATTCGACGGTCAGGTCAGGCCCGCCCGCTGCGGGCTGATCGATGGGCCGGTCGTCTTCCTCAGGAAGGTTCGGATTCCTGTTGTCGGGATGGTCGGTCACGAGCTATGTCTCCGTTTACGCCATTTACTGTTCTGTATACGTAATACCTGAATCGCTCATCAACTGGTCAAGGCTTATCTGCTCATCCGGCTCAATTTCCTGATCCTGCAAACGGTCGCGCTGACCGCATTCCATACAGCCCGGGTCGCGAGCGATCTGAAGCCACTCCGCCCCGTAAGGCGGCGTGATATGGCCGGTGAAAATCTCCAGCGGACGGTTAGCCAGAATGACGGTATTGCCGGGCATGGCGTGGTACTGGTCAGTCCCGCGCAGCAGCTCGTTCAGGGCCAGGTCGGCCTGGACCGCCGCCACGCGCACCACATGTAGCCACAGGCCCGGCTCAGCCTCCAGCGTGCCGTCTGGCCCAATCATACCATAGTCCAGGTCCTCGCCGCCGGGATCCACGATTCCTTCGCGCAGGCTGTCCGCCCAGCAGGCGTAACAGGGGCCTTGCGGGTCCGCCGGAGAGATCACGACGACGTCGCCCCCTTCGCCACGCTCATAGACGCCGGCATAGACCGCAGTCACGCCCAGGGCCAGGCATGTCCGGTTGATGGCATACTTGGCCCGCTCGCCATCCACGCCCACCACAACCAGATTCACCCCGGACAGCCGGTCCAGATGGTCCTCCACCCGGCCCTGCACCGCTGTCACGCGGGCCGCCGGGTTGCGGGCGCGGATCAGGGTGGCGGCAACTTCCACCTTGGGGCGGCCCACGTCGCGCAAATCGCCAACATGGCGCACCACATTGGCCGCTTCCAGCACATCATCGTCGATCAGGACAAAACCGCCCACGCCGCTCATAGCCAGGCTCTCAGCCACGAAGCCGCCGCCGGAGCCAAGTCCAGCGATGCCGACCGTCATCCCGGCCAGATATTCCAGAGCGTCTTTGCCCAGCAGTCTCTCAATGCGATCCCAGGATGTCATCCTTACCCCGCTTTCAGACGCGCCCGTCCAGCGCCTCAATCGCCAGCACCACACGGCTGCGCGCGGTGTAGTATACGGCGTAAACCGGATCAGCGTCCAGCGCCAGCAGCACCTCCCGGCTGACCCGAAAGGACTGCCCGCCGACTTCCAGCAGCAGGACGGAATCCTCATTGGCCGCCGCCGACCCGGTCACGCTCAGGACTTCCCCGGCCTCCAGGTCAGCCCGCAGGTCCTGCCAGTCGCGAATGGCCGGGGGTACGAACAGAGCGAGCACAACACCGCCCAGCGCGAGCACCAGCGCGAAGCCGCCGTCATTCGTGGTGGGCAGCAGCCGGCTGGCGAACAGCAGCGCGGCGAAAATACCCAGCGTCAGCAGCGGCGGGCGGATAATGTCCCGCTGGCGCGCACGAAGCAGGGCGCGCTGTGCGTCGCTCAGACGGCCGGCGCGGTTAGCCGCCAGATCGTCCGGGGCGAAGTGAAGCAGCTCGCTCAGGAGGGCTGCCGTCGGCAGCGCGTCATAATCGGCCGCGTTCGTCATCTCGTTTCGACTGCGCCCGGCTCGCCCCGATCAGAAAGATACTCCTCGGCGGCCCTGACCAGGTCAATCAGGCGGCGGTCGGGCGTCCATGCCCAGCCCGGCAGCGCTTCCGTCGGGAACGGGATGGATTCCGCCCACAACCGCTCGAACATATCCTCATCCTGCCCGAGCTGGATCATCGGCGCGATGCGCGCTGTTGGTGGCACAGCCGGGTACGCCTTATCGGTGATCAGGATCAGGACATGGCTGCCCCCCATCCGCCCGACCATGAAGCACACCTCCAGCGGCGGGCGCTCGTCGGCGTCCCACTCGGCGATGCTGACCGCCAGAGCATCCTCAGCCAGCAGCGTATACTCCTCCTGGAAGCGGCGGCGGTCGGTCAGGTGCCAGGCCAGCGGCGGCAGGCTGGGCAGCATATCGTCGGCCACCACCTCCGGGCGGGCGGCGATAAACTGGCGAATATCCCGCGACAGATACCAGATATTGATACGAACCGGCGGCCCGTCCTCCTGAACGGCGTAGAGATCGAATTCGTCGCCGGGCGGGGTCGCATCCGCATCCCAGGGGGGCGCGACGGTCACGATCGGGGCCAGAATCTGCGACATATCGTTCTCGTGATCGTTCAGGATAGCCCGCGCCGTCTCCAGATCGCCCTGGCTGGGCCAGAACATCTCCCCCGGCTGTTTGTGCCAGTCGCCCAGATAGCGCAGGGGGACATTCCACTTGGCGGCCAGCGCCTTCCCGTAACTCTGGCTGCGCAGATCGCGGAACCGCTTCCAGTTAATGGAAAGCCAGTACATCGTCTCGTCCTGCAGGTCGTCCCCCTGCTCGACGCTGTAGCTGCCGCGGGCGATCGCATCATGCTCCGGGGCGATGGTATCCAGGATGTAGAAGGCCGGCTCGCCCCCGTTCTCATCGGGGATCACCAGGCCGACCAGCGCCTCGGCGGTCTCTTCGTCCCGGTACAGCAAAGCGCCGTGGGCCATCTTGCGGAGCACGCGGTCGGCCAGCACGACGCGCGGCGCTGTGCGTTTCCTGCCAAAGGCAACCATTTATCTACGCTCCCCCCAGCGCAGCCCGGACAGCGGCGACTGCTTGATATTCTCTTCGGTGCCGGGCCAGATGCCGATCTGCCTCCAGGTGTAGTAGGCGTACAACCATTCGATTGCCCAGCCGGTCACCGTCACAGCGGTAGAGCGGGCCGGATTCCAGCCGTAGGTCGTGCCGTCTTTGGGGTTGAACAGGCAGAGCTGGCCGTCCTCGAACTGATGCTTGGTGCTGTAGATGTACGGCTTGAGGACATAAGCCTCCGGCGGGCGAATCGGATAGTCGGCAGGATACATGATCTTGAGCATGTGCCAGCGCTGCGGCACGCCGGTCATGGTGATCTCCACCTCGCCGACCCAGTACAGCGGGCTGGCATCGCGCGGGACCACCAGCCGGAAGGTGTCGCCGAAGGTCGCCCGCATCGCCTGTACTTCGATCCTCAGCCGTTTGGATACGTTCGTCGATGTTCCCCACCAGGGTGGCATGGCATTCTCTCCCTACCCTCCGCTTTATATCAACCAGTACGCACCGGGCCGGATTTAGTCGCGCCGCCCCCCTCCCGTTATAGTATGCCCCGGATCACCCCGGAGGCGCACCGCAACTGCCGGCTCCCGCCCGGGATCAGGTTAACGGCTGGAGATAAGCCCCGTCGATGCGCTTGCGGCCGCTGGTCGTGAACTGCACCTCGACTTCCTCGGTATCGGAATAGCGCCGGGAGGAGATGACGACGCCTTCGCCGAAGTGCGTGTTGACCACGCGCATCCCCGGCTGGAAGCGCGGCGCCGGCGTCTCAGATCGGCGGGCGGCGGAGGTGCTGGCCGGCAGGCGGTCAGCCCAGGCCGTCATGCGCGCGTAGCTGTCCTGCGTCGCCCGCGACGCCTTGCTCATCCCGGAACTTTCGAGCACCTCCGGCGGCAGATCGTTGAGGAAGCGGCTGGGCAGGCTAGGCTCAAAGTCGCCGAAGCGGGAGCGGCGGAAGGCGTAGGAAAGGTACAGGCGATCTTTGGCCCGCGTCAGCCCGACATACATCAGGCGGCGCTCCTCAGCCAGCGCATCGGCGTCGCCGGTCGCGTCGGCCTCCAGGCTGCGGATGTGCGGCAGCGTGCCCTCCTCCAGCCCGCACAGGAAGACCACGGGGAATTCCAGACCCTTGGCGCTGTGCAGCGTCATCAGCGAGGGCGCCCGGATCTCTTCGCCGTCGTCGCGGGTATCCAGGTCGCTGATCAGGGCGGCGTCAGTCAGGTAGTCGACCAGGTTCTGCTCGCTATACGCAGCGGCAGCTTCGCGCAGCTCCAGCACGTTTTCCCAGCGGTCTTCCCCGTCACGCGTGCCGTCGCGCAGATAACCGCCGAAGTGAATATCCTCGATGATGCGGTCCAGAATGGGCAGCGGAGGCGCGCCGGCCCGGGCCATCTCGTGCCAGCCGGCCAGCAGCGCGGCGAACCCTTCCAGCGGGCGGCGGGCGCGCGGCGCGAACGGCCCTTCCGCCCCCGTCAGCAGGCTCAGCAGCGCCCGGCCCGGCGTGACGCCAGTCTCCCGCGCCCAGTCGCGCAGCATTTCCACCGTCCGGTTGCCCAGCCCGCGCGGCGGCACGTTGATGATGCGCTCCAGGCTGATAGCGTCGTCCGGGTTATGGACCAGGCGCAGGTAAGCCATCAGATCGCGGATCTCGCGGCGGTCATAGAAGCGCGTGGCCCCGATCAGCCGGTAAGGCACCCCGGCCCGGCTGAAGGCGGATTCCAGGGCGCGGGACTGGGCGTTAGTGCGGTACATGATGGCACATTCGCCCGGGTTGAAGCGGGCATCGTCGTTCAGCCGGGCGATCGTCCGGACGATGAACTGCCCTTCGTCGTCCTCGTCGTAGGCTTCATAAAGCGTGACCGGCGTGCCCTGTCCCCGGTCGGTGAACAGGCGCTTGGGAGTGCGGTTGGGGTTGCGGTCAATCACAGCCATAGCCGCGTCGAGGATGATCTGGGTGGAGCGGTAGTTCTCCTCCAGCAGGATTTTGCGGTGCTCCGGGTAATCCTGCTCAAAGCGCAGGACATTGCGGTAATCCGCGCCGCGAAAGGCATAGATGCTCTGATCGGGGTCGCCGACGGCGAAGAGGTTCTCCTGCGGCGCGGCGAAAGCCCGCACCAGCATGTACTGGGCGAAGTTCGTATCCTGAAATTCGTCTACCAGCACATGCTCGTAGCGGAGCTGATACTTCGCGGCCACGTCAGGATGGTCGCGCAGCAGCGCAACTGTCTGCATCAGCAGGTCGTCAAAGTCCAGGGCGTTGCTTTCCCGCAGTACTTCCTGATAGCGAGGGTAGACCCGGCTGACGACTTCTTCGAAGTAGGTGTTGATCCGTTCGGCATACGCGGCCGGGGGGAGCAGCTCATTCTTGGCGGCGGAAATGGCGTTGAGCAGGCCCGCCGGGCGGTACTGCTTGATGTCGATGTTCAGGCTGAGCGCCGCCGCCTTGACCGCGTCCAGCTGGTCGGCGGTGTCGAAAATCACGTACTCCCTGGTGAAGGGCGTATGCTCGGCCTCAATGCGCAGCAGGCGGGCGCAAATGGCGTGGAAGGTCCCGACAGTCAGGCCGCCGAGATCGTCATCGCCGCGCAGATGCGCGATACGGGCGCGCATCTCGCGAGCGGCCTTGTTGGTGAAGGTCACGGCCATGATGTGGGCCGGGTGAACGTGCATCTCCTGGATGAGGAAAGCGACGCGGTGGGTCAGGACACGGGTCTTGCCGCTGCCCGGCCCGGCCAGGATGAGATGGGGGCCGCCCCCGGCGGCGACAGCTTCGCGCTGGGCCGCGTTGAGGCCGGCCAGGATAGGTGAGTCCGGCATGATCGCGATCTTTCTCCGGGTGGATCGTTGGTTCGTCTGTCGGGGGGTATTGTAGCCGCTTTTAGGCGGGCGGCGTAGGGGCAGTCAGCAATCGGGAGGGGCGGGAACCGCAGAGCCACAGAGGTCACAGAGAAAGATAAAAAGGATTCTTGCCTGGCTGTCTCAGAATCCCGGCGCTCTGAACGAACAGGCGATAACAACACGTGCATCGCCAGAGTAAGCGGAAATACCCGGCGCGGCATTCCTCCGTTTTACCTCTGCGATCCCTGTGGCTCTGCGGTTGAAGGCCTTTGAACCCTCATGCGCGGAACATGAACAGCCACGAGCCGACGGTCATGATATCCCCGACGCTCAGGCGGAAGCGCCCTCCCACGCGCCCGCCGTTGGCGAAGGTCCCGTTGGTGCTGCTCAGGTCCTCCAGGTACAGGGCGCCTTCGATGCGGATCAGACGGCAGTGCTCGGCGGAGACTTCATCTTCCGGGATGACGATGTCGTTCGTCTCGGCGCGGCCAATGCTCAGCCTGTCCACGCCGTCCAGCGCCAGTTGCTGGCGCTTCCAGGTCAGCAGTGTCGGGACTTCGCCGGCGCGTTCCAATGCAGCCCGCGAGGACTTGAGCCGCGAGTGCAGGGCCGCCGTCTCCTCGATGCCGGAGAATCTGTCGCCGCTGTACGACTTGGTGGTGTTGGCCTTGCGGGTGTAGGCATCGTAGCGCTGCGCACCCATCTCCATATCCAGCGCCTCCTCGCGCAGCATATCATGCTGGGCCTGGAGATCGGGATCGGCGGCGATGGCCGATTTCTGGATAGCGTCGGCAATATCGGACAGCACGCGCGAAGCCCCGTCAAAGTCCCCGGCGTCGGCGCTCTGCACCGCCTGTTCGCGGGCGCGGGCCGCCCGCAGCATCAAGACGGGTTTGACCACTTCCTGATTGGCCGGGCGATCTCCCTGAATCTCCCCGGCGGAGACAGTATTGACCGTGATAGGCAGGAGCACGACCCGGTGAGCGACGGAGGTCTCCCCCAGCTCGTCGTACTCGAAGCGGAGCTGCCCGACCTCCACCGCGCCCAGAGTGTGCAGGGCCGGGATGAACAGCTCCAGCGCCAGTATCTTCGTTTCATCGGCGTACAGATCGCCAAGCTGGAAGGTGACGTTCGCCTCGTGCCCGGTGACCGGGTAGGCGTTAAGCTGGCGAACCATCTGCACATCGTGGGATAGCGTCAGAGTGATGGCCAGATTTTGCCCGACGACGGAGAGCAGATCGGCCAGCTCCTGGGCGAAGATGCCCGGCGTCTGGTCGGCATCGTCGATGAAGTAGAACGTCCCGCCGCCTTCCACAGCCATGGCCCGCAGCAGGTCTTCATTGAAGTTCAGCCCGACGCCCATCGTCGTCGTGGTGACGCCGGTCTGCTCCCGCTTCTGGCGGACCATCGCCTGCAGGCGCTCCGGCTCGGTGAGGCCGCGGTTAGCCAGGCCATCGGTCAGCAGCAGAATCCGGTTGATCCGGTCCGGGGTGATATGCTCCTCCACCAGGCTACACCCCTGCAGCCATCCGCCGCTGAGATTGGTCGCGCCAGAGGCGCGCACCGCGGCGATGGTGTGATTGATGCTGTCTTTGTGGATGACGGGGGAAGGCGGCAGGACGATCTGCACCGTCTCGTTATAGGTGACTATGCTCAGCCAGTCGTCCGCCGCCAGCCGCTGTACCAGAAACTGCGCGGCCTGCTTCACGTATTCCAGCTTCTCCCCGATCATGGAGCTGCTGCGATCCAGCACCACGCTCAGGTTGAGCGGCACGCGGTCCGGCCGGCTCTCCGGTCGCCCGGCGCGGATGCGGGCCAGCAGATACAGCCGATGCTCGCGGGCGGCGGACAGCACATCGTAATCCAGCACATAATCAGCCTGCATAAGAACTGTTCTCTTTCTGTAAACGACCTGCCTCACAACGTGTTTATAACAGCAGGAAGATCACTATGCCACCGGCCTCCCATAATGGATATCCCGCGCCGGTCCCATCTAACAAGCGGGGGCGCAGGCTCTCCCCCTGCGCCCCCCTTGCTATCACCAGTTCGCCCGCCTGACGGCGGGACGGGCCGCCCTCCCTCCGCCTATTTCGTAGTGGCGGAGGAAGCCTCGCCGCCGGCAGCGATCGTCAGGCGGAAGCGCCCGATGGAGGAGCCACCTTCGGCGAAGTAGCGGGTCGCCCGGATGGTGTATGTCCCCGTCGCCGGCGCGCTGAAGCCCACAATCTGGGCGTTGAGCACGGACTCGCCGACCTGTGCAGCCGCGTCATCGTTATAGGCCAGCTCCTCACCTGCCTGGCTGAGGATAACCAGCGACGAGTCCAGCCCCGGATTCAGCGCTTCCATCGTCACCGTAATTATCTGTCCCGCTTGCAGAGTGATGGTGTAATCCACGGCGAAGACGGTGTTGGTCAGGGCGTTCACTTTGACATCGCCGATCTGGACAGGCCCGCCGCTAATCGCCTCCACCGGCACGCCCTGTTCCACGCGCATGGTGAACGTGCCGGTCGAGGTGCCCTGTTCGAGGCGATACCGGGTGGCCCAGATGTAGTACACGCCTGTGCCGGGGGCGGTGAAGCTGGCGATCTGGGCGTTATAGCCGCCGACCGCGGACGCGTCATCGTTGAAGGCGGCGGCCTGATCGTCAAGCCCGAAGATGACCAGAAGCGGGTCGAGATTGCCGCTGGTCCGTTCCATGCTGACCTTGATTGTGTCGCCTGCGTTCAGGGTAATCGGGTACTCTATGGTGTAGACTTCCACTGAGATCATGCCGTCGACCACGCTCCCGACCCTGACTTCCTGACCCGTTTGCACGCCGTTATTCACCGACCCAACCACGCCAGGGACGGGGGTCGCTGGCGCGCCGGCGAACGAGCTGACCGTCAACTGGAAGCCGCCACTGCTGCTGCCATTTTCCTGCCCGAAGCGGGTGGCCTGCACCATGTAGATGCCATTAGCCGGGACCGTAAACCCGGTAATCTGGGCATTCAGGCCGCTGGTGCCGACGCGCTGGGCGGCGTCATCATTGTAGGCGATAAGATTGCGGCCGGGATCCAGCAGGTTGAGATACGGATCCAGATTCCCGCTGGTCCATTCCATCGTGATTGTGATCTGTTGCCCGGCTTCCAGCAGTACCGCGTACTCGATTATTGGCCGGCTGTTGTCGATCGTGCCTGTAGTTGGCTGGTTCAGGCCGATCGGGCCGCCGGAAACAACTGCTGCGCCCGGTATAACAGCCGCGCCGCCCGCCGTCATCCGCAGTTCGTAAGCCCCGCTGGAAGAACCGCTGGCTTCGCGATAGCGCGTCGCCCGCAGGGTGTATGCGCCGTCAGCAGGGCTGACGAAACCGACTATCTGCGCATTCAGCCACGTGTCGCCCACAGGGGTGCTGGCGTCATCGTTGCGCGCCGCCTCGACGCCCCTGCTGTCCAGCAAGATCAGCAGCGCATCCAGGTCGCCGTCCGTCCGTACCATCGTGAAGGTCACCGCCTGCCCGGCCGTCAGGACAACCGGATATTCCACCGCATACTGCCCGGCGTTGATGCTGCCGGTCACCACGCTGCCCACTTCCAGCGTCTGACCGACAGCCGGCGCCGCGGGCGTCGGACTGATAGCAGGCGGCGCGCCGCCCGCCGTCATCCGCAGCTCGTAAGCCCCGCTGGAAGAACCGTAGGCTTCGCGGTAGCGCGTCGCCCGCAGGGTGTATGCGCCGCCAGCAGAACTGACGAAACCGGCAATCTGCGCGTTCACGAACGTATCACCCACAATGACGTCGGCGTCATCGTTGCGCGCCACCTCGACGCCCCTGCTGTCCAGCAGGATCAGCAGCGCATCCAGGTCGCCGTCCGTCCGTACCATCGTGAAGGTCACCGCCTGCCCGGCCGTCAGGACAACCGGATATTCCACCGCATACTGTTCGGCGTCGATGCTGCCGGTCACCACGCTGCCCACTTCCAGCGTCTGACCGGCAGCCGGCGCCACCCCCTGCTCCACCGTCAGCCAGAACCGGCCGCTGCTGCTGCCGCTCTCCTGCTGCCAGCGCGTCGCTTCCAGCGTGTACGTCCCGCCGATGAAGACCCGGTAATTGGCGATCTGGGCGTTGAGACCGCTGCTCCCCACGGTCGCCGCCGCGTCGTCATTCCGCGCCACTTCATCTCCGTTCGGATCGCGGAGGATGAGGTAGGAATCAAGCTGGCCGGACGTGCGCTCCATCGTGAATGTCACAGACTGCCCGGCCTCCAGCGCTATCGTGTACAGGATGCGCGGTTGGGCATCGCTGATCTCACCGCTCACGACATCGCCAACGCGCAGCGCCGTCCCCGTCGTAGTAACCGTGAGCGTCCTCCCCGGCGTCACGCTGAGCTGGTATTCACCGGAGCTGCTGCCGGTTTCCTGCTGCCAGCGCGTCGCCTCCAGCGTGAATGTCCCGCTGGTGGAAACCCGATAATCGGCAATCTGAGCGTTAAGGCTGCTGCTCCCCACGGTCGCCGCCGCGTCGTCATTCCGCGCCACTTCATCCCCGTTCGGGTTGCGGAGAATGAGGTAGGAGTCGAGCTGGCTGTCGGGCATACGCTCCATCGTGAACGTCACAACCTGTCCGGCCTCCAGCGTTATCGTGTACGGGATGCGCGGCTGGTTGTCGTTGATCTCGCCAGCTACTACATCGCCCACGCGCAGCACCGACCCCGCCGTGGTCGGCGGCACGGGCGTCGCTGTTACCGTTATGGCTGCTGGCGTCGGGCTGGCTATGGCGAGCGGCTCGCCGCCAGACGTCACCGTCAGTCGGAAGGGTCCGGTGCTGATGCCGTTCTGTTCGCCAAAACGCGTGGCCCGCACCGTATACGTCCCCGCCACGGGGGGGACGAAACCGGCTATCTGGGCGTTCATGAACGTGTCGCCCACCTGAATCGCGGCGTCGTCATTCCGCATCAGCTCACGGCCATCCGGGCCGATCAGAATCAGGAAGGAATCCAGGTTGCCGCCCAGCCGTTCCATGGTGATGGTGACCGGTTCGCCGGCAGCCAGGGGCAGCGCAAACTCGGCCGCAGGCTGTTCGCCGGTGACCTCGCCGGTCACGGCCTGCCCGGCCGCGATCTGGCCCGGCACGCCGATCTCAATCGACTGCTCCGTCGCAACCGCGGTGGGCATCAGCTCCGCCGGGAGCCAGGACGCCCCGCACAGGTCCAGACGCGGCTCGCCAGTCAACAGGGTGACTGGCCCGGCGACCGGATCAGCCACCGGGACCGCCTGAAGAGCGCCCCCGTCGCGGCTGAGAAACAGCATCCACCGGGCGTCAGGCGTGAATAGGACACAGGAATTGAAAGCGGTCCGCACCGGCCCGCCAACGATATTCTGGAAAGATGCGTCCACCAGGGTGACATCGCTGCCGCTGAAGTCGCCGGGCAGCGCGGAGATCACCACTCCGCCGCCTGCCCACGGCATGACGCGCTGCACAGCGCTCACGCCCAGCGGATGGGCGACCGCCCCGGCCAGCGGGCGCGGCTGGGCGTCCGTCGTCAGGAAGGAACCGTCCCCGGCCAGGGGTATCTCCGCCACGGCGGACATCGCTTTGGGACTCGTCGTGCCGGCCAGCCACAGCGGGCCGCCCGATACTATAGCGGCGTAGGCCACCGTCTCAGCGCCATCCCCAGCGGCCAGCGCGTCTACTGGCCCGTAGAGCATCCCCGTCTGCGGGTCCACCGCCAGCAGGGTGTCCCCGCCACGGGTGGTATAAAAATACACCAGAGAGCCGCTGCTGCCGGCCAGCTCAGCATCGCTCAGCCCGGCCGCCGCCACATTATGCGAGGAGACGGCGCTCATGGTGGCCGGATCGTACAGAGATACGTCAGTCAGCAGGCCGGAGGCGGTCCAGCCTATCACCCGGCCATCATCCAGCATGGCGTAACGCTGGTCGCCCGGGAGGCCAGAAGCCAGCACTAGCTGCGTGGCGTCCGCCGGGTTGTACAGCATGGCGTCAAGCTCGCCCGCTTCGCCCTGCTGCACGTAGAGCAGATCACCCGTCCCCCGCCAGCCAAGCACGTGGATAGCCGAATTGCTCACCGCAATGGGCGTCTCGACAACCGTCTCTCCCTGCGGCGCCAGGACGACGATCTGCCCGCTCTGGCCAGACACATCGCTGACCGGCACGCGGCGCAGCGCCAGCATCCCGCTGAAGCTCCCGTCGAGCGGGCCGCCTCCCTGGGCGGCGACCGGCGCCAGGATGCTCAGCACAATGATCAGAATTAACGCGCCCGACCAAAAATATCGATTTCTATTCATCCTGTTTTCCCCTGTTTCACGGTCACTGCCCTGCTTCTCGTCAGAGGTAACTAACACATGCCCGAACGCGGAGCAGAATCCAGAGTAACCGATCCATCTGGTAACATGCGCGCTGGCGAACAGAGAGGCGGATCAATCCTCGGTTTCCCGAACTCATTATATACTCAAGACAAGATAAGGGCATTTCAGAGTTGTTAGAAGAGGCAAACTACGCAGAGTCACGGACATTGCTGAGGAGAGAACGATGCCATCGAGACACGTGATGAAACAGCGCAAAGGGCTGGACGGGCGGATATGGAGCGTGGTCAGCATCGCCCAGAGCGAGGCGGGGGCCGCCATCGAAGCCGGGCGGCTGGAAAGCGCCGGAATTCCGGTGTGGATATACCGCGAATCAGCCGGGATGGCTATCGCCCTCACCGTGGGTGAGCTGGGAAACGTTTACCTCCTGACGCCGGAAGATCGCGCTGAAGAGGCGATAGCGCTGCTGGGGGCAGATGAAAGCGGCCTGGCGGAATACGACGCTGACAGCGACTTCGCTGATGAAGACTTTGACGAGGGCAGCTTCGAGGATGAGGAAGCTCCCCGGGGTGATGATGGATAAATACACCCGGCGGATAAACACGTCCGGCAGATGAATACATCCGCCGGCCAATCCCCGCAAACCGGCGGACGCCGCCGCTCCCTCGTTACCGGCCCCCTCCGTTTAGATCGCCCGGCTCGGCATCGTCGCGCGTCAGGGAGGCGCGAGAAGCCGCGCTGTCCTCCGCGCGGGCTATCGCCCGCAGGATTTCATTCCGCTGGAGGGAGGCTCCCAGGTCTTTGTAAGCGACCGCCCGGCGCAGTTCCTCCTCAATGTCAGCGCGAGAAGCCTCTTTAAGCATCCTGTTGAAGGTCACGATCAGGTAACGAAGATACTGCATCCGGCCCAGCGAATCCCACCAGCCATCGTCCGGGCTGGCGCCGTTAAGGGGGTGGCTCTGGCTATAGCGATCGTGAGACTTTTGGGCCAGCATGTACTCGATGCGCAACCGGGCCAGCAGTGTGCCGGGATCGGCGGCGTATTCCGCCAGGTCCAGCAGCAGTTCGCGACATTTTTGCTCATTCTGAAGAATCTGACGCTGTCCAGCGGCGTTGGGATCATCGGGGGCGTAGTCTTCGAGACTGAGTCCCAGGGTGGCAATGTTATGGCGCAGCCGGACAATTTCGCGCACGAAAAATGCTTTCGTGATGCTCATTATCCAACCTTATTCACTTCTGCGGAGGTCTGGTTATTGGCGGGGAATATCCGGCAGCCGGCGAAGAAGAATCTTCTCACAGACCAGCCGCCGTCTATGGGTATTTCCAACCTTCGCCAGCTTTTCAACAAAACCGGCCCGCGCACCCGCAACCCGGGCCGCATCCTTCCAGTCGGGAGGGAAACTGCCCGCCTCCGGAGGGGAGATTATAGCATGTCCGGGCCGGCCGGGGGTAACAGAAGTGACTGTGCTGGCAGATCGGGCGGCGGCTGGCTCAGGGCAGCAGGTAGGGGATATCTTCCGGCGCAGGGGCGGGCGTCAGCAGGTAGACATCAACCCGGGCGCCCGCCGCCGGATCATCCGCATCGGCGAGCAGGCTAGGCCGGCGTCCCGCGGCTGCGCTGGCGGTCACGGCCTCGCCGTAGCCCGGCACATAAATCCGGATGCCGGGTGGGATCAGCGCCGGATCAACGATTACGGTATCGCTCCCCGCTCGCCCCGATGAAGAAGGCGTATATCCGTCCATCCGCATCCGAATCACCCGCCAGTAGTCCCGCCGGCCGCCCGGCGTTTGCAGCGTGCGAATCGCAACCCGCGTTCCGTAGGCGACTATCTCATCAACCGGCGGCTGTTCCACGCGGACAGCTTCCTCGGCGCGGCTGACCTCCCGGCCATCCTCGGTGCGAATGCGCGTGCACCGCTCAGCGATGCCCGGCACACCGGGCTGAACGACGCGCCGGGCGTCCAGTTCCAGGGCAGCATCCGGCTGAAAAATCGTCTCATAGGGGATTTCGACCCGCTCAACCTGAACATCCTCAGCCACGCGCACGACGCGGATTCGCCCGTCGGACGGCAGCGGATCTTCCGGCGGCGGAACGCTGTAGTCCTCCCCCACCAGGGCCAGCCCGACCCCGGCCAGCGTGGCGCCCACCGTGTCCGCCCGGGTGCGCGTCGCCACTTCCACCCCGCCAACGGTGACGATCACCGGCACAGCGCGGCGCACCGTCACCCGCGTCCCCTCGGCGGGCGGCGTGTGCACATCAGGCTCAATCGAGTCGGCCAGATAGAGCGTCATCCCCAGCGAATCAAGGACACGGCCAACCGTCGGCTCGGTCGTCTGCACGGCAATCTCCTGGCCGTCGGCTTCCACAATCACCCGCACCGAGCGCACTACCTCCACCACTGCCGGGATACTCCCCGCCAGCGGCTGAGCGGGATCGGTCAACGGCACGCCGTTGACCAACGGCGCGCCATCAACCAGCACCTCATCCCCCGGGTTGAGCGCAATTCCAGCCTCGGCCAGCAGGTTGAGCGGCGCGTCCTGGTGTGTCATCAGGCGCAGCGCGCGCCCATCGGCCACGACAATCACCGGCTGCGCCCGCTGGATGCGAATGACAGCGCCGTTGGAAAGGCCGGTATCTTCGGCCGGGTTGACGGCATCCTGCGGCATGATCAGCACGCCCAGCTCATCCAGGACATCGCCCACGGTCGCCCGGCGGGTGTAGACCGTCTGGAGGTGGCCGTCAATCTGGAGGACGATCTGCTTTCGCGTCGCCAGGAAGGTGAGTCCGGCAGCCAGAAAGAGCGCCCCCACCACGCCTAACAGCAGCAGGCCGGCCAGGGTTGGCGATGTTCTGCGATGGGGGGGGAGCGGAGGGGTGTACAGAGAGCCGGAGGGTGAATCAGATACCACAAAGCCACCTTTCGCGCCCGGCCAGAGGCCAGGCGTAGGATACATTACGGGCAGCAGGCTCAGGCCAGGCGCTCCTGCGGCACCCAGGAGAGACTCCTTAGTGCTGCTACCTTCCGGCCCTGACACGGTTGGGAGGTCCTGCCGCGCTGGACCCGGCCCGAGCCTGCTGCCCGCAATCACAGCGGGCGGCATGTTGGGAGTGGCTTTTCAGTGTACCGCCCGCGGGACCGGTTGTCAATCGCCGTTCAAGGCGGCAGCCGCGGCCTGTGCCCCAAAACAAACAGAGCGACCCCCTTGAGAGGTCGCCCCGTACTCCGATAAAAGAGCTTCCAGTAAGCCGCTTACCCGTTTCGTCGTTGTTTCCAGTAAACCCCCTACGCCCTCAGAATAACATAGTGCGGATCAGAATGGTATTAACTTTTCCTAAAAATCTCCTAAAAAATTCAGAAAGGTCAGCAGCCAACAGCGAAGGGAGCGCCAGACGCCCGGGGGGATTAAGCGCCCGCTGAACGCCCCCCGCTTTAAGCCTTATCAGGGGGCGGTCACTCACGTTATAATGCTGGCATGACGAAGATGATCCACGTCGGGCTGAACGCGCACCTGCTGAGCGGTCAGGCCGGTTACCGGCGGGCGGGCATTCATGGCTATATCGCCAACACACTCCGTCACCTCCCGGATGCTGATCCCGGCCTGCGCTACACCGTCTTCACAGGCGAAGGCAACCCGCCGGACCATCCCCGGCTGGCTGTGCGCCGGTCGCGCCTGCCTGCGTCCCGCCCGGTGACCCGCATCCTGTGGGAGCAGGCCGCACAGCCCTGGCAGACCGGCGGCCTGGACCTGCTGCACGGCATGGCTTTTGTGTCGCCGGCCCTGTCGCGCTGCCCGACGGTTGTGACAATCTACGATCTGAGCTTCCTGTATTACCCGGATCGGCTGCCGGCGCTGCGCCGGCTGTACCTCCGGCTGCTCACCGGCCTCTCCGCCCGCCGCGCCCGCCGCGTGATCGCCATCAGCCAGAGCACGGCGCGCGATATTCAGGCGGCGCTGGGCGTCCCCGGCGAGCGGATTGACGTGGCTGTGCCCGGCGTCGGCGAGCACTTCTCCCCACCCTCGCCGGAGGCGGTCGCGGCCTTCCGCGCCGGGCGTGGGCTGCCGGAGCGCTTCATCCTGCACCTGGGCACGCTGGAGCCGCGCAAAAATCTGCCGGTGCTGCTGGAAGCCTGCGCCCGGCTGCCCCGGCGGCTGCGGGAAGAGGCGTCGCTGATCCTGGTCGGGGGGGCGGGCTGGGGTGTAGAACGCCTGAGGGAGACGATCGCCCGGCTGGGGCTGGAGGGTTACGTCCGGCTGGAGGGCTACGCGCCGGACGACGAGCTGCCGCTGTGGTACGGGGCCGCCTCGACCTTTGTGTATCCTTCCGTCTACGAAGGCTGGGGGATGCCGATCGTGGAAGCGATGGCCTGTGGGACGCCGGTGCTGGCCGCGAACGCCTCCAGCCTGCCTGAGGCGGCGGGCGACGCCGGGCTGCTGCTGCCGCCGGACCAGATCGACGCCTGGGCCGAAGGGCTGCGCCGCGCCCTGGAAGACCCGGCCTGGCGGGAGGAAGCCAGGCGCCGCGGGCTGGAACATGCGGCCCGCTTTTCCTGGGCACAGACGGCCCTCCAGCATACCCGCTGCTACCGCCAGGCGCTGGCCTGATTCCGGGGGGTGAGGGACAACTGACGATGACTGAACAAGAACGCGCCAACCGGAGCCTGATCGTCCACTGGCCGGGGTGGCTGCCCCCGCTGCTGGACCTGCTCCTGATCCTGGCCGCTTTCCTGCTGGCTTACCAGGCCCGTTACCGCCTGCAGCTCCTGCGCCCGCTGGACGAAGCCTTCCGCGCCCCCTTTGAGCCGTTCATCCCTTACGCGCTGCTGTACGCCTTCTCCATGCTCCTCACGATGCAGCAGCGCGGCCTGTACCGTCACGTGCGCGGCCGTACCTGGAGCGAGGAGCTGCTGGCGATCATCAACACAGCCATGATCGCCCTGGTGCTGGTCACCGCCGTCAGCTTCTACCTGCAGCCGCTGGTCTTCTCCCGCCTGCTGCTGCTGTACGCCGCCGCTCTGTCCGTGATCCTGCTGGCCACCGGGCGGGCGGGTTATCGGACAGTGCGCAGCCGGCAGCGCCAGCGCGGCATCGGCGTGGAGCGGGTGCTCGTGGTTGGCGCGGGCGAGATAGGCCGCGCCGTGATGCAGAATATGCTGGCCCGTCCCGATCTGGGGTATCAGGTCGTCGGCTTTGTCGATGATGACGACACGCGCAGCAACACCGATCTGGGGCGGATGCGGGCGCTTGGGCCGTTGACCGCGCTGCCGGATGTGCTGGACCGCGAGCAAATCGCGCTGGTCGCGATCACACTGCCCTGGACACAGCAGGAGCAGATCAAGGCCATCGCTGAAGAATGCGAGGGCCGGCGCATTCAGGTGCGCGTCGTGCCGGACCTGTTCCAGCTCAAGCTCAACCGGGTGCAGATCGAAAATCTGGCCGGCATCCCCCTGCTCGGCGTACGCGACGAAACGCACGGCCCGCGCATTGAGCTGCTGTTCAAGCGCCTCATCGACATTCTCGTCATCGCGGCGACCGGCATCATCTGGCTGCCGCTCTTCGGGTTGACGGCGCTGGCTATCCGGCTGGAAGGGCCGGGGCCGATCTTCTTCGGGCAGGCGCGCGTCGGCCAGGACGGGCGGCGCTTCATGGCCTGGAAGTTCCGCAGCATGGTGCAGAACGCCGAGGAGATGAAGGCCCGCCTGGTGGAAGAACAGGGGCTGGACCCGCGCCATCCCAAGCTCAAGCATGACCCGCGCATCACCCGCGTCGGGCGGATCATCCGCCGCCTCAGCCTGGATGAGCTGCCGCAGATCATCAACGTGCTGGTCGGCGATATGAGCCTTGTCGGGCCGCGCCCGCCCACGCCGGACGAAGTGGCCCTGTACGAGCCGTGGCATATGCAGCGCCTGCAAATTCGGGGCGGCCTGACCGGCCTGTGGCAGATCTCCGGGCGGAGCGACGTGCCGTTTGAAGAGATGGTCCTGCTGGACCTCTACTACATCGAGAACTGGTCGCTCATGCTGGACTTACAGATCATGCTGCGCACGATCCCCCGGGTGCTGCTGGGCGACGGCGCTTACTGACAGCGCGGCGAGCCAGGCCGGAGCGCCGCAACTGCACCCCGCGCGAATACGTACTGGTTTTACAGGAATTGAGAGCATTTACGAGTCTTACTGCTTGCGAAGGAGCCGACCGCCACAATGAGCCAGTTACCAGTTATCCCCGACCCCGACGCGCCCCGCCCGACCCGGACCGTGATCATCCAGCGCAGCCCGGACCCGGCGCCAGGCCCGCCCTCTGCGTCAGGCGGGCGGAGCGGCTGCTTCTGGCTGCTGGGCGGCTGCGCGACCGTCCTGGTGGCGATTGCGCTGGGGCTTGTGCTCCTGCTGCTGGCCGGGGGGGCCACGCTCAACAACCTCACCGCCAACATCCAGCGCCTGCTCAACCCGCCGCCGGCGGCCAGCATCATCACTTCCCAGAGCCTTATGCACAGCATCCAGCCGATGGGCCAGCTGGTCACCATCAGCACGCGGATGGCCAAGGCCGATATTGATGTCAGCATCGCGCAGGGCGTCCTGGGGAGCAGGAGCTTCACCACCAGCCATGTCGCCCAGGGCACGATTGAGGCGGGGATCGACCTGACCCGGCTGACGCCGGAAGATATACAGTTTGACGCCCCGGCTAACGCCTACATAATCCGGCTGCCCGCCGCCGCGCTGACAAGCTGCCGCGTGGACTATATCCGGCAGTACGCCTACGAAGGCACGCTGCTGCCGGTAGATCGGGACGAATCTCGCCTGCTGGCCCAGTACGTCGCCCTGACCGAATTCCGCGATGACGCGCTGGCCGAAGGCATCCTCAACCGGGCCGAACAGCAGGCGCAGCTCGTCTTCGGCAACGTGATACAGGCGATGACCGGAGCCAGCGTCGTCATCGAATTTCAGACCGGGCAGCCGTCGCTGCCCGACTCTTGCCAGCCGCTTATACCGGGGAACTGGACCTATGACCCTGCGACTCAAACCTGGACACAAACTCAGTGACGAAGAACTGCTGGAGCTGGAGCGCCGGCTTCAGGCGGAATATCCGGGCGAAAATCTCACCATCGTGATTGAAGACGCCCCTGCGCCGCGGACTCGCCCGGCGGAGCCGCCCGGCGTGTTCAAGTCGCTGGTCGTCGGCTTCGTGACGGCGGTGGCGGCGCTGTACCTGATCAACCCGACGCTGGGCGTCCTGGAGCTGATCCCCGACAACTTGCCGCTGATCGGCAACCTGGATGAAGCTGGGGCCGTCCTGCTGCTCACCAGCGGTCTGACTTATTTCGGCTTCAATATGGACTGGTTCACCGCTGTCTTCGGGCCGGGGGCGGGCAAATCCAAGCGCGGCTAGGCGAGGATCACCACGCCGCCACGAATACCTCGCCCAGGGGGAGCGCGCCGTCCTCGCCGGCGCCGGGCGCCGCGATCCGCGTCCCGTCCTGCCAGCGGTACACCACCAGCTCCAGCAGCAGCCGGCTCATCCGGTTCAGCGGGTACGGCACGGCGACTTCGCGCTCCTCGACGTAGAAGCGGCCGGGGAGCCAGGTGCTCGTCTCGCCCGGCGCGTCGAGCGCCAGCGGCCCGCTGTCGTGCTGGCTGAGCAGCGCGCCGTCCTCGTCCAGCAGGTGCAGGCCGATGCTGTAATCGCCGTCCACCGGGCGGCCAGCGGACCACCACAGCCGGACGCGGACCGGCTCGCCCTCGTGGCGGACGATGAACGGCCCCCGGCTGTCCTCCAGTATGTCCATGCCGTGGAAGCGCATCCCGTTGGCGAAGAGGATGCCCTGCGGGTCGGGCGGGCCTTCGTACAGTCGGATCAGGCAGCGCGGCGGGCCGACATAGACGCCCGGCACGCGCCCTTCCCGCACGGCGTCGCGCAGCGCGGCGTCTTCGCTCTGATCGTAGGTCACATACCACACGCGGCGGTGCTCCCCCGGCGCGGCGACAAAAGCCGGCCCCTGCGGCAGGAACACCTGGCTGAGGTACGCCCACTCCTCCGGAGAAGCGCAGTCATTGTGCGGATCGAGCACCACGACATCGCCCGGCTGGCTGTGTCCGGCCAGCCAGGCCAGATTGGCCGCCAGCGGCTCCCCCGGAATCTGGTAAGCCGCGTACAGGTCGCCCGGCGCCAGCATGAAGACGGCCATGGCCGCGCCGGCCAGCGCGCCTCCGGCCCGCGGCAGATAAGCCAGGCCCCAGCCCAGCCAGAGGGCCAGCCCCAACATCAGCCACCACGAATAGCGCGGGCCGAAGAATCCCAGCAGATTATTGAGGGCATACATCGTCGCCGCCCCGCCCAGCCACCACAGCAGCAGGCCCAGCGCCGGGCGGCGCAGCCGGGCGGGCATCGTCCGCCACCGCAGGAGCAGCAGGCCGCTGGCGACGAGGAGCAGTACCGCCCAGCCAGCGGCGTGCAGGCCGGCGACGGAACGGAAAAGCAGCCCCAGCGCCTCGGCAAACGGAGCCAGGATAAGCTCGCGGGTAGCCGTCGTGCGGGAGGCAACCAGCGCCAGCTTGGCCAGGATTAGCGGCGCGGCCAGCGCAAGCAGGGCAACGACCGGCAGCCACCAGCGCCAGATGCGCCGCCCGCAGACGATTGCCGTGAACAGGCCGAGCACCACGAAAGCGACGGCGCTGGTGAACGTGACGTAGAACATAGCTGCCAGGACGAAGCCCAGCAGGACACCGCGCCGAAAGGATGGCCGGTCAAAGTAGCGGAGTGTCAGCCAGAACGCCACCGGCAGCAGACCCATGGCCGGGGCATAGCCGCGCAGCTCCGTCGTCAGGAACAGGCTGTACCCTGGCCCGCCGTAAGCCAGCATCGCCAGCAGGCCGGCCCGTTCGCCGCCCCAGCGGCGTGCGATGCGATACGTCGCCGCCGCCCCCGGCAGGAAGATCAGGACGGACAGGCTCCGCAGCAGGATCGGGTGCATCCCGATGGCAGCCCGCCAGCCAGCCAGGCTCAGGTAGTACAGCGGCGGCCAGTCATACGGCGTCCAGCGCAGGATATCCGCCGGGGAACCCATCCCCTGCCAGATCGACCACGCTTCATCCACGCCGATCTCCAGCCCACCCAGCAGCATTATGCGCGCCGCCGCGATCAGGAGGAGCAGGAGCGCCGCCGGCAGGGCGCGCCGAAGCATCAGGCAGGAGGCAGGAGGGGTCGGGGCTGTCTCGGCCATAGGGGATCTCGCGGGCGATGCCTGATCAGGTTACCACGTGAATTATACCCGCCGGCGGCAGTTCCCCACACGTAACGGGCCGGCGACGATCGCCGGCCCGCTTGAAGAAGCGTCATATCGTGGGGGCGGAGATCACTTGCCGGGCTTGCCCAGCGCGGTCAGGAAGTCCTCGTTGGTGTCCGTCTGGCGGAGCTGGCCCAGCAGGCGCTCAGTGGCGTTAACCAGCGCGTTGTCGCCGCCGTTGCCTTCCTCGTTCATCAGGTGGGAGAGCATGCGCCGCATCAGCCAGACGCGCTGCAAGACATCCGGACCGAGCAGGAGTTCCTCGCGGCGGGTGCTGCTGCGCTCAATATCGAAGGCCGGGCAGATACGCCGCTCCTGCCTCGTGCGATTGAGGTGCAGTTCCTTGTTGCCGGTGCCCGTGTCTTCCTCGTAGATCACGTCGTCCATGCGGCTGCCGGTATCGACCAGGCAGGTGGCGACGATAGTCAGGCTGCCCCCTTCCTCCACGTTACGGGCCGCGCCGAAGAAGCGCTTGGGCGGGTACAGGGCCGAGGGATCAATGCCGCCGGTCAGGGTGCGCCCGCTGGGCGGCACGACCAGGTTGTAGGCGCGGGCCAGCCGGGTGATGCTGTCCAGCATGATCACCACGTCAGAGCCGCCCTCCACCAGCCGCTTGGCCCGCTCCAGAGCCATCTCGGCCACGCGCACGTGATGAGTCACCGGCTCGTCGAAGGTGGAGCTGATCACTTCCGCCTCTACTGAACGATCCATATCGGTCACTTCTTCCGGGCGCTCGCCAATCAGGACGACCATCAGGTGCACCTGCGGGTAGTTCTGGCTGATGGCGTTCGCCACATCCTTGAGCACCGTCGTCTTGCCGGCTTTGGGCGGGCTGACGATCAGGCCGCGCTGCCCCTTGCCAATAGGCGCGATCAGGTTGAGCAGGCGCGTGCTCAGGATGCGCGGGGATGTCTCCAGGTTATAGCGCTCCTCGGGGAAGATGGCGGTCAGGTTTTCGAAGTTGGGGCGGGTTTTGGCCAGGTCGGGCGACTTGCCGTTGATCGCCTCCACCCGCAACAGGCCGAAGTACTTCTCCGAGTCCTTGGGCGGGCGGACCTGACCGATGACAAAATCGCCGGTGCGCAGCCCAAAGCGCTTGATCTGGGTCTGGGAAACGTAAATATCTTCGGGGCCGGGCAAATAGTCGTTGGAACGCAGAAAGCCGATGCCGTCGTCAATAATTTCCAGGACACCGCCGCGCAGCTCATAGCCCTTTTTCTCGGCGTTATCCCGCAGCAGGCGCAGGATGAGGTCCCACTTCTTGAGACGGCTGTAGTTGGTGATATCGGCTTCCTGGGCTTTGCGACGTAGATCGGACAGCGTCTTGTTCTGAAGGTCTGCGATATCCATCTATAAGCTCCAAATAAGGTAAGCGCGGCTGGCCAGGGCGGCAGAAGGCGCAGAAAGGTCTGGCGGATCCACTTGTATTGGGGGAATCGAACCCGAACAGGCGGGATTAGGCGACTATGGCACCCTCTGGGTAGCGTAAGCAGGACTGAGAATGATCAACACCAGGCGAAGGTCCACAATGGGAGTAAACCGGCAATACACAGGGGGGACCGTGTTAAAGTCACTATAGCATAGCTTGGTAAGGGGTGCAAGTGAGACTTTAGGGGCATCCAGGCGCCCTGCACGCTCTCTTGTCCCACCGCGTTCCCGGCACTGGCGCGGTGAAGGGCTTCACCGGCGGGGCCAGGTCGCGGTGACCGTGGCCATCCGGTCGTACTCCGCCAGCAGGGACTCGCGCTTTGCCCGGCCCGCGTCAGTCTCCGGGAAGACCAGCGGGAATGTCCCCAGGATGTGGTTGAAGTCGGCGCGGGAGAGGCCGTACAGGTGGGCGACGAGGGCGTCGATCTCGTCGCGGAGCCGCCCCCGTTCGGCGGGGTCGGTCGCCCCACACGACTCGTCCCACGGCGCGCCCATGACCTCCTGCCAGAGATCGGCGAATTCCGGGCGGGTGCAGGTCAGCCGGGCGGCGCGCGGCACGAGGGCGTCGAAGTACGGGTTGCCGGCGGTGAGGCGCGGGAGGGGGAGCTGGTAGAGGTAGAACATGTTCAGCGTTGTGCTTACTTTGTACCGGATGACATAGTCCAGCATAAAGGTATTAAACAACGCACAGACGTAGAATTTCACGCTCTCGTTAGCGCTGCCTTCAATCAAGACCATTGTTGCATTTGTGTCACAGGCAGTGTTGATTGGAACGATTGCAGCGATCAGTGTTCGTTCATCTGTTGAGCGAGCGATCCGGCGATGCACTACACGATACGTTGAAATCTCTTTTCGCACTGTTTCAGATAGATTAGCTAGCCTGTCAGGGGCAATCCAGTATTGAGGGAGTTCAAAGAATGCATCATATTGATGGATCATCTTGCCTTCACACAATGGCACGCCTTGCCCTGCGGTATTGAGTAATGCGCGGTCGTTTGCCATGTCAAACTCGCGATTGAGCCTGATAGACCAAGGCAGCGGTACGCCTGGGAACCTCACCCCCTGCCCCCTCTCCGTTGACGGAGAGGGGGAGTCTTGTCCGCGAACGGTAAGGTCCTCTCCGTCAACAGACATTGGCGAAGCGCCTTCAAGTCCCTCTCCGTCAACGGAGAGGGATTTAGGGTGAGGTTCAATCCGCGCCAGCACAGACGGCAGGTCATTCAACACCTCATCGTTGGTGAAGCGAAGCACACGGAGGCCCTGACTCTCCAGAAATTGCTGGCGGACGGCGTCTTCTTCCTGTGTGTACTCATGAATCGGGCCGTCCACCTCAATCACCAGTCGCATCTCGGCGCAGTAGAAATCGACAATGAAGCGCTCGATGCCGTGCTGTCGCCGAAACTTCAGCCCGCCCACCTGACGGTCGCGCAGGTGCTCCCACAGCAGGCGCTCCGCCAAAGTCGGGGCGGCGCGCATCTGCCGCGCCAGCGGCTTGAGCAAGTCCCACATGGCGGGCGTAGCGAGCCAGCGCTCCCCAACCTCGCTCCCTATCACCCGTTCCGTTGGGAACCTCACCCCCGGCCCCTCTCCGTTGACGGAGAGAGGGGTAGCACCTTGAAGCCCCTCTCCGCGAGCGGTAAGTCCCTCTCCGTCAACGGACATTGGTGAAGCGTCTTCAAGTCCCTCTCCGTCAACGGAGAGGGATTTAGGGTGAGGTTGGGGTCCAAGCAGCGGCCAGCCATCGTACACCTTCTCCGCCACCTCGTAATCCCGCCGGGTCTGGAACTCCATCATGCTCAGGCTGTCCGGGCTGAACCGCTCCAACGAGTCGCGCCGCATGTAGATCAGGTTGGCCGGGTCGGCCAGGAACGCCGGCAGGTCGTCCGGCGCAACGGCCACGCGCGGGTTGAAGCGGAACGCGCACCAGAAGCCGTCCGTCTGCGGCCCTTTTTGTGCGCCCAGCAGCACGAACTTAAAGGAGTGATGCACGCCGGGGAAGAAGAAGCGCTCGTTGCTGAAGCTGTAGATGTACTGGATGTTGCCCTCATTCAGCAGCATCTCGCGCAGGCCCTTCGTGCCCAGGTCGGTGTAAATGCCCGACGGGACTACATAACCCAGCCGCCCTCGGTCCGCCAGCAGGCCGTACATCCGCTCCAGGAACAGCTTGTGCGTCGCCGTGTCGCCCTTGCCCTGCCGGGTGTAGTCCGGCGACCGGCGGATATAAGCGGCGGTTTCCTCAATCGTGCGCTTCTGCGTCTCCCACAACTCCACACGGCGCGGGTCCTCTAACTGAAGCTGCGCGATGCGCCGCTCCACCTGCGCCCGGTTGAGCTTGCTCTCGATGTCGGGGTCGAACTGGGCGTAGAACTCGCGCAGGTCGGGCTTGAGAATCTCCCACGGCGGGTTACCAATGATGATGGTGAAGCCGGGGTTGTCCAGCGGCGCGCCGTCGGCGTCGAAGAACACTTCCGGGAACTCGATTCCCCAGTGGAAGGGGCTGATATGCTCCAGATCGGTGAAGTGCGGGGCTGTGTGCGCGTCCAGCGCCCCCCGCAGCGCCGCACCCGCCGCTTCCAGATCGGCGATGATAGCGTCATGCTCCGGGCCGTTAGGGGTCTGCACCAGCCGCTCGCGCAGGCGGCGGACGGCGGCGATCCCGGCGGCGTGCTCCGCCAGGCGCGGGTCATCGGGCCGCAGCCCAACCAGACCGTTGCCGACCTTGATATTCTGGTTGAGCAGGAGCGGCAGCCGCTTCTCCTGCTGACGGCGCTCCATGCCGCGCATCATCAGGTTGACGACGGCGATCTCGGCAGCCTGCGGGTCCAGGTCCACACCGTAGAGGTGCGTCTCCAGGATCAGGCGCGGATAATCGCGGATACGCTCCAGCTCCACCCGCTCATCGGCCAGCGCCAGCTCGCGATCGAAGGGGCTGACTCCCGCCGCGGCCAGCGCATCGGCGCGGCGCAGCATATCCGCCTGCAGGCGGGCGATCTCGCTCTGGTAGAAGTCGGCCAGCACTTCGTAGGCGTAAATCAGAAAGGAGCCGCTGCCGCACGCGCTGTCCAGGACGCGCAGGTCGCGGATATCGCGGCTGGTCTTGCGCGCCTCGCCGGGGACAGGCTCGCCGTCCGGCTTTCCATTCACCGTGCCGTAAAGCACCCGGCCCAGCGTGGTATCCACCAGATGGCGGACGATGACCTGCGGCGTGTAGTAACTGCCCTGCTTCTTGCGCGTCTCCAGGTTATCGCGGGTGGTCACGCCGCCGTCGGTCAGCGCCAGCGCCTTACCCAGATACTGCTCGTAGGTGTTGCCCATGATATCGGGCGACATGGAGCGGTAGCGGGCTTCGTACAGCCGGCGCAGCAGGGCGATCAGGATATCATCGCTGAAGACGGCGTCATCGGCCAGCCCGTAGGCGAACAGGGCAGAGTTGTGCGCCTGGTCAAAGCGACGGAACAGCGTATCGAGCATCTGATCAAGATCGCTGTACTGATTTTGCTGGCGCAACTCGTACAGGCCGCGCAGCGTCCCCGGCGGCACGACCAGATGATCTTCGGCGAAGCGGATAATCACCAGCCGATCGATGATGCGCTGCACCACGGCCCGCAGCTCTGGCAGGTTGATGCCCCCGTTGGCATGGAAGGCCCAGGGGTTTTGAGCGCGGTGCGTCACCAGGTCCTGCGCCAGCCTCTCCCGCCACTCATTGATGAACTTCAGATAGTCGGTGTCCACCTCGGCAGTGACACGCTGATTGGAGAGGACGCTCAGTCTGCCGCTAGCGATATTGGGATAGGCAAGCTCCCACAGCAGATCGAATTCGTCCAGGTATGCCGCCGGACGCTCAAAAGAGAGCACCAGCCAGTCGCGTCGGGCGTTAAACAGACGCAGCTTTTCGAAATTAGTCAGGATAGCCCATTCGCCGCCGTTGGCGAAGGCGTAGTTGATGGCCTGCTGCTCCTCGGGGGTGCGATCAACAGCCATGCCGGGCAGCGACAACTGCCCCGGCGTGATCACGCCGCGGACAGTCCGGCGGGCTTCTACCAGCTCCTTGAGGGCGCCGAAGCGCTTGGCCTCAATGAAGATCATACCGCCCGCTTCCGGGATCAGAGTGATATCAGGCCGCCCGACCTGCGTCACCAGCTCGTATTTGTAGCGGGCCGGGTCCTCGATAGGCCAGCCGAGGACATCGCGCAGCAGCCGATCGATGAACTGCCGGACGACGCTAGCCTCGCTCATCTGCCTGCGATCTTCCGGCTGAAGCTGGTCGTAATCCCTCAGCAAGTCCTGAAGGGCGCGTTTCGCCGCTTCTTCAGTCAGCCTCATGCCCGCATCCTCTATCTCACGCCGCGATCATCTACGTACAGAGTATAGGCGATTTTGGCGGTGGTGGGGAGGCGAAAGGGGGCGAGGCCCGCGGGGTGTGGGCATCCAGGCGCCCTATACCTCGTCGGGGAACGGATTCTGCATGCGCACTTTGGCCATCAGGTAGATGACGATGACGCGGGCCGTGCCGACGATGGGTGTAACCAGAAATGCCCCCAGCGCCCCCCCGACGGCCGCGCCCAGCAGCACCCCGACAATGATCACGGGCAGCGGCAGGTCCACCGCATCCCCCAGAATCTTGGGCGCCACCAGATTCCAGATAATCTGGGCGATAACCAGGTTAATCACGACCACCAGCAAGGCCAGAGTGCCGTACGGCATCTCGACAAAGACCGTCGATCCCTGAAGCAGGGGCACCAGCGCCAGCGGTATCAGCGAAACGAAGCCGCCGATAGTGGGTATGAGGGAGATCAGACCGGTCAGGGCGGCCAGCAGCACCTGCTCCGGGATGCCCATCAGGGTGAGCTGCAGCCAGGTCATAAACCCGATCAGAAAGCCCAGCGTCACCTGCCCGCGGAAGAAACCGTTCCACACCATCTGCAGGCGCTCCACCAGCAGGCGGATTTCCCGGCGGTAGGGCGGCGACACGCTGTTGAGCAGCTTCCGCTGGGTCCGGGGCCAGTCCAGCAGCACCAGGAAGGCCACGAAGATCGCCAGAAACAGGCTGGCGACGAACCCGGCCACGGTGGAGATAGCCGAGGTCACCGTCCCGGTGACCGGACCGAGGACGCCCATGATGCCCTGGAACAGGTCTTGCAGGCTGATCGTGTTCGACGCCAGCGCGGAGAGATCGTCAGGCGGGGCGGCCACCCCGGCGCCAAACTGCAGCCCCCCCAGCACAAAGGATTGCAGCGGCAGCAGCAGCGGGTTGAGGTCCACGCGAAGGCCGGCCAGCATGATCTCCCCCTGCTCCGGCGTATATTCACTCAGGGTCACACGGAGCTGCGCGTAGGCATCCTCGCCCAGCTTGATCAGGCCGTTGATGCCGCTCATGAGGGCCGGGATGGCCATCAGCACGAAGCCCATGACCACCACCCCCAGTATCAGGAACAGCAGCACCACGCTCAGCGTCCAGGGCAGCCGCAGCCGGCGACGCAGAATCGCCACGGGAGGGTACATCAGAAAAGTGATCAGGAAGGCGAAGACCAGCATCTCCAGCACCGGGCGGAGCAAAGCCACCGCGGCGATCCCGGCGATGATCATGAACACCGTCACCATCAGGCGCGTGGCGGGCTGCCACTGGGGCTGGTACGGCTGCGGGCCTGATCCGGAGGCCCCGGAGGGAGGAAGCTGGTCGCTCATAGAGCACCATCGCGGAACTTGTCAATGAAGACGGTCGGGCATCTGTCATTCTACAGCAGCGGGGGCGAAATGCAACTGTCTCCAGGCGGGCAGCGGAGGGCGAAAGGCAGGGGACGACAGTAGTCAGAATGGCGGGCTGGCAGTACACTATGCCCCGTGTTTCAATCAGAGGCAGTAAGAGCGGCATAAAGCCGATCCTTAAAGGAGCAAGTCCAACATATGAGTCAGGAGACTCTTCTTCAGAAGATAAAGAACCGGACAGCGCAGGTGGGCGTTATCGGGATGGGCTATGTTGGCCTGCCGCTGGCGGTGGAATTCGCGGAGGCCGGCTTCCGCGTGCTGGGCGTAGACCCGCTGGCTAACAAAGTGGAGGCGCTGAACGCGGGCAAGAGCTACATCCCCGATGTAGCCACCGAACGGGTCGCCCAACTGGTGACGGCGGACCGGCTGCGGGCCAGCACGCAGTACGACGAGCTGGCCCGGATGGATGCCGTCCTGATCTGCGTCCCCACCCCGCTGCGCAAGACCAAAGACCCCGATATGTCCTACATTTACGCCGCGGCGGATTCGCTCGCGCCGCTCATGCACCGGGATATGATCGTCGTCCTGGAGAGCACAACCTACCCTGGCACGACTGAGGAAGTCATTGTCCCCCGCCTGACCGAACAGCGCGGCCTCACCGTGGGCCAGGACGTCTTCATCGCCTTCTCGCCGGAGCGCGTCGATCCCGGTAACGAAAAGTATGGGACACGCAACACCCCCAAAGTCGTGGGCGCCATGACCCCGGCCTGCCAGCAGGTTATCGTAGAGCTGTACAGCACGGCGGTTGACCGGGTGATCCCCGTCTCTT
>JARKNX010000095.1 GCA_029976025.1 Aggregatilineales bacterium | reverse complement strand
TTACGACAGGCAAGACGCTGGCCCGGAACGCGCGGCTGGCGGCTGGCTTCTTTTCCCGGTTGCGCGGGCTGCTGGGGACGAAATGCCTGGCGGCCGGCGAGGGGCTGGTCATCAGGCCGTGCGACGGTATCCACACCTTCGGGATGAATTACCCGATCGATGTCGTGTTCGCGGACGGCGACGGCAAGGTGACGCAGACGGCGGCCTGGCTGGGACCGCGGCGGATGATGGTCTGCCGGGGCAGCCGCTATGTGGTTGAGCTGCCGCCGGGGACGCTGACCGAGACGGGAACGGCGGCCGGCGATTATCTGCGTCTGGATTAAGGCTGATAAGGAAAGCAAGCACCCCCTGCCGTTCCGGCAGGGGTTAAGTGTATCTGGGGTATCTGTTTATTGTATAGCAGCAGGCACTATGATACAATTAATTATGATTTCTCCGGATAGTGCTTACACTAGGGACAGCCGTCCCATGCAATAAGTGCTTTTCCTGCGCCGAACCCTGGGAGGTGAAGTTGTTGCCCTGTACGCAAGAAGATACACCTCTGCTCGCGGCAATGAGCCACTATGTCGACGACGGAGTGATTCCTTATCATACACCGGGACACAAGCTTGGCAAGGGGATGCACCCCCGGCTGGAGAGTATTCTCGGCCGGGCGGCGCTGGCTCTCGATCTGGCGCTGCTGCCCGAGCTGGACGATCTGCACGAGCCGCACGGCTGCATCAAGGCGGCCCAGGATCTGGCGGCCGAGCTTTACGGCGCCGACCACAGCTTTTTTAGCGTCAACGGTACGACCGGCGGCATTTACGCGATGATTCTGACCGTCGCCGGCCCTGGCGATAAGATTATCGTGCCCCGCAACGCCCACCGGTCGATTATCGGCGGAGTGAGTCTGAACGGGGCGATACCTGTTTTCATGCGCCCCGAGGTGGACAGGGACCTCGGCCTGGCGATGGGAGTGACGCCGGAGACGGTTGAGGAAGCCGTCCACAGCCATCCGGACGCCAAGGGCGTGCTGATCATCAATCCTACTTATTACGGTGTGGCCACCGACCTGCGCCGGATTGTCGATATCGTTCATGATCACAATATGCCGGTGGTGGTGGACGAGGCCCACGGCCCGCACCTGCATTTTTCTCCCCGGCTGCCGCTGCAGGCGCTGGATGCAGGGGCGGACATCTGCGCCCAGAGCACCCATAAGATTGTAGGGGCGCTGACCCAGTGCTCGATGGTCCATTGCCGCGAGGGCCGGGTGAGCGTGCCCCGCCTCAAGGCGATGCTGCAGCTCGTCCAGTCGACCAGCCCGAATTATATTCTCATGGCGTCGCTGGATGTGGCCCGGATGCAACTGGCCACCGAGGGCCGCCGCCTGGTGGAGCGGGCGATCGGGCTGGCCGAGTGGGTGCGGGCGGAGATTAACAAGATTCCCGGACTGTACTGTTTCGGCGCCGACAAGCTCGGCGCGCCGGGTGTATACGGCCTTGACCCTACGAAGGTTACGGTGACGGTCAAGGGCCTGGGCCTCCGGGGCGCTGAGGCGGAGCGCATCCTGCGCCACAAGTACGGGGTGCAGGTGGAACTGTCCGATATGTACAACGTGCTGTTTCTCATCACTCTGGGCGACGGCGAGGCCGAGGCCCGGGCGATGGTGGCGGCGCTGGCGAAGCTGGCGGCGAACCATGCCGGCAAACAGGATTTTTCCGCAGTCGAGGACGCTTACCGCCTGGGGTTTCCTGCCGTGCCCGAACAGGTGCTGTCGCCCCGGCAGGCGCTGTTCGGCCATACGAAGACTATCCCCTTCAAGCAGGCGGCCGGCCGCGTCTGCGCTGAAATCATAACTTTTTATCCTCCCGGCATCCCGCTGCTCTGCCCGGGGGAGAGGATTTCCGAGGAGGTCATCGCTTACTGTCAGCGCCTGCAGGAAGCCGGGCTGCACATTTCCGGGCCGGAGGATTATATGCTGAAAACGGTCAAAGTGGTGGAATAGTGGCCGGACTGCTGATTACTTTCGAGGGGCCCGACGGCAGCGGCAAGACTACCCAACTTGGCCTGCTGGCGGAGCACCTCCGCCGGCGGGGCCATGTCGTCCGCTGTACGCGGGAACCGGGCGGGACGGAGCTGGGAGATAAGATCCGCGATATGCTCCTCGACCCCGCCAACCGCGAGCTGGCGCCGCGAACCGAGGCGCTGCTGTATATGGCCGCCCGCGCCCAGCACGTTGCCGAGGTCATCGCGCCGGCGCTGGCCCGCGGGGAAATCGTCCTGTCCGACC
>JARKNX010000209.1 GCA_029976025.1 Aggregatilineales bacterium | reverse complement strand
TGGGTGCCAAAGATCGCCGACTGAGATTCAGCCCCGAAGTTCGAGGTAAGCGCGAGGCGTGTTCCATCGGGCGACCAGGAGGACACGAAGAATTCCTGACAGGCCTCGGCGTTGGTGATTTTCCGCCGGTTGGTCCCATCCACGTTGATGAAGTAGATGTTTGCCATACAGGGGCCGTCTTCTGCTGAAAAGGCCAGCATGGAACTGTCCGGCGACCACGTTGGAAACCACTCACGATCATCGGAATATGTGATCCGGATCTGGTCAGTTCCATCGTCATTCATCACGTAGATTTGATAGCCTGTTTCTTCCCCGTCCCTATCAGACACAAATGCGATCCGCGTTCCGTCCGGTGACCAGGACGGCTGTGTATCATTGGCTTCATTGAAGGTGAGTTGCTGCACATTCGAGCCATCCGGATTGATGGTGTAGATTTCGTAGTCTCCATCCCGGTTGGAGGCAAACGCAATCTTGCCGTTTGTCACTCTTGGCGAGGTGCGGCTGATCGTTGGCGTGGCCTCTACACGGATCGTGATCTCGTCAGAGGTGGCGGAAGCAGGCTGCAGCAGGATGTACGCATAGCGTAATTCCGCGCTGCCATTTTGCCCGTTGATTGGCGAGGCGTTTCCCACGGCTATCGTCGCCAGCAAAAGCATCAGCGTAAGGTGTCTCAGCATGAGTCTCATGCTCGGCTCCTTGCGGTACAAGGGGAGTATAGTAGCCCTGGCCTGCCATGCCAATCGCAAGACCCGATCGCGCCGGACAAGGGCGCTGCTGGTTGCTTTCTCTGGCCTCGGTGCGGCGAAGCTACGCGGCCTCCTGCCTCCCGGCGCGGGTCGGCACCAGCCCGCGTTGTGCATATAATGGGGGCTGTTCCATCCAAGGAGAGCGTAGCGTCATGGAGTCTGCCGTCCCGCTGCTGCTGGCCGCCCTGATCGTGGTTGGCCTGATCGGGCGTTGGGTCTACGCCCGGCGCAACAACCCGCGCCAGTCCGAGGCCGGGCCTGCTCCGGCGGACCAGCGGCGCGCGCCCCTGTGGTACCGGGAATTCCTCAAGCACGACTTCCTGGACCCGGCCTTTCACGCCTGCACGCTGCGTCTCAAGCCGGCCCCGGATCAGCGCTGGCACATGGGCGTGATCCTGCGCTCGGCGGGCGGGACGACCGTCCGCCAGGTGGCCGATCTGGTCGACGGGCAGGAATTGGCCCGGATGGACAAAGCCCTGGCCCGGATTGGCTGGACGCTGGCCGGGCGGGCAGGGGGCCTGGAGGATTGCCTGAGCCTGTCCTACGTCCGCCGCCCGGATGCCCCGCGCCGCGCGCCGCCGGAGCCCGATTCCGGCTTCGACACGGCCTGGCTCAAGGCCGCCCAGAATGGCTCCCGGCTGACCGGCGCTCAGATCAGGACCCTCCCGGTCGGGGACGGCTGGTGGCAGGTCTCGGTCGGGTTCCACGCCGCCCACACCAGCGGATGGGCGAACTTCGACGATCCCGTGACGATTCCCCAGATCTTCAAGATCATCGCCGACCTGAGCCGGGAGGGCTGGCAGGAAACGCAGCGGGTCTACTACGCCACCCGTCCGGGCACGACAGACTATTCCGGCGCGATCGCCTTCATGCTGAGCCGCAAGTAGCCGCCGGAACACGGTGCGGCCTGTCGCCGGATTGCCTGGAAGTGACGACGGCGGACTGAGGTCCGCCGCCACACCGTTTTCTCCGGCCTCCTGGCCTCGGCGCA
>JARKNX010000092.1 GCA_029976025.1 Aggregatilineales bacterium | reverse complement strand
GCGTCCGCGGCCCCCGAATTCACACGGGCGGATATCGAAGCCCTGAGCAGTCGTCTGGCCGAGCCGCCCTGGTTGCTGGAGCGCCGGCTGGCGGCATGGGAAGCCTATGAAGGGATGCCCATGCCTTCAACCACGGATGAGGCATGGCGGCGGACGGATTATCGTCGTTTGAAGTGGGCCGAAGCCGGGCGGCTGGTCCTGCCGGGGGCGGAAGGGAGCCTGGAGACGATTCCTGCCGAGCATTATGCGCCTCTGCTTGGCGATCGGCAGGGCGGGCTGGTTGCCCTGCTGGATTCTTCGACGGCGGCCCGGCAGCTTGATCCGGCCCTGGCCCGACAGGGTGTCCTCTTTACCGATATGCACACGGCCGTTCAACAGTACCCGGAGCTGGTGCAGCAACACCTGATGACAACAGCGGTCAGACCGGAAGATGGCAAATTCGCCGCCCTTCACGGCGCCCTCTGGACGCACGGCGTCTTTCTGTATGTGCCGCGCGGATGCCAGGTTGAGTTGCCGCTGCACAGTGTGTTCTATGTGGCATCGGCGGGCCTGACGCTCGGCCATATCCTGATTGTGCTGGATGAAGGCGCCGAAGTCACGGTTATGCACGAGTACGGCTCGCCAACACTGGAACAGCAGGCGGCCTTCATCGGAGCTACAGAAATTATCGTCGGCCAGGGCGCCCAACTGCGTTATGTCTCCCTGCAGAGCTGGGGTCGCCATATGTACGAATTCAGCCACCAGCGGGCGCGGGTCCGCCGGAACGGGTCGCTGGACTGGATCGTCGGCTCGATGGGCGGGCGTTTTTTCAAGGCCTTCATGGAAGTGGACCTGGATGAACAGGGCGCAAGCGGTCGGATGAGCGGCCTGTATTTCGCTGACAAAAACCAGTTGATGGATCACGACACACAGCAGAACCACAATGCGCCTAATACCACATCCGATCTGCTGTACAAGGGCGCGCTGACCGATTCAGCGCGCAGCGTCTGGCAGGGCATGATTCATGTCCAGCCGGTCGCGCAGAAGACGGACGGTTTTCAGGCTAATCGCAATCTGATGCTCAGCCGCGAGTGTCGCGCGGACAGCATCCCGGGGTTGGAAATTATGGCGGACGACGTGCGCTGCACGCATGCCGCTACCCTGAGTCAGCTTGAAGAAGAGCCGATCTACTACCTGATGAGTCGCGGCATTCCCCGGCTTGAAGCGGAGAAGCTGGCCGTAGACGGCTTCTTCGGCGAGATTATGACCCGTATTCCCTTTGAAGGTGTCCGGGACCGGCTGCAGGCGTCGATTGAAGCCAAACTGCTCCACGTGTTGGCCTGAGAACTCCTGAGGACATTTTGTCCGGCGGTGCAGTGGACTCGGTCGCCGGCTTCGGGACGCAGAAAGTCAGGCGAATCATGCAGCGGGTGCAGGGCCTGTGGCGATACAGATGGGTCAGGCATGGCGTGCTGCCGGCATCATTTTTTACGCTGGCGGCGCTGCTCCTGACTTATCCTGTTGTGCTCCACCTGAGCACCCACGCTGCTGGCGCGCCTTATGGCGACGCATTTGAGGCGGTGCGGCTGATCTGGTGGACCAAAGAAGCGCTCCTGCATGGGATGCACCCGGCCTACCAGCCGCTGCTCGCGTATCCAGATGGCTTCTTCAGCTCCGTTCAGTGGGCGGCCCCGATGGCCCACCTGGCCGGCCTCCCGTTTGCCTTGCTTTTCCCTCCGCTGGCGGCTTACAACCTGACCTTTCTGACAGCCAGCGTTCTGACCGGGCTGGCGGGATATTTGCTGTGCTGGGAGCTTACCCGTAAGCAACCGGCGGCGCTGCTGGGAGGGCTGGTCATAACTGCTTTTCCGACGCGAATGGGCCATGCCACTGCCGGGCATCTCACCCTGGTGACCAATATCTGGCTGCTGCTTTACGCCTGGAGTCTGGCCCGGCTATGGCGAGCCAGGAGCTGGCGAGCAGGGGTCCTGGCCGGCGTCTTTTTCACCCTGACGGCGGCAACGTACCCCACGAATCTGGCTTACGAGCTGATACCTCTTACCGCGGTAGCGCTGGTCGCGCTGGTCTGGCGGGAGCGACAGAACTGGCGAGATCTGGCACGGCCGCTGGGCGGCCTGCTGTTCACCACTGTATTCGGCCTCCTGATCTTTTACGGCCCGCTGCTGGTGGCGTACCTTGAGGGGACGACAGTGGGCTTGCAGGGAGAAGGCGTCATCCAGTACAGCGCCGATTTGCTGGCGTTCATCACGCCCAGCCCGTTCAACCCGGTATTCAGCGGGCTGGGCTTGTTGCCTCCCTGGGCATGGGATGTCCTGGGCGACAATACGATTGAGGCGTCTGCATACCTGGGTGTGGTGGCTATCGTGCTGGCTGGCGCGGCGTTGTGGTACCGGCGGGCGATAGCTCTGCCGTGGCTCTCTGTGGCGCTGGTGGCGGGACTCCTGTCTCTCGGCCCTGTCCTCAAGATCGCTGACCAGGTAGTCACGGTGAACGCGGAGGACGATATCACGACGCATATTGTGCTACCCTACAGCCCCTATGCGATGTTGCCCGGCCTGGGCATGGGGCGAACCCCCGGCCGGCTGAATATGCTGACCGGCGTGGCGCTGGCGGCACTGGCAGCGCTTGGCTTCGCCGCGCTGCTGGAGCGGTGGAGCGGCCTCCGGCAGCCCGTTATACAGGGCGGCGTCACGATGGCGCTGGCCGGAATCGTGCTCGTGGAATATACGCTCTTTTTCCCGTTCCCGGTTACGGAAGCTCCCATACCATCCTATTTTTCGACGCTGGCGGAGCGGTATGCCAGCGACGAGATTCTGCCAGTGCTCGATCTCCCGGCGGACGACTTTTTTGTGACGCGCTGGCTCCTTTACTACCAGACCGCGCATCACCAGCCGGTTCTGGCCGGCCACGTTGTCCGCAGCACTCCGGCCAATCCGGCAATGCTGGCGCTTGTGAACGCGGCAGCGCTGCCGCCTGCTGATGCGCTGGCGCCGGCGTTGTCCCCGCAACTGAGCGCCGCCATCATCCGCGCGAGTGAGGCCAGAGTCGTCGTCGTGCACAGGCGCTTTGGCGACGGTGAGATTATGGCGGAGCATCTTCAGAGCGTGCTCGGCCCGCCAGTTTATACCGATGCTGAGGTTGCGATCTTCGAAGTCGCTGATGGGCCGCCCCCGGGAGAAGTCGCGCTGGCGGTGGCGGGCGGTTGGGCTGTATCGGATAGTGACGGCGCCCGTTGGATGGCCGATGATCTGACTATGTCGGCCTATGTCCCGGCAGCGGGCGAATACTGCTGGGTGTTCGAGGCCGATGGCTGGCTGCTGGATCGGTGGGTAAAGCTGGACCTCGGCGGGCAATCCGAGTCGTTCTATGTCCCGGCTGGTGCTGCGCCTCATATGTGGAGCAGTTCCGGCCAGCCGCTGGAGCAGGGGTTTCAGCGGGCGATTCTGCGCGCTGACCCGCGCACGGGAGCCGGCTGCACACTGATGCCGGGCGAGCAGGACTGTCGATCGGCGCTAATCGCGACGCCACGCCTGATATCATGCGACGATCGTCAGGCGCGGCTCGCTGATTTTGGCGGTAGAATGCGTCTCGTTGCGCTCAATGTAGCGCAGGAGCCGACGGCCATTGTCGTAGACACCTACTGGCAGGCACTTGATACCGGGCGGGCCGATTATACGTTGTTCGTACATCTGCTTGATGCCAGAGGAGAGGGTGCCGCCCAGTGGGACGGCCCGATCAGCCCGCCCATGCTGACGTCACAATGGCCGCAGAATGGGCGGGGATGGCAGCGGGCGATTCTCGATCTCTCCGAGGCTGAACTGCCGCCCGGGACGTACCAGCTTGTGCTGGGGCTGTACGCATATCCAGACCTGACGCGCCTGCCGGTAACGGGTGATTCCCCCCGCGCTGCTGATGGTCTGTTCGATGTTCAGGAAGTGCTGATTCTGCCGGAAGAATAGAATGGGGCAGCAATGGACCAGAACTATGGTGTCGCAGAAAAGAGCTTTGATGTCGAGAAGATTCGGGAGGATTTCCCGATCTTGCAGCAGGAAGTCCGCCCGGGTGTCAGGCTGGTCTACCTGGATAGCACCGCGACCAGCCAGAAACCGAAGCGGGTGATCGAGACCCTGGACCAGTATTATCGCGAAATGAACGCGAATGTTCACCGGGGCATCTACCAGTTGAGCGAGCAGGCGACGGAAGCCTACGAAGGGGCGCGCAAAAAAGTGCGGGCCTTCATCAACGCAGCATCGTGGCGGGAGATTGTGTTCACCCGTAACACGACTGAGAGCATCAATCTGGTTGCGGCGACATGGGGGCGGACCAATCTGGGACCGGACGATGCGATCCTGATCACGGAGATGGAGCATCACTCCAATATCGTGCCCTGGCAGCTTCTCGCCCAGCAGACCGGGGTAAAGGTGGTGGCCGTGCCGGTGCTGCCTGACGGCCTGCTGGATATGGAGGCGTTCGACCGCCTCCTGCGCACAGAGCCGATCCGGCTGCTGGCAGTCACACACATGTCGAATGTGCTGGGCACTATCAACCCGCTGCGAGAACTGGTGGATAAAGCCCATGCCGCAGGAGCGTTAGTGCTCGCGGATGCGGCCCAGAGTGTGCCGCACCTGCCGGTTGATGTGCAGGCGTTAGACGTGGACTTCCTGGTCTTTAGCGGGCACAAAATGCTTGGCCCGACGGGGATTGGCGTCCTCTATGGCAAGCGCGCCCTGCTGGAGGCGATGCCGCCCTACATGGGCGGGGGGGACATGATTCGTCGCGTGCGCCTCTCCGGCAGCGAGTGGAACGATCTGCCCTATAAATTCGAAGCGGGGACGCCCAGCATTGGAGATGGTGTTGCCCTGGGGGCGGCGGTCGATTACCTGACTGCGGTGGGTATGGACAGGATCCATGCCTATGAACAGCAGATCACGGCGTACGCTCTGGATCGGCTGGCCGAGGTTCCCGGCCTGACGGTGTATGGGCCGGCGGCGCAGCGTAAAGGTGGCGTGGCGGCCTTCTCGATGCAGGGGCTGCATCCCCATGATATCGCGCAGCTTCTTGACGCCGGAGGGATTGCCGTGCGAGCGGGCCATCACTGCGCTATGCCGCTGCACGAGAAATTCGGCGTGGCGGCGACTGCCCGGGCCAGCTTTTACCTGTATAATACGTTCGCCGAAGTTGATACCCTGATTGAGGCGCTCAATAACGTCGTAAGCAAGTTCGCGCTCTAGGGAGGCGCGTATCCGCGATGGATGATTTCTACCGAGAGATGATCGTCGATCATGGGCAGAACATGCGCAACCGGGGTGTCCTGCACCCCGCCGATATCGATTATGAAGATGACAACCCGTTGTGCGGCGACCGGCTCCGCCTGACCGTGCAGCTTGACGAGGCGGGGCGCGTCGCTGCGGTCGGCTGGGACGGCGAGGGATGCGTGATCAGCCAGGCGTCGGCGTCGATGCTTGGCGAGGAGATGATCGGCAAAACGCTGGAGGAACTGCGCAACATTGATAAGCAGGATGTGCTGGATATGCTCGGCATTCCGCTGACGCCGGTGCGTCTCAAATGCGCGCTGCTGGCGCTTAAGGTGCTTAAGGCGGGCGCTTACGGCCTCACGCACTGGACCGGCGAAGATGATGAATAGCTTTTTAATGTTGGAGGTGAGGTGATATGGCAGAGTGGGTGTCGCTTATCGAAACAGAAGCGCTTGGGCCGGGCGACCGCGAGGTCTTCGACGTCGGGGAACACTACGTAGCGGTGTTCAATGTTGACGGCACCTATTACGCGGTTGAGGATATCTGTACGCATGATGGCGGCCCGCTGGCCGACGGGACGCTCGACGGTTACGCGATTGAGTGTCCGCGGCATGGCGCGCGCTTCGATATCCGGGATGGCAGGGTGCTGGCTCCGCCCGCCGTCAGGCCGGTGCGGCACTTTGATACTCGCGTGCAGGATGGTCAGGTGCAGCTCCTCATAGAGGATTAGCGCCCGGCTATCGCTCCCCGGGGGAGGCGCTGGAACATGCTGCCGCTGGAAGCCTTCTATGGAGGCCGTACGCTCAACTTCGGCCACCGCGGCGCTCGCCACGATGCGCCGGAGAACACGATCGCGGCGTTTGATCTGGCGGCGCGTTACGGCGCGGACGGGGTTGAGCTGGATGTGATGCTCACCCGCGATCGACATATTGTCGTCATTCACAACAGCACTGTGGATGCGACTACGGACGGGAGCGGGCCAGTCCGGGCCAGGACCCTGGCTGAAATCAAGGAGCTGGATGCCGGCAGTCGCGCCGGGAGCGCGTTCGCTGGCGAGCGTATCCCCACGCTGGCTGAAGTATTTGAAGCGATTGGCGCCCGGCTGCTGATCAATGTCGAACTCAAGGGGGTGGATGTGCGCGCTGACGGCCTGGAAGCGGCCGTCGTTGCTCTTGTGGAGCGGCACGGCATGGCAGAGCGCGTGATCGTCTCCTCCTTCAATCCGCTCCGTTTGCGCCGAATGCGCCGTATTGCGCCGCATCTGGCGCTGGGCCTGCTGCGCGAGCCAACATCTTCGTGGATAGCGCGCCGTCTGTCCGGCGCGATATTGCACGGCGTGCAGCCTGAGGCAGACCACCCGCACGAATCACGGGTCACGCCGGAGTATCTGGCCGGCAGACGGCGGCAGGGGCAACGCGTCAATGTGTGGACTGTCAATGAGCCGGAGCGTATGCGCGCGCTGCTGGCAATGGGCGTGGACATGATCATCACCGACCGCCCTGATGTGCTGCGGGATGTGATGCAAGATCGCGCGTAAATCACCGGGATTTGGCGGAAAGCGAGAGGGTCAGCAGTGCCTGCATTGATCGTGAACGCTGACGATTTTGGCCGGACGGCCGGAATCAACAAAGGGATTATCGAGGCACATATTCACGGTATTGTGACCTCGACAACGGCTATGATCAACCACCCCGAAGCCGGCCCCGGGCTTGATCAGCAACAAGAACAGGCGCCCTTTCTGGGGGTGGGGCTGCACCTGAACCTGACCAGCGGCAGGCCGGTTTCAGCGACCGGTGAGGTATCTTCCCTGCTGGTGGATGGCCGGTTCCATCCCGCTCCCGGCCTGGCTCCGTTCGCTGTCGGGTGGCAGCCAGAACAAATCGAAGCCGAATTGCGCGCCCAGGTCGCCCGTTTTATCGCCCTCGCTGGCCGGCCTCCCACACATCTGGACTCACACCACCATGCCGTTTTTATGTTTCCCGCCGCGTTCCGGGTGATGCTGGCTCTCGCCCGCGAGTACGGCCTTCCGCTGCGCCGCCCGATCCTGATGGATACTGCGCTGGCAACGAGCTCTCACTGGATACTGGAGGGCCTCTCGCCGTTTCAGCGTCGCCAGATTGCAGAAGAGCTGCATGCGCTCGCGGCGGAGGCGTCGGACGTGATATGGCCGGACCGCTTCGTTGATACGTTCTACGATCGCACTGCCATCCTGGGGGAACTGCTGACGATTCTTACGACGTTGCCCGGGGACGGTGTGACCGAGTTGATGTGCCATCCCGGTTACGCAAATGATCTTGACAGCGTCTATAACGTTCAGCGCGAAGGCGAGCTTAAGTGGCTGACGCACCCTTCGGCAAAAGAAGTTGTGGTAGCCGAAGGTATCCGGCTGATGTCATTCGCGGACCTTTCGTAGGGCCATCCTGTGCTGGCGCGTATCTGGTGGGCGCTGGTCGCCCTGGGATTTCGCTTGCTGTATAACGAGCTGGCCTGGACCTACGATGTAGTGAGCTGGCTTGTCTCGCTGGGAGACTGGCGCTCCTGGCAGCGGGCCGCGCTGCCGTTCCTGGGGGTTGAGCCGGGCGCATGTGTCCTGGAGCTGGCTCACGGGACGGGCGACCTCCAGCTTGATCTGCGAACTGCTGGCGTGACCTCGGTGGGACTTGATCTGTCTCCCTTCATGGGGCGCATCGCCCGGCGCAAACTGCTTCGTCAGCGGATATCGCCGATGCTGGTGCGGGGAGCCGGGCAGGCTCTGCCGTTTGCCGACAGCAGTTTTCCAGCGGCCCTGTGCACGTTCCCTGCCGATTTCATTCTGCATCCCGACACCCTTGCCGAGGTATTCCGGGTCTTGCAGCCGGGGGGGCGACTGGTTGTCGTGATAAGCGGAGTGCTGACAGGCGGTGGGCTGCCTGCAAGAGCACTGGAGACGGCCTACCGCGTGACCGGGCAGCGTGGACCGCTCCCGCCAGACGTCTGGGAGCCGGTTACCGCCGCAGGATTCACTATGAAATGGGCTATACGGCGCTATGCACGCAGCGAAGCGCTCGTCCTCGTGGCAATCAAACCGGCGAACTGACTCTGGAAATTACCGGGAGCGTATGCTATACTGCAACCATCCCGAGCATGGTGACTGTAGTGTAGGGGTTAACATATCTGGTTGTGGCCCAGAAGATCGTGGGTTCGAATCCCACCAGTCACCCAGCGTAAAAAGGACCGCGCGATAGCCCGCGGTCCTTTTGTATTTTCATCAGCGCCTGACTTTTCGTCGGCGGAGGTGCCCCCGACCTTGCTTCCGCAGGCCGGGATGAGTCCCGTTCTTCCGCGCGCGCGGCGCGAATAACCGCCGGGACTGCGAAGGCGATACAGGCGGGGCCGAAACGCCGATATCCGCTGGCGGGGCGGCCCCCACCCCGATCACTTTCGCCTCGCGTTCTGTTGCCGTCTCTGCCGTAGGGCTGACGCTCTGCGCTTCGGCTTCCGCCTGGCTGGGCGGCGTTATACCGAAAACATCCCAGATGCTCGGCCCCATGGGCTTGAATTCCTGCTGAAAGACGGAGGGCAGCGGCTCAGGCTCGGCAAGCGGCGCGCGCGCTGACGGCATGGCAGGTTCCGGCAAAGGGGTGGGGGGCTGCTCTGGCGCCGGGGGAGCTTCTGCCGGCTGCGGTTGTTCAACAGATTCCAGATCGGATGTCAGCTTTTCGAACAGCGTCTCGATTGGTTGGGCCAGCGGAGGCTGGATGAGCTGGTCGCTCACGTCTTCAGTGGGCACGTCAACGGGGGACTCGTCCGGCGTGGGCGCTGCGCTTTCGGGGAGGGGCTCCTCCGGAGAGAGCGCTGGCACATAGTCGATCGTCTCCTGCTCGCCAATTGGTATCTCCGGAGCAGGTTCCATCTCAACCGGCTTCGCAGGTTCTGTCGGCGGCTCCTCGTACGCTTCATTCATGACAATTGCCAGCATATCCGGCGCCATGTGCTCAGAATCGGGAGGGGCATTCGCGGGCCGGGTGAGGGCTGTGGCATCGACAGCGAGGGCCGCCCGGGGGCGCGTATCCTCTTCCGTGAGCGGAGGCTCGCTATCCGGCAGGAGAGGCGGCGGCGGATGTACCACGGTCGCCTGTGACAGATCAACTTCGTCGGTAGCGTCAAGAACTCCCTCTGGCGCCGGGGTTCTGGCGGCCACTGTCTCCTGGGATGCGGCGCTCAGGGAGGGGTGTGCGCGTATGAAATCCTCCGCCAGGACGGCGCGCTCTTCAACGGTAGGGGCCGGGCGCATGGCAACGCGCTCGCGCGTCAGATCGTCCATGCGAATGCCTGTAGATTCAACCAGCTTCTTCAGGCGGTTCAGGCTGTTGGATATCTCGGAGTTGAGCTGTCGTTCCTGTCCCAGCCTGTTACGCAGGCCGCCGCCGATGCCCCTGGGCTGGTACTCGAAGGTCCACTGTACCACCGTCCCTTCTGAGATTGGCCGCAAGCGAATTCGACCACGGTTGCTGGCATAAGGCCCATCAATGATCGTGTATTCGTAACCCAGAGTGCTGTACCAGGAGAGAACTTCTTCTACTACGTCGCGACCCGTCTGGGGGGTCACGCGGCAGCGCACTCCGACGCCGCTGCGTTGCGTTGTCAGAATGATGACCTGCGCACAGTTGGTATGCCACTTGGGCCGCGCAGTCAGATCGCCTAACAGCTCCCAGATGACCTCGGGAGAGGCGTTGATCAGCACGCGATGATCGATAAGCGTCATGGACGTGAACCGCGGTGTCCCTTCCTGATGTTCCGCTTCTACAGCGCCAGGCCAAGTATCACCGAAAAAGTCATCCCAAGCAAGAGATCGGCCAGCCCGTAGCGGGAAGCCGTAATCGGATATCCCAGGGCATAGGCGCGGAAGAGGCGGGGGAAAAGCGCCAGCGGAGCCAGGTGCCACAGGCCGATCGCGCTGAGAAGCATCATGCTGATTCGTTCGAGATAGCCCCAGATTCGCCACCGCTTCATGTAAGGCAGCGTGGCGGGCCAGTTGGCCCACCAGGTGACCTCGTAGAAGCGGGTGATCGCGATGAGCGCCGCGCCGAACAGCATAAGCTCCGTTTGGGCTGCGTCGGGTGGTGACACGATGAGGTCCGCGACAACGGGTTGCAACAGGAGCAGCAACATCAGGTGAGCCAGTTGGTCCAGCGAATAGAGATAGATCGGGTGGGTGGGCGGGCGAGGCCCCAGCCAGGTCTTGAACGCATCCTGAAGGGTGTGCAAGATCGCCAGGGCGGTGATGAAAGGCCACAGCACGGCGGCGTAAGCTGCCAGAACTCCCAGCGTCACCAGCCAGAGGATGAAGCCGTGGAGGAGCAGCCCATCCCACGACCGAAGCTCGCGGACGACAAACCTGCTCTTGCGCTTCACCAGCCAGTCAGTCTGCAGGACGTAATCCGCCAGAAGGTGGGAGAAGATGAGATGCGGGAGTATCACCGGTTGGTTTCCAGTAGATGAGCGGCTTTCTCAATTGCATCATGCCCTGTTTGTGTTAGCATTGTACCATTGAGGGAAGAACCGGCGATACTATCATCTCTCCGCAACCAGCGAGAGTCAGATGCCCACTCCATCGGTTATATTTGCATTCATCCTGGCAACTATCTACGGGGCGCTGTTTCATCTGCTCGTAGGCGGGGACGTGCGACGGCTGGCCCTGTATCTCCTGGCAGCGTGGCTGGGATTTACCCTGGGGCATTTCGCTGGCGCACTTCTGGGCTTCGATCTGCTGCAGGTCGGGGCGCTGCGCGTTTTCTCCGCCACGGCGGGAGCATGGGTTGCGCTGCTTGCGGCGCACCTGTTCCTGATTCGCCCTTCCCGGGTTGCGTAGTACCGGAACCACCCCGCTTGCGCTATACTGTGGGCGCGGCATCCCAGTGAGGTGTTTATGCCCGAGCAATCTCCGACTCCGAAATCTGAAGCGCCCACCCCGGCAAATACCGCATCCGGGGGGACAGGCTCGAATGCGCGCCTGATTGTCAGATGGCTGGTATTCTTCCTTGCCCTCTTCATCATAGGCTTCTTTCTGGCGATAATCATCGCATTCTTCAGCCCTGGCGCGGCTGTCGGGATCGCCCTCTTTCGTGATTTTCTGATTATCCTGCTGGCGCTAGAAGGCCTGCTCGTAGGCGCCGCGCTCATCATCCTGATCCTTCAACTGGCCCGTCTGATCAATCTGCTACAGAACGAGGTCAGGCCCATTCTTGAACAGACAAATGACACCGTTAAGACTATGAAGGGGACGGCCGCTTTTCTCAGCCATAATGTCGCCGATCCGGTTATTCGCGTTGGCGGTTTCGTGGCCTGGCTGACGGCGATACTGGGGGAAGTTCTGTCTATCTTTCGCATTACGCGGTAAGGCGGATCGCACGCCGGAGATTAGAGAATGCAACGTTCAAACACGGGCGGAGGCGCTCTGCTGGCCGGGCTGCTGCTCGGCGCGCTCATCGGGGCGGCGGCGGGCATCTGGAAGGCGCCGCGAAGCGGCCGGGAGACCCGAAGCTGGATTTTGCGCGGCGGGCGTGATGCTTACGCCAACGTGGGGAAAGCCATCACCGGCGAGCCGGTAGCTGATGCGCTCGCAGAGGGTAAATCTATCGCCCAGCAGCGCCAGGCGAGCCTCTCCCGACAGTAGACCCGGCCCTCCTTATCTTGCCTCTCACAACTCTCTACAGGGCATGCTCAACCTGGCGCATTGCTTCCGGCAGGGCAGCCAGGACGCTGCCAGCGGTCACGCTGCGCGCTGTCCCGGCCCGCTGCGCGGCTACTGTCCCGGCCAGCCCGTGCAGAAAACCCGCCGCCATAGCGGCAGCGAACGGGGATAGCCCCTGCCCCAGCAGGCTGGCCGCGATGCCGGCCAGCACGTCACCTGTGCCGGCGGTCGCCAGGGCCGGCTCCGCGAACGGCAGGATGACGGCCTGACCGTCAGGCGCTGCGATCACGGTGAAGGCCCCTTTGAGCAGGACGACGCAACCCCATTGGGCGGCCTTTTCGCGAGCCAGGGCGACCCGGTGGGCGTTCACCTCATCGCGGGTCATCCCGGTCAGCCGCGCCATCTCACCGGGATGGGGAGTCAGGATCGCCTTCGAGGGGAGCAGGTTCCACCACGCATCGACCGTGCTCAGGAGGTTGAGCGCGTCGGCGTCAATGACGACGGCGGGTAGATGAGCGCCCTGATCGAGCACGGCCAGCAGAAAGCGGCGGGTTGTTTCCGCGCGACCCCAGCCCGGCCCCAGGAGCAACGCCTCACACGCCTCTGCTTCTCTGCCGGCGGTCTCAGCAGCCCCTTCCGCCAGCGCGCCGTGCTCGTGGGGCAGGGGGAGCCAGGTCGCTTCCGGAATCTGCGCCGCCAGAACGGGGATGATCATCTCCGGCGCACCGACTGTGACCAGCCCTGACCCGGCGTAGTAGGCGACCCGCGCAGCCAGGACCGCCGCGCCCATATAATTAAGCGAGCCGGTGATGTTCAGGACCCGGCCGAAGGTCCCTTTGTGGGCATTGGGGGGGACAGGAGGCAGCACGGCGCGAATATCGGCGGCGGCAGGCATAGACAGCGCGATATTATCCCGCGCTGGCAACTGCTCCGGCAGGCCGATATCGGCCACGAACAATCTGCCGCAGGCCCCGGCCCCCGGGAAGAGGGTTTGTCCGATTTTGGCAGCCGCGAAGGTCACGGTCTCATCGGCGTGGAGGGTGAGCGCATCCATAGCGCCTGTGTCGCAATCCAGGCCGCTGGGGCAGTCAACGGCTACGACGTAAGGAGTTTCTCCGATTTCAGAGACCGCAGGGACGGCCGGCGCCTGGCAGGCACTCCGCGGCATTTTGCGGCGGGCATCTTCAACAGCCTGCCGGGCGGCGTGCATGAAATCCGCCAGTTCCCCCTTGAGCGGCAGCCTCAGCCCGATACCTAGCACGCCGTCCACCACAATCTGGCACGTGTTGATCAGACTTCGGAGGATGTCAAAATGTGGATCGGCCCCGACCTCAGTGATGGAAAGCCCCAGTTGACGAATAGCCGCATAATTAGGGTCGGATCCGCTGCGCGGCTTAATCAGGTAGAAGATAACCTCGTGCTGGCTTCCCTGAGCGATGAACCGCCCGGCCACCAGAGCGTCGCCGCCATTATTGCCGGGGCCAACCAGCACGACGATACGCGACCGGCTCCGATCAGCCAGAATTTCCAGCACCCGATCCGCCAGCGCCCGACCAGCATTGATCATCATCTGATCGGTGCTGACACCGGCCGCATCGCCCTCCTGCTCAATTGCGCGCATCTCTGCAACAGTCACAATCTTGATCATAGCGGGGCCTCGTTTGTTGTTAACATCCGATCTGGTGCGATGTACAGGGGCTTCAGAGTAACCCCTGTTCACGGTACCAGGCAAGCGTTTCCTGCGCGCCTTTCCGGAACGGCGTCGGGCGGAAGTGCAGCTCGTCACGCGCTTTCTCGCTGGAAGTCTGCCAGTCGTTGAAGACATAGATGCGCAGATTGAACGGGTAGTAGGGTTCAATCTGCGTGTATCGGGATAACCATGTCCACAGCCGGGCCAGAGTCAGCATCGCCTGTCGCGGCGCATTAATGCGACGGAGGGTGATCCCTGCCTCCTGGCTGACGATAGCGTTGACTTCATTATGGGTGAGCGGATCGCCGCAGATATTGTAGATTTCTCCGGTCCGCCCCCGGGTCAGGGCACTTTCGATAGCCGTCGCGACATCCTTTATGTAGGCGGGGAAGATGATGTGCCGGCCGTAGTCAACTTTGATCAACAGCCCCTTGAGGGGGTCCTCGAAAAAGAGGCGATTGAAAGCGTAGCGACCGTGAGGGCCGTAAAACGCGCCGGGCCGGAGGATAGTGGCAGGCAAAGCCCGGTCGCGGACATAGGACAGGATGACCTGCTCCCCGGCCAGTTTGCTGACCTGATAAGGATCAGCCGGGGCGGGGGGGTGCGTTTCGTCGATGATTAGCCCCGGAGTGGGATTGCCGATCACGGCGATTGTGGAGATATGGATGAGACGCTCCACGCCAGCCTGAGCAGCAGCTTCGGCCACATGAGCCGTCCCTTCGACATTCGTCCGCTCGAACTCCTCGCTGTCGCCCCACATGCGGAAGTGTCCGCCCGCGTGGATGACGGAGCGGCAGCCCTCAATGCCGCGCTGAATGGCGGCGCGATCTTCCAGGCACCCCTGAACGATCGTCACCTGGTCGTAGGAACGGAGCCAGGCGTGATGTTCAGGATGCCGGACAAATACGCGCAGCGGCCAGCCCTGTCGGTGCAGGTGCGCGATTAGATTTCTGCCCAGGAAGCCAGTCCCGCCTGTGACGAAGATCATGCCGCCCTCTAATGAAAGGTCAGATGGAGAACACTGGAGCCTGCATCAGGTCCCTGACTGTACAGACAGCCGGGCGGATCGTCAAGGCCCCGGGGCACAATCGCTGCTGTTTCACTGGTTTTCCAGAGCCGTCCAGATGCTCTTGCGCAGAAGCCCCGGCGCTACCGGCTTCACGAGGAAGTCGTGCACCTTGGCGACGGTGAGGGCGAAGACCTGGTCGGATTGCGACCCGAGGGCGCTGACAATAATCACGGGTATGGGCGCCAGGGCCTGATTGGAGCGCATCCGATCCAGGATCTGCCAGGCGTGGATATCCGGCATTACCAGGTCCATTAATACCAGATCAGGCTCGAGATCCTCGATCTTATGCAGCGCCTCCTGCCCTGATTTTGTCGCCACAAATTCAGCGCCCAGATCGCGGATTGTCTCCGCTATCTGCAGCAGAAAGTCTTCATCACCATCGACGCCTACAATGACCTTGCCGGCCTGCCCGATCTGCTGAGTCTGGCTGGCGATGAGAGTGTCGAGATCGGGCACATTCACCGAGTCGAAATCTTCACCGGGGGTAGCGCCGCGCACATTGATCTCGATGAACGCGACGGCGGCATCCTCCAGAAGCTGGGGGGCAGCCCGGCGAAGCGTGTTCTGGGCCATCTCGACTTCGGCCAGCCGGTCAAAAGGTTGGCCGTCCTGGTTCATGATTGCCACCATCCCGCTCTGGGCGCGAGCGGCATAGCGCGTATCAAGCCCCAGGTCGTGCAGTTGTTTTTCAACGATATCGAGCACATGTTCCGGCAGGGTGGTGTTGAGATAGAAATATCGGGAGCGGCCGGCGGTCTCGTCGCGAACCTGAAACTGGCGGAAGCGCTCCCCTTCTGGCAGCGAATACAGCCAGACATACGACCGGTCGTAGTGGGAAAGCCGGCCGGCCTCACGGAGTTGTTCCAGTTCGTAGTCAGTTATAGCGTGCCCAAAATCTTTGTCTTCAAAGGGGTGCAGCCTGCCTGTGAGCATATCCTGCGTCCGGCCGGCATCCCACTGGACGACAAAGGCGCCATCTTTGCGAACAAAGATCAGGTGGCGAGCTATGGGCGCTCCATCAAGCCTGCGGGTCATGGCGCACAATCTGCTCCATCCCGATGAGTCCAGGACATATGGCGAGCGGGAGGGACATGCTGACTCTCCCCGCCCGCGCCGGCTACAGTTCCACGAAATAGCTGTCGGCGGCGCGATCGATCAGTTCTTTAGTCAGGCGCGGCGGCTTGTTGAGGTACCGCGCGATATCAATTAACTGGTCGATCAAGTCGCGCGGATGCACAGCCCGCAGGTTGCGATTGTGTTTGATGTACCATTCTTGCAGCAAGTAAGCCAGGCCCTTATCGTCGTAAGGCACGCGCTTGCTCTGGCACACCAGTTTGAAAATCTCGCGGAACTCCTCGTATGTCGGGTTCCCGACCTCGATTTTATGACGGATACGGCGCAGGAAGGCTTCATCTACCAGATCGCGCGGCTCCAGATTGGTGGAGAAGACGATCATGACGAAGAAGGGAATCTCGATCTTGCGCCCTGTATGGAGTGTCAGGAAGTCCACGCCTTTTTCGAGCGGGACGATCCAGCGGTTGAGCAAGTCGCGCGGGCGCACCTGCTGGCGGCCAAAATCGTCAATCAGGAACATGCCCCCGTTGGCTTTGACCTGGTAGGGCGCTTCGTAGTACTTATTGGTGTCATCGTAGACGAGATCCAACCCGGCCAGTGTAAGCTCACCACCCACGATAATGACGGGCCGGCGGACCTTGACCCAGCGCGGATCTCGCTTGAGGCCGGTGCGACCGCTGGCGCTGGCCGCGCTTTCACCCGGGATTGACTCGACGACTTCGTGGTTGACATTATCGAAGACGCGCACGATCTGCCCATCAATATCCAGGGCGAAGGGGATCCAGAGATCATTGCCCAGCACCAGGCGGCCCACGGCCTCTGAGATGGTCGTCTTGCCGTTACCCGGCGGGCCATACAGGAAGATTGATTTGCCAGAATTCACTGCCGGCCCGATCTTGTTGAGCATTTCCTTAGAAACAACAAGATGGTTGAGCGAACTCAGCAACTGTTCCTGGGTGACCGACATGCGCGTCTGATTCTGGGCATGCATGGCCTGTATATACTGATTCAGGGTTACCGGACATGGGCCGGCGTACTGCGACCGTTCCAGGGCTTCCCGGGCTTTTTCGGCGCCCTTTTCGGCGATCATATACTGGAAGGCGGCGGCGCCTACACCCCCGGTCCCTTTGACTTCCACGTACTTCTCGCGCTTGAGGAATTCCATTACGAACTCCACCACGCCCGTGTACGGTAGCCTGACAAAGTCGGCAATCTGATGGCCTGACATAAAGCCAGTGAAGTACAGCACCTTGATGACAAGGTCAGCGATAGCGAGCAGATTCAGGCCGGTGTCGTCCACCGAGCGCATGATAGGCGGCGCCCATGCCTGAGACTGGTCCTGTTCCATCTGTGGCGGGCGCGGGCTGCCGCCTCCGGGGGGTGGTGATTCCGGCTGCCGGGAGGGTTTGGGGGCGATTCGTCCGGTCATACCTAAACTCCCTTAGGGTAACTCTTCTGCTTGAGACAAGTAAACCAGCAGGTGGAAATACTCCCCGCCCGCTTCTTACGAATTATACGACAAAGCGCTTCTGACGCCACTGAAGGGCAGATGTGGGCATTTCACATCGGAGGCAAAGACAGGAACCGTAGAGAAGCGTAGAGAACATAAAGAAGAAGTCTTTTTCTTTGCGTCCTCAGCGTCCCTGCGGTTCAAAGTCTTTTCTTCCCGGAAACGCCCCGAATTTGAAGCGCACCCGCAGAGGTATTGTTCCGGGGAAGCCCGGCCTCGCCGGGGCGATCGGTTATAGGATTCGTACGGTGGGGCGCCCGGTGGCCGGCATGAGGCGAACACGTGTTTGATTGAGCAATTTGCGGAAGGCGCTACAATAACAGGCTCTACTCTTGTGATACAAGAAGGTTTAT
>JARKNX010000191.1 GCA_029976025.1 Aggregatilineales bacterium | reverse complement strand
TCACGGCCCTGCTGCCCCCCTCAGCCGCCGTCCACCTCGTCGGAGTCGCCCGCCGCTGAAATGCGGATGATCTTGACGCGGCGGGGCAGCACCGGCAGGACCCTCGTAAGGTATTTATAGGTGGCGAACAGGCCCGCCAGCGTCAGGATCAGGGAGAAAACCAGGGCGGTGAGGTAGCGTGGGATCGTGCCCCGTGCCCATAAGACCAGTGGCAGCAAGTAGAGCAGACTCAGGCTGAAGCTGCTCAAGAGGACATGGCCGGACTGGCGGACGTGGTACCTCATGAGGTCCATCACGGCATTGACGCTGAGGGGAATGGCGATCACCAGCAGCAGGGCCAGACTCAGTAGGCCGGATATGATAAGGATCATACCGGCGCTTGGGCTGGCAAGCTGTTCGTAGGTATCGAGATGGCAATAATTGAAGCCAAGCCACACAATTCCCCAGCCGATCCAACCAGCGAACAGCATCCCGCGCCGGACAGATCCGATCAGCCGCTGGCGCATGTAGGCCACCGCAGTTGTGATGATCAGGAAGAACAGCGCGCCAACCAGCCACCAGTGGAAGAACAGAACACCCTCCAGCTTGCGGACGTTGTGCAGGTCGGCGAGTTGGTAGCCTCCAACCGCAACCCACTGCCATGTTCCACCTGGGGGGCGGACCAGTACACCGTCCAGGCTCATGGCCAGCACCAGATTGCCCGTCGTGGCATCCACGATGCCGGTCAGCGGGCTGGGGGCATAGCCGCTTTTGCCGTGGTTGTAGGAGATTCGGACAGTCTGGCGCAGAACCGCCAGATCGTAGGCCAGGATCCACGTCCGGCCGCCATCGACCGACTGCTCGATCGTTTCCTCCGGCTGCCAACGATATTGGATCATGGGGTTGGCGGGGTCGGTGAGCGCCGCCGTAGGCTCGCAGTCGGGGTAAAGTTCCGGGTCGTCGTCAATTCGTTCGCTATGCCACGTCAGGCCGCCGTCCAGACTCGTGTACTCATCCCACCATTGTTCGAGCACGTATTCGCCCTCGCCGTTCATTCCGCCTGTGAATTCGTACACGCCTTCCAGCGGCCCAACCGTCACCAGGGAATCTCCTCGCTGAAAGAGACACGTCACGCCGCGATCGACCCAAGAATAATAAGGCTCATCACTTGCTAGTGTCCCGACCAGCCCCAAGGCGGCGATCACATACGCCAGCGGGCGCAGGTTGAGCGGCGAATCATCCGCGCGGGACCACACCCACGCGCCAATGAGCAAGCCCGGCAGAGTCAGGAGATCGGTGGGGTCGAGGCGCAGCGAGCCTTGCCAGCCGACGAGGGCGCTCCAGGCGGTGGCCGTGAGCGCGTGGGCGATGGGGATCGTCTTGGCGGCGGCGAACCACAGCCCGACGGAGGCGAAGCTCAACCACCCGACGATCCGGGTGTGATGCTCGATCCGGCGCGGAATCACCAGGGCGAAGAAGAGCGCGGCGATCAGCGGCGCGAAGATCAGCCAGGTGAAATCGCCCAGCTTGCCGGTCAGCCAGGAGGGGTAGTGATGGCGCAGCCAGTGATCGTTGAGCAGCAGGCCGATCACGGCGGCGACGATCGCGGGATGCGTCAGGCTGTGGGCGGCGCGCCACAGGGCGCGGTTAGCAGCGGGCATGTCACACTCCTGCGGACGGAGGCGCTGTTCCTAGCATACCACGATCGGGCTAATATTCATCGCTGACATAGCTCGGATCGGCGGTTCTCCGGGCCGAGTCGCGCCGCGCCCGCGCGGGCGGCGGCGGTGAAGAAATTCCCATATATGGGGCCTGAAAC
>JARKNX010000114.1 GCA_029976025.1 Aggregatilineales bacterium | reverse complement strand
AACCCTGTGCAGTCAGCTCATCTCGTGTGCGGAACAGGCTGGTGTCTTTGGACATATCTAACATGCGCAAGAATGAGATTCCCCATGGATTGCTCCCGTTATCTTCATTAATGAGAACAGGGACACGTTCGTAGATCTTTCGTGTCAGGTCAGCGTCAGCGCGGGTTCGGAAGATAGGGCAGGTGCGCGTGTTTGGATTTAGAATCAGAATGTCTTGTCGGGAAAGCCTGAAACGACGATTGTCCTCCGCCAGATGTTCCACACCATAGGCGAAGAAAAGAAACGTTGCGCCTTCCTTAATCGGTGCAGTTGTTCCGGAAATTGTCATGAGACAGAACTTGAAGCGTCCATGACCTACTCCAGGGAAAATGTTTCTGCGATTCTCAAAGTCCAAGAGACTAACAAGCCGCTCGGCTTCAATCAGGCTGCCGAAGTAGAGTTTGTTTGTGTCATCAGTGGCGATCCCGGTCGGGACGATGATCCCGGCCCGGCCGAGTGGATCAATCATGTCGCTGGCCAGTTCAGCGAACACAGAATAAGTGTTGATGTCGCCACGGGACGTAAGCGGGAAGCGTTCGCTTTCCCGAAGGAAGTTCGAGGTTGCTTCCGATTGGTATTTGGCCGCCTCAAATTCCCCAGCCAGCGCCGGATTCTTCCTGGGCAGGCCGTCGATCAGCTTCTGGCGGGCGGCTTTGTTCGGCGCGCTGGCGATCTCCGTGTCGCGGGCGGCGAAGAACTCTAGCTCTTGCAGCTTGATGCGCTCCCAGGGTGGGTTGCCCAGCACCACGTCGAATCCCCCGCCTGCAAACACGTCCGGGAACTCCAGCGGCCAGTGGAAGTAGCGGCCTTCCTCGGCGGCCTGGTAGGCCAGCCCCACCTGGAAGCCGTGGGCCGCGCCGGGCTGGTTCACGTAGCGCCGAACCGTGTCCGTGGTGGGAATCCACTCGGCGTTGGCCCTGGTCTTGGGCAGGAAAAAGGCCGCGGTCCACAGGTGGCAGGCCGTTTGCAGGGTCTGCCAGAGCTGGCCGCGCCGCGCGCTCTCGTACTGGGCCTGCTTGCGACGGACGGCGTCCACGGTGTCGTCGCTGGTGTCCTCGATGGCCTGCCACCAGGCGGCCAGGGTATCGGTCTCCAGGGTGACCTGCGGCCCGAACAGGCTGAGCTGCCCGGCGCTTTCCTTTTTATTGCGGGCCTTGAGGCTGCTGGCGACTGCCTTGTCGTCCCCGGTCACGGCGTTGTACGCGCCGTCGGGGATGCCGTCCTTGAGCACGGCCAGGTCGAAGACGCCCACCAGCGAGTCGCCGCACTTGATATGGTGGTCGAGGAAGGTCAGCGGCTTGGCGCGGTTGTGGCCCTCCAGCCACAGGGCGACCTTGCACAGGTCGACGGCCAGCGGGTTTTTGTCCACGCCGTAGATGCAGTGCCGGATCACGTCACGCACGGCGGGGCGGGTGGCTTCCGGGCCAGGATGCATCTCCCCGGTGCGGATGCGGGCCAGTTCCAGCCCCAGGCGGCGGGCCGCCGCCAGCAGGAAGTGCCCGGACCCAGCGGCCGGGTCGCACACGTTGAGGGCCAGCACGGCGCGCTCCTGGGCGGCCGGGTCGTTGCCGGCGGCCTTGAGGCGCTCGGTCAGGACCGGCTCCAGCGCGCTCTTGATCAGCTCCTGGACCAGCTCCGGGCGGGTGTAATACGAGCCGGTGCTCTTGCGTTCCGTGCCAAAGACCAGCTCGAAGCGCTGGCGGTTGCCCGGCCCTCTGTCGATGACCGGGTGATAGTCCAGCAGGCTCTCGTAGACGCTGCCCAGCTCTTCCACGTCCAGCGCGGCATAGTTGACCCGGCGGGTGACCTTGCCGTCGCGCCACAGCGTCAGCTTGCGCAGGGCCCGCAGCAGATCGCCGTTCAGAATGTACGCGCCGCTCAGGTCCGGCATGGCCTGCGGGCCGAACAGGTCGCCATCCAGGGCGCTCATCCCGATCCGCTCGGCGACGGTCTGATCCTCGTGAATGGGGAAGGTCGTCCGGGCCAGGCCCAGCCACAGGTCATGGTAGCGCTCGCTGGACGTCAGGCGGGCTTCCACCAGCTTGCGCAGCCGGGAGATGCTGTAGTTCTCGGTGTACATCCGGGCCAGGGTGGGGTCATCAGGGCCGATCAGGCCGCGCTCCTCCGCAACCAGCAAAAAGAGGAAGCGGTAGATCAGGCGCAGCAGTTGGCGGTAGTAGTCGACCGCGCTCAGCTTGCCGGAGCCAATCCGCTCCTGGAGCGCCGCGCTCTTGGGGTGGGTCAGGAAGCCGTTGCCCAGGATGCGCAGCGCGTCTTCCACCCCGTCGCGCAGCCGGTCGCGAACGCGGCCGCCCTGTTCCACGCCTGCCTGGAAGTACTTCTCCAGCCAGCATGTCGCGGCGTCATCCACGCTCTGGGGGAGGCGGGTGCGATGGATCAGGCGGTACATCACGGCAAAGTCCGCGAAGTGCTCGCCGTCCAGCATGGTTTGCAGGTCGAATTCCACGTACGACTGGCGGCTCAGCAGGGCGCTGTTGCGGACGAGGCGCAGTCGTGCCCCGTTGGTCACCAGGCCCCACACATGCTCGGTGTGGTTGAGGTATTCCTGCATCAGGGCGTGGGCCGAGAGGCGCGGCCGTCCGGAGGGCGGGCGCTGGTCCAGCGGGACGCGGTAACCCTGGACATGAACGGGCGGAGCGCTTTCATCCTCCCCGGCGCGGTGCGAGATGGCATACGAACGCCCGTCGATCAAAGATGCGGCAGGAGTGTAGGTCAGCGGCGGGTAGCCCAGCGACTCGAACAGGGGGATCACCCAGTGCTGGCGGGTATCACTGGTGGCCGGGTCATCTTCGTCCAGCCGCATCAGCCGCCGTTGAAAGGCCGCCCAGTAGGCGCG
>JARKNX010000109.1 GCA_029976025.1 Aggregatilineales bacterium | reverse complement strand
CGGCCTGGCCGGGGAGCTGGTGCTGCCGGCGGCCCGGATCAAAGACGCGGCGGGCAAGACCGTCCTGCAGCCGGTGACGCAGGTGGCGCGGACGCCGTTCCTGTGCGGCTTCCTGGCCGGCTGGGCGCGCTTCATGCTGTGCACCGTGCACATCATCTACGGCGCCAGCACCGCCGCCCCGCCGGAGCGCGTCGAGGAAATCCGCCAGATCGCCAGCTTCCTGCGCGACCGCACGCTGGACAAAGGGGCGTGGTCGCAAAACCTGATCCTGCTGGGCGACTTCAACATCTACCGCCCGACGGATATCACCATGGGGGCGCTGCTGGAGGCCGGGTTCTCGGTGCCCGCCGGGATCAGCAGCCGGGGGAGCCTGCCCACCAACGCCGGGCGCGACCGCTTCTACGACCAGATCATGTTCCGCGTGCGGGATGAGCGCTTCGGCGATATCGGCGCTTCTGGCGCGTTCGATTACTACCAGTCCGTCTTCCGCGACGAGGATGAGGCGATCTACGCCCCCTACATGGGCGACGCCTACTTCACCACCACCAGCGGCAAGCCGCGCCAGAACCGCTCCGTCTACTATAAGACCTACTGGCGCACGCACCAGATGTCCGATCACCTGCCGCTGTGGGTGGAGCTGCGCATCGACTACTCCGACGAGCATCTGCGACGCAAGCTGGAGTGAGGGAAAGCCGCTAACCGCTGAGGACGCGGAGCACGCAGAGGGGAAAGGCGGGGGCCGGCAGCAAGCTATGACGGAGCGCGGCGCCGGGCAGCCCGCCCCGCGGCCGCTCCCCCCGCTTGTGGCGCTGGCCTTTCATCACTATAGTTGGCGCAGGGACATGAACCGGGAGAGGGAAAATGCACAGACCGCTTGTGTTCGTCAGCCACTCAAGCCAGAACGATGACGTGATCTCCAGGCTCCACGATGCGCTCGAAGCGCGCCTCCCCTGTGATCTGTGGGTCGATCACCGGGATATCGGGCCTGGCCAGGACTGGGACAGGGAGATTCAGGAAAAGCTGAACGCATGTGTGGCCGGCGTCATCGGGCTATCCCGCCAGTCCATCGGGAGCAGACCCTGCCGCAACGAATGGTGGACGCTGGCGGACCTGGGCAAAGCCCTGTATGTCGTCCTGCTGGAGCCAATCGCAAAGGAAGAATACCCCTGGTGGCTGCGCACCACGCAGCGCGTCGACCTGTCAGCCGATTTCGACGGGGGCGTTGAGGCGCTGGCCGCCAGCCTGACCGCCGGCGCCGGCGAAGACGCGGCTCCAGCGGCGTTATCTTCCCTGGTGACCGCCCGTATCGAGGGGTGGGTCGCCATCCGGCACCTGACGCAAATCCCAATCCGGGGCCGCGATCGGGACCTGGCGGAAATTGCCAGGCTCCTGAAGGAGGGTATCACCAGCCTCCTGCATGTTGGCGGCGCCGGGAAGTCGCGGCTGGCAGCGGAGATCATGCTCACGGCGGAAGACGTGAATGGCGCCATCTGGCATGTGTGCAACGAATACTCCACGCCGGAGGATGTGCTGATCCTGCTGCGCCAGCACTTCGGGCTGGATGTGGACACCCCGCGCGATGATGTCCTGACCAGGCTGCGCGGTCACAGGCGGCTGGTGGTGCTGGATAACGGCGAATCCGTCGCGCCCGAACAGCGGCCGGAGTACGCGCAACTGGCTAACATGCTGGCCGCCATGGGCGCCCGGGTGCTGATCACCAGCCGCGTCGAATGGCCGGGCCTGAGCTGGGGGAAGGCGTACACGCCGGAAACCCTCGCGCCCGAGGCCGCGGAACAGATCGTGCTGGACATGGCGCGCGCCGCCAACTGCCCGTACGACCTGGCCGGCCTGACCCGGACAGTGGCGGAAAAGGCGCGCTGGCACCCGCGGCTGATTGAATGGGCCGTGCGCCGCATGACCCGGACCGAGCCGGCGCGCGTTATCTCCGACCTGGCCGCGCTCAAAAGCCCCGGGGCGCAGGAGGCGCTCACTGAAATGATCGGCAAGACTCTCGAGCAAATGACCGCGGAGGAAGGGCCGGAGTACGCCGCCGCGCTGAGCGCCCTGGCCGCCTGCCGCGGCGGCTTCACCTTCGAAGCGGCCGGGCACCTGCTCGAGGCAGACGAGGACAGGCTGGAGCAGGTGCTTGACACCCTGCAGGCGTGGCAGTTCGTGCGGCTGCATGTGCGGGGCGGCACCGCCGCCCGTTATGACATCGAAGCTATGGTGCTGGCGGCCCTTGACGTGGACGAGCAGGCCCGCCGCCGCCATTATCTGTACTACACCGCGCTGGCCGGCGAGCTTGATCAGTTGGCCGACGCCACGAAATATGCGCAGATGGATGTCGAGACGGAAAACTTCGAGGCGGCCTTTGCCTGGGCTTTGTCCTCCGGGGGGGTGGACGACGCGCACCGGCTGGCCGTCGCATGCAGCGCTTTCCTGGCCAACCGCGGGCGCTTCAAACAGCGGATGGACTGGATGCTGGCGGTTGAAGGGAAGCTCCGCGGGGCGCCGCCTGAGCAGGCCGATGAAGCGCTCAGGGGCGCTGTTCAACTGTCGCTGGGGGTCTCCTACTGGACCTACGCCGCTATCGAGGAGCGCGGCCCCAACCTCCGCCGGGCCATCGAAGCCTACGAAGAGGCGCTGCGCTACTACCGCCCGGAGACCGCCCCGCTGGACTACGCTGCCACCCAGAACAATCTGGGGCTTGCCTGCAGCGACTACGCCGCTATCGAGGAGCGCGGCCCCAACCTCCGCCGGGCCATCGCCGCCTACCAGGAAGCTGCTGACACTTACGAGGAGCAAGGCTTCTCCGATCGGGCGGCTCAATGCCTGACAGGTCTCGCCAATGCTCTGTACAGTCTCGGACAGTACAGTGACGCACTGCAGGTGCTGGAAAAAGTAATGGCGATTTATCGCCGCGATGATCAGGCCCGGGATGACCTGGCCTGGGCGCTCTCCAGCCTGGGGGGTGTACTGGAAGCCCTGGGACGCCTGGATGAGGCTGTCGGGGCATACACACAGGCGCTGGACCTGCTGCCGGATACCCCGCCGCTGCTGCGCAACCGCGCCGAAGCCTGTATCCTGGCGCGCCACCTCGACGCCGCCGAGGCCGACCTGGCCCGCGCTGCTGCGCTTGATGGCCACGAAGACAGCGCCTACCTGTGGCTGCGCCGCGCTCAGATTGCCATCGTTCGCGGCGACGGCGCGCTCGCGGACGCAATGCTGGATGAAGCCATCCAGCGCGACACTGCGTTCGAAGTGAATTACGAGCGGGCGCTGGCCGCATGGCTGCGCGGCGATATGGAGGCCGCGCGCTCGCAGCTTCAGGCAGCTCTGGCTGACGCAACACCGGAGTACCGCGCCAGGCGGCGCCGCGAAATGCAGCAACTGCTGGACGAGCAACCGGCGCTGCGCGAGCGGGCGGAGCTGCTCGCGCTGCTGGATGAGCCTGAAAGCTGAACACCCCCCGCCCCGGGGCGATGCCGAATCGGCCAACTATTTACTCTCACTTCTAGAACATACGTGCTAAATTGAGGACAGTCAGCGGGGCCGCGCCGGCCAGGGCGCGCCGCACGGGACGCAGCCCGGCGCGGGCTTCACCGGCGTCTCCGTCACCAGCCGGAAGGCGAGCGGCCTGCCCGCCCCCCCCGGCGCGGCCCCCCGGACCCTGTATCTGCCTGTGTGGAGGCCCTATGCGCAAACCGGCCCCGTCCGACGCGGCCATCGCCGCCGCCCTGCGCCAGAGCGCGCTGGCTCTGGCCGAAGCGCTGCCCGACAAGATCGCGGAGGCCCCGCTGCACCAGGCCGCCGCGGCGCTCAAGACCGCCGTCGAAGTGATCAGGATGCTCGAAGCGGATGAGTCCTTCCAACGCCAGGCGAACCCCGATCCGGCCTCCGACCGCGTCATCCGCTGGGAGTTCGTCTATAACGGTGCGGTCCATGATGCTCCACCCTGGGCAGGCGGCGGTGATGGCCCACCCGGCGCGCTTCCGCGTCGTGGCCTGCGGCCGGCGGTGGGGCAAGACGGAGCTGGGCAAGGTGGCGCTGCTTGATACGGCCCGCCTGGGCGGCTCCGGCTGGTGGATCGCGCCGACCTACGGCATGGCCGACGATGTCTGGCGGAGCCTGAAGGGCAGCCTGGCCGGACTCTGGGTGGAAAAAGACGAAACGCGGCGGCGGGTGGTCCTGCCCGGCGGCGGCCAGATTCAGGTCCGCAGCGGCCACGAGCCGGACGCCCTGCGCGGCGCGGGCCTGGACCTGGCCGTGCTGGACGAGGCCGCCTTCATGCCGGAGGAAGTGTGGACCGGGGCCATCCGCCCCGCCCTCTCCGACCGGCGGGGGCGCGCCCTGTTCCTTTCCACCCCCAACGGCCTGAACTGGTTCCACCGCCTGTACCGGCTCGGCCTGGACCCGCTCCAGCCGGACTGGCAGAGCTTCAGCCATCCCACGCTGGGCAACCCCCTGATCGCGCCGGAGGAGGTGGACGCCGCCCGCCTGGAGATGCCCGATCGCTGGTTCCGGCAGGAGTACGAGGCGGCCTTCATCGAGGATGCCGGGCAGGTCTTCCGCGACCTCGAGGCCGCCTGCACGGCGGCGGCGGAAGCAGGCCCCCGCCCCGGCGCGCGCTACACCGTCGGCATCGACTGGGGCCGCGTGGACGATTACACCGTCTTCGCCGTGTTCGAGGCCGGGCGGCGGCGGATGGTCGCCCTGGATCGCTTCCGCCAGGTGGGCTGGGCGCAGCAGCGCGACCGGCTGCGGGCGCTGGTTGAGCGGTGGAGGCCCGATATCGTCTGGGCGGAGGCCAACAGCATCGGCAGCGTCAACATCGAAGCCCTGCAGCAGAGCGGCCTGCCCGTGCGCCCCTTCAACACCACCGCCCGGAGCAAGGGGCCGCTGATTGAGGCGCTGGCGCTGGCTGTCGAGCGCGGCGAGGTCACTCTGCTGGATGACCCTGTCCTGCGCGGGGAGCTGGCCGCCTACACCCTGGAGCGGCTGCCTTCCGGCCTGTACCGCTACGGCGCGCCCTCCGGCGGCCACGACGACACCGTGATTGCGACGGCGCTGGGCTGGCTGGGCGTACAGCGCATGGGCAGCCCGGTGAGCTTCGCCTGACCTCATCCCTTCCTCGTTGCGCCCGGCTCCCCCTTCTCCGTCAACGGAGAGGGGGTCAGGGGGTGAGGTCATTGCCGGAGAAGGGGTCAGGGGGTGAGGTCCTACAAAAGGAGAATCCGATGCCTGGATGGTTCGACCGTCTGTTCGCTGCCCGCCGCCGCGGCCTGGGGCAGAGCATCCCCCATCTGGCGGCGATGGCCGAGCACAACGCCTTCGCCTGGCCGGCCCTGTCCACCTACGAGCGTCAGGCCGCCGTTTATGAGAGCAGCTCCTGGGTGTATGTGGCCGTCAACCGCATCGCCGAGGCCGCCGCCCTCGTCCCCGTGCACGTCACCCGCCGCGAGGGGGAGCGCCGCCTGCCGCTGGAGGCGCACCCCGCCGAGCGCCTGCTGGCCGCGCCGAACCCCACCCTCAGCGGCTTCGAGCTGATCGAGCAGACGGTCGGGATGCTGGAGCTGACCGGCAACGCTTACTGGTTCCTGGCCGGGGATGCCGCCGGCCTGCCGGCCCAGATCTGGCCGCTGCGCCCGGACCGGGTGGCCGTCGCGCCCGATGCGCGGGAGCATGTGCGCGGCTACGTTTACACGATCGACGGGCGCGACATCTCGCTGGACGCCGCCGAGGTGATCCACTTCCGCCGCTGGCACCCGCGCAGCGACTACTACGGCCTGAGCGCGCTGGAAGCGGCCCGGCTGGCCGTGCAAAGCGACGAGGCCATGGCCCGCTGGAACCGCGACACCTTCGGCGCGAACCGGGCTGTGCCCGCCGGGATCGTGGCGATCACCGACTTTGTCAGCGACGCCGACTTTGAGCGCATCAAGCGCGACTGGCGGGAGTCCTACAGTGGCGGCGAGCGGCGGACGGCGTTCCTGCGCGGCGGCGCGGTCCAGTGGCAGGGCATCGGCCTCAGCCAGCAGGACGTGGACTTCCTCAACGGGCGGCGCTTCAACCGCGAGGAGGTCTTCCACATCTTCGGCATCCCGCCCGGCCTGTGGAGCGAAAACGCCACCGAGGCCAACGCTCACATCGCCGAGCGTGTCTTCATCGAGCGCACGCTGTGGCCCAAGCTGGTCCGGCTGGCCGGCAAGATCACGGCGGGGCTGCTGCCCTTCTGGGGGCCAGACCTGGAAGCGAGCTTCGAGGACATCCGCCCGACCGACATCAGCACCCGGCTGGCCGAAGTCCGCACGGCCTACCCGGTCCTGAGCATCAACGAGATTCGCGCCCGTTTTTATGACCTGCCGCCGGTCGCCTGGGGAGACGCGCCGGTCAGCGGCTCCGGGGCGCGGGATACCGCGCCGGGGGCGCTGGCTATCTCCATCGAAGACAACGAGGCCGCCGACGCCGGGAGCGGCGAAGTCGGGCCGGCAATCAAGGCCGGGCAGGCTGACGCCGTCCGGCGCGAGCTGAAGCAGTGGGAGCGTTATGCCCTGCGGCGGCTGGGGCAGGCCGGGGAGCGCCCGTTCGTGGTGGACGCGGTGCCGGATGATCTGGCGGTGGAGATCGCCGCCCGGCTGCGGCTGGCCGGCACGGCGGAGGAAGTGCGGGCGGTGTTCCGGGGGGTGGATGCGGGCGCTTAACCGCCCAAAAACGTGGCGGCGGACATCTGTCCGCCGCCAGTGTGATTACTTCTTCTTAGCTGGCTTCTTATCAGCGGCAGGGGCCTTCTTGCCGCCGGCCGGAGCCTTCTTGTCCGGGGCCTTTTCCTTCTTGGCGGGGCTCTTCTTGTCAGGCATAGTGTACTCTCCTCTAGTCTCCCAAACCTCACGGACACACCCCTATATCATGGGGCCAAACGCAAAAATGCGCAACTGCGACTGCGCGCTACGCCGCTGGCGGCGGGGTGGGCTGTTGGACCTGCTGAACCTGCTGCGCCGGCATTGTCTGGTTGAAGAAAGTGGAAAGCTCTTCCTTCTGAAGCCGGGTCATATTGCGATCAAAGAGGTCGAACATCAGGCGGTGCAGGTTCATCTCTGTATCCCCGGCACTCCGGGCCTTTTCGAGGGCGTCCTCAGCCTCTTTGCGGGCATCCTGATAGTCCTGCCCGGTCAGGCTGACATAGGACCAGAACTCGCTCAGGTAGTTTTCCGCCAGTATCCGGTAATGGCGCCAGCGCTCCTCCGGGCGGCGGAACTGCTGCACCGAGGTGATGATCGCCACGAACGCGCCGGCGATGCTGGCCAGAACCCGACCGACATTGTTGCCCGGCTCCCCCAGCAGGGAGAAAACCGGGATCGACGCGCCGAGGACGATCTGCCACCAGCGGAAAATTTCGTTGGCGTCGCGCTCGGTATTGGCCCGGCCGCCGGCCCAGATAGTCTGCTCGATCCAGCGATCTTTGATAATCGTCTGCTGCTGCTCGCTCAGCTTAAGCTCTTGCGCCGTCTTGATCAGGTTGTCCTTCTGGCTGTCGAGATACTTCCGATCGGCGTTACCGAAGCGCGCCACTGAAGGCAGGAGGACTGTCACCGTCTTGACCAGAATCATGACAAACGCTTCGACTATCCGGAGCAGCCCGCCGAAGAACATTGTGATCCACGCCCACATCTGGGAGAGCACGTCGTCGGGCGGCGGCGGCGCTTCCTCCCCTGCCGGGCCGGGCGCGGGGGCGGGCGCAGCCTGCCGCTGCGCGGAGAGCCACGCCTGGAGTACCAGCGCCAGCAGTACCAGCGCCAGGCTGACCTGCACCAGGTTGAGGGCTACCATGGGCCAGCTTTGTTCCAGGGCGGGCGCGGTCAGCTCGCCCCGCAGCACCGCCGCAATCGCGATCAGGGTGACGAGTAGCGCGTACACCAGCACGGCGACGCGCGATTGCAAGAACGCCAGGCGCGATTTCCGCTCCGCCGGAGGCGCGTCCCCGGCCGGGGGCGGCGCAGCCGGCGGGCCGCCAAAGACGCGCGGCAGATCGTGGGCCAGCGCCCACAGCGCGTGGTAGGTGGCGACGGCGTAGATGACCACCCCGATGATGGCTAACGTCAGCGTGAAGCGGCCGCCGGCCGGCTCCAGCAGCAGGAGCAGCCCGAACAGAAGGACCGCTGAGATAGCCAGAATGCGCGTTTCGGCCCGGTTAGAGTCAGTCCGATTCATGAGCGATGCCTCACTTCCTCATCAGCCTGCGTGTATACTGTTTTCAGTCTATGACGGTCAGCGCTCCGGAGTCAAATGGCGAAAAGCCGCCGTGCCCTTCGTCTCCACAGTTCAAAGCCTTTTCTCCCCGGAAATACCCCGAATCCAGGACGTGCCGCCCACCGGTGCGCAGTATGCCTGGACGTCAAAGTGCTCTATAGTAGAAGCGGACTTATCGCAAAGGAGCGCCCTGATGAACGACGATCTGCGCCGCGCCGCCAGCCTGATCAAAGCCGGCCGCAAAGATGAAGCCAACGCCGTGCTGCGCGACTATCTCGATATCAACCCTCGCAGCGCCGACGCCTACTACCTGTTCGCGCTGGCCGCCCCCACCCGCGAATATGCTATCCGCCACCTGCAAAGGGCGGTCGCGCTCGACCCCGCCCACGAAAAGGCGAACGCCGCTCTGCGCAAGCTGGGCGGCGGGAAGAAGCCCGGACAGCAGAAGAAGTCCAGCCGCCGGCTGGCGATCGTGCTGGGGGCCCTGATCGCGATCATGCTGGTGGTGCTGGTGGTGCTGGCTGTGGTGGTGCTGGTCCCCCGGTAGCGGAAAGCATCAGGCGCAAACCGGGGCGTTTGCGGTACACTGGGACCCTGTACCGGTTTTTGCCAGCGAGCAAACCGCCCGTGACCGTCCCGGCCATCCAGTTAGAACACATCCACTACGCCTATCCCGACGGCCCGCCTATCCTGCGGGATATCAACCTGTCCATCCCCGCCGGGCAGTCGGTGGCCCTGATCGGCGTCAACGGCAGCGGCAAGACCACGCTGCTGCGCCACCTGATCGGCCTGCTGCATCCGGAGGAAGGGCGGGTCCTGATCAACGGCGTAGATACGCGGACGGCCACTATCGCGGCGCTGGCCCGCCAGGTGGGGTTCGCCTTTCAGAAGCCGGAACACCAGCTCTTCAGCGCCACGACCCGGGCCGAGATCGCCTTCGGGCCGCACAATCTGGGCCTGCGCGGCGCGGCGCTGGACGCTCGCGTGGCCGAGACGCTGGAGCAGTTCGGCCTGACGGCGCTGGCCCAGCACCCGCCCGCCGTGTTGAGCTTCAGCTACCGGCGGCTGGTGGCGCTGGCCAGCATCGCCGCCCTGCACACGCCGATCCTGGCGCTGGATGAGCCGCTGGTCGGGCTGGACGGCCTGTGGCGGCGGCGCGTGATCGCCTGGCTGGAAGCGCATCAGGCGGCGGGCGGCACGACGGTGATGGTCACGCACCAGCTCCGGCTGGCGGCCAAGATGACCCGCGTGCTGGTCATGCGCCGGGGAGAGCTGTTGGCCGACGGCCCGCCGGAGGAGGTCTTCGCCCGGCCCGATCTGCTGGCCGAAGCCGGCCTGGCGGAGCCGTTCAGCGTGGCCCTGGGGCGCGCCCTGGGCCTGCCGGGGCCGACGCTGCGCATCCGCGACGTGCTGGCCGCGCTGACTGAAGCCGACGCCGCGCCGGGGAGGCCGCCCGGGCCATGAGCGTGTACGTCGATGTCTACACCCACGCCGATTCCTGGCTGCACCGGCTGGATCCGCGCGTCAAGCTGCTGGGGACGGCGGCGGGGACGGCGGCCGCCTTCCTGCTGGTCACGCCGCTGGCGCTGCTGGCCGCCCTGGGGCTGGCGATCGCCGTGCTGCGGCTGGGCAGCGTGCCAGCGGAGCGCATCCGCTGGGTGCTGCGCGGCGTGCTGCCGCTGACGATCCTCATCCTCCTGATCCAGCCCTGGTTCGTCCCCGGCGGGCGGGAGCTGTTCGCGCTCGGCCCGCTGCGCCTGACGACCGGCGGCGCAACCGCCGCGCTGGCTATCGCCATCCGGGCCAATGTGCTGACCCTGCTGGCCCTGATGCCGCTGTTCACCACCCGCCACGACGATCTGGTGCGCGGCCTGGTGCAGGCGGGGCTGCCTTACACCGCCGGGCTGACGATCACGCTGGCCCTGCGCTACATCCCCATCGCCGCCGGGCTGTACACCACGATCAGGCAGGCCGAAGAAGCGCGCGGCCTGGACCTGGAGCGCGGCAATATCTTCCGGCGGGTCCGGCAGTTCGTCCCGATTCTGACGGCGCTGGTCATCCAGTCGGTGCGGCTGAGCGACCACCTGGCTATGGCCATGACCGTGCGCGGCCTGGGCAGCGGCCCGCGCACCGAGCGCCGCGTCCTGCATATGACCGGGCGGGACTGGCTGGCCGCCGCGATCATCGCCGCCGCCCTGGCCACCCTGATCGCCGTCCGCCTGGCGCCGGGGTTGGGCGCCGGAGCGTAACCGGCAACGCCATCCTGCCGCATAGCGGAAGTCCCGCAGCACCGATCCAAAGAGGGCGAATTCCACCGCGCCCCGGCGCTTACTGTTCTCCTCTTACCGCGAATCGCTCACTTTCACGCGGAGCGCCTTGCGCGCGATTTTTGAGACCTATTTCTCACTTGCCCACAAAATGCGCTCTGGCTGTATAATCAGGTTAGCGATTGTCTGTATTTTGTAAAGAACAACAGCCATACAGGGCGTGCCACATGACTCAGGTCCCTCCCGCCAGAGAAGCAGGAAGTCTCAACCGTGAAGAGCTGATCCAGCTGGCGATTCAGACCGCCAAGCAGAATCCCCAGGGGGCGCGGGTGATGTTGCAGAAGGTGCTCTCAGAGGACCCGCGCAACGAGCGCGCCCTGCTGTGGATGGCCCACCTGACCCGCAACCCGACCGACCGCCGCCGCTACCTGGTCAAGGTGCTCAAGGTCAACCCGGACAACGCCGCCGCCCGCAAAGAGCTTCAGCGCATGGCCCATACTGAAAAAGCCAAAAGCAATCGCACGCTGATCTTCGGGGTCCTGATCGTCGGCGGCTTCATCCTGATCGTGATCCTGGCCGTGCTCTTTGCCGTCATCCTCAGCGGCTAAACCCCGCCCGCCCCGGATACAATCCCCGGGGCAAAAGCGCCAGAACAGAAACTGCCAGGACGCCAGAATCGCGGAAGAAAGACGATACGGTCTTTTCTTTTGCATTCCTGACGCCCCGACGGTCCAATAGAGGGTAGCCGGCGTCAGCCGGCAGTTCAGCAGCAGGCACACACAAAGGGAGCGAATGGTGAGAAAAGCGAAGAAAATCTTCAATGATCCCCGGAACGTGGTCCCGGAGATGCTCGACGGCCTGGTTGCCGCCTACAACGGGCGCGTTAAGAAGCTCGACGGCGTGAACGCCATGGCCCGCGTCGATATCCCCGCCGGCAAGGTCGCCCTCCTGATCGGCGGCGGCAGCGGGCATGAGCCGGCTTACCACGGCTTTGTCGGAGACAACATGGCCGACGGCGCTGCCCTGGGCAACGTCTTCGCCGCCCCGACGCCGGACATCATCCTGGAAGCGACCAGGGCTATCCACCGGGGCAAAGGTGTCCTGTATCTCTATGGCAACTACGCCGGCGACATCCTCAACTTCGACATGGCCGCCGAGGAAGGGATCGAGGTCAGGACGCTGCTGGTGCGCGATGACGTGGCCTGCGGGCCGGTCGAAAACCGGCGCGGCATCGCCGGGGCCATGCTCGCCGTCAAGATCGCCGGGGGGGCCGCCGCCACGCTCGACACGCTGGACGACGTTGTGCGCGTGACCTCCAGAGCGCTGGAAAATATCCGCTCCATCTCCGTCGCCCTGTACGCCGGGTCGATCCCCGAGACGGGAGAGTTCACCTTCGAGCTGGCCGATGACGAAATCGAGATCGGCATGGGCGTCCATGGCGAGGCGGGCGTCTGGCGGGAGAAGATGGTCTCCACCGACACACTGGTGGACCGGATGATGGAGTTCATCCTGCGCGACATGCCGCTCCAGCGCGGCGAAGAAGTGTGCGTCCTGATCAACGGCGCGGGGTCCACCACCGCCATGGAGCTGCTGATCGCCAACCGGCGGGTGCTTCAGGTCCTGGCGGAAAACGGCGTCACCGTGCACGAGTGCGTCGTCGGGTCGCTCTTCACCACCCAGGAGATGGCCGGCTTCTCCATCAGCCTGATGCGGGTGGATGACGAGCTTAAGCGCTACTACGATATGCCGATCCGGTCGTTCGGCTGGACCAAGTGGTGATCCTATGAGCAAGTCATCCCTCACTGTGCAGGAAACGCAGCAAATGCTGCTTTATCTCTGCGAACAGATGATCGGCCACACCGACACGCTGACCCAGGCCGATAAAGCCATCGGCGACGGCGATCACGGCATCGGCATGGCCCGCGGCTTTGAGGCTGTGCGCCTGAAGCTGGAGGGCGGGAGCTTCGCCGCGCTGGACGAATTGTTCAAGGCCGCCGGCATGGCGCTGATCACGTCGGTCGGCGGGGCCTCCGGCATCATCTTCGGGACGTGGTTCCGCGGCGGCACGAAGAATCTGGCCGGCGCCGCTACTCTGGATTCGCCGGCCCTGTCGGCCTGGCTGGTCGATGGGCTGGCAGCGGTCAAGGAGCGCGGCAAGACGAAGCCCGGCGACAAGACCATGGTGGACGCGCTGGAGCCAGCGGCGGCAGCGGCGGAACAGGCCGCCGCCGCTCCGCTGGATGAGGCGCTCGCCGCCGCAACTGAGGCCGCCCGGCTGGGGATGGAAGCGACAAAGGATATGGTCGCGTCGATGGGCCGGGCCAAGACACTCGGCGAGCGGTCGCTGGGCCACCCCGATCCGGGTGCGGTCTCGACCTACCTGATCCTCAGGTCGCTGTGGGAATATACAGAGAAAAGCGGGGAATAGGGGAAAACAGCGGCGGGGAACAGGCGGGCGGGAAAAGTGCTCACTGCAAAAGCGCGGAGAATGCCAGGGGGAAAACCGGTTGCTTTCCGGGCGTCTCCGCGCTCCCCGCTTTTTCTGCTGCCCGCCTTTCCGGCTGCCCGCTTGCTGTTCACTTTTCTCCACCCCGTACTGCCGGGCCAATAGCATTCTCCGCTGATCGAGTCTAAGATAAACATGGTGAAGGACATGAGCGCACCGGCGAGGCGCGGACGTATTCAACGCGCGCTTACCCCAGAATCACGCCCGGGCCAGCAGCAGGTGAAGGATAACGAATCTTGACCAGCCAGCCAGAACTGCACGATCTTCTCCAGCGGGGCATCGAACTGGCCCGCACCGGTCACCCGGCTGAGGCGCGCGCCATCTTCGAGCAGGTGATCCGGGCCGACGAGTTTAACGAAGTCGCCTGGCTGTGGATGGCCGCCGCCGCCGAAAACAATGCCCAGCGCCGCGAAGCGCTGGAGATCGTGCTGGAGATCAACCCGCAAAATGAGCAGGCGCGCGACGCGCTGGAAAAACTGGGCGGGCCGCGCGCCCGGCGCAAAGCGGAACAGGCCCAGGCCCTGGCCGACCGCATCGGCATCGAGGCCGCCGGGACCGAAGCCGGTATCTCTGAGGCCGCCTTTCAGGCCGTCGTCGAGCGCCCGGTCGAGCCAGAGCCGGAGCCAGAGCCGATCCTTTCTCCAGAGGAGCGGGAGGCGCGCCTGACTGAGGAGCTGCTGGCTATGGCCCGGCGGGAACAGGAGCGGGCAGAAGTTCGCCCCGCCCCGGCGGCGGTCCCGACCACCCCCTCCGCGCCGGAAAAGCCGGTCGAATACTACGACTTCCGGCGGGAGCAGCGGGCGCGCCTGTGGCGGCGCATCGGCGTGATCGCTTCGACCCTGTTGATCGTCCTCGTCGGCACGATGGTGACCGGCCTCGTCATCGTGGGGCTGGGCCAGCTCCTGCAGCCGGTGCCGCCGACGGCGACCCCCACGCCTGGCCTGCAAACGGCCCTGGCCCTGCTGGCCACGGCGACGCCTACCGCCAACCCGGTGCTGATCGTCACCGCCGATCAGAACGAGCGCTTCATCTACCCGCCCACATGGACGCCATCCCATACGCCGACGGCCACGCCCACCTTCACCCCTTCGCCCACCGGCCTGCCGCCGGGCGAATACAGCCTGATCTACAGCGGGCGCGGCGATGATGAAGCGGAATACCGCCTGTTCACCATCCGCGGCGACGGCTCAGGCCGGACAGCGCTGACCGACGGATCGGGCGATGACCGAAGCCCCGCCCCCGGCCCCGACGGCCGGCGGGTGCTGTATGCAACCAACATAGGGGATGAGCGTGAAGTGGCCCTGATCACCCTGCCGGAGGCTTCCGCCCCCGCCGGGGCTGGCCTCAACCCGACGCCGATCACCCATCTGGCCGCGGCATACGTGGACTCGCCCTCCTGGTCGCCGGATGGCTTCCGCTTCGCCTTCAGCGTCGGGGCGTGGAATGAAGAGGATATCTACCTGACCGACGTTGACGGCAGCAGCATCGTCAACCTGACCAGCAGCGAGCGGACCATAGACCGCGACCCGGCCTGGTCGCCCGACGGTCGGACGATCGTCTTCGCCTCCGACCGGGGCACGCCCGGCGAGACCGAGATCTTCAGCATCCAGCCGGACGCGGGGAACCTGCGGCAGCTCACCGATTCGGCGGGCAGCAGCTACCAGCCGGCCTGGTCGCCCGACGGCCGGCATATCGTCTTTGTCTCCGACCGCGGCGGCGACAGCGACCTGTACATCATGAACGCCGACGGCACCAATGAACAACTCCTGACCCGCAACGACGGCGGCGCTGAAGATCGCAACCCGGCCTGGTCGCCCGATGGCCGCTGGATCGCGTTCTCCTCCACCCGGGAGACCGAGAGCTTCCAGATTTTCCTGATCGAGCCGTTTGGCACGCGCCTGGTTCAGGTGACGCGCGGCCCGGGGGAGGCTATTGAGCCAGCCTGGCTGGCCGGGCCGGATCAGGCCCGCAGGTAGTGTTACGGTGGTGGTTATTCCGGCGTCTGTGCCGTTTGTGAGTTTACTGACCTGTCACTGGAGGGTTGCGCCTTGAGCCAAGAGATACCTATCGCCCAACTCATGCGTGACGCTATTACCGCCGCCCGCGAGGGCGACAAAGACCGCGCCCGCACCCTTTTTGAGGAAATCGTCGAACGGGACGACAAGAATGAAAAGGCGTGGTTCTGGCTGGCTTCGCTGGCGGAGGAAGACGAAACACGCATCATCTATTTGAACAATGTGCTGGCGATCAACCCGGCCAACGAACGCGCCCAGTCCATCCTGACTTCGCTGGAAACCCGCCAGAAGAAAGCCGCCAAATCCGCCCTGGATGAAGAGGTCATCCCCGGCGTCAGCCGGCGGGTGGTGATCTATGGCGGGGCCGGGCTGGCTATTCTGGTCGTCCTGATCTGCGCCGCCCTCGCCGTGATTATCTCCAACAACAACCGCATCGCGCAGGAACAGGCTTCGACCGCCGCCGCTCTGCAGGCGACCATCGACGCCCGCGAGCAGGAAGCCGCTACCGCCGCTGCCGCCGCGACCCAGGCGGCCATCCTGGCCGATTTCACGCCGACGCCCCTCGGCGCGACTCTGCCGCCAAGCTGGACGCCGCCGCCTTCGGCCACGTCATCGATCCTGGCGACGGCGACGCCGCTGGCAACCGCCATCGGGTCGGGCATGTTCCAGGGCAAGCTGCTGGTGGCGGAAGGCAATGACACGACCGGCACGGGCTTCGTGCCGCTGGTGGAGATTCCGCTGGACGGCCTGCCGCCGCGCCAGTTCTTCAATGAGCGGGCAGCCAACCCTAATCTCTCGCCGCTGGGCGATATGATGGTCTACACCCGCTACTCCGCCGGCACGGGCGAGCAGGGCCTGGAGCTGGCCTGGACGGACGGCTCCCGCTCCGCCCAGCTCCTTTCCACCCTGCTGGGCGGGCGTATTCTGCAAAAGCAGGATGACGGCAGCTTCTCCCCGGACAACACCGTGCTGGCGTTCTCCGCTCGCGAGCCGGGCAGCGTCAACAGCGATATCTACGTCATCCCCCTCCAGGCGCTGACCTCCCCGCCCCAGCCGGATGGCGCGGACGGCGAGACAACGGCCGCCCAGGCTTTGCAGCGGCTGACCAACGGCAGGGCCAGCAACACGGCGCCCTCCTGGGGCGATTCATCCCGCCTGCTCTTTGTGGAAGACAGCACAGCCACCGGCGGCGGCGTGGATATCAAGATTATCACCACCACCGGCCAGATCACAGCCCTGACCACCGATGGCAACGCCATGATCGAGGGCAACCCGGACCTCTCGCCGGACGGTCAGCTTGTCGCTTTCCAGGCCCATTCGCCGGCCAACCCTGAGAATAACAACATCTACATAGTGGCTGCTGGCGGAGGAATGGCGCTGCTGATCGTCGATTCGCCGGGGAACGATGTGCGTCCGCGCTGGTCGCCAGACGGGCGCTTCCTGGTCTACAGCTCCAACCGGGGCGGCAGCAACTACGAGGTGTACATCGTCGATGTCAGCACCTACGCCAATTACCAGGTGACGTTCAACACCCTTTACAGCATGGCTAACCAGTGGGTGCCGTAAACGCGGGTAGCAGGCAGTAGAGGAAAAACAGGCCGGGCGTGATAACTCAAGACAGGGGGCTTAAGCTCCCTGTCAGATCATACAGCAGGCGGGAGTCTGAAACGACTTGCAACCGTAATATTTCCGGCGCCTGAATCACAAGATCGCCGATATTCACTTAAGAGGAATACAATGCTCAGGGGCCAGGGGCTGTCGGAACAAGCGTACCCCGCTCCGGGATATGAATGGTGACTTCCAGCGAGAATCCCTCCCCCAGCGCCATGATGTAGCGGCGCAGGGTATTGAGCGTGTAGGCGTCATAGCCTCGTTTCTCAATTCGTGCCACCTGCGCCTGGGATATCCCGAGCCGTTCAGCCATCTGTTTCTGAGTCAGACCAGCGGCCCGCCGCGCCTCAACCAGTTGCAGCCAGAGGTCCTTTTTCGACGCTTCCGCTTCATAGACGGCACGAAATTCCGGGTCAGCCATCTGCCTGGCTCGATACTCCTCAAAACGTCTCTGACCTTCAGGCTTTTGTCTCTCGCTCATGATGTGTCGCCCTCTTCTCGGCTGAGATGTACAGATATTTCAGGTTATCAGCCACCGGTCGAACTCAGGGTTGTGCTGGTATATGGCGCACGATCTGATTGACTCACTGGCATGTGATCCTGAATTCACGCGCAAGCGGACCAAAGGCACCAGAAAAAACAGATCGGACGTGCGGCCGGCGATCACGCGCACCCCCACATTCTAACCCTTCTCCGCGCTGCACATGCCGTTTTACTTAGACCCGCCTGTGCGGTATGATCGCGCGCTTGTGACACAGCCGCTCTGATCTAAGGAGGAATTATGTCCTCAGATAATGATGTGTATCCGGTCGAAATTGCCGGGCTAAAACGTAACCTGCACCTGTTTCAGGTCGCCCCCGGTGTGCGCATCGCCATCATCAACATCCTGGGCGACACGGAGCTGGTCAAGGCCGTCTCCGCCCAGCTTGCCCCCCGGATCATGACCAAGACGCCCGATGTGCTGGTGACGGCGGAGGCCAAGAGCATCCCGCTGGCTTATGAGCTGGCGCTGGAGACCGGCCTGCCCTACGTTGTGCTGCGCAAAGCCTACAAGCCCTATATGGGCGACGCGCTGGAAGCGCACACCGTCAGCATCACAACCGGCGTGCCGCAAAAGCTCTACCTGGATGCGAAGGATCGCGATCTGCTGCACGGGCGGCGGGTAGCGCTGGTGGATGACGTGATCAGCACCGGCAGCACCCTGCAGGGGATGCGCGTGCTGATGGACAAGGTTGGCGCGGAAGTGGTGGCCCAGGCGGCTATCTTCACCGAAGGCGACCGCGCCCGCTGGACCGACGTGATCGCGCTGGGACATCTGCCCATTTTCGTTGACGAATCCTCCGGTCAGCCAGACTGATCCACCGCCGGGGCCGGCCTGGCGGCGGGCATGCAGGTCAGCGAAGCGGGAAAATACAGAGAGCCAGTGAGGGCACAGAGGGCGCAAAGAAGAGATGTCCGCCCTGCTTCTGTGCCCTTTGCAGTTTTTGCCCGCCCCCGCTAACGGCCCGCGCCGCAGGACTGGCGCACGACCAGCTCGGTAGGCAGCACGACCGAAGCCGGCTTGCTGTCGGGGTAAGCCTGGCGCATGGCCAGCATCTGCAGCGCATAAACGCCGAACTGTTCTTTGGGCACGTGGACGGTCGTCAGCGCCGGGCGGATGATCCCGGCGAATTCGATATCGTCGATTGAGGCCAGGGCCACGTCGTCCGGGACGCGCCGCCCCAGATCGTGCAGGGCGGCCAGCGCCCCGATAGCTACCTCATCGCTGGCGGTGAAAAGCGCCGTTGGCGGCCGGGGCAGGGCCAGCAGCGCCTGCACCGCCTGATACCCTTCCTCCGGAGAGTTGTGGGTCCCCGGGGCCTGTATCAGAGCCTCCTCGCCGGGCAGGCCGCTCTGAAAGAGCACCTGCCGGTAGCCGTCCACGCGCTCATCGGGCACGCCGGCGAAAGCGATGCGCCGGTGGCCCAGCCGAACCAGGTGTTCCACCGCCAGCCGGGCCGCCGCCGCCCGGTCGAAGATCACGGCGGGCAGGTCGCGGCTCACGACTTCCAGCGAGACAATGTTATCCACACGCTCGATAATCCGGGCCAGCAGGTGGCTGGCGGGGGAAGCCGGCTGGCGGCTCGCCTCCTGCAGGAACAGGTACGGGGCGAACAGAATCAGGCCGGAGATTTCCTCCGGGTGAATGTTCTTATTGAAAAAGACAGGGTCCAGCAGCTCGTGAAAAAAGGACATAAAGCGAATCTGCTGGTGCTGGTGACGGGCGGCGTCGAAGATGCCGGCCAGCACTGCGCTGAAATACGGGCGGTAGAGGATGGCGCTGTGCCCGCCGAGGAGGATGCCGATCTGGCCGTCGGCGCGGTCGGCGGCCTGCAGCCTGAGGCCCTGGGCGTATTTGTTAGGCCGGTAGCCCAGCTCAGCAATGGCGCGCAGGACGCGCTCCCGCGCCTCCGATGAGACCACGCGCGGCCCGTTGTTGACCACATATGACACCACCGCGCGGGAGACTCCGGCTCGTCGGGCGACATCCTGCTGGGTGACCCCCCGTTCTGGCAGGACCGGGCGGTCCTGAAGGTCCGGGCGGTCCGGCGCGGACTCGCCCCCGGCCTCCCCGTCGTATCCGCCGTCGATCATGTTCACCTCCGGTTGAATCTTCCGGGCGGAGAGTATAACACGCCCGGATATCTTGCCCGGCAGCCCGCCCGCGCAAAATATCTGACGGCGCGGTGCTTGACAGCGAAACAACTCCGTCCTATATTGTACTATAGATATACAGGTGCGTCTACACGTGCTGATGAAACCAGAGCAGCTATCTCGCGAGCCTGTTGAAACTATGGCCTGTGCGCTCTCCACCGGTCAGCCACCGCCGGAGACCTGCTTCGCAACGCTCCATCAGCCCGGGGCGCGCCGGGATCGGGCGCCGCAAAACGCCGCGCTGCGCCCCCTCCACGCAGTCTCTTCCGCCTTCTTTACGCCGACCGGCCACCCCGTGACCCCGGCTGATCCGACCGCCCTGCTGCCCGTTCGCTGAAAAGGAGGTGTCCCCATCGTTTAGTGCTCATCCCGGAGGCAGCGCTGTCCGGCAGTGTGAAGCGGACAGCCCGATCTTGTACGCGCAACATCACTTTTAAAAAGGAGTGAGAGAGAAACTATGTCCCGCTTTGGCAAAGTTGGTATTCTGTTGATTGTGGCTATGCTGGTGGCGATGGTCGCCCCGGTCCTGGCCCAGCGCGGCCCCAGCTATATCACCTACAATTCGTACATGGGCGACCCGATCCCCCGCGCGTTCGATGAAGAAGTCGTCGCCATGTGGAACGAAGCCCACCCCGACATGCCGGTGGAGCACTCCATCGTCGCCCACGAGGACTTCAAGCAGGCCATCCGCGCCTACCTGACCGCCGATCCGGCGCCCGATGTGCTGACCTGGTTCGCCGGCAACCGCGCCGCCTTCTTCGTCAACAACGGCCTGATCGCCAATATCGGCGATATGTGGGACGCCAACGGCTTCAACGAGACTTATGCCCCCGGCTTCCAGGCGCTGGCCGCCACCGGCCAGGCAGAGGGCAAGTACTTCCTGCCCACTTCCTACTACTGGTGGGCCATGTACTACCGCCCCTCCCTCTTTGAGCAGGCCGGCATCACCGAAGTGCCCGAAACCTGGGATGAATTCCTGGCCTCCTGCGACACCCTGAACGCCGCCGGGATCACGCCGATCACCATCGGCGCCCGCTTCCGCTGGCCGGCCGCCGCCTGGTTCGACTACCTCAACATGCGCGTCAACGGGCCGGAATTCCACATCGGCCTGATGCTGCTTGAGGAGTCCTACCTCGACGAGCGCGTCCGGGCCACCTTTGAGAAGTGGAACGAGCTGTTCGAGCACAACTGCTTCATCGATAATCCGGCCGCCTACGACTGGCAGGAAGCTATCGATCCGATGGTTCAGGGCGACGCCGCCATGTACCTGATGGGCCAGTTCATCACCGACTCCTACCCGGACGAGATGGAAGATGATCTCGACTTCTTCCGCTTCCCGATCATCGATCCCAATATGCCGGTAGGTGAAGACGCCCCGACCGACGGCTTCTTCATGGCCGCCAACGCCCGCAATCTGGAAGGCGGCAAGGCGTTCATGGCCTTCCTCGGCTCGCGGGAAGTGCAGCAGATGGCCTTTGAGGAGCTGGGCCGCCTGCCCACCCGCACCGATGTGGATATCTCCGCCGCGCCGGCCAACATCCAGCAGGGTATCGCCCTGATCCAGAGCGCCGACTATATCGCCCAGTTCTTCGATCGCGACACCACACCGCCGATGGCCGAAGTCGGCATGGATGGCTTCATGCGCTTCTGGGACGATCCGTCACAGCTTGACCAGATCCTGCAGGACCTGGAGACCGAGCGCCTGCGCATTCTGGAAGAAGAAGCCGGCTCGTAATCGGGGGTCGTCTGTGGGCCAGTAGCTAAGCCCGTCTCCCCCCTCCCCGGCCTTTTCCCAGAATGAGGGGACACAACCCATCCCTTCATCAGCGGAAAGGGGGCCGGGGAGGGGGAGGTTACCAGGGGCATGGCGATCCCGATCGGGCGCCATGCCCCTGCCAGATCAGCCGGGCTGCCGCTGCCCGCCCCGGCTCACCCACCCGAACCATGAGCCAGAAAGAGACTGCCATGGCCGCGACCACAACGACTGTTTACGCCCCCCCCTCTGCAGAACGCGATGTTGATTACTCGACCGCCAGCCTGCTGGGCCTCGTTTTCGCGGGCCTGATCCTGATCGGCTTTATCTTCATGCCCTGGCACGGGATCGCCATCGTCGATAACGCGGCCAAGCTGCTGGCAGATTTTCTCTCCGGCGTGGCCGGGTCGACGGTGACGCCGGTGATGGTCCTGGCCCCGCTCGCCGCCGTGATCGGGATCGGCCTGGCTCTGTGGGGCGTGCTCAAGCCGGAATCCGGGCGCCTGGTATCGCTCCTGACAATGGCGCTCGGCCTGGCTATTATCGCTGCCTGCCTGCTCAGGCTGGCGGAGGCCGCTTCAACTGAAGACGCGCCCGCGCCCGGGCTGGGCTTCTGGACGATCCTGGCCGGCGGGCTGGGCATGGCGCTGCAAGCCATGATCGCCGTGCCGCGCGTCAACGCCGGCCTGCAGGTGACACAGACCCGCCTCTCCCGCCATATGCCGGCTATCCCCCGCAAATGGATCCCTTATCTGTTCCTGCTGCCGCCGCTGATCCTTTACCTGATCTGGATTATCGGCCCGACCTTCGTCACCTTTTACCTCAGCCTGACCAACTGGGACGGCATCACGAATCCCTCCTACGTCGGGCTGGCCAACTTCCAGCGCCTGTTCACTCAGGACCGCAACTTCTCCGAATCGCTGATCAACAATGCCCGCTGGCTGGTCGTCTTCATCACCGTGCCGACTTCACTGGGGCTGGGCCTGGCCCTGATCTTCAACACTGAGATGCGCGGCGGGCGCTTTTACAAGGTCAGCTTCTATTCGCCGCTGGTGCTTTCCTTCGCCGTGATCGCCCTGGTCTGGACCTGGCTGTACAACCCGCGTCTGGGGCTGATCAACTCCTTCCTGGTCGGGATAGGGGTGAGCAGCCCGCCGGGCTGGCTGGGCGATCGCGAGCTGGCTATCTGGTGCGTGATTGCGGCGGCGGTCTGGCGCCAGGTGGGCTACGTGATGGTGCTCTACCTGGCCGGCCTCAAGAACATCGACCCGACGCTGGTCGATGCCGCGCTGGTGGACGGCGCCGACCGCTGGAACCTGTTCCGCCGCGTTGTGCTGCCGCTGCTGGCCCCGGTGACCACCATCGTGATCGTGATCTCGATCATCGACTCCCTGCGCGCCTTCGATCTGGTCGCTATCATGACGCGCGGCGGGCAAAGCACCCAGGTGCTGGCGAATGTCATGTATATAGAAGCCTTCAACAACTACCGGATGGGCTATGCCGGCGCCATCGCCGTTGTGCTGTTCGCCATCAGCATGGTGTTCATCGGCTTCTATCTGTCCCGCGTCGTCAAGGACGAACTGGAATACTAGGAGACGGCCATGCTCTCAATTGCTCAAGCGGCCTCACAGCCGGTCACCGGCTTCTCGACCAGCGGCAAAGCCTGGCGGCGCGCACTCAAGTACACCGGCCTGACGGCGCTCACCCTGCTCTGGCTGCTCCCGATCGCGGCCGCCTTTGTCACCTCCTTCCGCACGATGGACGACATCACGATTAACGGGTTCTGGAGCATCCCCGGCACGCTGTCGCTGCAAAACTTCCAGCGGGCCTGGGTGGACGCGCGGGTGAGCAAGTACCTGCTCAACAGCTTCATCATCACCATCCCGGCCCTGTTCGGCATGATGTTCCTGTCGTCCCTGAGCGCCTACGCGCTGGCCCGCTTCAGATTCCGGGGCAACCTGCTGATCTATTTCATGTATGTGGCCGGCACGATGCTGCCCTTCCAGATTCTGCTGCTGCCGGTCTTCCGGCTGAGCAACACGCTGGGCCTGTACAACACCTACGGCTCCCTGATCCTGATCCACACGGCTTTTCAGCTCGGCTTTTGCACTTTCGTGCTGCGCAACTTCATGCGCACCGTGCCCAATGAGATTCTGGACGCCGCCCGCGTGGACGGCTGCGGAGAGCTGCGCATCTACTGGCAGATCATGCTGCCGCTGACGCTGCCGGCCCTGGCCGCCCTGGCCACGCTGGAGTTCACCTGGGTGTTCAACGACTACCTGTGGGCGATCATCCTGCTGCAATCGGACTCGCTGCGCCCGGTGACGGCCGGCCTGGCCACGCTGCGCGGGCAGTACAATACCGACTGGCCGGTGATCACGGCGGGCGCGCTGCTGGCGACCCTGCCCACCCTGATCATGTTCGTCTTCCTGCAGCGCTATTTCATCCAGGGGCTGACGCTCGGCTCCGGCAAGTAGCGCGCCGCTGCCACAGGCAGGAATCGCAAAGGCGGCCCCCGCCGGATCAGCGTGACCCGGGGGAGGCCGCCCTTTCATTCCCTATCCCCCCTCTCCACGACAGATGGATGAGGGGCCGGCCAGAGGCCGGGCGAGGTGAGGCTTACTTCACCACTTCGACCAGCAGCCCGTACGTGCCTGTGCCGTCAGCCGCGGGCGGGACGCTGCTCAGCGGGCTGACGCTGATCCCGTTGAAGACGCGGAACAGATACACGCCGGATGCCGGGAGGGTCACCTCGAAAGTGGCCGTGCCGGGCAGGCCGCTGTTGGCCGACAGGATGTAGGCCAGGCCGTTGTAGTAGCCGCTGCTCGCGGCTTCATCCGGCCCCGGGCCTTGCACATCCAGGCCGGGGGCATAGCCCGCGTCCAGGCTGCGCACCGTGATGCGGACATTCTGGCCGGCTTCGCCCACGAAGCGGTAGGTGTCGTCATAGTTCACCTGATCCACCGTGCCGGTCACTCCCTGCCCGGCAACCAGTTCCGGCGTCCGGGTCGCGCCCAGCGTCAGGGTGTAGCCGCTGCGCATGCCGACGGCCCCCTGGCCGGTCATGTCAGTGCGGTGCACGACAAGCAGGTAGTCGCCAGTCTGGCTGAGCACCAGCGGATCGATGACAAGTTGGCTGGCTTCCGTGCCGTAAGCCGTGCTGCCGCCATTGAAGCCGTAGCCATCCGGCCCGTAGACCTGCACATCAAACGGCGCGCCGCCGGGGTCCTGCGCACCTTCCAGGCGCAGGATGTCCGCCTGCTGGCCGGCGAAGGTATAGTAGGCCGCCGGCGCGGCGTCATCCAGCGTGCCGGTCACCGTCCCGTCAACGGCCAGCGGCTGCGCCTCGATGGCGCTGAGCGTCACGCCGACGCGCACCGTCCCGCCCACGGGGCCGCCCGACTGCTCCTGCCGGGACAGCAGAATGGTGTAATCGCCCGCCGCGCTGAATATCAGCGGGTCGATCAGGGCCTCTCCGTTGGCCGTGCCGTAGCCGCCGTTGAGGGTCGCGCCCTGCGCGTCACGGATGCTTATGTTGAAGTCTGCCGTGCCGCCCTGCCCCCGCCCGGAGAGGTTGAACATCCCACCGGCCGCCGCGCTGAAGGCGAAGAACGTCTGCGGCTGCTCCGGGCTGAGGTCAACCGTCACCGTCTCGTTCAGGCTGAGCGGGATCACTTCGACAATCTGCACGACAAGCGTGAAGGGGCCGCTGCCCCAACCATCCGGGCCAGCGAAGCGCGTCGCCTTGATGGTGTATTCGCCAGCCGCCGGCAGCCGGAACGGGCCAAGAAGCGCGTTGAGGTTGCCGCCGCCGTCATCGTCAGAAGCCAGCAGCGCGCCGGCGCTGTCGAACAGCTCGAGATAGCTATCCAGGCCGCCCTGGCTGGCGACCATGGAGGCCACAATCAGGTCGCCCGCCGCCCCGGTGAAGGTAAAGAGCTGCTCTGGAGACTCATTGGTAATAGTGCCGGTGACCGGCTGACCGTATGCGATTGGCGTGGCCCCCTTCTGGGCCAGTGCCACCGACATCCCCGACAGCATCACTGCCAGCAGGCTCGCTGCCAGGATAACTCGAAACCACCTGAACATAACCTTCTTTCCTTTCTGATGCCGCTAAAGTTCTGCTGTTTAGACCGGTGAGGGGTTTTTCTTCAGAGGGAGAGTGAAAGCGTCGCTGCATTGCGCCCTGCTACCTGTCACTGGACAGCAGCATCATTGTAGGATAGTTTGGATCGCGATTCAATCGCCGCAAGATGTACGCTGATCCTACGCCTGCCCAACTGGAGAGGAAGGCCGCCATGCCCTGCCTGCTCGGAATCGATCTGGGGACCACCACCCTCAAGACCGCCGTCGTGGATGCTGCCAGCGGGCGAGTCCTGGCCGCCGCGGAGCGCGAGCATCCGATCGAGCAGCCCGGCCCCGGCCTGGCTGAGCAGGCTCCGGCGACCTGGTGGCGTATCGCGGTGGAGACGACCCGCCGCGCCCTGGCCGAAGCCGCCGTCGCGCCGGAGTCAGTGCGCGGGATCGGCCTGTCCGGCCAGATGCACGGGACGGTCTGCGTTGACGCCAGCGGCGCGCCGATCCGCCCGGCCATCATCTGGGCCGATACGCGCTCCAGCCAGGAGGCCGAAGCCCTGCGCCGCGAAATTCCTCCGGCCGAGATGGCCGCCGCCGCGCCCGGCCTCCCCGCCGCCGGGTTCATGGGGCCGACGCTGCGCTGGCTGGCTGAACATGAGCCGGAGACGCTGGCCCGCACGGCAGCGGTCCTGCTGCCCAAGGACGCCCTGCGCCTGATGCTGACCGGCGCCGCCTGCGCCGAGCCGAGCGACGCCGCCTCCACCTGGCTGTTCGACATCCGGCGCGGCGAGTGGTCGGATACGCTGCTGGCCTGGTGCGGCGCAGACCGGCAGTTGATGCCGCCCGTAGTCGGCTCCGGGACGGCCGCCGGCGTCCTGACGGGCGAGGCGGCGCGGGCGCTCGGCCTGCCGGCGGGCCTGCCGGTGGCGGCCGGGGCGGCGGATATGGCGGCCCAGGCGCTGGGCTACGGGCTGGTCCAGCCGGGCCGGGCGCTGGCTATCTTCGGCACCGGCGGCCAGATCTTCAACCCGCTGGACCGCCCGGCGGTGGACCCCGCCCTGCGCTGGTACGTGTTCAACCACGCCGTGCCGGGCCGCTGGTACGCCCAGGCGGCCATCCTGGCGGCCGGGCTGTCGCTGCGCTGGCTGCGCGATCTGCTCAACGCGGGAGATTACGATCGCCTGTCGGCGCTGGCGGCGGAAGTCCCCCCCGGCGCGGAGGGCCTGATCTTCCTGCCGTACCTGGCCGGGGAGCGCACGCCGCACCTGGACCCGGCGGCGCGCGGGGTGTTCCTGGGGCTGCGGCTACACCACGGGCCGGGACATCTGGCGCGGGCGGTGATGGAGGGCGTGACCTTCGCCCTGTCCGGCTGTCTGGCGCTGGTGACCGGGCCGGATACGGCCGTCCTTGCCTCCGGCGGGGCGACGAAATCGGCGCTGTGGCGGCAGATCATGGCCGATATCTTCGGGCGGCCGGTCGGGCTGGCCGGGGGCGCGCATCACGCCCCCGTCGGCGCGGCGCTGCTGGCCGGGGTCGCGGCCGGCCTCTACACCGATGTAGCCGACGCCTGCGCCCACCTGCCCGCGATAGAGGGGGACACAATCCAGCCGGACCCGGCGCGGGCGGCGTTCTACGCCGGGCGGGCGGCGCTGTTCCACGGGCTGTACGACAGGCTGCGCGACGACATGCACGCGCTGAGCTGAGGGCGTCACGCCGCCGGGATCACAGATACTACCCGCCCTCCAGCCTGACGACGCGGTCCACTGCCGCCAGGCCCGCCGGACGATGGGTGATGATCAGCGTCGTCCGGCCCTGCGTCGCCGCGTCCAGCGCCCGCCAGACGGCCTCCTCGGTCACCGTGTCCAGGTTAGCCGTCGGCTCATCCAGAATCAGAACGGGAACGTCCTTGAGCAGCGCCCGCGCCAGGGCGATCCGCTGGCGCTCGCCCCCGCTCAGGCGCACCCCTCCCTCGCCGGCGACCGTCTCATAGCCATCGGGCAGGGCCGCGATGAAGTCGTGAACCTGGGCCTGCCGCGCAGCGGCGATGATCTGGTCCATGCTCGCCCCTTCGTTCGCCAGCAGCAGATTCTCGCGAATGGTCGTGTTGAACAGGTGGGTGTGTTGCGTCACGACGCCGATCAGGGCGCGCACATCGTCGCCGCGCAGGGTGCGCAGCTCCCGCCCGCCCAGCCGGATGCTGCCGGCCTCGTACTCCCAGAAGCGCAGCAGCACGTTAACCAGCGTGGTCTTGCCCGCTCCACTCGGCCCGATCACGGCCACCCGCTCCCCCTGCCGCACGGTCAGCGAAAAATCTTCCAGCACCCGGGGCGCTTCCGCGTCGCCGTCCTCCGGCGGCGGGTAGCGAAAGGACAGGCCCTCAATTTCCAGATCGCAGCGAGCCGGGAGGGGGGCGGGCTCCGCCGGGTCCACGACCGCCGGCGGCACATCTTCCACCAGGGCGATCAGCCGGCCCGCCGCGGCCAGGTTGGTCCCCAGGACGGCGAACGCGGCGGGCAGCGGCAGCACGGCTTCGAAGGCGGCGATTGTCGCCAGCGCCAGCGACGCCAGATGCACCCCCGGCGCGCGGGGGACGGCCAGCGCCAGCACCGCCGCCGTTGTCGCCCCCACCACCAGGACGCCGATCGCGCCCTGCAGGCCGTCAATCCAGGCCAGCCGCCGCTCGCGGGCGATCGCGGCGGCGCTGAGGGCCGCCACCCGCTCCTTCCGGGTCGCCCCCCCGCCGGCAGCGATCACGTCGGCCATGCCCTGCACGCCGTCCAGAATCGCCGCGCGGAGGGCGGCCCGCTCGCTCACCAGCGCCCGGCCCGGCCCTTCTCCCAGCGCCCGGACCAGCAGCGGCGCGCCCAGCCCGACCAGCGCCATCCCCAGCAGGGCCGCGCCGGCGGTCGCCAGCCCGGCGCTCCCGAGCAGGACGATCATCAGGGCGGCGGTGCAGACGGCCACCAGCGGCGGGGCCAGCGCCCGCACGTAGAAATCCTCCAGCGTATCTACGTCGGCCGTGATCCGGCTGAGCAGGTCGCCGGAGCGGTACTGCATCAGCCGGGCCGGGGCCAGCGGTTCCAGCGCGGCGTAAAACCAGACGCGAATCCGGGTCAGCAGGCGGAAGGTTGCGCTGTGTGAGGTCAGCCGCTCCAGGTAGCGGAAGACGCCGCGGGCGACGCCGAAGAAGCGCACGCTTACAATCGCCACCTGCAAATCGGCGATGCCCGGCCCCAGCGCGGCCCGGCTGATGATCCAGGCGGAGGTCGCCATCAGGCCGATGCCGCTGGCGACAGTCAGGAAGCCGAGGGCGGTGGAGAGCGCGATCCACTTCCAGAACGGCGCGGCCAGCCCCAGCAGGCGGCGGAGGGCGCGGCGGTTGTCAGGAGTCCGATCGGGCATCCGGCTCCTCCGTTCCGTCCGGGCTTCCGGCGGCGACCAGCCGGGCGTACAGCCCGCCCGTCGCCAGCAGATCGGCATGCGTCCCGCTCTCGGCCACCCGCCCGCCGGCCAGCACGATGATGCGGTCGGCCCCGGCCACCGTGCTCAGGCGGTGGGCGATGATCAGGCTCGTGCAGTTCCGGGCCAGCCGGCGCACGGCGTCGGTCACCAGCCGCTCGCTCTCCGGGTCCAGGTTGGCCGTGGCCTCGTCCAGGATCAGGAGCGGCGCGTCGCGCAGGAAGGCCCGCGCCAGGGCGATGCGCTGGCCCTGCCCGCCGCTCAGCCGCGCCCCCCGCTCGCCGATGATCGTATCGTAGCCATCGGGCAGAGCCGCGATGAAGGCGTCGGCGCCGGCCTGGCGCGCCGCCCAGCGCACCTCGTCCGGCCCGGCCTGCGGGCGGCCCAGCCGGATATTCTCCAGGGCGCTGGCGTGGAACAGGTACGGGCGCTGGGGGACCCAGGCCAGCCGCGCCCGCCAGCCGTCGGGGTCCAGCTCGCCCAGCGGGACGCCGTCCACGCGAATCTCGCCCTCTTCCGCCGTCATGAAGCGCAGCAGCAGGGCGGCGATCGTGCTCTTGCCCGCGCCGGACGGCCCGACCAGCGCCACCTGCTGGCCCGGCTCGATAGCGAAAGAGACGCCGTCCAGCGCGGCGCGCTCCCCGCCGTAAGCGCAGCGCACGCCGGCAAAAGTGATGTGCATCCGGGCCGGGGGCGGGGCGCTCTTTTCTGGCCGCGGCGGGAGGGGCGTTTCCAGAATCGCGAACAGGCGCTCAGCGGCGGCCACGCCGCCCATCCCGGCGTGGAAGCGCACCCCCAGCGCCCGCAGTGGCAGGTAGAACTCCGGGGCCAGCACCAGCACAAACAGCGCCTGCTCAAAGACTATCCCCCCGTACAGCAGGCGCAGGCCGATCTCCACCGCCACCACCGCCGTGCTGAGCGTGGCGATCAGCTCCAGAGCCAGCGCGGAGAGGAAGGCCACCCGCAGCACGCCGAGCGTCGTCCCCCGCCACTGGTCGCCGATACGGGCGATCACGGCGATCTGGCGGCGGCTCCGCCCGAACAGCCTGAGCGTCGTCAGCCCCTGCAGGACATCCAGAAAATGGGCGCTCATCCGACTGAGCAGCGCCCACTGCTGGCGGGTCAGGCGGCGGGCGGCGGCGCCGATCAGGACCATGAACAGCGGGATCAGGGGCGCCGTGACCAGCAGGATCACGGCTGAAAGCGGATCGGCAGGGAAGAGAAAGAGCAGGTACGTCAGCGGGACCAGGGCGGCCAGCGCGATCTGGGGGAGGTACTGCCCGAAGTAGTCGTCGAGGGCGTCCACGCCGTCGGTGAGCGCGCTCACCAGCTCGCCGCTGCGCTCGCCCCCGACGTGGGCCGGGCCGAGGGCCAGCAGGTGGGCGAACAGGCGCTCGCGCAGGTCGCCTTTGACCCGCGCGGCGGCCTCGTAGCCGGCGGCGCTCCCCAGCCAGGTGCAGACCGCCCGGCCCAGCGCCGCCGCGACCAGCGCCAGCAAGAGCGGCGCGATATCGGCCAGCGCCCGGCCCTGCAGGAAAGCTCCGCTAACAGCCGCGCTCAGGGCGCGAGCCTGCCCCACCAGCAGGACGCCGCCGGCCACGCCGGCCAGCAGTGTCAGAGCCAGCCAGAAGCGCGCCTTTCGCGCCAGCGCCAGCAGCCGCCGGTCCAGATTCATCAGGGCACCCCGCGGAAGAACAACCGGCGGCCGGGGTGAGGCGCCCCGGCGCTACCGGTCACGGCGCATCCGGTCGCGGGCCAGCCAGCCGGCCAGGTAAGCCAGCAGGTTGACGGCGGCGTTAAGCAGCAGAAACCCGACTATGACGGTGAGCAGCATCCCCCGCCACTGCATCGGGATGGCGGCGCTGCGCTCCGGCATGGGCGGCATGTCCGGGTCCAGGTAGCGGGCCAGCGCATCAATCGCCGGGGTGGGGACCGCGGTCTCAGCAGCCAGGGCGCGGAACTCCTCCGTCAGCGCCGCCATCTCGTCGCGAGCCGCGCTGGCGTGGGCGGCCATGGCAATCTCGGCCAGCGGAGACCGGGCCGTGCGCGACAGCAGCAGCACCAGCAGCGGCTCCGGCAGGCGCTCCAGCAGGACCATCCGGGGCGGCATGATCGGCATCCCGCTCGCCCGGATGACGCGCAGCCCCTCCCGCACGGCGCGGATGCCCAGCACGATGGCATCCGGCGTGCTGGCGGCGCGGGGCAGGCTGCTCCCGGCGGCGTAGAAGGCGTTAGCCAGCGGGCTGATGACGGCGACATGCGTCTTGAGCCAGGCATCCATGGCCGGGCAGGCTTCCACCGCAATCCCGCCGTCGGCGAAGGCGGCCAGAATGTCGTGCAGGCGGGGGGTGAAGCGCCCGTGCAGCTCGCCCGCTATCACTTTGATCTGCCCGTCCGGCGCCATATAGCGCACGATGTGCCCTTCCCGCGCCCCACCGGCGACGGCGAAGCCGGTCAGCACCCGCTCCCGCCCCACCGCCGCCGTGTACGCGCCCGGCCCGGCGGCATTGTTGCCCAGAAAGAGGATGGCCGGAGTCCCGGTGTTGGCGGCCAGGATCGGCAGCACATCGGCGACCTGATTCTTGCGCAGCAGGACCACGATCAGATCGTAGACATCATCCGGCTGGAGCGAGTCCACAACCGGGACCCAGGCGGTCGTGCGGACGCCGGTCGCAGCGTCTTCCAGGATAACGCCGTGCTGGCGCAGGTCCTCCAGCCGCTTGCCGCGCGCCAGCAGCCGCACTTCATGGCCCGCCGCGTGCAGCCGCACCGCCAGCAGGCTCCCCAGCACCCCCGCGCCATAGAATAGAATCTTCATCGGCCCCGCCTTTCTCCCTCCTGGCTTCATTGTACGCCGCCGGGCGAGCGGATAGCAAAACCGGGCGGGAAAACAGGCCGCCGGGAGCGGGGAAGGAGCGCCGGGTCACCGCCGCCTGCTGTCCGCGCCTGTACCCTTTCCCCGGCGGCGGCGCTACAATTGTCGCTATGGGCCAGGAACGCACTTTCCGCAGCGACGCGATCATCCTCAGCCGGATGGACTTCGGCGAGGCTGACCGGCTGCTCACCCTGTTCACCCCCCGCTACGGCAAGCTGCGGGCGATCGCCAAAGGCGCCCGCAAGCCCACGACGCGCAAAAGCGGCCACGTCGAGCTGTACGCGCGGTCAGATATGCTCCTCCACCGCGGGCGCGACCTGCTGATCATCTCCCAGGCGGAGATGACGGAGCCGTACCTGCGGCTGCGCGAGGAGCTGCCCCGCACAGCCTACGCCAGCTATGTGGTGGAACTGCTGGACCGCTTCACTACCGACGAGGACGGCGCGGAGAGCGCGGCGCTGTTCGCCCTGCTGGATGTCACCCTGCGCCGGCTGTGCGGCGAAGCTGATCTGCGCGTGGCCGCCCGCTTCTACGAGCTGCGCCTGCTGGACGCGGTGGGCTTCCGCCCGGAGCTGACGCGCTGTGTGATCGGCGGGGAGGAGATCATCGCCCGGGATCAGGCTTTCAGCCCGGTCGAAGGCGGCGTGGTCTGCCCGGACTGCGCGGCGGCGCTGCCGGACCCGGCCCGCCAGCGGACAGTCGCCATCAGCCAGCGCGGCCTGCACGCCCTGCGCGCCTTCCAGCGCGAGCCGTGGGAGCGGGTGAGCGCCCTCCAGTTGAGCGGCCTGCTGCACGCCGAAATTGAGCGCGTGATGCTGGGCTACCTGGTGACGCTGCTGGAGAAGCGCCTGCAATCGGTGGACTTCATCCGCCGCCTGCGCGCTGAGGAATAGGGGTTACTCTTTCCATTCATCGGGGATCTGCGCCAGAGACAGATTCTCACCCGGTTCGTAGACGGGCCTGTCCATCGGGCGGGTCTGGAGCGTCCCGGCTCGCGCCCGGCTGATCCGATCGCGCGCTATCTCCAGATAGCGGCTCTCGATGTCGGCTCCGGCAGCGCGGCGATTGTGCAGCACGCTGGCGACAGCCGTTGTACCGACCCCAAGGTAAGGATCAACGACCAGATCTTCCTCATGGGTCATGGCAAGCACAAGTCGCTCGACCAGGGCAACCGGGAACTGACAGGGATGCTCTGTCTTTTCGATGTGGTTGGATTTGACATTGGGCATATCCCAGACATCGCCGGGGTTCTTCCCCTTGGGATTGCCGGACGGCTGTCCTTTACGCGGCCCGCGAAAGGCCCGCTTGCCGGGATACTTTTGGGGGACCCGAATCGGGTCAAGATTGAAAGTGTACTCGTCTGTGTCCCAGGTGAACCACAACAGAGTCTCATGCCTGCCGGAAAAGCGGATATTTTCGTGCAGGCCGTGGCCAAACTGCCACACAATGCGGTTGCGCAGCTTCAGCCCAAAATCTTTGAAGACAGGATACAGGACAAGATCAAGAGGAAACGCCTCTTTGGACCGGCTATGCCCATCAATGAAGTGTCCCACCTGCCAGCAAATGCTGCCGGTCGGCGAAAGGATTTTCAGGCAGGCGGCAATAGTCTGCCGCTGGCTTTCAATGTATTCTTGCAGTGAGGTGCGAGTCTCATATTCTTTGCCGATATTGTAGGGCGGTGACGTAATGATCAACTCTGCCTTCCCGCCCAATTCTGCGATTTGCCGCAGCAGGATTAACCGGTCTCCACAAAATAGCGTGACGTGCGCTTCAGGGGTATAGCGATCGGCCAGCACAAAATCTTGTGGGGTTACGCCATCAAATAAACCCAACTGGATTTGCTTGGTCATGCGAGCATCTCACCAGAACTATGTAGTGCGCTGTATTTTACCATAAACCCGATATCACTCTTCATAATCGGGGGCAGCAGGAGGAACTCATGCGTATCGGAGGAATCTACTCATTCAATCAGGGTCAGACTGCTCTGACGGCCAGTTATATGGAGGAGCTGGCTGAAGTTGAAGCCATCATCTCTGCGATAGATGCTGGGCTATACCTGACCAGGCCGAGTCGGGAAAAAACAATGCCAGGGCGGATTCTGTATAGTCCACGGCTATTGAACAAGGCTTTTGCCCAGGCGTTCAACAATAAGGGCTGGAAAAAACACCGGGAGTACTGTGACTATCCCACGGGGTACTACACCGCGGATTACACTCCTCAGAAATCGGCTGCCTACCCCTTCCGGGAAATGGATTTCGTCAAAAATAACGTCGGCGTGGAAGTGCAATTTGGAAAGTATGCCTTCATGGTATACAACGTAGCCGCCAAGATGACCATCTTCCGCAATCTGGGGGTGATCCAGGTCGGGATTGAGATCGTGCCGTTGAAAGAGCTGGCCGATCAGATGTCAACGGGCGTCTCATATTTCGAACAGTTTGTGTGGGATCTGGAGCATAGAGGCGTCGCCGATATTGACGTGCCGGTCCTGATTCTGGGAGTCAGGCCCTGACCAGCACACCCCGGCCCGTGTTATAATCGAATCAGCGCAACATCGCCGTCCTGGAAGAAGGTCCGCCCGATGAAGCCGTGCCCCTATTGCCAGCAGGAAAATCCCGATCACGCCCGGTTCTGTGTGAGCTGCGGCGCGGAGCTGGATCGCCAGTGCAGCGCCTGCGGCCAGTCAGTCCCGGCCAAAGCGCGCTTCTGCCCCCACTGCGGCGCGATGATCGTCTCCCAGCCGCCAGTCCCCTGGCTGGAGCGCACCCTGAATCCCGCCGCGCGGGAGGGGCTGCACACGACCTTCCGCGCCCTGGCGGCCACAATGGCCGTGCTGGGCCTGCTGGTCATTGTGCTCACGCCGCCGCCGCGCGTCCTCGACGATCTTTTGCTGTTCGCGGGCGCGGCCACCCTGTGGGTGCTTTCGGAGATATTCAAAGGACGCAAGGCCAAACTATCTGGCGCCCCGGACCAGCCGTCCAGATTTAAGGCAGCGGATGACGACCTGCCGGCGGATATCACCGCCGAATGGCCGGCCGTCGAAGAACTCCGGCCCCGGGGACAGCCGCCGGACGATCATCACGGCCCTTCCCTCAACTGATCCCCGCCTCAGGAATGATGCACATGCTCCAGGCTGCGCTGGAGCAGATCGCGGACATGCTCATCGTCCAGGCGGTAGTACACCAGCCGCCCGCGCCGCTCGCTCCGCACCAGCCGCCACTTGCGCAGGGTGTGCAACTGGTGAGAGACCGCCGACTGCTCCATACCGATCAGGGTTGTCAGGTCGGCCACGCACAGATCGGTGTTAGACAGGGCAGAGATGATGCGCACCCGGGTCGGGTCGGCCAGCGCCTTGAACAGGTTGGCCGCCGCCGCCGCGGTCGCCGGATCGGCCAGGCTGGCGCTGGCCCGCGCAGCCCGCTCAGGATTGATGTAGGGACCCCCTCCGGGATCGGCCATGGCGATACCCCTCCTTGTTCGCGCTTTTACGGTAGCAGAGAACGCCCGGCCCGTCAAAGGCGGAAAAGCGGGCAACGGCCAGCCAGCAAGCGGAAACCGCGGGGGCCGCAAAGGACACCGGCTGCCCGCTACCTGTCTCCCTCTGCTGCCCGCCTTTCCTCCGGTTTTGTTATGTGATTCCCGGCAATGCATGCTATAACTGGAATAGCAGGCAGGACTGACCGGCAGGAGGAGACCGATGACCGATGCGGAACTGGTGCTCCTGAGCCTGGTGGCCGAAGGGCCGCAGCACGGCTACCAGATACAACAGGCGATCGATGAGCGCGGATTGCGCGAATGGACCGCCATTGGCTTTTCGTCGGTGTATTACGTCCTCAATAAGCTGGAGCATGACGGCCTGCTCAGCAGCAAACTCGCGCCAAGCGAGCGCGGCCCGACCCGCAAGGTGTACCAGCTCACCGACGCCGGGCGCCGTATCCTGCAGACGGCCATCGCCGATTTGCTCAGCACCCCCCACGATCTCGGCTCGGACTTCGTGCTGGGGCTGGCTAACATGCACCACCTGCGCCCGGATCAGGTGCGCCACGCCCTCGACGCCTACGAGTCCCGGCTGCGCTCCCACGTGGCCGAGCTGAACCGCGCCCGCAGCAAGCGCACCCATAACCCGAAGATCCAGCCGCTGGCTATACGCGCTATCTACGATTACAGCCTGCGCCTGGCGCTGACCGAACTGGAATGGCTGGCCGAATTCCGGCAGGCCTGGGAGGCCGAAGCGCCGCCGGCGGCCCCATCACCCCGGCCCTTCCCCGCCCCTGTCATTCGCCGGGGCACGCCGTCGCCAGCGCATCGCCTTCAGCGTATCCCGAAGCCGGTGGTGAACAGGCCGGCTGAGCCAGAGGCGGACAACGCCCCGCCCCCGGAGGGCGCCTCCGCCGAATCGAAAGCCGATGACGCCTGATTCGCCGCCCCCTGTCCGATGCGGAGGGCGCGCCGGCTCCTGACCAGAGGAAACAACAGACTATGTCCGAAGTAGCCCTGAACGTCCCGGCCCCGGATTTCGCGCTGGATGACTTCCGGGGCGAGCGCGTGACGCTCGCACAGTTCAAAGGGCAGCAGAATGTCCTGCTGGTCTTCAACCGCGGCTTCCAGTGACCGTTCTGCCGCGCGCACATGGCGCAGTTGCGCCAGGACTACCAGCGTTTCATCGAACAGCAGACCGCTATCCTCGTCATCGGCCCGGAGCAGGCCGACCGGTTCAGGCGCTATTTCACTGAGAACGCCCTGCCCTTCATCGGCCTGCCCGACCCCGGGCACGCCGTCCTCAAGCTGTACGGGCAGGAAGTCAGCCTGTTCAGGCTGGGCAGGATGCCGGCCCAGGTCATCGTTGATAAGGCCGGGATCGCCCGCTATGCTCATTACGGCCGCACCATGCGCGATATCCCGCCCAACGCCGGGCTGCTGGCCGTTCTGGAAGAATTGAATGCGCCTGCCCCGTAGAGGACCCGCCATGCATACACGCCCCCTCATCAAGATAATTCTGGCCGCCGCGCTGTGCTGCTGGCTGCTGGCTGGCTGCCAGCTTATCGACGGCCTGGAAGCGCCCCCGCGCTCCGGCTCACCGGCCCCTGCCGGGGAAGTGGGCCGCGTGGTGAACGTGATCGACGGCGACACCATTGATGTCCTGATCGACGGCGTGCGCTCCCGCGTGCGCTATATCGGCATCAACACGCCGGAGCGCGACGAAGCCTGCTACCGCGAGGCGACGCGGGCCAACGCCCGCCTGGTTGACGGCCAGACGGTCACCCTGGTGCGCGATGTCAGCGAGACCGACCGCTTTGGCCGCCTGCTGCGTTACGTATACGTCAACGGGCAGTTCGTCAACGAAATCCTGGTGCGGGAAGGCTATGCGGAGGCGGTGCAGTATCCGCCAGATACAGCTCACGCCCGGCTGTTCAACGATCTGGAACGGGCGGCCCGCGCGGCGAATCTGGGTTGCCACCCGACCGGCGTCTTCGACTGACCGCCCGGCGGCGGACCGGCGTCCTCCCCTCTATTTTCTATGGGTAGAAGCCGGGCGCACAGATCGATTTTCGATAAAAGAGATAAACTATTGATGCTTTGTACAGAAGACTCGTTTTGGTCTATGATATTCTTGATAGGAAACGTAGTGCCGGGAGAGAGTGCCTGATGCGTACGATAAAAATACTTTTGCTGGTCAGCATGATGCTGGCCGGCATGTCGATCGGGCCGCGCAGCCCGACCCAGGCCCAGGGAGAGCTGGATAACTGCCTGGCTGTAGTGCAGACGGCGCTCGCCTCGCTGGAGAATCTCTGCGGCGGCCTGGGGCGCAATTCGGCCTGCTACGGCCATAACCGCGTCGATGCGACCTTCTGGCAGGCGCGCGACGACCTGATCTTCAGCAACCCGGCGGACCGGGTCGCCCTGGTGGATTTGCAGACCCTGTCCACGACGCCGCTGGATGTGGCCGCCGACCTGTGGGGCGTGGCCCTGCTGGAAGTGCAGGCCAACCTGCCGGATGTGCTGCCCGGCCAGGCCGTCACCTTCATGCTGATGGGCAACACCTCCATCGAGAATCAGGTCCCGCCGGAAGAAGCGGTGACCGCTTCGGCCTCCGTCACCGCCGTGACCCTGACCGCGGCCAACCTGCGCAGCCGGCCCTCCCCCAACGCCAACGTGCCCTACAGCGTGCCCGCCGGCACGGAGCTGCTCCTGATCGGCAAAGATGAAAGCGGCGAATGGTTTCAGGCTTTTATCGATAAAACGCACGGGCGGCTGTGGATCAACTGGCAGGTGATCCGCATCGCCGACCAGGCCGGCCTGGACGCGCTGCCGGTGACCTACGGGCCGAACACGCCGCCGCGCTACGGGCCGATGCAGGCGTTTTACTTCACCACCGGCCTGGGCGCGCCGACCTGCACCCAGGCGCCAGATGCCGTCGTCATCCAGAGCACTGAGCTGGCCGATGTCACCCTGCGCGTCAATAATCTGGATATCACCATCGGCTCAACCGTCGTCCTGATGATGGTCCAGCTCCCGGATATGGAATTCCCGACCCTGCTGCTGTCGCTGCTGGAAGGCGGCCTGCACACGACGATCAACGGCGTGCCGGTCGTCCTGTCCCGCCTGGGCGACAGCGTGGCAATTGCGCTCGGCGAGGACGGCGTGGTGGATGATACGTCTCACCTGCTCCCGATCACCGACCCGGACCTGCTCGCCGCGCTCTCCGCTGAGATTCTGGCCGCCGGGCAGGCCGCCGCCGGTTCCGGCCTATTTTCCGATTTTCACCTGCCGGAAGATCTGTTTGAAATCCTGCTCAGCTTCTACACACCGCCCGTCGCGCCGCCGTCCGGCCCGACGCCGATCCTCCCGCAGGGGATCACCCCCGGCTCGGACTGGCAGCCCGGCCAGTGGGGCGGCTGCGGTAGCTGCAACACCTGCGGCCATGACGGCGAATGCGTGCTCTCGCCAGAAGGGGCGTGCCTGTGGGACCCGGGAACCTGCGGACAATCGATTGCCTGCGGCGGCGACGGCACGCTGCGCGTGCCCGCCTGTTCTTACACCTGCAGCTCGGGCACAGCGTTTAACGTGACGGCTAATTTCGTGCCCGGCGACGGCTCGACTCTTTATATGAGCGGGGCCGTCAGCAGCAACCCGGTCGATATCGACGCCGTAGCCGACATATACCCGTACCCCACCCAGATTCCAGTGACCATCTACTGCGAGGGTATGCCGGGCGCTGCGGCCACGGTGACGATCTACGGCATAGATTCGCTCTCCCGCAACCACAGCGTCAGCTTCACGGTTGCTATCAAGTAAGTTTTTTGAGCAGCGCGGGCCTCCTGCTGGCCGACTGGCGGGAGGCCCGCTTATTATAGAGAGGACTTCCTATCCCAATGAAGCACTACATCGCCCTCACCTGTGAAGCCCTGGCCCGCAGCATCTATGCCGCTTCTGCCGATTCACCCCATACCATCAGCATCCGGCTGTACAAGCAGGGCCTTCATAACACGCCCAAAGTGCTTCGCCAGACCCTGCAGGAGCAGATTGACGCTATCGCGCCGGGGGAGTGCGACGCCATCCTGCTCGTCTACGGCATCTGCGGCACGTCCACGCTGGAGCTGACCTCGGCCCACACACCGCTGGTCATGACCCGCGCCCACGACTGCATCACGCTCTACCTCGGCTCGGCGGGGCGCTACCAGACCGAATTTGAGGCTCACCCCGGCACGTACTGGTACAGCCTGGATTACCTGGAGCGCAACAGCGGCAAGATGGACGGGCTGGGCGCGGCTAACCTGGGCCAGATAGACGAAGTCTACGAAGAGTATGTGGCCAAATACGGGCAGGACAACGCCGATTACCTGATGGCGGTGATGGGCGAATGGGGCAAGCACTACGATCGGGCCGTCTTCATCGACATGGGCCACGGCGGCGACTCCTCGGCGCACTTTGAGCAGATCGCCCACGACCAGGCGCAGGAACGCGGCTGGCTGTTCGAGCGCAAGCAGGGCGACAACCGTCTGCTGCGAATGCTGGTGCGCGGCGACTGGCCGGAGGCGGAATTTCTGGTTGTGCCGCCGGGGCATCGTATCCGCCAGGCCGGGCCGGAGACGATCATTGAAGCGGTGAAAGCCTGACCGCCGGTTAGGATTCGGTTGAAAACAGTATACAGAGAAGCAGACCTGGCGTATGCTGGAGGAGAGTGCCCTTCATTTCGCGACGGAGGGAGTATGGCCGGACAATATGTCCAGTGGGATTACCTGTTTGTCCAGATTGCGCTCTCGCGCGGGTTCCAGACCAGCGTTTACCGTCCGTTCGCCGTGAACGGGGAGAAGCTCGACCGCTGGGATCGCGGCCCGGACTGGCAGGAGTACTTCCAGACTCTGGGGCTGGAGGGCTGGGAGTTCATCACTTTTGACGAAGTGTTCCTGAACGATCCGGTGATCGGCGGGAAGCTGGCTATCTTCAAACGCCGCCGCCCGGCCCCGGAGGAAGAACCCCGTCTGAAACGGATCGGGACAGGCCAGCTCGGCTACAGCCCGCCTTTTGTCGAGCCGCCAGAATAGGGATCGAACACCAGACAAAATGGGGCAGCCCGCCGGCCGCCCCACTTTGTTATCTGCGCGGTTATCTCCGCCCTACTGCGGGACGACTTCTACATACAACTCGTCGCCGAAGTACTGCCCATCCAGCGTCCTCAGGCGGAAGACGGCCCGCTGGGACTGGCCCGCCGGCGCGGTCACGGCCAGGGTCAGCGAGGCGCTGACATCGGCGGTGGCGTTGGGCGCGGTCACGTCCAGCGGCACCGAGGCCGGGTCGGCCACCAGCAGGTCGCCGATGATCTGGACCAGCGTGTACGTCTCATCCCAGGCGCAGGTCCCCGTATTCATAATCCGCCAGGTCTTGACGAACGGCTGCCCGGGCGCGACAGACGAGCCATCGGGGATGGTCACATCGGCGTTGAAGACGGCCTGGTTGATGCAGTCGCCGGTCTGGGCCGCGCTGGACTGCTCCGGCACGCCGGGGATGATCTGCACTGAGAGCAGCGGGCCAAAGACATACCCGCTGGGGTGGCGCATTTCAAAGGTCGCCCCGGTTGGCTCGCCCAGCGGCGCATTCAGGCCCAGGGAGAGGACTACGCTGTAATCGAAGGATTCGCCCGGGGCCAGCTCCGGCAACGGCAGGTCCGCCCGGGTCGGCGTAATCAGGGTCCCGTCGATCTGGGTGAAGGTGTAGCCTTCGCCCCACGTGCAGGTGCCGGAATTCTGAATCCGCCAGGTCTTGACGAACTCGGTCCCCGGCTCGATCAGCGTGCCGTCCGGCACAGTCACATCGGCCAGATACAGGGCCGCCGCCGTGCAGTCACCGTCAGAAACAGTCGGGGTGGCGGGCGTGACAGCAACCGTCGGGGTCGCGGCAGCCGCGCCACGCGTCACCAGCACGGACACGATGCCGGCCTGTTCCGGTGTTGCGCCGCCAACCGTCAGCGTATAGGTGCTGTCCCCGGGGGCCAGCGTCACGGTCGCCGTCTGCACTCCCCCGCCCAGCCGGGCCACAGGCTGCCCCTGGCCGTCGCGCACTTCGGCCGCATAGGCGAACCGCGCCGTCAGGCTGGAAAGCGTGAGCGTCGTCGGCCCATCGGGGGTCAGATCGAAGCGCATCGTCGGCGGCTCGGAATCGGACGTGATAGTGACTTCGGTCGGCTGGTCATCGGCCAGCAGGCTCGCCTCCGGAGCCGGGCCACCGGTCAGCGTCAGCACAAAACTGCCCAGTGTCCCTTTGCCCGCGCTGACGGTCAGGGTGTAGGCGCCCTCAACTGGCAGGACGGCGTACAGCGCGGCCCCGCCGCTGGCCGGCTGGAGCGGATCGGCGCTCCCCTGCACGGGGGGAGTCCCCGCCGGGCCGGTGAGTTCCAGGTCGGGCTTCATGCCCGCCGCCAGCCCGATGACGGTTGCCGCGATCTGATCGCCCGCCGCGCCGGTGATGCTGTAGCTGACGACAGATGCTGTCGCGTCCAGCGCGCCAGTGACGCTGCTGTTGTAAGCGATTGACTCCGCCCCGCCCTGGGCCAGGGCCGGCAGGACCGGCAGCAGGAGCAGAGCCGCCCCGAGGGTCATGCTCATCAGCGCGATACGCCGATTGAAGAATATTCGCATTTTTTGCATCGTTACAGAATCCTTTCCTGACTGGACGAACGGTCTGTTCTATGGACGGAATAGTTCGGGTAAAGGGCCTAGATAAGGGGCGCCGGCCCCTCATCCCGCGCGACTACAGGAGCTATGCGTCAAACAGACGGCCATCGCCCTGCAAAGCAGGGCCAGTATACCCGCTGCACATGTCGCTTTGAAGGCCGGGTTCCCGGCGTTTGTCCGACGGGAGCCTGACGATACGCGGCCTGCGCGGCTGCGTCACACGCTGAAAAGCAGGTTTTCCAGCTCCGCATAGGAGGCGATTGTATAATCGGGGCGGGCGGCGGGCGGCGGCGCGCCGCCGGGGAAATCGGCCGGGGCGAAGCAGCAGGTGGCGATGCCCGCCGCGATGCCGGCCTCGATATCCAGATCGCGGTCGCCGACAGCCAGGGCGTCGGCCGGGGTCAGGCCGCTCTGCGTGATGAGCGTCAGGAAGCCGGTCGGGTCCGGCTTGCGCGGGTAGCCCTGGTCCACCGTCAGCGTGGCGCTGAACAGATCGGCCATGCCGTACAGCGTCAGAAAGCGATCCAGCGATTCCCGCCCGCGGTGGGTGAAGATCAGGTTGCGCCCGCCCGCCGCCGCGACCCGCCGGCATAACGCCGTCACACCGGGGAACGGCGGCTGCGTCTCCGGGGGGATGTGCGCGGCGCGGTCGTAGTAAGCGTCTTTCAGCGGGGCGGGGTCCAGCCCATATTCGGCAGCCAGAGTCTCCAGCGCATGGTCAAATGTGACCGCCAGCAGGCGGGCGGCGCGCTCCGTGCTGACGGTCACGCCTGCTTCGCGAAAGACTTCGATCAGCGCCTGGCGGAGCGGTGGGTAGGTGTCGAACAGCGTGCCATCCATATCCCACAGCAGGGCAGAAAAACGCATACCAGCCTCCCCGGCACACCCTCAATAACAGGCCGGGAAGGATCAGCCCGGCAGGCGTCTATCATACCATCCATGTCTGACGGCAGAAAGCGGGGGACACACCTCCCTCGCAATGAGAGCCGGGGAGAGGGTCCTACATCACTTCGCCGCCGGCGATGGGGAGGTTAACGCCGGTCATGTAGCTGCCCTCCGGCCCCAGGCAGATCAGCACCGCCCGCGCCACATCCTGCGGGGTGGCGAAGCGCTGCAGCGGGATACCCCGCACCATCGCCCGCAGGCGCGTATCGGGGACATCCCGCCAGCGGTCAGTGGGCACGACCGAGGGGGAGACGCTGTTGACCGTGATGCCGAAGGGGGCAAGCTCCACCGCCATCGCCCGCGACAGGCCGAGCAGGCCGCTCTTGGCGGCCACGTAGGCGGCCAGGCCGGGCGGCGGGTTGCCCAGTACGGCGCTGGCCAGCACGTGGACGATCCGGCCACAGCCGGCCGCCTTCATCTCCGGCACGACCTGCCGGGCCAGGTTGAAAGCCCCCTGCACGTAAGCCCGATAGTAGCCGTCGAAATCTTCCTCGGTCAGGTCCAGCAGCGCTTTCTCGATCACGGGCGGGGTGGCATTGTGCACCAGGACATTCACTGGCCCGAAGGCGGCGCGGGCCGCCTCCACCAGGCGGGCGCAGTCAGCGGCGGCGGTGATATCGGCCTGAACGGCGACCGCCCGCCCGCCGAGCTGCTCCACCGCCGCGACAACTTCGGCGGCGGCGGCGGCCTGCTGATGGTAGTTAACCACCACGCGCGCGCCGCGCTCCCCCAGCGCAGCGCAGATCGCCGCGCCGATGCCGCGGCTGCCGCCGGTCACCACGGCTGTCATCTCGTCCCAGGGGAGTGTCTTCTCATTCATAAGCATCATCACCTTTGCTTCGCCGGACTGCACGCGCTCGCCGCGCTGGTTGGTTGCCGCGGTTTCCAGCACCAGGGTGCGCAGGGCGTCGTTCTTCTGGGTAACGCGCACCGTGATCGTAATCTCGTCGCCGAGGTAAATCGGGCGGGCGAAGCGCGTGTCCTGGGTGAGCCACAGTGCTCCCGGCCCGGGCAGCAGCATCCCCAGCACCCGCGACAGATACGCGCCGCCGGCCAGCATACCGTAAACGATCCGCGACCGGAAGCCGTGCTGGCGGGCGTAGCTGTCGTCCAGATGGACCGGGTTGTAGTCGCCGGAAAGCTCGGCAAAGCGCCGGACATCCTCTTCCGTCAGGCGATGAGTCCAGCTGGCTGAGTCGCCTACCCGGCAGGCGTCGAATGGCTTGCCGGCCAGCGCAGCAGGGATGGCCGGGTCCGGCATCAGGCGAAGACTCCGTTTTCTTTCAGGTAGGCTTCAATATCGGCCAGCGAAAGCAGCTCGAACATGACGTCGCTGGGGATGCTGACGCCGAACACAGATTCCAGCTCCAGCATGAGCTGCATATGCCCGACCGAGTCCCAGGGCGAGAATTCGCCAATGACCGCGTTATCGGGGATCTGACCCGCCGGGACATTGAACGCGACGGCCATGACGGCTTTGACCCGATCAGTAGTCATGCAGGGAGGTCTCCTGGAGCGGCAGGGGAGAGCGCGGGCGCATCCGGGGCGGCGGCGGACTCCAGGCACAGGCGGAACAGAGCGCCGCCGCTATCGCCGGGGGCAGGCTGGAAGCCGTGCGCCGGATAAAAAGCGGCCGTCTGTCCGTTTTTGGCCGTGGGAATATAACGCCCCAGCAGGGCGCGCGCGCCGCGCGCCCGCGCCCGGCCGGCCAAAAAAGTCAGCAGCGTATCTTCGACCCCCCGACCCAGCACCCGGCAGCTCAGGAGGAAGGAATCCAGCTCGGCAACATCCGCGCTCAGGCGCAGGATCGCCAGGCCGGTGATGCCGCTGTCGCCGAAGCGGTCGCGGACGGCGACGGTGTACGCCTCCACAGCCGGGTCAGCCAGCAAATGCTCCAGATCGGCGACGGTGTAGCGGTGCGTGGTCAGGTTGAACTGGTTAGTGCGCTGGCACATCTGCGCGGCGCGGGCCATCGTCCCGGCGTGCACCGGCTGGATGGTGATCTCCTGCTCCAGCGAGGCCAGGAAATCCTGCAAAGAGCCAGCCTCCTCGCGCAAGTTGCGCCGGCGGGCCTCCGCCTTGTACGACTCGGCGCGGCCCAGGTCCTCCGCCGTCAGGTGCAGCCGCCGGAAGGCCGGCAGCTCCCGCAGGAAGCCCGGCCGCAGGACGACATCGGCGGGCAGGTCCGGCGTCAGCACTTCGGGCAGGGCGGTGCGGACCCATTCCCGCTCCACCGGGTTGTCATCCAGAAACACGAAGCTATCCAGCCCCAGGCTGAGTTCTTCGGCAATCTCGCGCAGGTTAGTCGCTTTATCCTGCCAGTTGATCCGGGCGGAGGCCAGATGTTCACGACGGAGGATCATGCCTTCGTGGTGGTCAAAGACTTCCCAGGCGTCGGCGGGGTTGTTCTTGCTGCACACCGCCAGCACGATCCCGATATCGTGAAGCCTGAGCAGCTCCCGCTGAAATTCCTGAAAGGCCAGCCCCTGGCCGTCCCCGCCGAGTTCCAGCCCGGCCAGCCCATCTTCGCCCACGACGCCGCCCCACAGGGTGTTATCCAGATCCACGATGGCGACCTTGCGGGTCAGGCCGCGATAGGCAGCCACGTGGGCGGCGACCAGATCGGCCAGGGCGGCCAGGCCGGGCGGGTTGAGGCGCATCCGGGCCAGGTACCACAGGCGCGGGTCGATATAGCTGTCCAGGCCGGAGCGGCGGGTCTGCCAGGCCCAGTCCACAATCACCAGGCGGGGCGAAAGCCCGCTCAGGGCGCGCAGGCCGGCCAGCAGGCGGTCCACCGCCCCCTGACCGCGGGCGGCATCCAGCGGGTCCAGCAGGTGCTCCAGCGGCGCCTGCAGGGCATCCATGACGACCAGATAAATGCTGGCGGCGGGCAGCCGTTCCAGCAGCGCGGTCGCCGTCAGACGCACTTGCAGCACCTGATCATCCACCAGCGCGTCGATATCCTCCGGGCGGAGGGCCAGCGGACGCTGGAAGAACGACTCCAGCAGATCATCCGCCGCCGGGATCAGGAGCACGATGTCCGGAGGGTTCTGGTAGAGCGCCGAGGCCGGGTCCAGCGCCTGCTGCGCGATCTGCCCGAACAGCCCGGCGGAAATAACCGCGGCCAGCCCGGCGCGGTCCAGCGCCTCCACCAGGAAAGGCGGCAGCAAATCGGTATCGAAGGTGCACAGCGTGGCAATATGAAGGACAGGATCAGCGGCGCTGATCCGCGCGGCTACTTCCAGCCCGCGCTGACGCCGGCGTGACGCTTCTTGCGAAGAAAGGGGGGCCATATCATCAGACTCACTGAGCCGTTCTTGCCGCAAAGACCGCCCGCATCCCGGTAAAGCTATCTGACACTACAGGGCAGACACGGACCTTCACAGGGCCGTGCGCTGAAGTTCGAATTAACGCCGGCGCTGGTAATCTGCAGTCCGGTATATTCAGTGTACTCCGGAATTTTCCGATCTGACAGTAACGCGAACAAATTCTTGATAATTGCCGCCCCCGGCGGAGAATTGTGCGGTACACTCCCGGTCACTGCGTCTCTTCGCTGTCCCTCCTGAAAGTATCGCTGCATGATCGCTGAGACTATCGGCCAACTGGCCGCGCTGGGCGCGTCTTTTTTCTGGAGCCTGTCTTCCGTCTTTTTTACCCTGTCGGGCCGCCGCGTCGGCTCGCCGGTGGTCAACCGCACCCGCCTGCTGTTCGCTGTCGTGTTCGTCGTGTTGACGCACCGCCTGCTCCAGGGAACCTTTCTGCCGGCCGACGCGGACGGCTATCGCTGGTTCTGGATGGGGCTGTCCGGCTTCATCGGTTACGTGATCGGGGACGGCTTCCTGTTTCAGGGGTTTGTCCTGATCGGCCCGCGCCTGAGCATGTTACTGATGGCGCTGGCCCCGGTGTTCAGCACGATCATGGCCTGGCTGCTGCTGGATGAGCAGCTATCCCCGGTGGAGCTGGTGGCTATCGGCCTGACGGTCGGGGGGATTATGATCGTCGTCGCCGACCGGCAGAATGGCAATTCGAGCGCGGTGCTGGTCACCTCCCGGCGGGGGTATCTGATCGGGGTGCTGTGCGGGCTGGGGGCGGCCATGGGGCAGGCCGGCGGCATGCTGGCCTCGCGGATCGGGCTGGAGGGGGGGTATCCGGCGCTGTCCGGCAACCTGATCCGCGTCGTGGTGGCCGCCGCCGCCATCTGGCTGATCGCGCTCCCGGGCGGACAGGCGCAGGGGACGTTCCGCCTCCTGCGCCAGAAGCCGGACGCGCTGCGCTATATCGCGGCGGGGTCGTTCGTCGGCCCGTTCGTCGGGGTGTGGCTGGCGCTGCTCGCGGTGCAAAACGCGCCGCTGGGCGTAGCGACGACGCTGACCAGCCTGATGCCGATCTTCCTGCTGCCAATCAGCCGCGTGCTGTTCAAGGACAAGATCACGAAGCGGGCCATTCTGGGCACCGTAGTCGCCGTCATCGGCACGGCGCTGCTGTTCCTGTAAGGGGACGGCCGCCCCGCGCCCTCAGTATCCCAGTGTAGTCGCCGCGCCCACTTCCCCCGCGCCAGGCACGCCGAGCTGCCAGTACAGCAGCGGCGGCGCGGCCCGCACCGTCCACGCGATCGTGTGCTTCGCCCCGCCCCGCGCCAGCGTGTGCCGCTCGCCCACGATGAAATAGACGCCGTCATGGCCGGTCTCCGGGTCTGCCAGCCGTATGCAATCCCCTATCGTCAGGGCCAGGGCCGCCGGCAGCAGGGCTGACGAAGTCGCCAGCTCCAGCGTCACCTCCCGGACGCGCCCGCGCGGATCCCTGCGCTCGACGACCAGGTGACGGGCCAGGCGGGCCGCCTCCGCCGGGCTGGAGAGGAGCGGCAGGTCCAGCCCGATTGTCCGCCGCCCGTAACGGGTGACGCTGAGGGCGTCGGCGTGCTCGACAGCGGTCGGCCCGCGGTCGATCAGGCGGATGCCGCGCAGCCGCGCCCCGGCCAGCACGCAAGCCTGCCGCGCCCCCCCGTTGCGGAAGGTCAGCGCCGCGCTGCTCCCCCCCGCTTTGACCGACACAGCCACGTTCCCGGTGCAGTCCGCGCCGGAGCCATCCGGGCGGTCGCTGGCCCGATAGTCCACGCCGGGGACGGGCGCGAGCACAGACAGCGCCCCGCACGGCAGCCCGGCCCCATCCACGAAGCGGGCGCGAACCGTCCGCGCTTCGCCCGGCGGCAGCACCAGCGGCGCGCGCAGCTCCCACAGCTCCTCCGGGCTGCCGCCGACCTCGCGCGGGTGGCAGGTAATCACCGCCCGGTTGACGATATCGGCGCCGCTGACTGCGGCTGTGAAGCGCGCCTCCCGCCCGGTCAGCGCCAGCCGCGGGTCGCGCCGGCAGGGGAGGTGATGCCGGTTCCACAGAATGACGCGCCCGCCCCGATCTACAAAGCACAGGCCGCGCTCCGCCTCGGCGACTTCCCGCAGCGCAGTCCAGGCCGATACCCCGGCCCGGTCGCCCACGTAAGCGAAAGCGCTGATGCCGCGCTCCAGTTCGGCGTAGGTCGTCACGTCCGGCAGGCGGGTGTCGCGGCCCAGGCAAGCCGTGCCCAGCAGCCAGTAGCCGCTGATGGCCGGGGGGTAGGCCACCCGGGCGAGGATCGCCGCCGCCACTGTGTCCGCCCGCCCGGCGGTGAGCAGCGGCAGGAACACCTCCGCCCGCGCCAGGAGCGCCTCCACGCCGCCGCAGCGCAGGACAGCCGTCCGGCCCGGCCCCGGCGCGATCTCCTCCACCCAGCCGGTGAAGTAAACGCGCGTCTCGCCGCCATGCTCGCCGCTGATCCGCACCTTGCGGCGCGGCTCAAGCTGGCCGTATAGCGGGCCGGCGGCGCGTTCCGGGGCGTAGTGGCGGGCCGGGTCGCGCAGCGTCACCACCGCCCACGACGGCGCGGCCATACATGCCTCCGGCTCCTCCAGCCCCAGCGCCCACTCGACCCGGAGCACGTCGCGCGTCAGCGATTCGCCCGGCGCGTCAAAAACGCCGTCGGAATTCCAGTCCACTTCCACCCGGTAGCGCATCAGGCTCCGCCTTTCCCACACAAACCGCCGCGAGCGCCAGAAAAATCATCTGCCCTTTTATCTTGTCTCCGCTGCACCGGGTGGTAGAGTTGAGGGCGCGTTTCTCACCCGAAAAGGATTCCCGATGTCAGCCACCGACTCGATGCCGCCCATCTCGCCCGCCGCCGTGCTGTACCGCGTCAATCCGACGCTGACCGCCGAAGCCGTCGCCGCCGTCTACCGCAGCGCCGGGCTGCGCCGCCCGGTGGATGACCTGGCGCGCATCGGACAGATGCTGGCCCACGCCAATCTGATCGTGGGCGCGTACCTCCCGGCGGAAAACGGCGAGGAGCAGCTCATCGGCGTGGCCCGCGCCCTGACCGATTTCTCCTACTGCTGCTACCTTTCCGATCTGGCCGTGGCACTGCCCTACCAGCGGCTGGGCATCGGCCGGCGGCTGATCGAGGAAGTGCGGACGGCCATCGGGGGCGGCGCAATGCTCCTGCTGCTGTCCGCCCCCGACGCCATGGACTACTACCCGCACATCGGATTTGACAAAGTGCAGAACGGCTGGATCATCCCGCGCCAGTGGTAGGCCCCTTCTGTCAGGGACTTCGACGGAATGAACAGGCTTCGAACTATCAGAGGACCTTTCTGTTTTTTCTCCGTGCCCTCTGCACCTTTGCGGTTCCTGTTTTCCGCCGCTACGCCACGGCGCGCGCTCACGCGACGCGCGTCAGCCGCAGCGGCGCCAGGAGCTGCCGCAGGTCGCCGGGCAGCTCGGCGGGATACAGCCAGTCCGCCCCGGCCCCGACGGCGGCATCCACCTGCTGATACAGCCACGCCGCCCAGCGCAGGCACAGCGCGACCACGTCTTCCGGCGGGACATAGACCGCAATCGCCGTCCCCGCCGGGTGCGACTCCGCCAGCGTGCCGCGCACGCCCCGGATGACGCTGATCGTGTCCGCCTGCGCGTCCACCGCCGTCACATGGGCGTACTCGTCGTCCAGGCGCAGGAGCTGTCCCCGCTGAAAGCGCGGGGAGAGTTCAGCGGTCCGGCCCGCGCCGTCGGCGTCGCTCACCGCGATCAGGCTGGACCCGGCGCTCAGCGGGTCGTCCTGCACCGCGTCGCCGGAGGGCTGCCACGCCTCCGACCAGGCGTCGTGCCAGCCCCAGATGCCGCGCACCGCGATCGCCCGCCCGCCGCCGGGGACGAACGTCTCGCCCGACCCCGGCGCGATCATCAGCGCGTGGCGGGGGCCGTCACCGTCCGGCAGCGGCGTCACCGCCCCCGGATCAAGGGGTGCCCCGTTCCCGTTAGTGACCGCCAGCACTTCCAGCAGGTCCAGGTCCAGCCGCAGGCTGTAGGGAGTCTGGTAGTCGTAGCGGCGGGTCTGCACGACCGGGGCGAAGCGGCGGGCCGTGTAGCGGTCGATCTGGGCGGTGGCCCCGCGCAGTGCCCGCAGCAGCCGCACATCGGTCGCCGCGTCCCCCGCCGGGATATTCAGCCGTTCCCGCAGTTGGTCCAGTGTGGCATAGGTGATCATGGAATCGCTCCCTTCACGGAGACCGCGGCCGCGCGCTACACGGTGATGTTGTACAGCGCCGCCGACACGTCGGCATCCAGCCGGGCCAGCACCAGCCGCACCGTGGCCGTCATCTGGTAGGCGTCGTAGTACGGCAGGTAATCCACCGAGGCGGCGACGCGGCGGCGGTAGCCGACGATCCAGCCGGGGCGGTAGACGCACACGGCCTGCCCTTTGGTGTTGCCGCTGGCGTTGACCTTGCCATCGGCCATCGTCAGCGGCATCGCCGCCGACACCAGCACCGGGATGCCGTCCACCATGCCGATCTGGCCGGTCAGGGCGGTGGCGTGCGGCCCGGCCTTGTCCATCGTCAGGAACTCGCTGATACCCAGCAGCTTGGCATACGTGCCGCCATCGACGATCCAGGCCAGGTGGGACGGGTTGACGCTGTACCGGTGGGCCATGGTGAAGCGGACCTGGCGCAGCAGGGCCAGCGACGGATCGCCCCCGGCGTTGACGCTGTTGGCCGTCGTCGTCACCAGCGGCAGCTTGCGCAGGCCGTTGAAAGCCAGGTAGGTCGCCCCGGCGGGCGGCGCGGCGTCGTCGCTGTTGATCTGGCCGGTCGCGCCGGTCTCAGTGTCGCCGTTGAGCAGGACGCTGTCGATGGCGGCGGCCAGGGCGCGCATGGCCTGCTCACGGTACATGCCCAGCACGGGCACCAGGCTGTCCTCGGCCAGCTCCGCGCTGAAGCCCACCCGCAGCGCCAGCTTGCGCGCCGCCAGCGTCACCTTGCCGGAGCCGATCTTGCTGTCGGGGATGGGGTTGCCCGGCCCCAGCGTGAGGTCGGCTTCATCGTTCGTCTCCGCCACGTAGTAGACGGTCGGGTCGGCCCCTTCGATGGGCAGCTCGTAAGGATTGCCGGGCATCTCGATGGCCCGGAACAGGGGCAGGATCACGTTTTCCAGCCGCGCCTGCCGCCACAACTCGGCGCTCCACAGGTCGGGCACCCATTCGTCGCCGTAGCCGGCCTGGGTGGATGTGCTCAGCTCGTCGGCCTTGAGCGCGCTCAGCCCGGCCCGGCGGACCTTGTGGGCTAGCGCGTTGGCGTAGGTCTCGCTCACGCCGCGAAAGCCCTTCGTCGCCCGCAGCATGACGTAGCCGTGGGCCATATCCAGCGCCTCCAGGCCGTCGTAGGGGCTGCCGACGGTGATGCGCGGCCCGGCCTTGATCGCCTCCGCCGGGTCGGCGGTGGGCAGGCGGCGGACCGGCCCGTGCGGCGCTTCGGCGGCGGAGGTCTGCTCCACCAGCGCGGCCCGTTCTTCCAGCGCCGCGCTGACGGCGGCGGCAATTTCGTCACGGTTCACAGCGTTTTCTCCTTCGTCGGTCATGTTCAGGTCATCAGGGGCAGCCAGCAGGCGCGCCGCGTCCAGGCCGAGCGCCTCGTATGCGCCCTTAATGGCCCCCACTGTCGTGCGCCGCGGCTCAGCCGGGGTCGGGGTCAGGCTGCCTTCGACGAGCGGCCAGCGTTTGATCCGCCCGTCCGGCGCGACTTCGACCAGATGCGGCAGGCTGCCGGAGCTCCAGGCCAGCGCCCCGCGCGCCACCAGATCGCGCACGGCCCGCGTGTAGCGCCGGTGCAGGTCGAGCTGGGCCTCCGCCCACAGGCCGACCTCATCCGCCCGCAGCGCGTCCATGACGCCGACCAGCGCCGGGCCGATCGCGCCATCCAGCCCGTGGTGGTAGAGCACGGGCCGCCGGGCGTACCAGTCCAGGGCCAGGTCTGTCGCTGGCGTGAAGTATTCGCCGTGCAGGTCCTTGTGAGCGTCGTCACCCCACACGATCAGGTAGCCGCCGATGCGGCCTTCGCCGATCATCTTGACCGCGCCGCGCCTGGCGGCCTCACCCACCCGCTCCATGCGTGCCTCCCTCCTCCTCCGGCTGATGATGCCTTCAGATTAGCACGTACGTTCTAGACGGTGGGCGAAATATGTGGCCGGTTTGGAGGCGAAGCTGGAATAGAGGCCTGTCAAGCAGTTGGGGGGCGTTTTGCAAGGGTCGTGACGGATTCCAGACCTACCCTGCGCGTAGTGTTCATTTCGGCGGATGCCAGCCTGCCGCAACCCATTCCCGCCGGACCATCACGGCGATCACGTTGTTAAGCTGAAGCACGACAACCGTCGCCCGACCACAGGGTGTTAATCCGACAATTTGCGTTCCATCTTCGCCCCATACGAAATGTTCTACCCGGTGTTGGGTTCGAGGATTGAACAGCCGGACTTCTTCGCCGGTCACCGGATCGCGCCCATGCGTGTGATCGCTCTTGAAACCGTTGCACATCCGGCACGCCAGCCACAGATTCTCCTCATCATCTGTGCCACCGCGTGCCATCGGCGTGAGATGATCGATTTCCAGAGGCCCGAATACATACCGCTGCGCACTCTGACAGTATCCGCAGCGATCCCCGGCTTGCTTGCGAACGCGCTCGTGTAGTGCGTCGGAGATGCTCACGACTCTAACGGCTCTCGCAGACCGCGATGCACGGCTTCATTGAGCGCCTGCGCCTTTCGCAGCAATCCTTCCTGGTAGACCTGCATCAGTGCCAGCAGCTCGGGCTGCTCGTTGTCTAGCAGGGTTCCTGCCTGCTGTTTATGCAGCAGTTCACCAAAGCGCTGATCCTGAGTCGCATCCATTCGAGAATCGGCGACGGCCAATACCTCGGCATCAGACATTTCTGCAATGGGTATGCCAGTCGGAGCCTGTGTTCCCAGGGGTTGCAGCGAAATATGAAGTGTATCGGCGAGGATATCGTCCACTTTCCGACCAGTCAACCGGGCCAGGCGCTCGGCGCGACGGTAGGTTTCATCAGGCAGTGACAACGTAACTTGCGTCGTCATGATTCGCCCTCCTTACGTTCACCTAAGTACGTGGACGGTAAGCCTTCTTCACGTACAGTAGATTGAAACGTTGTGCGATCTGGATGGGCAGGCGCCCATATTGCGATAGCCCCGATGCGGGCACCCGGTGTTGCAGTACGAGAACAGGGTCTCAGCCGCTCGCTCTTTCGCTCCTGATTATACCCCGCCTTGTCCGCGAAGAGTCTGTCAGGAGTTTGACGCGGTAGCGCGCGTCCGGATCATGGGGCGTGGTGATGCAGTTAACCGGAGTCAGGACAGGTTGCCTTCGACGCGCAACCAACGTTTGATCCGTCCCCCCTCACAACGCAGCGGGCGCCTCCGTACTGGAAGGCGCCCGGGCGCAGAATGTGTGTTGTACCAGGTGGCGGCGATGAGGCCGGCTCAGTCTTCGCCTTCGGCGGCTTCCGCGCCGTCCCCCAGCGATTGCAGCGCCAGGTACTTCTCGCCAAACTGCTCGATACGGTCTACTTCCAGATCGTAGTTGCTGAAGTGGCGCTCCTCGTCGGCGACCAGGCTCTCGAAGACCTTCCGGGAGCCGGCGTCGGCGTTGGCCGAGCATTCGTTGGCCCACAGGTTGTAGTCGCGCACGCTGCCCTGCTCCATGGCCCGCGCTTTCTCCAGCATGGCCTTGACATCGTGGATCTTCTCCACCGGGCTGGAGGCGACCATCTCCACCTCGCCCTCCAGGAACAGGATACGCTCCGCGCACAGCTCGATATGCCCCATCTCTTCAATGGCGGTCCGCATAAACAGGCCGGCCAGCTTGTCGTAGCCCATGTCCTCGCAGTGGAAGTGGAAGTACATATACTGGTGGACGGCGGACATCTCGTCAGCAACCGCTTTATTCAGCAGCGCGATGCTCTTTTCGTACATTTTCGGGCCTCCTCAATCAATTTCCGTTTGTGAAAAACGTCATAGCGTTATTATAACACGCCCACCCCGTTCCCCAACCCCGGGGCGCGGCGGCCGGGCCGCATGGCAAACAGCGGCGAGTCGTAGGTGGCTTCGCCGCCCATGAATGCCGTATAATGTCATGCTACGGGGAATGCAGCGCGGGGGTATCCCGACCGTTTGTTTTCAGTCAGGAGAAACACCAATGCGCCGCCTGATAATGCTTCTGCTCCTCCTCTGGCTGGTCACGGGTTCCGCAGCGCCTGGCCGGGCGCAGGACGGCGCTGACGCCCTCCCCCTGCTGTCGCCCGGCCTGCACCTCGGCGTGATCTACTCCGCGCCGGAGAACAACCCTGCCGCCCAGACCGTGCTGGAAGCGGCGCTGGGCGAGCTGATCCAGGCCGGCCTGAGCGCCTACCAGTTGTCGATAAGCTGGTCCGATCTGGAGCCAGCCCCCGGCGTCATCGACACCGCCCGCCTGGAGGAGATGCTCCGCATCCTGGATGCGCTCAACCTGCAGCCGTACCTGAGCATCACCACCATCAACACCACCAGGCTCACCCTCCCCCGCGACCTGATGGCGGCCGGCGAAGCTGAGCTGGCGGAGGGCCGCCGCTTCGACGATCCGGCCATCACCGGGCGGTTCGCCGCCGTGCTGGACACGGTCGTGCCGCTGCTGGTCGCGCACAACGGGTTCTTCGTCTCGGTCGGCAATGAGGTGGACGGGTGGCTGGAATCGCGCCCGGCGGAAGCGCCCGGCTTCGTCGGGTTTGTCGCCGCCGCCCGCGATCACGCCCACCAGATCGAGCCGCGGCTGGGCGTGGGCGCGACGCTGACACTTGGCGGTGTGGAGCGCAACTGGGCCTATATCGGCGACCTGCTCGCTGTCAGCGATGCCGCCGCCTTCACCTACTATCCGCTCAACGCCGATTTCAGTGTGCGCGATCCGTCGGTGGCCGGGGCGGACCTCGCGCGGATGGTCAACGTCGCCGGCGGCCTGCCGGTGCTGCTGCAGGAGGTGGGCTACCCGGCCGGCTATCTGCCCGACCCGTCCAACGGCAGCTCGGTCGAGATGCAGCGCGCCTTTGTGGAGAACTTCTTCGCTGAAGTGGGGCGGTATCCTGCGGTGCGGTTCGTGTCCGTCCTCCAGCTCTCCGACTGGAGCGCGGCGGTGTGCGACCTGTTCGTCCAGTATTACACCGGCGTGCCCACATCCCCCCGGATGCACGAATTCCTGTGCAGCCTGGGTCTGCGCGAATTTGACGGCACGCCCAAGCCCGCCTATGACGCCTTCCTGGCCGCCGTGCGGGAGATTGCCGCCAGGTAATCGCGCTCCCGCCGCGCCTGATTCCCGTTCCACATAACAACACCGCCGGGCGCAGGAGATGATCACTGCGCCCGGCGGGACTTCATAAGAGTAAGTTGACCCTCAAAACAACGGACTAAGTATCCCTCCGGGGACAGGCCGCGGGCGACAACGTGAGCGGCGGGGTAGCCTGCCCCCGGAGGCAGGACGGCATCACAGGTGACAACGGAGCGCGATGAGCGACGAAAGCAACGACGACGGCGCGACAGTTGTGGCGCGATGGTGATGCTGCCACGGCGGGCTCAATGAGTGCGAAGGGTCTGAAAATGTGAACTCGCCTGGACAGACGACGCTACAGGGGGGGGATCGCACATCGCCGGTTGAGACAATGTTCGGGTAGCCTCGTCTGTGCAGGCGAGCCCACGGGCAGGATTGTGAGCGATAAGGTGGGCCGCTGCGGCTGACTGCTGAGCAATCAGTTAGCATCAGCATAGCACTATTTATAGATAAATCAAGTCTATTTTATAAGAATTATGTTAGAAAGAAACAGGGCGGCCAGGCCGCACCTGATGAAGCGGCGCGCCATCAGACGTGAGGCTCTCCTGCTGCTCCACCCCGCGGGGCACAAAAACGCCGGGGGCGCGATCAGCAGCGGGCGCACCCCCGGCGTCGAATTTCAACCGTCAGGCCGGTCAGGGCAGGCCGTAGACGCGTACCGTGTGGTCCTTGCCTGTCGTGGCGATGAGCGTCTGATCCGGACTCCAGTCCACCGTGTTCAGCCAGTCACCCGCCGGGAAGAACGCCATCTGCTGGCCCGTCGCCAGGTTGTACACGCATACGCCGCTGCTGCTCGCTTCCGCCAGCAGGGTGCTGTCCGGGCTGAAGACGAAGCTCTCCGACGTCCCCGAGCAGGCCGTCAGCCGGCTCCGCTCCGCGCCGGTGACCGGGTCCAGCAGGATCACGTCAAAACCGTTGGAAGCCGCCAACACGCTGCCATCGGGGGAGTAGCCCAGCATCTGGTCATTGCGCAGACCCGTGCTGACCAGTTCCGGGGCGGGCGTAGTGAAGTTCAGCTCCTGCATCCCGGCCGTGCTCCACGGCCAGATATTCCCATCCCAGTCAGAGATAGCCAGCACCGCGCTGTCCGGGCTGAAGGCAGCCGCGCTGACATAGGGGGTATGCCCCACCGCCCGCGCGATCTCGGCGCCAGAAGCCGCATCCCATAGCATCACGCCCGGCGCTGAGCTGACCGTCACGATCTGCGCGCCGTCCGGGCTGAAGGCCAGGTCCACGATATTGCCGGTTCCGGATCCCGGGCCGAACACCCGGCCAGGAGCCATGGCGTTGACATCCCAGACCACGACCAGGCCGTTAGCGTGGCCGCTGACCAGCATCATGCCATCCGGGCTGACGGCGATGGCGTAGGCGCCATCCACGCGCTGCGCATCCGTGCCGGCCAGGGAGGCCAGCTCAGTTCCGCTGGCGACGTCCCACATGCGCACCGTGTTGTCGTAGCTTGCTGTGGCGATCACGCTGCTGTCCGGGCTGAAGACGAAGTCGTACAGATAGCGCGAGTGGCCCTCAAGGAGCGCTGCCTCACTGCCATCGGCGACGCGCCACAGGTGGCCCTTGTAGTCGGTGGTGCTGCCGGCCAGCAGGCTGCCATCCGGGCTGAAGACAACGGCCGCATCGCTCTGAATGCTGCCGGTGATCAACAACCGCTCCGCCCCGGCGGCCAGATCCCACAGGCTGATGCCGCCGCTGCCCATATTGATCGCCAGCAGGCTCCCATCGGGGCTGTAGGCGACCGCCTGAGAGCTGCGGGCTGGCCGCATCGAGCCGGTCATCTGCATAGCGGCGACATCCCAGAACTGCACTTCGTCGCCAAACGAGACGGCCAGCGTCCTGCCGTCCGGGCTATAGGCCAGCCCCTTCACCGGTTTGGCCGTCTCGAGCAGCGGCGGCTCCGTCGCGGTGCTCACCCCTGCCGCCGGATACAACCAGACGCCAACCGTGCTGGCGACAGCTATCGTCCCACCGTCGGGCGCAAAGGCGACCCTGTCCGACGAGCCGCGCCCCAGGCGGATGAGCTCCACCAGTTGGGTCGCGTTGTCCCCCGTGATTGGCTGTCGGCCCCCCTGAGCATAGCCGGGCAATCCCGCCGCCAGCAGCGCCACCAGCATCACGCCTATCCACAATTTTCGCATAGCTTATCTCCCGGGTAATTCCCACGAAAGGGTTGCTGGCCATCCCGGCCAACAACCAACCGACTCCACGCACCATCCTCGCGGCCCGTCCGATTCTTCTGACGCCTTCTCTGGCTGCTGGATTGTTTCGATGGAGCAGATGGAACTGCTCAGGCTGTTACCCAGCAAGGTGCTTCCGCCGGGGATGTGCCCCGGCGCCGGTTACAGATTCTCTCCACCGCCTGCGGAGCGATCACAGCGTCGCCGTGAACCGCCCCCAGGCGGCCAGGATGCGATCCATCGTAGCGTTCACGTCTTCGTCCACGCGCTGCCGGGCCGGGTCCGCCTGGAACCAGGCCAGCGTCCGGCGGATGCCCTCATGAAACGGGATCGTGGCCGTGAAGCCCGGCACGAAGGTCTTGATCTTGGTGTTGTCGAAGATCACGCTCCACGCCTTGTCGCCGAGCAGCCCCGCCCCCAGCGACGGCTCCAGGCGGGCGATCGTCTCTGAGGGGATGTGCACCAGCGTCGCCTCCACACCCAGCGCGTCGGCAATAGTCGTATAAATCTGGTTCCAGGTCAGGATTTCGTCGGATGTGATATGGAAGGCGTGACCGATGGCCTGCGGGTGCCCCAGCAGCGGCACGAAGCCCCGGGCGAAGTCCTCCGAATGGGTCACCGTCCACAGCGACGAGCCGTCCCCATGCACAATCAGGGGCTTGCCGCGCAGCAGGCGATCCGGCAGGGTGTACGTATCCCAGCCGCCGATGGCGATCGGGAAGTTGGTATCGTAGGTGAGCGACGGCCGGACAATCGTGACCGGGAAGCCCTCCTCCCGGTAGGCGCGCAGCAGCAGCTCTTCACAGGCGATCTTATCGCGGCCGTACTGCCAGGCCGGGTTGGCCTGCGGCGTCGATTCGGTAATTACCGGGTGCAGCGGCGGCTTCTGGTAGGTGGCCGCCGTGCTGATGAACACGAACTGCCCGACCCGCCCCCGGAACAAATCCAGATCGCGCTGGATATCCGCCGGCACGTAGGCAATCCAGTCCACAACCGCGTCGAAGCGGTGTCCATCAAGCGCCCGGCGCACCTCCTCCGGGCGTCCGATATCGCCGCGGATGGGCGTCGCGCCGGGGATATCCGGCAGCCGTTCGCCCCGGTTGAGCAGGTAGAGATCGATCCCGCGCGCGACGGCCAGGCGGCTGACCGCCGCGCTGATCTTGCCCGTCCCGCCGATGAAGAGGACTTTCATGATTCGCTCGCTCCTCCTGGTTGCTTACCGCGCCGGTTCCAGCGTATCGCAGCGGGCGTCGCCCATCACCCCGCCCACCTGAAGCTGCCAGCGGGATTCGAGCGGGGCAGACTGCCAGCGTTCTTGCGTCACCTCGCAGGTGTATTCCTTATTCTCGTCAGTGTTGTGCAGGATCAGGACATAACGCCCTTCGCGGTTGCGTTCGCGCTCGCAGCCGGCGCGGGTCTGCCCCTCGCAGTTCAGGTTCAGCTCCGGCCAGTAAGGCGCATCCGACTGGCTGCTGCCGGAAGATCGGGCCGTCCGCGAATCGCTCCAGCGGTCAATCGTGTAGTAGCACCTGTCGGCGTAAACCGGCTCATCGCGGTAGCGCGTCTGGCAGCGCTGCTCAGTGCGGAAGGTGCCGTCGCCGCTATCGACGCGCACCATCTGGCAGTCCTCGCCATCGGGGACCTGGCGGTAGCTCTGAATCTCCTGCCGCCGCGATACGTTGTACGCCCCGCCGGGCATACTGCTGCACCACTCATTCTCATTCACCGGGCCGTACTGCTCGACAAAGATCGTCCGCTCCCACGAGTGGCCGGTGAGCACCACGCCCGCCTCTTTAGTCCACAGCGTGGAGACCAGCACGCCGCCGCAGAGCAGCACGACCAGACCGATGATCAGGGCGATCGCCCAGCGGGGGAGGCCTTTCTTGCCAGCTTTGGGCCTGACCCCGACGCGCTCCATCTCCGCGTCGAAGCGCTCTTTGGCGATATCGCGCGACCCGCTGGAGGCGAAGTGCTCGCCCGCGCCGCGGACCTGCTCGGCCTGCGTCCTGGCCCGCGCGGAATCGGTCAGCGGGGAGCCGCAGTTGCCGCAAAATTCGGCGTTGCCGCTGTTGAGCGTGCCGCACGATTTGCAGGTGATATCCGCGCCGACGAACACATGATCCTCGACAGCGATCTGCTCTTCCTCCGACGGGAAGTAGCGCGAGTCCGGATTCTGGGCCGCGCCGCAGTTGGGGCAAAAGCGGTGGGTCTTGCCGAGCAGCTTCTTCGTGCCGCAGTACTGGCAGTCCCACAGCATCTCATATGTGCCTTCGTAGTAGATACGCCGGCCTTCCGCGTCCGTGCCGGTTAGCTCCCCCTTCCGGGAGTGGCGAGGCGCCTCCGGAGCCGGGGTCGCCGGCCCTGCCGCCGCGGCGGCTTCGCCGCCGGTGTCATCCAGCCGGTTCAGGTAATCCGCGGTCGATTCGGTCTGTGTCACGGGCTGCGGCTGTGCGGCCGCTGCGGCGCGCTCCATCGCATCCAGTTGGGCCAGAAGCTGTGGTATATCTGGCCGGTCGATACTTTGCAGGATGGCGCGGGCTTCGGCGAAGCGCCCCGCGCTGATAAGTTGTTGTATCTGCCGGATTTGATCCTGAGACATAAGTTTCCTTACCTTTTGCCTTCCCGCTGTTCAGAAAAAAGTCCTGCCTCCCAGTGTACACGAGTTATGTTTTTCCTGCCTGAAAAGGGATTTTTAAACTGCAAGCGCCCGCATTACAGGCCGGGCGGTTTGAATCTCCGCGGCTGTCGCGGCATAATGAGTGCTGCGGCAGCCCTGCCTCTGTATCCGCCGCGCATCGGATGAACAATGGCCGCCAGACCCGCCCCCACTTTTTACATCCTGCACGGCGACAACGCCTTCGACCGCGAGGCGTATGTGGCCGAGATGCGCGCCCGCATGGATGACACCGGCACAGCCGACCTCAATACCATGACCTTTGACGGCCGGAACGCCGATGTCGCCGATGTGTTCAACGCCGCCTGCGCCGTCCCCTTCCTCAGCGATCGCCGGCTGGTGATCGTCTCCGGCTGGCTGAGCTGGCTGGCCCGCTCCGGCGCGGGCAGCGCCGGCAAGGAAACTCTGGCCCGCATTGTCGGGCAGCTCTCCACGCTGCCCGATACCGCCCGGCTGGTGTTTGTGGAACGCGAGGCGCTCAAGGAGACCCACCCCGTGCTCAAGGCCGCTCGCGCCGATCCGCGCGGCTTCGTCCGCCTCTTCGCCCTCCCGCCTTTACAGCAGGTCCCGGCCTGGATCATCAGCCGCGCCGGCCATTACGGCATCACCATCGAGCCGGCAGCGGCGGCCATGCTGACCGCCCTGAGCGGGGGCGACCTGATCCGCCTGGACGGGGAGTTGTTCAAGCTGGCCGCCTATGTCGGCGACGGAGGGGTAGCGCGCGAGGACGCTGTGGCCGCTCTGACTTCCCACACCTACTTCCCGGAATCGCTCATCTTCACGATGGTGGACGCCATCGGCCAGCGCGACAGCCAGACCGCCCTCCGCGCGCTGCACCGCCAGCTTAAAGCCACAGGGGATGACACGGGGGCAGTCCTCAGCCTGTTCGGCATGATCGTGCGCCAGTTCCGGCTTTTGATCCAGGCCCGCGAACATCTGGACCGCGGCCGGGGGTATGGCGGGGCGCTGGCTGAGGCCCTGCGCCTGCACAAGTTCGTGGCGGAGAAAATCGAGCGGCAGAGCCGCAACTTCACCCTGCGCGATCTGGAGGCAATTTACCATCGTCTGCTGGAGATCGACCGCGAAGTCAAAACCGGCCGGACCGACCTTGTCCTGGCCCTGGATGTCCTGGTCGCCGGGCACGGCGATGAGGTGGAGACCCGGGAGTAGCTAAAAACCGGGGATCGCAGGGACGCGGAGAGCGCAAAGGAAAAACGGAGAAAGCCGGGCAGTCAGGCCGGGCGTTCGATTGAACGCCCGTGCGGCGGCAGCCAGAGAAAGAGGGGAACCGCAGATTTCAGCACGCTTTGCCTGGCGACAGAAGCCCGCTCCATCAGGCTGGAGCTGTATGCTTCCCCCGGCACATGAGAGGAAAGAGTGATTTCTCTGTGCCCTCTGCGATTCTGCGGTTCCTGCTTTCCCCTATTCCCCGGCCATGCGCGGATCGAGCGCGTCGCGCAGGCCGTCGCCGAAGAAGTTGAAGGCCAGCGTCGTCACCGAAAGGGCGAAGGCCGGTATCAGCAGCAGATGTGTCCGGAACTTGATCGCGCCTTCGTCGATGGCGTTGGTGATCAGCGCGCCCCAGCTTGGCGTGGGCGGGTTGACGCCCAGCCCCAGGAAGCTCAGCATCGCCTCAGTGAAGATATACCCGGGGATAGCCAGCGCTTCTGCCACAATCAGCGGACCGATGATATTAGGCAGCAGATGGGTGAAGATAATCCGCCGGTCGCCCGCGCCGATAGAACGCGCCGCCTCGACAAATTCCTTCTGTTTGTACGACAGCACCTGTCCGCGCGCCATACGGGCCATGCCGATCCAGTTCAGCAGGCCGAGCGCGATAAACAGGAAAAACAGGCCGCCCATCGACTGGTCGATCCGGACCATAGTCAGGCCCAGCCCGCCGACCTGGTCGGCGTGTTCGCGCAGGCCGCGGAAGTACACCTGCATGATGATGATCAGCGGCAGCATCGGGATGCCGTACAGGAAGTCAACCAGGCGCATCATCCCGTTATCGATTTTGCCGCCGTAAAAGCCGGAGACCACGCCGTAAACCGTGCCGATAGACAGCGAAATGGTCGCGCCGACCACGGCCACCAGCAGCGACACCCGCGCGCCGTACACCACGCGGCTGAACAGATCGCGCCCCAGCCGGTCGGCCCCGAACAGGAAGCAGAACTGCACCGGGTCCGGCACGCCGTCGCCATCCTTGTCGCCATCGACGGCGCAGGTCAGCGGCTCGGCCAGGCTGGAGCCCCGGTGCTGTGTAGCGTAGTTATCAATCACCCCGGCGCCTTGCAGGATATCGGCCGTCAGCGCCAGAACAGCCAGGAAGCCGATAATCACGATGGAAACGACCGCAGCCCGGTTGCGGAACAGCCGGCGCATTGAATCCTGAAAGAGGGAGCGTGAGGGGTAATGTTCTTCTTCGGCCAGCACAAGAGGCTTGGCGCTGTCAGAAACAGCCATGATGGTTACTCCCTAATCAAACCGAATGCGGGGATCCAGCCAGGTGTACATAACATCGACCATGATGTTGCCGGCGATCAGGAGGACCGAGTAAATAATGGTCACCCCGACCAGCAGGTTATAGTCGCGGCTGGAAACGCTCTTCACGAACTCGCCACCGATTCCGGGGATGTTGAAAATGCGCTCGATGATGAAGGACCCGGTCAGCACCCCCGCCAGCAGCGGCCCGAGGATAGTCGCCACCGGAATCAGGGCGTTCTTCAGCGAATGCCGGTAGATGACGGTGCGCTCCTTGAGGCCCTTGGCGCGCGCGGTGCGGATATAGTCCTCCCGCATAACCTGCAGCAGGCTGGCCCGGGTCAGGCGGGTGATGCCGGCGACCATGCCGATCCCCAGCGCGCCCACCGGTAGAATCGCCAGGCTGATGTAATCCCAGGTGAAAAACAGGCCGGGGTTAGTGAGCGTGCTCCGCCAGACGCCGTTGACATCGGCCACGGGCAGCCAGTTCAGCCCCACCGCGAAGATGATGATCAACAGCGGGCCGATCACCAGGGAAGGGACGGAGGTCCCGACCACGGCGATGAAAGTCGCCCCGTAGTCAATGATGGTGTTGTGATGGATAGCCGCCAGCACACCCAGCGGGATGCCGATCACGAAGCCGAAGACCACGGCCATGACGCCGACCTGCATCGACACCGGCAGCCCGCGCGCGATGATGTCGTTCACTGGCTGGCCGAGCGTGGAGCGCCCCAGAGAGGGGCCGAAGTCCAGTTGTAGCACGCTGCCCAGGTAACTGATGAACTGGGTCAGGATAGGCTGGTCCAGCCCGTACTGGCGGTTGAGGCCGTCAATCACCGACTGCGGCACGCGCCGCCCTTCGCCCGCCACATCAAACGGGCCGCCCGGCGTCGCGCGGATGACGACAAAAGTGAAAAAGATGATCGCCAGCAGCACCGGGATGGCGACCAGGATACGACGGATAAGGTATTTTCCCATACCTGTATTACTCCTCTATCCTTTGCCTCATTCGGCAGGCGCCAGGTTAGCTTCTGGCAGCCAGCCATCCAGGGTGCAGCGCACCTTGTAGAAGATATCGCCGTCGGCTCCCTGCGCCACATCCAGAATAGTCACGGTCGTGTTGGGGAAACAACTGCTGCCCATCACGCGGTTATTCCGGCGATCGGGTTCCGGCAGGTTGGTCTGGTAGATCATGAACGTCGTGCCCTCCGCCACAACGATCACCCGGTCGCCCACCTGGAAGCGGGTTTCCATAGAGATCGGCAGTGGCGACGGGGTGATCGTTGGTGTGGCAGTGCGAGGAATGATCCATTCCTGATCGGAATTACAGGCCAGCGCCGCCAGGCTGAGCACCCCAACCACAAGCAGCAGCGCCAGCAAGGCGCGTCTTTCCTTCACTCGACGGAACTCCTGTATTTGATATTTCACGACCCCATGCGCAACTTGCGGCTGTGCTTTTGACATGCCTCCGGTTAGCTGACCCGGTAACAGGCTACCCAGTGTTCCGGGAGGACTTCCTCCAGCACCGGGTCGTCGCCGTAACAGACATCCACCGCCACCGGGCAGCGCGTGTTGAAATTGCAGCCCTTGGGTGGGTTGATCGGCGTCGGCACATCGCCTTTGAGAATGATACGCTTGCGATGTTGCTCCACCTTGGGGTCCGGCACAGGGACGGCTGAAAGCAGCGCCTGCGTGTAAGGGTGCAGGGGGTTGGTGTACAGCTCCTGAGTCTCAGCCACTTCGACAATCTTGCCCAGATACATCACGGCCACGCGGTCGCAGATATGCCGCACCATGCTCAGGTCGTGGGCGATGAACAGGTAGGTCAGCCCCAGGTCATCCTGCAGGTCTTCCAGCAGGTTGACCACCTGCGCCTGGATGGATACGTCCAGGGCCGAAATTGGCTCGTCGCAGACAATGAACGACGGGTCCAGCGCCAGGGCGCGGGCGATGCCGATACGCTGACGCTGACCGCCGGAAAATTCGTGCGGGTAGCGGTTGATGAAGTAGGGGTTCAGCCCTACCTTCGACATCAGATACTCGACCCGCTCCTGCCGCTCCTTGTTGGAGTTGCTGACATGGTGCACCTGCAGCGGCTCGCTGATGATACGCCCGACCGTCATACGCGGGTTAAGGGAGGCGTAGGGGTCCTGGAAGATCATCTGCATCCGGCGGCGCATCTTGCGCAGGTCTTCGCCTTTGAGCGTCGTCAGGTCTACCCCTTCGAACTCCACCTTGCCGGCGGTAGGCCGGTAGAGCTGGAGGACGGTGCGGCCGGTCGTGCTCTTGCCGCAGCCGGATTCCCCCACCAGCCCCAGCGTCTCGCCCCGGTAGACGTGGAAGCTGACATCGTCCACCGCCTTCACATCGCCGGTATGCTTCTGGATGATCAGGCCAGAGGTAATGGGGAAGTATTTCTTCAGCCCCTCAACCTTGAGCAGGATTTCTTTTTTGGCTTTCCGCCCGTTGCCGTTGTCGGTCATGCCGTCACTCCCTCCCGTACATCCACCCAGCAGGCCACGATATGACCCTCTACGCTGCCGTCCGCCGGTTTCAACTGGGGATTCTCCTGGAGGCACCGCTCAATACGGTACTGGCAGCGTGGCGCAAACGGGCAGCCCTTAGGCTCAATACGCAGATCAGGCGGGGCGCCCTCAATTGAAAACAATTTGTCGCCCTTGGCATCAATACGCGGCAGCGACTTGAGCAGGCCCAGGGTGTACGGGTGGCGGGTATCGCCAAAGACGGCTGCGTTGGGGCCGCGCTCGATAATATAGCCGGCGTACATCACCTGCAGCGTGTCGGCCAGGCCAGCCACCACACCCAGATCGTGCGTGATCCAGATCATCGCCATACCGATCTTGTCGCGCAGGCGCCGCACCAGGTCCAGAATCTGAGCCTGGATAGTCACGTCCAGCGCCGTAGTCGGCTCGTCGGCGATCAGGAGCTGCGGGTTGCAGGAAAGGGCCATGGCGATCATGGCGCGCTGGCGCATGCCGCCGGAGAACTGATGCGGGTAATCATCCAGCCGGCTCTTGGCGCTGGGGATGCCGACCATCGCCAGCAGCTCAGCGGCGCGCTCCCGGGCCTGGGCGTTGTCCATCCCCAGGTGCAGCTTGAGCGCTTCCGTGATCTGGTGGCCGATTGTCAGCACCGGATTGAGGGAGGTCATCGGGTCCTGAAAGACCATGGCGATCTCAGAACCCCGGAGCAGGCGCATCTCTTCAGAGGATAGCTTCATCAGGTCGCGACCGCGGAACATGACCGATGTAGCTTTGACCTCACCGGGAGGCTGCGGGATCAGGCCCATAATCGACAGGGCATGCACACTCTTGCCGCAACCGCTTTCCCCCACTACTCCCAGAGTCTCCCCTTCATCGAGAGTGTAGGATATACCATTGACGGCGTACACCGTCCCTTCCTGGGTGTGGAACTTTGTCTTGAGGTCCTTGACCTCCATGAGAATGGTCAAGAGCGGATCTCCTTAGGGTAGGCCTGGTGAATTGTGCTATCCGAATTGTGGCGTATTTTAATGAAAGCAAAGCAAACTGCCAAGTCGGATTTTCCAGGGCAGCGGACTGAACCTCATCCTCACCAGCCGCATCTCGCCAGCCGCAGGCCGGCGGAGACAAAGGAGTGGGGGTGAGGGGTACATCAACTTACTATTCGCTGGACAGGTTACGCTCCGGCGCAGCATCACAGCCTGCCGCCTCCGGGCGCTCCATTACTATACCCTGTCAATATCGCGATTGGCAATTGCTAATTGACCTTTTATGTGCGAGAAGGTGAAAAATGACAGAAGAAGAGGCGGCCCCTGTAAAAAGAAAGCCGCCCGGAGACTGTTGCGGCCGGGCCACCTTTCGGCCCGCTTGGCGGTATACTCCTCCCCAGTTCCGTCGCCATCCAGGGAGCCGCCCGTGCACATCCTGATCACCGGGGTCAAAGGCCAGATGGGGAGCCGGCTGGCCGCCGCCCTCAGCCCCGAACATGCCGTGACCGGCATCGACCTGCCGGAGCTGGACCTGTCCGAGCCGTCCGCCGCCGACCGGCTGGCGGCGCTGCGCCCGGAGCTGGTAATCCACTGCGCCGCCTGGACCGACGTGGACGGCTGCGCCCGCGATCCGGACCGCGCCCTGCGCGCCAACGCCTACGGGACCAGGCACGTCGCCCTGGCCTGCCGCCGGGTCGGCGCGCCTTTGCTCGCCCTGAGCACCAACGAGGTCTTCGATGGCCGGCAGGCCCGCCCCTATCTGGAATACGACCCGCCCAACCCGATTAACCCCTACGGCTACAGCAAGTGGGTCGGCGAGCAAATTGTGCGCGAGCTGCTGCCGGAACATTACCTGGTGCGCATCTCCTGGCTGATCGCCCGCGGCGGGAGCAACTTCATCCACCGGATTCTGGCCCGGGCGCGGGAAGGCGCGCCCCTGCGCGTGGTCACCAATGAGATCGCCTGCCCGACCTATGCCGAGGACCTCGTCCCCGCCCTTATCCGGCTGGCGCTGACCGGCCACTACGGGACCTACCACCTGACCAACGCCGGATCGGTCTCCCGCTGGGGGCTGGCCCGCTTCGCCCTGGATGCGGCGGGGCACGCCGATGTGCCCGTCGAGCCGATCACGCTGGCCCAGTATCCGCGCCCGTCCACCGTGCCGGAGCGCGCCGTGCTGGCTAACCACGCCGCCGCCCATCTGGGGATCGTGCTGCGCCCCTGGCAGGACGCCGTCCGCGCCTTCCTGGCCGAAGAAGGCCTCCTCGCCTGAGCCTGTGGGAATTTGTGGGATCGTGCCGGAAATTGTCGGATTATGTCGGAAATCGTGGCAAAAGCGGGTATTTCGGATATTGGCGCATTCTGCCCGGTGAATCTGTTGCATTTAAGAGCAATAATGTGAACAATCTATTATAATGAACGGCTGCATTTCGCGGCACCATCACCCCTGTATTTGTCTAATTCAATCTGGAGGAAGAAACGATGCGTAAATTTTTATTGAGCGGCATCCTGATCCTGATGCTGGTACTGCCTGCTTTGCCGGCTGGCGCGCAGGGAGGCGACTTCGTCTGCCCCACCGAAGGCGGGACGATGGTCGTCAGCTACGGCGCCGACCCGCGCACCCTCAACCCGCTGTACGCCAATGACGGCAACAGCCTGTTCGTCGTCACCTTCCTGGCCGAGCCGCTCGTCCTGGGCGGCGAGAACTGGGGCGACAAGATCGAACCCTCCCTGGCCGAAAGCTGGGATGTTTCCGATGACGGCCTGGAGTACACCTTCCACCTGCGCCCGGGCGTCCTCTGGCATGATGGCGTGCCATTCACGGCGGAAGACGTGCTCTTCACCTACCAGGCTGTGCTGCTGGAAGAGAACGCCATCGACTGGCGGTCCAACCTCCTGCAGGGCGACGTGCCGATGCAGTTCGAGGTCGTGGACGACCTGACCTTCAAGGTCATCCTGGGCCAGCCGGATGCCGCCGTCCTGACCGCGCTGTCCATCCCGATCGTGCCGGCTCACGCCTTCAACGGCGAGCTGAACATGCTCGATGTGCCTTTCAATTCGTCCCCGATCGCCACCGGGCCGTTCAAGTTCGTCCAGTGGAACACCGGCGAGAGCGTCACGCTGGACGCCAACCCCGACTACTGGCGCGGCAAACCCTGCCTGGACCGCATTGTGGTCCGCATGGTGGAAGGCGCTACCAACACCGCCAACGCCATTCTGGCCGGTGAGGTGGACTTCGCCCGCGTCGATGGCGCGGATACGACCCCCTTCGAAGATAATTCCGACTTCGTGCTGGTGACCGCCCCCCGCGACCTGATGCGCTATGTGGGCTTCAACACCCGGAGCGCGACCGTCGGCGATCCGGCGGTGCGGCGCGCCCTGGCCTACGGCCTGGACCGCGAAGCGATCATTCTGGCTGCTGGCGGCGGCTACGGCACGCTGGCCGATTCGCTCTTCAACAGCCCCGTCTTTGTCTATGAGGCCGGCCGCAACCCGCAGTACACCTACGATCCCGAAATCGCCGCCCGCCTGCTGGCCGACGCCGGCTGGGCTGACAGCGACGGCGACGGCATCCTGGACAAGGACGGCACACCGCTGCACGTCCGCATCGCTTACTCCGGCACCTGGTCGCTGATGCAGGCCATCGCCCCGATCGTCTACGACAACTGGCGCGCCGTGGGCGTCGATGTGGAGCTGGCCCCGCTGGATGATTCGGCCGTCTACGCCGAGATCTACGACAACCTCAGCCCGGACAAGCCCTACGACGCCATGCTCGGCGGCTGGGGCCTCTTCGGGCCGGAGCCGGAT
>JARKNX010000086.1 GCA_029976025.1 Aggregatilineales bacterium | reverse complement strand
CAGGCGAATCGACCGGTCCCAAATATAGAGGCAGACAACTTATACTTACCCTGAGCCGGATCTGGGCCTGGGTTTTCCTGGGCGGCATGATCGCGTTCTTCGTTCTGACGGTCCCGGCGGTGAGTTCCGGGGATGTGAGCTTCCTCTCCATCCGCAACTCGCAGAACATCCTGGTGGCGATCACGCCTGTGCTTTTGCTCGGCTTAGGGCAGACTTTTGTTATTATCTCCGGCGGTATCGACCTGTCGGTCGGCTGGATGATGAGTCTGGCATCAGTCATTTCAGCGCTGGTCATCCGAGGAGTCTACAACAGCGGGGTGCCCCTGCCCCTCGCCGTTTTCGCCGGGTTTGTGGTGACGGTGGTCGTCGCCGCTCTCATCGGCTCCATCCAGGGGTCAATCATTTCCCGGCTTAAGGTCCCGGCGTTCATTGTGACGCTCGGCGGCTCATTCGTGATCCGCGGCGTCTCGCTCCTGATGGCCGAAAATACCACCGTCATCGGGCTGCCCCCGGGCATACGCGATTACGGCAACGAGGCGCTGATCTACTGGATTCAGGGCGAAGGGGGCGGCCTGTACTTCTTCGCGCGGCCTGAAGTCACCGGCGAAATGGCGCGGCAGATGGACCGTATCCTGCCCTACCCCGTGATTGTCACCGCTATCGTAGTCGGCATCGCCATCTTCCTCCTGCGAAAGACGGCGTTCGGGCGGCACACCTATGCTATCGGCGGCAACCTGGAAGCGGCGGCGCGCGCCGGTATCCGGGTGGAGCGCCATATCACGATGCTCTATATGATGTCCTGCATCACGTCCAGCATTGCCGGCGTCCTGTCCACTCTGCGTTACTCCGCTGGCTCAGCGGTTATCGGCGATCCGCTGCTCATGTCCTCAATTGCCGCCGTCATCATCGGCGGGGTCAGCCTGTCCGGCGGCGCCGGGTCGGTCGTCGGCACCATTATCGGGGCGCTGATTGTCGCCGTCCTGACGACGGGCCTCGTCATGCTGAATGTGCAGCCGTTCTGGCAGTACATCGTCATCGGCGTGGTGATCATTCTGGCCGTGTTGATTGACCAGTCCCGCGATCTGATCATGGGTCGCATGAGATCGGCATAGGTGAGGCATGGAACAGACAGCGACAATACAGAACACCGAAACGCAAAAGGGCGAACCGATGCTCCAGGTCCGCCAGTTAGTCAAACGCTTCGGCGGCCTTACTGCGGTCAACAAAGTCGATCTCGATGTCTACCCGGGCGAGGTGGTCGGCCTGGTCGGCGATAACGCCGCCGGAAAATCCACCCTGATCAAATGCATCTCCGGTGTGTACCAGCCCGAAGAAGGCGAGATTTACTTTGAGGGCAGGCGGGTGCATTTTTCGCGTCCGATTGAGGCGCGCGATGCCCATATCGAGACGATCTACCAGGACCTGGCCCTGGCCGGCAACCTGAATGTCGGCGCGAACATCTTCATGGGTCGCGAGATCAAGAAGCACTATCTTGGCGGGCTGGTGCGCATCCTCGACGAAGCGCTCATGCTGAAAGAATCGCAGAAGCTCCTGGAACGGCTGAAGATCAATATCCCGGATTTCACCCAGGAGATTGAGGTCCTGTCCGGCGGTCAGCGCCAGGCGGTAGCCATCGCCCGCGCCGTCTACTGGCAGGCCCGGCTGATGATTATGGATGAGCCTACCAACAACCTCGGCGTGGTGGAGCAGCGTCAGGTATTGACGCTCGTCCGTGAGCTGCGTGAGCAGGGCGTACCCGTCATCCTGATCAGCCATACGCTGCCCGACGTGTTCGCGGTCACCGATCGGATTGTGGTCCTCCACAGGGGGCGCAAAGTCACGGAGAAAAAGACCTCCGAGACCGACAGCCAGGAAATCGTGCAGTATATGGTGGGGGCCCTCGACGACAGCCGGGAGAGCTAAATTCGGGCCAGCCCTGCTCCCGGCGCCGAAGTCGCCTTCGATCAGCCAGTCCACGCCCCGGGGCGGGTCGTCCCCTGCCGGCTCCCTCTCAGGCGGCAGGGTCTTATCCTGCAGCGGGCTGGCGCACCGGCAAACTCTTCGGATTATGCTGCAGCGGCTGGCCTATCCTGATACATCTGGCGCCGGAAGGGCGCGGTTGCGCAGCCCCCGCGCCAGAGAGCAGACTCAATCCCGGCGCGTTACAGGGGCGGAGCAGACCTATGAGACCCATGGATTTTTCGGATATCAAGACTTACCCTCTTGCAGAGCGGCCTAATCTGGTTCATCTGGACAACCTGCTCTCCCTCGACAGCCCGCCGCCGCCTTTCGACAGCCCGGAGCTAGATGCCGTGGTTGAGAAGGTCGTTGCCGCCCGTCGCGCCGGACGCCCGGTCATCTGGATGATGGGCGCGCACGTCATCAAATCCGGCCTGTCCCGGCTGCTGATCGATCTGATGAAGCGGGGCATCATCACCCACATTGCCGGCAACGGGGCCGTATCGATCCACGACTTTGAGTTAGCCCTTATCGGCGAAACCAGCGAAGACGTGGCGACCAGCCTCGAAGATGGCTCATTCGGCATGGCTGACGAAACCGGGCGGCTGATGAACCGGGCGATTCAGGAGGGGGTCCGCGACGGGCTGGGCTACGGGACGGCTATCGGGCGGTTCATCACCGAGAACGCCGCTCTCTTCCCCTTCCGCGATCTGAATGTGCTTTACACCGCCTACACGCTGGGCATCCCGGCGACGATCCACGCGACGATAGGCACCGATATCATCCATCAGCACCCCACAGTTGACTTCGGCGTGCTCGGCATGGCCAGCGGGATTGACTTCCGCCTGTTTACATCGTCCGTGAGCGAGCTGGAAGGCGGCGTGCTGCTGAACTTCGGCTCCGCCGTCACTTCGCCGGAAGTCTTTCTCAAGGCGCTGACTATCGTCCGCAACCTGGGGCATAAAGTGGCGGCGATCACGACGGCCAACTTCGACCTGATCTCGCTGGGGAGCGACTACCACGGCAAGGCGGGGTACGACAACCCGGTTTACTACTACCGGCCACGCAAGAACATCATCAACCGGCCGACTTCCCTGGGGGGCCAGGGATATCACATCACCGGCGATCACGCCGTCACTATCCCCAATCTGTATCACCGCGTAATTGCAAAACTGGCGTCCGCCGCTACGTCATCGCCCGCCGCCCCCCTGCCCCTGCCCGGGCCGGTGACCGGGATCGTGGACGCCCTGATCGCGCGCAGCCCGGCCCTGCAGCCAGTCATCCCCGATCTGGAGCGCGCCTTCCGCGAGCTGAAACGCTGCTTCGCCACAGGGGGGACGCTCTTCCTGTGCGGCAACGGCGGCAGCATGTCCGACGCCCTGCATATTTCCGGCGAGCTGCTGAAATCCTATGCGCTCCGCCGCCGCCTGCCGGACCGGCTGCACGGTCGCCTCAAAGTCCAGCCCGATGGCGCGCTCCTGGCCCGCAACCTGGAGCCTGGTTTGCGAGCAGTCGTGCTGGGCGCCAACCTGTCACTGTCGAGCGCGGTCGCCAATGACATGCCCGACCGGGATGTCAACCTGGCGCAGGAGCTTCTGGCCCTGGCCCGCCCGGGCGACGCACTGCTGTGCCTGAGCACAAGCGGCAACGCACGCAATGTGTATTACGCCGCTCAGGTAGCGCGAACGCTGAGCCTCCCGATCATCGCCTTCACCGGCGAAGACGGCGGAAAGCTGGCCGCCCTGGCGGATATTGCCCTGCGCGCGCCCGCGCGCCGCACCGATCGCGTCCAGGAGCTTCATGCCCTGTGCTACCATGCCCTGTGCGAAATGCTGGAGACCGCATTCTTCGCCAGCGAAAACGGGATGGAAGCCAGGTGATGCGCGCGCCAGCGGACCTGTCGAAAGAGCGCCTGGAGGGAATTCTGGCTCAGGCCGCCCATCTCCGTATTGGCGTGGTCGGCGATCTGGCGCTTGACGCCTACTGGCACGCCGACATGACCCGCTCGGTCCTCTCCCGCGAGACTCCGCACTTCCCCCGCCCGATCATCCGCGAAGCGTTCTCCGGCGGGGCCGGCGCAAATGTGGCGAACAACCTCGCGACGCTGCGCGTCGGCAGGGTTGTGGCATTTTCCGTCCTCGGCCAGGACTGGCGGGGCGATATCCTCTCCGGCGTGATGGCGGCGTCAGGCATTGATACCAGCCCGATCATTGTATCGTCGCAGCGCAGCACGACGGCCTATATCAAGCCGCTCCTGACCGGCTACGACTCACAGCAGGAAGATGCCCGGCTGGACTTCGAGAACGACCGGCCGCTTGACCCCGCCCTCGAGAACGCGCTGATCGATACGGTGCTGCGACATCTGCCCGATCTCGACGCGCTCCTCATCACCGACCAGATGGATAGCAACGGCGTGATCACCGCGCCAGTGCGCGAGGCGCTCAACGATCTGGCGGCCGCACACCCGGCGAAGTATTTCGTGGTCGATTCGCGCCGGCGTATCGGGCTGTTCCGGGACATGATCCTCAAGCCGAACCGGATGGAAGCCCTGTCCGCATTTGACCCCGCCCGGAAGCCCCAGACAATAGCCCGGGATGAGCTGGCCCGGATTGGCACAACCCTGAGCGCGCAAACCAACCGCCCCGTGTTCCTCACCCTGAGCGAAGACGGCGTGCTCGTCTGCGCTGAAGGCACGCACCGCTACCTGCCGGCGGCCCCGGTGCGCCCTCCCCTCGATCCGGTCGGTGCTGGCGACGCATTCATCGCCGCGTTAGCCGTGGCCCTGGCCGGCAAGGCTACATCCTGGGAGGCCGGGGCGGTCGCCAACCTGGCGGCGGCAGTCACTATCGAGAAGCTCAACCAGACCGGCAGCGCGTCGCCCGCCGAGATTCTGGCCCGTTACGATCTGCTGCAAGCCAGGAGGAGCGCCCCATGAGCGACAGGCCAGCCGATCTGCCATCCTTCCCCTGGCTGGAAGTTGTCAACCCTGCGGTGCGGCTGGGCCATGTCCGCCACGCGCTTTTCGATTTCGACGGGACAATTTCGGTCATCCGCCAGGGCTGGGAGAACATCATGATCCCCCTGATGGTGGAGATGATCTGCGACGGCCAGCCGGCCCCGGACGGCCTGGCGACGGAAGTCGCTGACTATGTGGATCGCTCAACCGGGATCCTGACGATTGAACAAATGCGCTGGCTGGAGGAGGCTGTGCATCGCTACGGGCTGGCGAAGCACCCCGGGACCGCCCGCGACTACAAGCAGATTTACAACGAGCGCCTGCTGTACCCGGTGCGGCAGAGGCTGGCCCGGGCGCAGCAGGACGGCAGCCAGCCGATAGACGACCTGCTCATGATCGCCGGAGCCCGCGCCTTCCTCCAGGGACTCGCCAGCCGGGGCGTCGCTCTGTACCTGGCCAGCGGCACCGATCATGTCTACATTCAGGAGGAAGCGGCGGCGCTGGGCGTCACCGGATTCTTCGGCGGACACATCTATGGCGCGCAGGATGACACCGAAGCGTATACCAAAGAGCGCATCATCCAGCGCATCATGGACGAACATAACCTGAGGGGCGAAGAGCTGCTCGTCGTGGGCGACGGCCCGGTCGAAATCCGTAATGCCAGAAGCCGCGACGCTGTCACGCTGGGCGTAGCAGCCGACGAAGAGCGGCGGCAGGGCCTCGCCCCGCGCAAACGGGAGCGCCTGCTGGCGGCAGGCGTCGATTTGATCGTCACCGATTTCTTGCACGCCGACGATCTGCTGCAGTATCTCGTGTAAAAGACGCAGGCAGCAGAGTCCCATCCCCGCGCCGGGCGCCTCTCAATTTCAGTCGAAACAGCCGGGCAACGGGGAGGGAAGCCCGCCCTCATCGAACATGACGCCGCCCTTCCCACCACAAATTTACGACTGGCGTGACACACCCCGCCCCCGGCGTTATGATTGGCTGCCGGGGATTCCTTCTCGTCTCAGCTCCGCCGGCTCATGTGACCTGTTCTGCGCACACCCCCCGGCCTCAGCATCAATCCGATAACCGGACCAAACGAGGCCGTCACATCTGCCGGGCCGTCAGATAGAAAGGACGTGCAATCATGACGCAGAGTGCGCCAACGCCGATCATCGTGGTGATGGGAACGCTGGATACCAAAGGGCCGGAGACCGCTTTTCTGGCTGAGCGGGTCAAAGCCCAGGGTTGTAGCGCGCTGCTGATGGATGTCAGCGCCAGCCGCGCGGCGGAAGCAACCGCCGATATCCCGGTCACGGCGATTGCCGCGGCGGTGGGCCGCGACGCGGCGGCCATTCAGGCCCTGCCGCGCGGCGAAGCAGTGGCCCTGGTCTCTCAGGGAGCGGCGGCGGTCCTCAACCAGCTTGTCGCGGAGGGGCGCGCCCACGGGGTCGTGGGTGTCGGCGGATCAGGCGGCACAACAATCTGCACGGCCGCCATGCGCGCCCTGCCCTACGGCGTGCCCAAGCTGATGGTCTCTACGCTGGCTTCCGGCAACACGCGCTGGCATGTGGATATCTCCGATATCGTCATGATGCCTTCGCTGCTGGATATCGGCGGCCTCAATCCGATGCTGGAGATGGTGCTCAACAACGCAGCGGCGGCGATCTGCGGGATGGCCCGCGGCTATCGGCCGTACCAGCCCTCCGGCAAGCGCGTGGTGGGCCTGACGATGTACGGGACGACTACGCCCGGTGTGAGCGCGGCTCGCCGCCATGTCGAGCAGGCCGGAATCGAGACCTGGGTGTTCCATGCGTCCGGCGTGGGCGGGCGCACGATGGAGCGCCTGATGGAAATGGGGCGTATCCACGCCGTGCTGGATATGACTCTGGCCGAGATCGGGGCGCATCTGGTGGGCGGCCTGCACGACGCCGGGCCGGATCGCCTGGCGATGGCCGGCGCGCTGGGCCTGCCGCAGGTGATCGTGCCCGGCGCGTGCGATACCGTGGTGCTGCCCCCGCGCGATCAGGTGCCGGAGCGCTTCGCCAACCGCATCCTGAACGTCCACAACCCGACCATGACCACAATGCGCACGGACGCTGCCGAAAATGTCGCTATCGCCCGGACAATTGCCGGCAAGCTCAATGAGGCCAAAGGCCCGGTGGTCGTGGCGCTGCCGCTGGGCGGCCTGTCATCCATCGATCGGCCCGGCAAGATCTTTTACGTGCCGGAGGCCAATGCCGCGCTGTTCGAGACCCTCAAAGCCGAGCTTAATCCGTCCATCCGCCTTGTAGAAGATGAGCATCATATCGACGATCCGGAATTCGCCCGGCTCGCCGGACAGTTGATGCTGGAGCTGCTGTAGCTAACCAGGGAAAGGAGAAATCAGATGAAGCAGTACACACGCACAGAAGTTATCGCCCGGCTGCATGCCCGGCTGGCCGCTGGCCATATCATCGTCGCCGCCGGCGCGGGGACCGGAATTTCCGCCAAGTTTGAGGAAGCGGGCGGCGCCGACCTGCTGCTGGTCTTTAACTCCGGGCGCTACCGCATGCACGGGTTGGGATCACTTTCCGGGCTGCTGGCCTATGGCGACGCCAATGCTATCGCGCTGGAGATGGGCGAGCGCCAGATTCTGCCGATTGTGGATGAGGTGCCGGTGATCTGCTCCGTGAACGGCACCGATCCCACCCGCGTGATGAGCGTCTTCCTGAAGCAGGTGATCGCCGCGGGCTTTTCCGGCGTCAATAACTTCCCCACCGTCGGGCTGATCGACGGCAACTTCCGCGCCACGCTGGAAAAGACCGGGATGGGTTACTACAAAGAAGTCGAGGCGATGGCCCTGGCCCACGAACAGGATATTTTCACGATGGCCTACGCCTTCACCGCGGAGGAAGCCCGCCTGATGGCACAGGCCGGCTGCGACCTGCTGCTGGCCCATGTCGGCCTGACGGCGGGCGGCTCCATCGGCGCGACGGAAACTATGACGATCGACCAGGCCGCCGATCTGGTGGGTGAGATGATGGCTGCGGCGCAGGCGGCCAACCCGGCGATCCTCACGCTGTGTCACGGCGGGCCGATTGCCAACCCGGAGGACGTGGAACAGGTGCTGGCGCGTGTCCCGATACACGGCTTCGTGGGCGCCTCCAGCATGGAGCGCCTGCCGGTGGAGCAAAGCATCAGGACGACCACCGCCCGCTTTGCCGCCATCAAGCGGCCCGGTTAGCGCAACAAAACCGCGCCTGTCCCGCCAGTACAGCGCGGGGCAGGCGCGGAGAAGGCGCGCTCACTGGCGAGGGCGGCCCACTCAAACCGTCATGGGCAGCGTCTCGGCGCTGTTCATGAACGCGAGCGTTTCTTCCAGATTAACGATGCCGGCATCCGACCCCAGGCCGGTGATCACCAGCCCGCCGCACGCCGAACCCAGCCGACCGGCCTGCTCCAGATCCCAGCCCAGGGACAGCCCGACGATGAACCCGGCGCAGTAGGCGTCGCCGCAGCCGGTCGAATCAACTACATTGGACTTGAAGGCGGGCAGGCGAATCTCATCCATGCCCTGTCCGGCGATGCTGCTGCCTTCGCCGCCCATCTTAAAGACCGTGTGCCTGGCGCCATGGTCCAGGAAGAACTTGATAATATCCTGACGGTCGGTCAGCCCGGAGATCATGGCTGCCTCTTCCAGGCCAGGCATGAAATAGTCCACGTAGGGCAGCCCCGGCAGGATAAGGTCTTTCAGGTCCGGGCGCTGCATCCCCAGGATATCCCAGGTGACGGTCACGCCGTGCTCCTGGGCGAATTTCAGCACTTCAACGCTGGGCAGGCCATCCATTTTGGCCATCAGGCACGTGCCGCCGTAGTGCAGAAAATCGGCTTGGGCCAGCACATCCCAGTTGATATCATCCAGCGAGAATTCGCCATTCGCGCCCGGCACATGCAGGGCAGGCCGCGAGCCATCGGGGCGAATGGGCAGCATTGTGCAGGAGGTCTGCACGGTGCTCTTGCGAACCAGGCATGACGTATCAATGCCGTGATTCTCCATGGTGACCTTGATGAAATCACCGGCCGCGTCCTGCCCGACGGCGGCCATCGCGATGACGTTCACATCCAGCTTAGCCAGGTCAACGGCGGTGCCCGCAGCAGTCCCCGCCACGGTGAGCCGGATCTCGTCCAGAAGGTCGATATTCTGGCCATCGGGAATACGCGTCACATAGCGGCCAAGGATGTCCAGAATCGTGACGCCCATGCAGACTACGGTTGCCATGCTCCACTCCTTATCAGGCTTTGACCAAAAATTCCAGCGCCGTCCCGGCAGCCGGGCGGCCAGGATATCCCCGGCGCTGACCAACCAACCGATGATGAACCGGCGCGTCTCCCCGGGGCCGCCACAACTCCCCGGGGCGCGCATTCCCCTGAATGCCGCCGGGCCTGTTCCGGGACCCTGCGGATGCGTTACGCCGGCTTCAGTTCCGTCTCGATCTTCGCCCCGTCCTCACCGAACAGGGTGATCGCCTCGAGGGGACATTCAACCCACACAGACTCGCCCACTACCTCGCCGATCTCCGGCGCGACTTTCGCTTTGATCGTATGTTCCCCGAGCTGAATCGCCAGCAGATATTGCCCGCCGACGACGATGGATTTGCGGAGCAGTTTGCCCTCCGCCGCATCCGGCGCCACCTGCGGATGTATCTGGACATACTCCGGGCGAATCCCGACGGAGACAGTCCTGTCGCCGCCGCGATTCTCGAACCGGACCGGCTTTCTGAACAACGGCCCGCCAAGCTCCGCCCCGCCGTTGACCTCGTACTGCACGAAGTTCATGCCCGGGTTGCCCAGGAACCACCCGCCGAAAACATCGTTCGGGTAGTTGTACAGACGGCGCGGGTTATCCCGCTGGACGATGACGCCGTCCTTCATCAGCGCAATTTCATCGGCCAGGGTCATGGCCTCGGTCTGGTCATGGGTCACGTAGATGATCGTCTGGTTGTGCTGCTTGCTCAGCCGCTTGAGCGCGGCCTTGAGCTGCACGCGCGAATTGACGTCCACATTCGTGATCGGTTCGTCAAACAGGATGATCTTGGGCTGGCGCGCCACCGCCCGCCCGACTGCAATCTTCTGGAGCGTCGCGTTGTCCAGGCCGCTGACATTCCGGTACAGCACGTCCTGCAGGCCCAGCACCTCCGCGACATCTTTGATGCGCCGGTCACGCTCCGCAGCATCCAGCTTATCCTCCAGCAGCGGCAGCTCGATGTTCCGGTAAACGTTAATCCCTTTGTAGACTACCGGGTACTGGAACACCATGCCGATATTGCGCTCCGCCGGAGATTTGGTGGTCACGCGCTCATTATCAAAGTACACCTCGCCGGAGGTAGGCGTCTCCAGGCCGGCAATAATGCGCATCAGGGTGGTTTTGCCGCAGCCCGATGGCCCCAGCAGGCAGGTCACGGCGGACGTTGGAAAGGTGATCGTGATATCATTGACCGCAACGACAGTCTCGCCGAAGGCCTTACGCAGTTTGTCCAGACGAATTTCTGCCATGGTTACACCCTTCCCTGCCCAATCCTGAACCCGCTCTCCGGATCAAAGATCACCAGCTTCTGTGGGTCAACGTGAACCACTACATCATCACCGTTCAGGAGGTGATCTTTGCGGTGGGGGAGGACTGACTCAAAGGAGAAGCTGTCCTTCTCCAGGTACAGCACCAGCTCACCGCCCAGGTCTTCCTGCAGGATGATCGTCGCCGGCGTGCTGAGCCAGTTCGGGGCGAGCGATTCGTTAACTGACAGGTCCTGCGGGCGGATACCGACCACAACTTCAGCAGGAGGCTGCCCGGCGCTCGTGAGGTCCACCGCAAAATCGAACAGCCTGGTATGGCATTCGTAACCGCTGCCGGCGCTGTGCAGGCTGCCTTCGAACAGAGTTGACTCCGGGAAGCCCAGGCTACGCATCGTCCAGGCATGCTGCGGATGGTCGAAAACATCCCGGGTGGATCCGTGCTCCGTGATCCGCCCCTCCGCCAGAACGGCGATCTCATCCGCCATGATCAGCGTCTCAAGCGCGTCGGACGTGGTGTAGATGAAGGTCGCTCCAAGCGTCTCACGCAGCCGGCGGAAGTCATCAAACAACTGCTCGCGCAGCTTGAAGTCCAGGCCGGTCAGCGGGTCATCGAAGATGAAAATCTCCGTATTCTTGACAATCCCGCGCGCGATAGCCACCCGCTGCTTCTCGCCGCCGCTGAGCTGGTCCGGCTTCTTCTCCAGCAGGTGCGTAATCTTGAGCAGCTCCGCCGTCCGCTCCACAGCCGGCCTGATCTTATCGCGCTGGCTTCCGGCCAGAGTCAGCGGGTAGGCAATGTTATCGAACACAGAATAGTGCGGGTACAGCGCGAACGACTGCGGGATGTACCCGATATTGCGCTCGCTGGGGATCACCCGGGTGGCATCCTCCCCGCGCAGCAGGACTCTGCCGCTGTCCGGCTTCTCCAGCCCGACAATCAGGCGCTGCAGGACCGACTTGCCGCTGCCCGGGCCACCAAAGATGACGGTAAACGTGCCGGCCTGAATCTGCAGGTCAACATTTTGCAGGATGTGCTTGCGCCTGTAGGACTTGCTGATGCCCTGAAGCTCAATCGCGTTCATCAGGTTAGCCTCCTCGTCCGATCTGCAGCAGGGATGGAACGATCTGGATACTGAAGGCAACCACCGAACCCAGAATCACGAATCCAATGAGCAAGTACTTCAGCGTCCGCGCAAGGTTTGCCTGGGGAGGGATGTTGCCGAAGATCATCTGGACCAGCGTTGTCCCGATCAGGATCAGCATGCCAATCCGGTAGACATCCCGGCTCCACTGCTGGGCGATGAGCAGCATACCCACCAGCAGCAGCCCGATCAGGATCGGCTGCATTCGCGCCGCAAATGGGGATTTCGCTCGCTGTTGCATTGTCTAGACCTCCCCGCGCACGGTGCCGAACGTCATGCCAACGAGCAGATACTTCTGGAAGAAGAAGATGGCGATGATTGGCGGCAGGATGTAGAGCGTCGTCAGTGTGGCGACAAAGGTCCAGTCCGTCCCCAGGTTGTTGGCGACGCCGATCATCAGGGCGGTAGGAATCATCGTTGTGGTCTTGCCGCCGATGATGAAGTTGACCAGGAACTCGTTCCACACAAAGATCAGGTTGAAGATGAAGGCCGCAATCAGGCCCGGGCGCACCTGGGGAAGGACGACCTTGAACATCACATGCAGCCGCGATCCGCCGTTGACCAGCGCCGTCTCGTCATAGCGGCGCGACACACCATCAATGAAGCCTTTCAGAATCCACACGGAGAAGGGGATGCTGAACATGGCGTAGAACAGCACAAGTGCCGGCCACGAGTCCTTCCAGCTAAATGCGGAGTACATCAGGAAGATCGGGACGACCGTCGCCGCGGCGGGCACCATGCGGATCGACAACAGGATGAACATCATGAAGCTCGTCCCCCGCGGCTGAAAGCGGGAGAAGCAGTACGACGCCAGGAAGGACACCAGGATGGCGATCAGCACCGCCACAATCGAGATCAGGAAGCTGTTAACGAAGTATTCCCCCACATTCTGGCGGGAGAAGAAATCGGTGTAATTCGCCAGGGTGGGCGGGAAAACGAACAGAGGTGGCGTCGCGAGAATCTGGTCCTTGGTCTTGAACGAAGCCAGCGCGATCCACAGGATGGGTGAAAAGAAAATCAACGCGATCACCCACAACAGAAGATGGTAAAGTCGGGTGCGTCCCTGGGTCACGATCACGCCTCCTCTGCCTGCTTACGATTGAGAATGAACAGATAGATGGACGTGAACGCGATGGCGGTGAGCAGCAGGATGACTGCCAGCGCCGAAGCCCAGCCGAGGTTGAAAGCCTCAAACGCCTTGCGGTACAGCACGATCGCGATCAGCTCAGTCGTGTTACCGGGGCCGCCCCGGGTGAGCGAGAAGATCAGGTCCATCGTCTTGAACGAGTCAATCGTGCGCAACAGAATCCCCAGCATCAGGATGAACTTCCCGTTGGGCAGGATGACATAGCGGAATTTCTTAATCCAGGAGAGCTTGTCAATCTGGGCCGCTTCTAGCTCCGCCCGTGGCACCGATCCCAGCGCGGCCAGGGTGATGAGAATCATGAACGGCGTCCATATCCACACATCGACCGCCAGCGCCGCCCCGAATGCCGTGAGCCGATCCCCGAGGAGGTTAGGCGCCGCCTGGCCGGTGAGCAGCGAAATCACCCAGCTAATCACTCCGAAGGTGGGATCGTACATGAGCCGGAAAAAGATGCTGGCCGCAACCGGCGTGATCATCATCGGGGCAAAGATCATGGTCAGTGCCAGGCGCCGGCCCGGCAGTTTGGCGCTGCCCCAGAACAGCAGACCCAATAACAGGCCCAGCGCCGTTTCAATCGCAACGGTGCTAAAGACCCAGATCAGCGTCTTGCTGAAGCTGAGCCAGACGCTGTTATCGACAAGAATATCCGCAAAATTCGTGATCCCGATGAAGCGAGCGGGGCGCCCGCTGATCATCGAATAGTTGTAAAAGCTCAGCCCAACCATCCACAGCGTGGGGATGATGTTCCAGATGATGAAGAAGAGCAGCACCGGGACTAACAGCAAACTCGGCAGCGTCCGCTCACGCCGATCCAGGGCATGCCCTAGCTGAGCCCACCACGATAACTTTTGAGTGACCGATTTTCTCTGCGATCTGGATCCTATATGTTGCATCGGCTTTCCCGCCTTGTGACAGTCCTGGTTCACGAGCGTGATTAGGGCAGGAGTGGGCGGGGCAATCCGCCCACTCCTGTGTTGCCGGTGTTACAGTATCCTGCTCCCGCTTACTCCAACGTAATGTCGGCGCACTCCGCAGGAGGAGGAGTCTCGGTGCGGCCGTCGTTATACAGGATCTCCTGCTGTTCGCAGGCAATCCAGTTGAGGGTGTTCATGGCATCGGTGACCTGACCGGATGCAAAAGCGGTCCAGCCTTCCTGCTGGATGGCGAGCATTTCCGAGTAGGTCGGCTCATGCCAGAAGTCACGAGCGGTTTCTTCGGTCAGCATATCCTTGTACGCGCGGTTCCAGACCTGGATGTCGTCGTAGCCTTCGGAGTTCAGCGCGCCCGCGGTCGCCGGGTTGCCGCCCAGCTCGTTGAAGCGGATCTGCGTCTCGGGCAGGTACCACCAGTTCAGGAAGTCATGCACCACGCGCATATGAGCTTCGTCGTTGTTGGCGTTGATCACCCAGGGCTGGCCGCCGATTGACCAGATGCGCCGGACCGAGCCATCTTCCATGCGCGCGCCGGGCGGGACCACAACCATATACTTGTCTTCCGTGCCCGCCGGGATCATGCCAGCGCCCATCGCGGCCCACTGGAAACCGGAGAAGGCAATGTTCTGGGTGAACACATCAACCACATCGGGGATGCCGTAGTTGAGGGCGCCCGGAGGCTGGTAGTTCAGCCAGCGCTTGTTGATTTCCATGGCCTGAGCATTCACGTCGCTGTTCAGGATGCCATAGACATCGCCCGTCTCGGGGTTCCAGATATCGCCGCCCAGGGAGAAGATGAACGGGTAGAGGAACATGGTCATGAAGTCGTATTCCTTGGAATACTGCATGGCCGTTCCATACAGTCCCTCTTCGGGGCGGGTGAAGAAAGCGGCAATCTGCTCGAACTGATCGAAGTCAATGTCAAACCAGTCTTCGTAAGTCGCGGGCAGGGTCCAGCCATATTCGGCCTCAAAGGCAGCGCGCTCGTCGGGGTCAAGGAGCAGTTCCTTGTTGACATAGAGCACAACCACGTCGCCGGTTTCAGGCAGGCCCCAGATCGTCTGGGTTCCATCCGGGTAGTACATGTACGCCGACTGCACCACCGGGTCATACCACTCGATCTCACCGTACTGAGGATAGCCGTCAGCGATCAGATCGCTGATGTTGACGATCCACCCGGGCTCAGCGAACGCACCCAGCCACTGGCTGTCGCTGATGATGATGTTGAATTCCTGGGAACCGGTCGCCAGGGAGGTGGCTGCCTTCTGGAACAGGTTCGAGAACGGCGCTTCCTGGAAGGACCAGTTCACGGTGTACCCGTAGTTCTCGAGCGCGTACGGAGCGAACTCTTCCTGGGCCAGGGTCACGGCCACCGAGCTGGGAATCCAGCCGCCGATACCGAGAATGGCCATATCGATGGTCTGCCCGCGGAGCGGGTGATCCCCTCCCTGGGCGAGGGCCAGGGTCGGCGTGAGTGCTATAGCCAGCACCATCAACACAAACAAGAACTTACGCATTCCACTCCTCCTGAGCTTATCGGACGTTTAGTGAAGCCACCCGCAGGGGCTTAACGTGAGACGCGCACCAGACAGCACACGCCCGTAGCCACAGGAAGGCACGCGCCTTCCCCCGTCATGGTTTCCGCACCCAGCGTCCTATGTGACGATGACAGGTAGCAACCGCTACTGCTGGCGAACATTGAGCGATTTCACTTCATAACCAGCATGACAGTGAAATGCAACGCTGACGATTGCGGATTGATCGAATATGCGCCGGAACATGCCAAACAGAATGCAGCAGGCAAATATCATTTCCCGCGCATCCACAATAGTCAGGAGATTGTTGAGGAGAGTTACCCTTACTATACCGATTTTCTGTCGAAGCGCAAGTGCAACCTGAGCAATTTGGCGCCTCTCCCCGCCCTGCTGGCGGAAAACGGCGCGCGGGCCGGTCTCGATCGCCGCTCCGGTGAATGCAACAATCTAAATGCGATAATCGCCCTCCATATTTCACAAATCGTGTGATATCTGCTCAAAGAGGTTGATTCCGATAAAATAATGTGATATTATTCACACAGAGACGTAGGTCTGAAGTACTTCTTGCTGTCGCATGATCGCTTGCCTGTACTATGGAGCGCAGTCGGATGGCATCTCTTCAGAACAATGCTCAGACCGAACGCCAGAATCGCATCGCGGAGCTGGTCCTCCGCAACAGCAGCGTAAGCATTCAGGATCTTGCAGAGCAGTTCAAGGTGAGCGCGATGACCATTCATCGCGATCTGGACGATCTTGAAGCGCAGGGAATCCTGCGCAAGGTTCGCGGGGGCGCCACCGCCCAGCCCACTTACCTCTTCGAGAGTCACCTCAACTACCGCCTCAATTCCCACCTGGAAGAGAAACAGGCGATTGCTGCGGCCGCCTTCAACCATATCGAGCCGGGCCAGGCCGTCATGCTCGACGACTCAACCACCGTGCTCACGCTGGCCCACAGGCTCGTGAGCATCTCGCACCTGACCGTCATCACGAACTTCCTGTCTATTGTGGAGCTGCTCCGCCCCTACCGGCAGATCAACCTGATCAGCCTGGGCGGCGACTACCTGTACCGCCACAATTCCGTCGCGGGCGGCCTGTGCGAGCAGATGATCGGCTGCCTGCGGGTCAATACGCTGTTCATGAGCTTTTCCGCTGTGGATGGCGGCCATGCTTTTCACCAGGAAGAGCCTATCGTGCGTATCAAGCGGGCCATGGTCAGGTCCGCCGCGCGCCGGATTCTGCTCGTTGATCACACCAAACTCGGCAAGCAGGCCCTGCGAGAAGCGGTGCCGCTCACGGATTTTGATCTGGTGATCGTCGATTCAGGCGCCGATCCGGAAAAAATAAGAAGTATTCAAGAGCTGGGGGTTCCTGTCGAAATCGCCCCGCTGGGACAGCGAGGCGGCGACAGTATCTGACGTCCGGGAGTTGCCGGCAGGAGTTCCAAAGGAGGGCAGGACGCACAGGAGTTTGTAGGGAGAGTTACGCTCGTCGGCGGTATTCACGGAGGTGAAACAGCCACATCAGACAGGAGAGTCCTCTGCAGCTACCCGCCGATCTTGCCGGCCGGGCGCAGAGCGAGGAGAGAGCAGATACGTGGCGGGCCGGGCGCTCACTGCGCAGGCCAGCCGCGTCAGGTCAGCAACGGCCCGGATGGGCAAAGTGAATGCCATTTCCTGGGGGGTGCAATCCTTCCCCCAGGAAGTGGCCGAGGACCCCCAGGCCACCTCAGAACATAGTTCACGAAAACCGCGAACCGTGTTTACGCAAGGTGGCCGTATTATGTTACTATTCCCGGCAGGGTTTCTCATAATGTGAGGAAGCGCTATGGCTATTGCAATCGGGTGCGATGAAGCAGCCTTTGAACTCAAAGAGGCCATTAAAGCCTATCTGGTTGAACAGAAACAGGAAGTGGTTGACATGGGGGTGTACGACACGACCCCCGTGCTCTACCCCGATATCGCGCTGAAGGTGGCCACCGCAGTTGCCGATGGCCAGTTCGAGCGCGGCATCCTGATCTGTGGGACCGGCCTCGGCATGGCGATCACGGCCAACAAAGTCCCCGGGGTGCGGGCTGCCACCTGCCACGATGTCTACTCTGCGGAACGCTCCCGCAAAAGCAATAACTGCCAGATCCTGACCATGGGCGCGCGGGTTATCGGCGTTGAGCTGGCTAAGACGGTGGTCAAGGCCTGGCTGGAATCGGAGTATGAGGGCGGCCGTTCGGCGCCAAAAGTCCAACGGATGATTGAGATTGATGAGATGTTTCATGCTGCCCGTGGCGGCGGAAAGGCAGGAGAATAGCGATGCAGCGTCTCATTAACGACCCGAATCTGGTAGTGGATGATATGCTCAAGGGCTTTGTCCTGGCCCATCCTGATCTCATTGCAACCACTGATAATCCACGGGTGCTGAAGTACAAGGGCACGCCCGTCGCGGGCAAAGTCGGCATCGTCACCGGCGGCGGTTCCGGCCACAAGCCGGCTTTCATCGGCTATATCGGGCGCAACATGGTAGATGCCGTTGCCGTCGGCGAAATCTTCAGCTCTCCTTCTGCCAAAGCGTTCTATGATGCTTTCAAGGTAGCCGACAGCGGACACGGCGTCGCCTGCCTGTACGGCAATTACGCCGGCGACAACATGAATGTCAAAATGGCGATCCGCATGGCGGCCAAAGACGGCATCGAAGTCAAGACCGTGGTCGCCAATGATGATGTGCCCTCCGCCCCCAGGGATGAGGCGGATAAACGGCGCGGGGTCGCGGGCGAGGTCCTGATGTGGAAGGTCGGCGGGGCCAAAGCCGCCGCCGGCGGCTCCCTGGACGAAGTCATCGCCGCCGCGCAGAAGGCCATCGACAACACCCGCAGCATCGGCGTCGGGCTGACGCCGTGCACCATCCCGGCGGTGGGTCACCCTAACTTCAACATCGAGCCGGGCAAGATGGAGCTGGGCATCGGCCATCATGGCGAGCCGGGCATCGCCGTCACCGAGCTTAAGCCGGCGGACGAAGTGGCGCAGACGATGGTTGAGATCGTGCTGCCTGATCTGCCGTTCGCCAGCGGGGACGAGGTAGTGGTCCTGATCTCCGGGCTGGGCGCAACCCCCGTGATGGAGCTGTACATCCTCTTCAACCGGGTGGCCGAGCTGCTCAACGAGAAAGGGATCACGATCTACAAGCCGTATGTGGGCAACTTCTTCACCTCGCTGGAGATGATGGGCGCCACTCTGACCATTATGAAGCTCGACGCCGAGCTGAAGACCCTGATTGATATGGACGCCGATTGCATGGGCCTCACCCAGTTCAAGCGAGGGGCATGATGGACCGTTTTCCGAGCAGCGCGGGCCGCGATATCGTCCTGAGCCTGATCCGGACCATCCAGGACAACGCCGCCTATCTGAGCGAGATTGACGGCGCCATCGGCGACGGCGATCACGGCATTAACATGAACAAAGGCTTTTCGCTGGCGGAACAACGCCTGCCACAGGGGCCGGTGGCGCTGGCTGAGGGCCTGTCCATCCTGGGCGATACGCTGCTGACCGATATCGGCGGCTCAATGGGGCCGCTGTACGGCATGCTCTTCATGGATATGGGGGATGCCTGCCAGGATCAGGAGACTATCGACAGCGCCACATTCCTCGCCATGCTGCAGGCGGCGTTGGCCGCGATCCAGTCCCTGGGGGACGCCAAAGTGGGCGATAAGACGCTGCTGGATACGCTGGTGCCCGCGCTCGACGCCTTTGAGGGCGCGGTCAGAAACGGCGAGTCGTTCGCGTCCGCCCTGGCCAGCATGGCCGCCGCCGCTGAGGCGGGCAAAGAGGCGACGCGGAATATGGTCGCCAAAATTGGGCGTGCCAGCCGGCTGGGCGAGCGGTCGCGCGGGCATCTTGACGCCGGGGCAACTTCCTGCAACCTGCTGCTCCAGGCATTCGCTGCTTCGATCACGGCGCTGCTGAACTCCGAATCCACCTGAAGCGCGGCGCCTCAGGCCAACATGCCCCACCCGGCATCAGCACATCACCAGGTGGGGCTGTCCTTATATCACCGCTCTGCCTGAACCTGAAGTTGCGCCAGGGGTCATCGCTCAGCGAAGGTGCGGCGGCCGGCCCCTCCCTTTTGACGATTTTCCGGCTGCGACGCTGCCGAAAGACAAAAACGCGGCAGAGGAGGAGCATCTCTTCTCTGCCGCGCCAACAGCTCTTTGAACGCCCCTCGAAAGGGGCTGCCCGCGCTAGAACTTCTGCGTATCCGGCCCGAAGTGCCGCAGGAGGACCAGCGGCTCGATGCCGGTGTTTTCCACCGTGTATCCGGCGCGCGCCACTTCATCGGTGACGAAGAACTCGTCCTGCGTAACCTCTCCGTAATGGATCATGATCGGGGAGTGGACCTTATGGACGCCGAGCTTGCCATCACCCTGCGCGACATGCACGCCGCACGGCCCGTTGTCCTTGATGGTCACCTTCACGCCGGGCTGGACAGTGAGTTCCTTCGCGCTGAACACATCCTGACCGAGCGACTTGCCGTAGATGATCCACTTGTCGGTGTAGCCATCACCGGACTGCGCCGTATCGACGACGCCCGGCAGGTGATGGTTCTGGCGGATGTTCGGGCTGCAGTTCGGCTCCCAGTCAATCAGGCCGATGATGTAATCCAGGTCCTTCTTCTTTTCCTCCGGCACATCCTTGACCAGCATATCGTACGGGACAACCTTGCCCTGGACGATGGACTGGAACATGGCGAAAGTGTCGGTGCCCCACTGGATCTCATACGTCACCAGTGAGCCAGGGGCATGCAGGATGCCGGGCGGGGTGAACCAGCCTTCCCCGACCGGGAAGATGTAGGCCTTTGAGTACTTGAGGATGCCGTTATCGCCCTTATCCCAGTTCTCCAGCGCCCGGGCGACATCGTCCTTGGTGGTGCCAGGCTCAAAGCCGAAGAAAGTGTAAGGGAAATCGTTCAGGCGCTGGTTGTACTGCGGAGGGAAGTAGTAGGCTTCTGGCTTCTGGACTTCGCCGACCAGCGCCGCGTGTTCGGTGCGGGGGTGGAGATGGAACGGCAGCGGCCCCTGGTTGTCAAACAGCTTGCCGAGGGTCGGCCAGCGGCCGTACTTGTTGTAGCGCTCCGCGCCGATGATTGCCGGCTTCTCGTCTACCGCGTCCTTCAGCGTGAACCGCGACCCATCAGGCCCCAGCACATAGCTCAGACCCTCATCATGCGGCGTCGCCGGGCCGTTGGCCGGCCGGGTGGTAGAGCACAGCCAGCGCTCATCCAGCCCGCCCCGCTCCGCTCCCAGCGCGTACAGGTCTTCTTCCGCCAGCCGAATCCGGCGCCCGGGGACTGCGAATGTACGGGGAACCCAGCACGGCAGCATGTGGAGGATGCCCGCGCCAGCATTAAGTGCTTGGTCCAGTTTCTGTGTGATGGTCATTGTTATGCTCTCCATTATGAATGTGAAACTATTGCCAGACGACACGCCGGTGGCCTGACCGGTAGTGAAGTCTACTTGATGATCCCGATCTTCTTCCGGTCAATGGTCACAAACACCGCGCCGATGAGGACGACACCCTTGACGATATTCTGAATGTACGGGTCAACGCCCATCATATTCATCCCGTTGCTCAGGATGGTGATGATGAAAGCGCCCAGGATCGTCCCCTGTACGGAGCCGACGCCGCCGGTGAGCGGCGTGCCACCCACAACAACCGAAGCGATGACATCCAGCTCAAGCCCTTCACCAAGCTGGGCGGTGGCGGCATACACGCGGGCGCTCTGCAGCGTGCCGGCCAGGCCGCACAGCAGGCCCAGCATCGTGAAGTTGAGGAGCTTCACGCGGTCAACCTTAAGCCCGGTCAGAATGGAGACCCGTTCGCCGCCGCCGACCGCCCGCACTTCACGGCCAAATACCGTGTAGTTGAAGATGATGTAGACCGCGATCGCGATGAGCAGGACGATGATGGCCGCATGGGGGATGCCGTCTGTACGGCCGGCAAAGGTCTGCAAGAAAGGCATGTTGGTGATCTCGACCGGCGCGCCGCGTGTGAAGTACAGCACCAGCCCGCGATACGCGACCAGCGTGCCCAGCGTGACCATGAACGAAGGCACCTTGCCCTTGGCGAAGATCAGGCCGTTGACCAGCCCGGCAATAGTGCCAATGAGGGCCGCAGGCAGGACGGCCAGCACGCCCAGGTCTTTGGCGAAAATCGCCGCCGCCAGCGCCGTCAGCGCGACGATCGACCCCACGGAGAGATCGATCGATCCCGCGATGATGACGAACGTCATACCCAGCGAGACTGTCAGCAGGACGGCCGCCTGCTGCAGGACAATCATCGCGTTATTGAAGGTCAGGAAGCGCGGTGACATGGCGGCAAACACGGCGCACAGCGCCACAAACAGGATGATGGGGAAATAAGCCTTCAGGGAAAACCGCCTCTTTCGCCCCTCACTCTGTTCACTGACCACATCCGGGGTTGCTGCATCTTTGGTCATGGCTCAGTCCTACCAGATCGTGTGATACCAGTGCAAAACAGCCGGGAACGCATCAGATCATGTAGCTGATGATCTCCTCTTCGGAAGGAAATTCATCATGATCGAATATCTTACTGACCTTCCCCCTGCGGAGAATCGCGATCCTGTCGCTGTTCCCGATGAGTTCCGGGAGGTCTTCACTCAGCATAATGACGGATACACCCTGCTCAGCCAGGCGACGGATCATGTCGTAGATGTGCATTCTTGCGCCAACATCGACGCCGCGCGTGGGATTGTTGAGCAGCAGGATGTCTGGCTTCGCCGCGATGCATTTGCCCAGCACAACCTTCTGCAGATTGCCGCCGCTGAGCGCCGTACAGGGCACGTTAGGGCTTTCCGCCTTAATCAGCAGGCTGGGCATAAGCTCGGCAACCATTCGCTTCTCTTCCGCCTGGTCGATCATCGGACCCTTGCGGGGGATAGCCGCCATAGTCAGATTCTCCCGGACGGAAAATTCCATGATCAGCCCTTCCCGTGTCCGTTCGCCGGGCAGGTAGGCGATTCCCGCCCCCCAGGCATCGAACGGGCGGCGCGGCCTGTACTCCCGATTGCCCAGGCGCATCGTCCCGCTCTGCGGCGCGACATCTCCATTCAGGACACTGAGCAAGGCTTCACCCCCGCCGCCCTGCAGCCCGCCAATTCCCAGCACCTCACCGCGGTACAGATTCAGATCGATGCCGTACAGTTGGCCGGGGACAGCAACAGCATTCAGGGTGAGGATCGGCTCCTGTTCGGGCGCGTACTGTCTGGTCGGCGGGTAGATATGCTTCCCGATCTCACGGCCCACCATCAGGTTCTCGATCTCGTCATTAGAGAGCTGGCCGCGTTCATAATTACCTACCCAGCGGCCATCCTTGAGGATCGTGATTTCGTCAGCCAGCTTCTCGATCTCATCAAGATGATGCGAGATGTAGCCAACAGCAATATCATGGTTCCGCAGCGAATCCACAGCGCGAAAGAGCGTCTCGATCTCCCGCGTGCTCAAATAAGCGGTCGACTCATCGAGCAGCAGCACCTGCGGCTCGTAAGACAGCGCGCGCGCAACCTCCAGGACCTTCAACCGGCCCAGATCAAGGCTGCTGAGCGGTTCATCAACGCTGATTCCGGCGTCAATGCTATCCAGAATGCGCTGGGCTTCCTGGCGCAGCTTCTTCCAGCGGGTAATGCCAAGGGGACCGGCGTACTTCTGCATCCGGTCGATGAAGATATTTTCCGAAATATCCAGTGACGGGTTGATCGTGATTTCCTGAAACACCAGGGCTACGCCGGCGGCCTGCGCTTCCTGCATGGATTTTGGCGCATAGGGCTTGCCGCTGATCGTCATCTCACCCTGATCCATGGGGATGGCCCCGGCGCAGATCTTGAACAACGTGGACTTGCCTGCCCCATTTTCCCCAACGAGCGCATGCACCTTCCCCGGCTCGAGGATGAATGAGACATCAACCAGGGCTTTGGTTGCGCCAAAGCTCTTGTGGATTTGCAACGCTTGCAGACGCACCAGAACACCTCCGGAACTTCAGGATGTGAAGGGGGGCGAATTGTCCCCGCCCCCCTCGCTTATGAAGCCTAGTTGCTGTACTGCAATTCAAACGACGCAGCAGGAGCATCCGGGGTGAGGAACCGGGAGTGCGCGTACCAGTCATATTCCGGCACGCCGCCCGGGAAGTCCGCCCGGAACTGCGCCACGGTATCGATC
>JARKNX010000071.1 GCA_029976025.1 Aggregatilineales bacterium | reverse complement strand
AGGCCTTCGAAGACCGGCCGGTCAACTGGAATGCCTGGGACGTGGACATCTTCTACGACGACCGGATGTGGCTCAGCGAGCCGGCGGACTCGATCCGGGTGCTCGACTCCGGCCCGCTGCGCGGCACGCTGACGATCAAGCGCCGCATCCTGAACAGCACCTACACCCAGCGCATCGCGCTGGCCTACAACAGCCCGCGCCTGGACTTCGATACCCAGATCGACTGGCAGGAACGCCACATCCTGCTTAAAGTGGCCTTCCCGGTGGAGATTCTGGCCCCGGCGGCGACCTACGAGATTCAGTGGGGCAGCGTCCAGCGGCCCACCCACCGCAACACGAGCTGGGACTGGGCGCGCTTCGAGACGGCGGCCCAGAAGTGGGTCGACCTGAGCGAGGGCGACTACGGCGTCAGCCTGCTCAACGATTGCAAGTACGGGCACGACATTCGCGGGAACGTGATGCGGATCAGCCTGCTGCGCGGGACAACCACGCCCGATCCGGTCGCCGACCTGGGCGAGCACCGCTTCACCTACAGCCTGTTCCCCCATGCCGGCGCGCTGGGCGAGGCGACGATCGGGGCGGGCTACGCCCTCAACGATCCGCTGATCGTGGCCGCCGGGAGCGGGCGGGGCGATCAATCCGCCCCGGCGACGGTGGGCCTGCTTGGTCTCGACCGGCCCAACGTGGTGATCGAGACGATCAAACAGGCCGAGGATGGGCGCGGGCTGATCGTGCGCCTGTACGAAAGCCAGCGCCGGCGCGGGCCGGTCACGCTGCGCCCGGCGTTTCCCCTGGCCGAAGCCTGGGAGGCCAACCTGATCGAAGACGATCAGCACGCCCTGCCGCTCAATGCGGATGGCAGCCTGACCCTGACCCTGCGGCCCTTCCAGATCGTGACCCTGCGCCTGATTGGCGCGTAGCGGGGCGCACCTACGGAGAAGAGGACAGCCGGTTCCGACGCGAACCGGCTGTTTGTGTTTTTCTGGCGCTCAGACGCTGGGCTGGGCGCGGCGCGCGGGTTGGCCCACGGTCTGGCCGGAATACAGCGCCCGGTAGCCGATCACGGCGATGGCCACGTAGGCCAGGGTCTTGGGGATCATCAGCATGCCAAGCATCGGGACCTGCTGAACCCAGAGGATGACCGGCGTGTAGAAAGCATAGGAGACGATGATCATCGCGCCGATCCATTTGAAGGTGCGGTCGTCGTAGGCGAAGGCGTCACGCAGGATCAGCGCGCAGACGCCCAATCCCTGGAGGATCAGTGGCAGCTTGCGGATGAGCGACCAGGGCTGCGGGGGAACGAGCGCCTGCCATTCGTTGACCGGGGGGATCATCAGGATCAGACGGACGATCCCCAGGGCCAACAGCAGCCAGCCGAACCAGCCGTAGGCCTTGCCGAAGCGGGTCTTCCAGATGGCGACCATGACCATGTAGAAGAAGGTCACGGTGATCGCGGTCGCCAGCGATCCCAGTCCGACCAGACTCATCGGCGAGCCGAACAGATCGAAAGTGGCTCCGTCAAGCCCGCCCTGGGCATAGGCCAGGACGCGGAAGCCGACGTGCCCCGTATC
>JARKNX010000069.1 GCA_029976025.1 Aggregatilineales bacterium | reverse complement strand
GTTGCGGCAGTCTTCCTCGCGATTGCTGCGGGCGGCCAGGGGGCGGGCGATCACGCTATTGCCGTCACATGGGCGACCCTGACGCCAACCCTCAACGAGCAGCAAATCGTTGCCGCGACATCCGGCGCGATTGAAACGGCTACGGCGGCGTCAATCGGCGCTTTACCCTCAGCAAGCCCGACACTGACGAGCACGGAGACTCCCCCGCCCAGCGCGACGCCAACCGCCACCCTCACCCCCACGGACACTGTTGTGCCCACCCTTGATCCGGGTATTGAGTTCAACCCGACAGCGGATCTATTCGTCCCGACCCATACCCCGCCGCCTACCGAAACGCCGGTTGCGCCGGCGATCGTGGCCTCCCCTGTGACAGATCCGCTGCATGGTCGGCAGAATATCCTCCTGGCGCTGGAACAATACGCACCAGGAGGAGATGTGTATCCCTGGCCGAGTGAGTGGTTCCACCCGGGCGAGTTGAGCGGCAACTGGCTGATGGGCCTGGCCCCCGTTGACGCAGGAGACAATATCCTGCGGGTGGCGTTGCCGCCGGACCTGCTCAGCCGGCTGTTCGGACCGGATGCGTCATCCCGGCTGCGGCGCATCGAAACAACGCTCAGCCTGCGCGAATACGATCCGGCGCTTATTCCCGCTGGTGAGGTATACTTTGGTCTCGGTCTCCAGGGGATCGACGAAAGCCGCGTCGCCGTGCAGACGGAGCTGGTCCGCCAGGATGCCATTAATGTTGGCGCCCGGGTTGGCGATGAGTTCCGCGCCCGAACGACCCTGCCGGTTTCTGACGCCCGCGTGAACGTCGCGTTGGAACGTTATGACGATGGCACGGTGGGCCTGCAGGTCAACGGCCAGCCGCTAGGGCAACCGCGGTTTTTGACTGCGCCCAACGCCCCGGTGACTCCTTTCCTGTTTGTGCAGCAGGGTGGGGTGGTCGTGAGCGTGACCGATCTGATCGCTGTATTTGACTGACCGCGGCCGTTTACACAGGATCGCCTTGTGCCAGAATTAGCACTCAACGCGCTATACCGTATCGGAAATTTCAATGATAGCTTTGCGCTGGGGCATTACGCGCGCGTCCTGGACGCTGTGGAATGCAGCAGCGGACGCCCGGTAGCCTTCAAGGTGCTGCGCCCGGAGCATATGGCATTTCAGGGTGAGCCTGTCTGGGAGTATCGGGCTTTTGCCAATGAAGCTGACCTGTTGATGAGAATGGCTGGCAGCGAGCATGTTGTGCAGCTCCTGGACTGCGGTTATATCACTTCCCGCGAGGAATGGCCGCAGGGCGGCGACGCTATCTCATACCGGGCGGATACGCTGGGCTTCACGCGGGACATGTTCTTTCATGCGGAGCGTGGCTGGCGTCCCTATCTGGTTCTGGAGCATATGCCGCGCTTGCAGAACCTGCTGTATCTGATGAAGCCCAATACAGCCGGGGTGCGCTGGCGGCTCCCGACCGAGGAAGGGCTGGACCTGGCGCTTCAGTTTGCCTCTGTGCTGAAACTGGCCCACCAGCAGCGTATTGTCTATCTGGACCATAAACTGGAGCACGTCTACTGGGATGGCCGGACGCTGCGCGTGATCGACTGGAACAGCTCCCGCCTGATCGATGGCTCCACCAACCAGACGGCCCAGATGTTCCAGACCGATATTCACCACCTGGCAGTGGGCGTTCTGTATCCTGTCTTCACCGGGCTTTCGCCCCAGCAGGGCGCTCTGGTCCCACAGCCCGCCGCGCCAGGGGCGATGAGCCAGCGCTACGCCGATGTCAACCATCTCGACTTCGGGGTGGAGCCGACGCTTAGCCCGGCGCTGCAGGAATTTTTACAGAAGGGCGCCGTGCGTGGATTTGCCAGCATTGAAGATTTCACAGATGCGCTCTCAGCCGTTGCCCGCCGGCTGGGGTGGAGCTTTCCATACCACCCTGCCGAAGATGCTCTGGTCCAGATTCGCGCTCAGACGCGCACCGGGCTGGAAAAGCTGCGCGCCGGCCAGGAGGCTATCCGCGAAGCCCGCGATGTGTTGCGCGAGGCAGCTATCTCGGACGGCATCAACGAAGATGCTGAACTTGAGCTGCGTCGTTTGCTTGGCGCGATCAACGACATGCTTGCCCGGCGGGTCATCCCGTGACGTCATGAAGGATGGCAGATATGAGTGATCTAACTCAGCAGATTGCCGACCTGCGCGCCCGTATCAGAGCGCTTCCGGCGCATGGCGATCCTGAGCAGGTGACGCTGCTGGAGGGCGAGGCGCGCCGGTTGATGGCAGCAGCCAGGAATACGCCCCTGGAGGAAGAAGCGCGCCAGTTATTCAGCTTACTGGCACAGCGGACGTCGGCAACGGGAACTGCGGCGGGTGATGTGGATGACACTCTGCTGCGCGGGCTGCTGCGCCGGGCGCGAATCCGCATCGACCTGGCTGGCGACGATGATGACATTGATGATGCCGTGGATATCCTGGCGCAGGCTCTGGACCGCGACCCCGGCAATCCGGAGACGCTGGAGCTGCTCCGTGAAGCGGCGGGCCGCAGCGCAATTCTGGCTATGAAAGTGCGGGAACTGGCCTGGCGATACGGCGTTGTGCTGGATGTGCGCGGCCCTTCCAGCCCGGCTCAGCCGCCGCTTCCTCCTCCGGTCAGGCCAATCGCCGACCTGCCAGTGACCCGACCTGCAGCGGCAGATTTCAGCGATCTGCCGCCGCAGCCGGCGAGCCGGGCCGGATCGGATACTTCGACCCTGATCTCGCAGATGACGCAGTTATATTACGCGGGCAGCTATCAGCAGGCTGTAGACCTGGCTAACCGTGTCCTGGAATCGCAGCCGGAGAATTCAACAGCGCTCGAATACCGCCAGAAGGCTGAAGACAACATTCTGCGCGGCATCGTGCCTGACCATCGTATCCCCTTTGAGGCGCGCGTCGCTTACAACCGGGCTAACTCTCTTGTGCGCGCCGGTAATTACGATGAGGCTGAACGGCTGTATCGCGAGGCGCGCGATCTGGCCGAAGAATCAGGCATCCCTACCTGGAAAGATGCTGAACAGGCCCTGCTGGAGATTCAGGACCTGGCTCTGGCTCGCGAGCTTCAGCATGAAGGCGATCGTCTGATGTCAGCGGATGACTGGCAGGAGGCGATCCGCAAGTATGAGGGCGCCCTGCGGGTTGTCCCCAACGATCCGCTGTCACAGGACCGGCTGGAAAAAGCGCGGGCGCTTCAGGTGCAGGTGGAACAGGTCCAGGCGCAGCTTGCCGCCATGTCTGGTCCGCTGATCCAGCGCGCTCAGGCGTTGCAGCAGATTCTCAATAACCTTGTGCTCATGCGCCAGCAGTTTCCCGGCAGCACGCGCCTGGCCTCGCTCATGCAGGACGCCAACAGCCGGCTGCTGGCAATCAAATCGCAGTTGGACGATCAGGCTGGCGCGGCGCTCATGCGGGTGGAGAACACGATGGCCCTGGACGACCGGCTGCGGCTGACCAGCGAGGCGGTCAGGGCGCTGGAAGCGGCTGCCCATCTTGATCCGGGCGACCAGTCCATTAACGCCCAGCTTCAGCAGGCGCGGCAGGATGAAGCGCAGATGCAGGAAGCGCGCACCATAATCGAGCGCGCCGCCGCCCTTATCGCCCAGAATATCGACGCCGAGCTATCACAGGCGCGGACGATGCTGACGGCTGCCAGCCGCTTCTCCCAGGACTCGCGCTACCGGCAGGTCGTCAATGAGCTGATGGAGCGTTATATCGATCGGGTGGAACTGAGCATCAGCCAGAACGATCTTCTTTCAGCAGATCGCTGGCTGAGCCTGCTCAAAGATGAGCCATTCCGGGTGCTGGGCCGCCGCACCGATGTTCTGCGGCTGGAGACCGCAATCCGCAATATGCGCCAGCGAAGCCGCGCACAGCGCGGGCTGCTTGTGGCCGGTATAGCGTTTATAGGCGTCATACTCCTGCTGTTCACTCGCCCCAGTTGGGAGCCAGCGCTGATGATGGTCGTCAACCCCCCTTCGGCGACCCCGACCTTCACGCCTACGCAGACGTTCACGCCGACTGCTACGGCGACGCCGAGCGCGACCGAGACGCCAACAACCACACCCTCGCCAACAATTACACCTTCGCCGACTTTCACGGCATCGCCTACAGTCACGCCGAGCTGGACGGTCACCCCCTCTTTGACGCCTACCCACACCAACACGCCGACTCATACGCTTACTCCGACGGAGACCTACACACCGAGCCTGACTCCGACGGCTTCGGATACGCCCACCGCTACCCTGTCGCCCACAATTACGCTCACGCCCTCGTTGACATTCACGCCCAGCAATACGGCTCCGCCGCCGGTGTTGTGCCGCGTGTTTGTACAACGGGAAGGTGGCGTGAACATCCGCAGCGATCCAAACCTCAATAGCCGGGTTCTGATGGTCGCTCTGCAGGGATCGGCAATGAATGTGCTGCAGCAGATTCGGGCCGACGATGACAGGTTATGGTTCTTTGTCGATGTGTCGCTGGATACAGCGCGCGTGCAGGGCTGGATTCTGCGCGATCTGGTGGTCGAGATCACCGAATGCCCGCCGCCGCTGTAGATTCTGCCCGATGGCTAATGAAGAAAGGGTGATGCCATGCGCAAAGCAGGTGCATATTACCGACCTCAGACCATCGATGAGATTGTCAGGCTGATCGCTCAGCCCTATGTGACGACCATGTTGCTGAGCGGCGGCGCGATTCAACTGGTCCGCGCCAGTGAGGATATTGAAGCCGTCGTAGATGTGCAGGCTATCCCTGAGCTGGCGCGTATCGCTCCCGCGAGCGATGGGGCGCCCCGGATCGGGGCGGCGGCCTCTCTGGAGGCTGTCCTCCGCGACGCCAGCACGCCACCCCTCCTGCGTGAAGCGATCCGACGCTCCGTGCCCTGGAACCGGCGGAATGCTATTTCCATCGCCGAAGCAATCGAGTATCCGGACGAGCTGCCGGAAGTCAACGGCGCGCTGCTGGCTCTGGGAGCGACGCTGACATTCTTGCTGCCGGAGGAGCGTCAGATCAGCCTGGCAGCGCTGGCTGCCGACAGCGCGCAGCCGAAGCTGCCCCGGAAGGGATTGATCGCCAGGGTGGAATTGCCGGCGCCAATGCCGCGCCAGACCTGGGGGAGCGCCCATGTCGCCCGGACGCCGGCGGATATTGCGATTGTCAGCGCCTGGGCCGTTCTGACTCTGGATGCGGCTGGTCGCGTTGCTCACGCCAGCCTGGCATTGACCGGCGTCTGGTCGGAACCGGCCCGCCTCGCCGTCGGAGCGGCGGCTGCCCTGGCTGGCGCCGCTCTGGATGATGCCAGCATCGCCGCCGCGGGCCGCGCTCTGGAATCTGAGGTAGCTCCCGTGGCGGATTATCGGGGCAGCGTCGAATACCGGCGGGCTATGGCGCCTGTTTTGCTGCGTCGCGCTTTGCTGGCCTGCCGAAGCCGTCTGAGCGAGTAGCTGTATGGGGCAGTGAGCAAGGAGCATAGATCCTGATGGACATCACCCTGATCCTCAACGGCCAGAAAAAGACCTTCTCGGTGCACGCTGCCGAACGACTTCTCACTGTCTTGCGCCGGGCGGGCTGCACCAGTGTGAAGTTTGGCGACGAACAGGGGCGGTCCGGGGCCTGCACAGTCCTGCTGGATGGCAAGCCGGTGAACAGCTCGGTTATGCTGGCGGCTCAGGCGCACGGTCACCGGGTGACTACGCTTGAGGGGCTGGGGGAGCCTGGTGCGGTGCACCCTTTGCAGCAGGCATTTATCGAGACCGGCGCTATCCAGTCCGGCTATAACACTCCGGCGCAGATTCTGGTCGCCAAGGCCCTCCTGGATGAGAACCCTAACCCGACAGAGGCCGATGTCCGCGAGGCGCTGGCCGGCGTGCTGGACCGGGAAACCGGATATGTCAAGCCGGTACAGGCAGTGCTGCGGGCCGCGGCGGTGCTGCGCGGCGAAAGCGTCGAGCCGTTCACACCGCTGGAGCGGGCGATTCCGATCCCGGAGTCGTTCTTCGAGTTCCCCGAGCGACCTGAAGGGTTCGATCCCGGTCCGGCGATACAGACGCGGACGCGCCCGGTGGTGGTAACGCCGCCGGAGATCGCGACAAGGCAGATCGTGGGCAGGCCGGAGCCTAAGGTTGACGCTGTCAAGCTGGCTATGGGGCGCCCGGTGTTCACAGATGACATCGAGATGCGCGGGCTGTTATACGCGGCCATGCTGACCAGCCCGCACGCTCATGCGCGTATCAGGCACATCGACGCTTCGGCAGCCAGGGCGCTGCCTGGAGTTCACGCGGTGCTGACGCACCACGATCTGCCGCGCGTCAAATATGCCAGCGGGGGGCAGACTTACCCGAATCCGCTGCCTTACGATCAGGTCAGCCTGGATGATAAGGTCCGCCATGTGGGGGACCGGGTGGCGGTAGTAGCCGCAGAGACGCCGGAGATCGCCCGTGAAGCGCTCCAGTTGATTGAGGTCGAGTATGAAGTGCTGCCGGCGGTATTTGATCCTGAAGAAGCAGTGGAACCCGGCGCTCCTGTTATCCACGATGAGCCGGATACCGAAGGAATCTACGATCGCCAGCGCAATATCGTCCATCACGTGGAGGCGCATGAGGGGGACGCCGAAGCGCAGTGGGCTAAAGCTGACCTCATCTTTGAAGGTGAATACCGGGTGCACCAGGTGCAGCAGGCGAGTATTGAGCCACATGTGTGCATCACCTACTGGGATGAGGATGATCGGCTGGTGGTGCGGACGAGCACGCAGGTCCCGTTCCACACGCGCCGGATGCTGGCTCCCCTGATCGGCCTGCCGGTCAGACGTATCCGGGTGATCAAGCCGCGCATCGGCGGGGGCTTTGGCGGCAAGCAGGAAATGCTGGTGGAGGACCTGTGCGCCCACCTCACGATCGCGACCGGGCGGCCGGTGCGCTTTGAATACACGCGCGAACAGGAGTTCACCAGCGCGCGCAGCCGGCATCCGCAGATTCTGCGCTTCAAGACCGGGGTTACCAGGGAAGGGCAGGTGGTAGCCGCCGAATTGTATATCCTCGCCAACACCGGGGCCTACGGCACACACGGCCTGACTGTCCAGATGGTGAGCGGCTTTCGCGGTCTCACCACCTATAACGCCCCTTACAGCCGGTTTGTCTGCGATGTGGCTTACACAAATCTCCCGACTCCGGGGGCGTACCGGGGGTACGGCGCGCCGCAGGCCCTCTTCGCCCTGGAAGTGCACATGGAGGAGATCGCCGACGCGCTGGGCATGGACGTGGTCGAGTTCAAGCGTAAGAACTGGATCAAAGTAGGCGATTCAATGGTTATGGCGCGGGCTTTGGGTGAAGGGCGGGAGGGTTTTGAGCAGCAGGTGCGGTCCAGCGCCCTCGACGAATGCGTGGATATCGGCCTGCGCACGATGCAGTGGAGCCAGAAGCGCGGTCGCCCCGGGGACGGCCCGATCCGGCGCGGGGTTGGCATGGCCGTGGCGATGCACGGGTCCGGCATTGCCGGGCTGGATATGGGCGCGGCGGCGATCAAGATCAATGACGACGGCTCGTTCAACCTGACTGTTGGCGCTACCGACCTGGGGACAGGTTCCGACACGGTGCTCGCCCAGATCGCGGCGGAAGTGCTGGGCGTGCCTCTGGAAGATATCCTCATCTACTCGTCAGATACGGATATGACGCCCTTCGATACCGGCGCTTACGCCAGCAGCACGACCTATATCAGCGGCGGGGCGGTTTTCAAAGCGGCGATGGAAGTCCGTCGGCAGATCTGCGAGCACGCGGCCAGGTATCTGCTGCCGGGGGCGCGGCCTGATGAGCTGGACCTCCTTGACAAAGAAGTGATCGCGCCAGATGGCCGCTCGGTGTCGCTGGAGCGGGTCGCCCTGCACAGCCTGCATCAGGAAGACCAGAAACAGATCATGGCCTCGGCATCCCATATGAGCTATGAGAGTCCGCCGCCGTTTGCCGCTCAGTTTGCCGAGGTGCTGGTGGATATGGAGACAGGCCAGGTGACCGTCCAGCGGCTGGTGACGGCGGTGGACTGCGGCGTGACAATTAACCCCATCACGGCCTCCGGTCAGGTGGAAGGGGGCATGGTCCAGGCGCTGGGATACGCGCACTGCGAGGAAATGGCCTATGACGGGGCCGGAGTGCTGCTCAACCCGCGCTTCGACGATTACCGGATTTATCGCGCCAATGAGATGCCGGCGCTGGAGGTGATCTTCGTCGAGACTAACGAGCCGAGCGGCCCCTTTGGGGCGAAGGCGGTGGCGGAGATTCCCAAGGATGCTATCGCGCCGGCGCTGGCCAGCGCTATCCACGACGCGACCGGCGTCTGGATTCGTGAGCTTCCATTTACACCGGAGCGTGTCTGGCGGGCGCTTCAAGGACAGAAAGGCTCCGGCGGATGATGCGCTGAACGGGCGGGGGAACGCTCCCCCGCCTGTTTCCTGAAGCAGGCAGAATCGGGAATTGCCGGTTGTGGCTATTGAGAGGCTGCGGCGCTATTCGGACATGATCGAACCACATGCGTTTGTCTTCATCAAACATACCGATCAACCTTCGCTGGGGCGCGCTGTGCTCCAGATTAACCAGGCGCGCCGCCAGGTCTTCTACTACCGCTCTCTTGTTCTCAGCTCACCTGCTCGCGGGTGGATCGCTTTGCTGCTGGGAGAAGGGGGAGGCCTTGTCGATCATCTCCTGCTGCGCAACCTGACCGGACGACTCAAGACGATAGCGTTCGAGCTGCAGTTAGGGCGATACGATTTTTCGTACCGGCTGCACCAGAGCGGGAGGACGATCAGCGCATTTGAATCGAGCCTGCCGTATTACGTCAACCACCGGCTGCGCATGATTGAGACGGCGAAAGATGTGCGTATGCTGGATCTTGCCGAGCCAATTGAGCGGTTCGTGCTCAAGCGTTACCATGATCTCCAGCACCCTAACGCGGCAATCACTCTGGTATTGCGAATCCCCGATGCCATTCAGGAGCACTATGCTGGCAGCGCCGCCGCCCTTCGCCCCGTGCTGCGCCGGGACGCCGAAGCGGCGTATATCAGCCGTCTGCTGGCCCCCGGACACAACCCTGAAAGTTCGTTTGAGAGTCTGGTGGCACTGCTTGATCTGCCTTTTTTGCCTGCTGACACGGTGCTGACGGCGGGCGGCGGGCAGCCCCAACAGGTGAGCGGCTACGCGCTGACGCGCCCCTCCACCTGGCTGGAGGAACTCCCGGAGGGCTGGCGGCGGATGCCGGCCATGGCAGCCGAGGGGATGCTACAACGCTGAACCCCGGAACCCGCGCCAGAAAAATGCCGGATTATTCTTCGCTCAGGAAGTCATTACGACAGTTGCGGATTTCGTCGCGGGTGAGGCTGGTTTCTCTGATCACATCCAGGGCGGCCATGCCGTGCCAGCCGGAACGATTCATATATTCGATGCTGATCACCCCGCGGTATTCGTGATCGAAGAGCAGGGACATGACCTGGCGCAGGTCCACCGTGCCCTCGTGGTACGGCGTTTGCAGGCGCCCGCGTGTCGCCTGGCGAAGCTGAACATGCGCCGTATGCAGCAAGAGCGGCTCTATCTCACGGGAGACGATTCCCTGAGCCACGAACTGGGCCCAGTCCAGCGTCAGGCTCAACCCCGGGACCGCTTCCAGCATAGCCAGCGCTTTATCAGGCGTGGCGGCAACTGAATCAAGGTGTGGCTCGAAGCTGATCCGCAGGTCAATATCCTCGGCTATCTCGACAATACGCTGAAATGACTCAACTGCGTAATCGAACGGCGTTGGCGGGGGAGGCTGGGACGGGGCTGCCTCGGCGGCAGGTTCTTCCTCATCCTCAACTTCGTCCGGGATGCGCTGGGCAAAGGGGCGCAGCGCGACGGCTTCCTGCCGGGGCATACGCACCTCTTTGATTTCAGGCGTCTCGATGCCGGGGGAGAGCGTGATGCCGGGCACGCCAAGCTCAAGGGCGAAAGGGATCAGGCGCTCAAATAACTTCACTTCGTACAGACGGCGGCCTTCATCCGCCGAGGCGAGCGCGGGCAGCAGCAGATACAGATCGGTGGGCTGCAGGTGAAAGTGATCCAGCAGGGCGAGGACCGCCTGCGCTTCGCGGCGCGGGTTGCGGGCGGCAGCGTCGGTGTCCAGATGGGGGCCGCTCCCCAGATCGATGTAATTGAAGCCCAGGCGCGCGATGATCTGAACCGCTTCTTCCAGCGGGAGATTGCTAAAGCCCCAGGTGTGGCAGGCCAGCTTGAGCGCGGTCTTCGCTTTATCGATCGTCATGTTGGCCCGGTAATTCGGTGCTGATGTGCTTCTTCGATGGTGATCCAGCCAGAGCGCAGGGCGATGAGCGCTGCCTGGGCGCGGCTCTGGGCGCCGAGCTTGTCGATAGCGCTCTTGAGATGCGTGACCACATCCTGCTCGTTCAGGCTCAGTTTGCTGGCAATGGCAGCGTTAGTCTCGGCGCCGCCGACGATACACAGGAGCACCTTGCGTTCAATGTCGGTGAGGGGGTCCCGATCAAGCGGTGTAATCAGCCCGGAAACAACCCTCTCGGTGACATCGGAGCCGAGGGCCATATGGCCCATGGCCACCCTGTGAATCGCGTCCAGCAGCTCTTCCTGTGAGCTGGTTTTGAGGAGATATCCATGCGCGCCGGCCTGCAGAGCGCGGATAATATAAGCCTCTTCTGTGCGGCCCGTCAGCACCAGAATGGAGACCTCAGGGTACAGACGGCGAATCTCAGGCAGGATATCCAGGCCGCCTCTTTCCGGCATATTGAGATCGAGCAGCAGGATATCCGGCTGCTGCTCCTGAAGAATCGCCAGGACCTCTGTCCCGGTCCCGGCCTCGCCGAGCACTTTGATGTCGGGCTGGTCGTTCAGGAAGAAGGCCATGCTGGTGCGGAGAATCAGATGATCGTCGGCGAGCACGACCGTGATACGCTTTTCTGTGTCAGTCATCGGCGCTTCTTCGGTCGGTCTGTCCGGGAAGGGAGGTGGCAAGAGGACAGACGCTGGCGTTTCTTCTACAGTGGGGCGGTACTGCTGCTGACCCTGCGTCAGCGCCTGCGCCAGCTCTATCGCGGACTGGTAGCGTATATCGCGCTCCCGCTGGATAGCTTTCATGATGGCATTATCCAGCCACACAGGCAGCGCCGGGAGGACATCACGCGGGCGGAGTGGATCGCTCGACACTTTCTGCATGAGCAGCACGCTGATATCGTTGGAGTCGAAAGGTAGCTTGCCAGTTGCCATCTCATACAGGACGACGCCCAGGCTGTAGATATCGGTGCGATGGTCCAATTCCTGGCCGCGCGCCTGCTCTGGGGAGAGATAGGCTGGCGTGCCAATGATGGACCCATGCTGCGTGATATGGGTTGCGTCTTTGGTTTTGGCCAGGCCGAAGTCCATGATCTTGACCAGCCCTTCGCCGGAGACCTTGATATTCGCGGGTTTGATGTCGCGGTGAATAATGTTCATCCGGTGGGCATAGTGCAGGGCGCTGCAAAGCTGAGTTCCCAGGTTGACAATGATATCAGGAGTGGTTGGGATGAAATCACTCAGCGGTTGGCCTTCTACGTACTCAACAATCAGGAACTGATAATCTTCTTCCTGAGCTTCGTCATAGATAGCCATGATGTTGGGGTGGTTGAGCGCGGCGGCGCTGCGCGCCTCTCTGCTGAAGCGCTCTTTGACGGTTGGGCGGACATAGGGCAGCAGCACTTTGACCGCCACCAGGCGGCCCAGCCGCTCATCGCGCGCTGCGTAGACGGTGGCTGTGGAACCTTCTCCCACCAATCGCTCAATAGTGTAGCGGCCCAGGAGTTTATGCCCGATTTTCATCAAGCATCTCTTTCGATATCAGCAGATGGTGCTCCTCCTGTTGATTAAACCGCAAAAAGCCGTCATTTCCAAGCGTTACGTAGCATTTGAAAGGTGTATGCCTTTCGCTCACTGTCAACTTTTGCGTAGAACATGGGAGTGGAGACCGGGCCGGCAAAGAAACGCGCTGCAGAGCAACTGATGTCGATCTGGCACGTATAGGGCTTTAAAGGGAGTATCTTGAGCCGTGTAGCCGGCAGGTTGTGGTATGGCGGGAGCAGTCGCTGTCGCGATTCTGCTGACGGCGAGACTCACCCTTCATGCCTTCGATAGCCCAGAGTCCGGATAGCCCGAGATTGTGCTGAGTAAGTGGGGAAGGGAGAATTCGATGCGTATATTTTCATGGATAGTGCTCATGATTGTCCTGATCAGCACCCCGGCGGGTATGGCGCTGGCGCAAGGGGAACCGCCGGCATACTGCGGGCAGCTCAGCCCGGAAGATTGCGCCATTCTGACAGGGGCGCAAGAGGCGATGCTGGCGCTCTCTTCGACCAGATTTGGCGCCGATATAACCTATGCGCTCACCAGCAGCGATCCGGAAATGGACGCGATGTCGTTCGCCATATCTATGAATGGACAGTTAACCTGGGAGCCGAGTCTGCTGCAACCCTATGCGGCGCTCAACCTGTCTGATCCGGCGGGTATGATGAATATACTGACGACGGCGCCAGAGACCTTTGTCGAGTTCCTGCGCTCTCTCGCGGGCGAATTTACCGTGCAGATGACCATGCCGCCGGAGATGCTGACCGAATTGGACACGGCAGAGATGCCGCCGACGGTGCTCCGTCTGGTGGACGATGTGTGGTACCTGAACATGGGCACTATTGTGGATGCCACTGATGACGCCAATTTCGCGGCACCCTCCTGGCTTGGGCTGGACCTGGCGACGATGTATGAGCACGCGTTCTCTGCGATGGCAGACCGGGGCGATGAGCAGGAGGGGCTTTCGGAACTGCTGGCGAGTGATACGTTCGTGGCCATGATGGATCCGGCCTTCTGGAGCGAATTTGCCACAGTCGTTCGCCTGCCGGATGAGGCAATCGACGGGCGGCCGGTGGCCGTCTTCCAGGTCGCGCTGGATTACGGGGCGATGGTGAACAGTGAATTGTTTCATACGGCTATGGGTGAGTATATGGGCTTTATGATGGACTCGATGGGCTTCGAGGATGCGGATCTGTCCGGGCCATACAGGGAAGCTATGACGGCCATGCTGAACAGCACAACTTTCACCTTCGAACAGTGGATCGGCCTCGAGGATGGCTATTTGCATCGTATGACCGTGGATATGGGCTTCAATATGGAAATAGCAAAGATGATGTCCGCACTCGTGCCTGACGAAGACATGGGAGATGTTCCGGATCAGATAGGCATGTCTATGGCGTTGACGCTGAATCTGAGCGCCTTCAATGAACCGGTGGAAGTGACCGCTCCGGAAAACGCCCAGGTGATCAATCCGCTGATGTTTATGTCATCGGAAATGTTCTCGGCCGATAACGATTGAGGCGCTGACGCCAGCTAACTGTTGTGAGCCTCCCTCAATAATGCTCGAGGGAGGCTCTTGCTGTCTTGTCGAGTGTCTACCTTCTGGAATTTCAATCTGACCGCTGCTATACTTCTTGTTGTGGCCGGGCTAATGCTGCGAGATGGAGTTCATGGTGGCTCAGGCTGATCAACTGCGGATCACGCAGCTCACCTCATCGTACAGTCCGGATGCGCCACCGCAACTTCCCCTGGCATTTGGGGATTTCCTGTCGCTTCTCTGGCAAATTGATCGCGCCTCTGGCCTCCCCTCCCGCGAGGGTTACTACCGCCGGAGCGCTACTGCGCTGGCGCGTGGATTGGGATTTGAGCAGCGCAGCCTGTATCGGCTTATACAGACTACGCCCGCAGGGAAGATTTACGCCTCCCTCCCAAACGCGCCTTACCGGGGGACCGAACGCCTGGTGGATGCCCATGATCGGCAGACGGCCATCCGGCAGTTAGCTGATATACGCGATCATATTCTGGCGATGGGAGCCTATCGCAGCGAATGGAAACTGGGCTGGCCCGGCAGTCGACTCTCCGACGTGGAGATGAGGGAGCGCCTGTTCGCTGTATTCTTCACCGCCTTCGAAGGACAATTCACGCACTTCAGCCGGCTGCTTCTGGTTGTGGACATTGTGCTCCAGGAGATGCTGTTGGGCGATCGTCAGAATCGGGAGATCAGCCTGATCCGCCTGATCCGGGAGTACGGATACCCTGATCCGCACAGCAGCTCAGTGCGGCAGCAGTTCAATGCTGGCAATTGAGGGGGTGCATGTGTCTTCTGTGAATCCACCCGGTGAAATGGCTCACGGCGTTCAGAGTGCTTCCGGGGCAACTCTGCCGGCTGGGAGCGGGCATCCGATTGATCGCGAGCTGGAAGCAGTGCGGCAGCTCCGCTCGCTTTACGATACACGATCGGACCCGGCGCTTCCGCTAGGATTCGGGGACTACCTGTCGTTGCTTTTTCGACTGCACGAGCACAACCATCTACTGCAGGAGGCTGGAGGTACCGGCAATCTGCCCCGGCGGCGCGACTGGTATACGGCCTGTTGTGGGGCGCTTTGCCAGGGGTTGGGCCTGGAACAGACTTCACTGGACACGGCAGCCACTGAGAAACCCTATGATCTGCGTCAGATTGTCAGCGGGCTTCGCCCCCTGCTGCGCAGCAAACATGGCGCGATCCAGGCGGCTTATTATGAGATTGCGCTGGGAGGGCTGCTGCGCCAGCGAGGGGATATTTTGCGAGCCGATCGCTCTGTGCGGTATGCGCAGGGCGGTCCCGGCAGCGGTATTACTGACGAAGCCCTCCGCGCGCGTATTGAAAGCATATATTTCACCCGCTTCGATCGCGATCTGCTGGAATTCAGCCGGCAGCTTGTTACGCTTGATGCACTGCTGCTCGATCTGATGCCTGTCACAGTGGGCGAGCCGGTCGCGATCGATCGATTACGCGCTGAATACGGATACCCCGATCGCCGGGATCCACAATGGGGCGGTGTGTTCTGAGCAGGGTGTGATAGGGCGACAGCCGGTTTGCCGTTGATAGCGCCTGGCAGTATGATTGATCAGCAGGTCATGAGGGGGTATGCTGGCGCCTCCTGACAGGAGGCGTAGCCGCGCCAGAGAATCTACAGCTCACATAGCCTGTCTTTACCGTAACGAAGACTCTGGGCCGGATGTCACAAAACAGGCCTTAGGATAAACCCTGTCTCTGGCCAGGCCCTGCCACGAGAACCGATCTGGGGAGAAATACCGATGAGCGAATTATCTGTTGCGGCGGCCCCACCTGTTAAGTCATTCAGCTTTATCGTTCGCTTGCTGCGGCACGCCGCCGTTCCAATCCTCTCGGTACTGACGGCAGTCCTGATCGGCGCTGTCATCATCGCGCTGGCGGGCTACGACCCGGTTATGGCTTACGTCGGGCTGTTGGATGGCGCCTTTGGCAATACCGCCGGCCTCACCCGCACACTGGTTAAAATGACGCCGCTGGTGTTTTCTGGCCTGTCCGTCGCTTTTGCCTTCAAGGGCGGCCTGTTCAATATCGGCGCCCAGGGTCAACTGGTCATGGGCTCAGTGCTGTCGGCCTGGGTCGGCTTTGCCGTTGCTGTCGATCTCGGCGACCCTGTGCTGTCCACGATCGTGCATGTGAGCCTGGCCCTTCTGGCGGGGGCACTGGGGGGGCTATTGTGGGGGGCTATCCCCGGCATCCTCAAAGCGTACACCGGTGCTCATGAAGTCATCACGACTATTATGTTCAATTACATCGCCACTAATTTCATTAGCTGGCTGTTATATGCTGGATCTCCGGCGGAAGGGATTCCGCCAGGCCCATTCAACGATGGCAACGGCGTTATCGCGCGGACCCCTACGATCATGCCTACTGCGCAACTGCCGGTTATCTACGACCCTCCCGGCCCGCAGTTCTTGCATCTGGGCCTTTTCCTGGCTTTGATCACAGCCATTCTGGTCGGGGTACTGGTCAGCAAATTGAAGTTCGGTTTTGAGCTGCGCATGGTCGGGCTGAATCCGACCGCCGCCCGTTACAGCGGCATCAGCGTCAAGCGCATCACGATCATGACGATGGTCATCGCCGGGGCGTTAGCCGGCCTGGCGGGCGCGATGCAGACACTCGGCGTCAACTACCGGTACGAGCCGAATCAGAGTCTGGGGCTTGGGTTCACTGCGATTACGGTCGCGCTCCTCGGTGGTGGCGATCCGCTTGGCGTGGTTCTGTCCGCCTTTCTGTTTGGCGTGATGGACGCCGGCTCCACGCGTATGCAGTTCAACAGCGGCGTGCCATCGGAAATCATTGTGGTGATTCAGGCTCTCATTTTGATGTTTGTGGCTGCTGAGCAGATGATCCGCTCGCTCTACCGAATCAAGGCCGAAGGTGATACCGGCCAGCGACTCAGTACCGGCTGGGGGCAGCGCTGACGCGCGCCGGCCACAGCCTCCACGAAGGAGCACAGGCTTCTATGCTCTCAATTCTGACAGGCACAGCAGCAAATCGCAGGACAGCGATCGCTTCCGGTGTTGGCCTCGCCGTTATCCTGGTGGTTGCCTTCCTGGCGGCTGGCGCGGTGGGGCCTGCAATTGTGGTCGCCGTGATCAACGCCAGTATTCGTAATATGGTCCCGATCGCTTTCGGCGCATTGAGCGGGATTTTCAGCGAACGCAGCGGCATCGTCAATATCGGCATTGAGGGGATGATGCTGATGGCTGCATATGTAGGCTTTATGATTAATGTGGCCCTCAGCGTCCCCGGTGTGTCGCCGATCTTGCAGACGGAGCCGGTCCGGCTGGGTCTTTCGATCCTCGGCGGGGTTCTGGCCGGCGGCATACTGGGGCTGTTTCACGCTCTGTTATCGATCCGCTACAGGGTAGATCAGATTATCAGCGGCACGGTAATCAATATGCTGGCCCTCGGGCTGACAGGTTATTTTTATCTGCCCGGCGCGACTACGCTGGGACGCCTGCCTCCGGTTGTGGTTAACCCGTTTTCGGCTGATTCAGGCATTCTTTTCTGGCTTGGCGAGATCCTGTTCAAGAAGGGTATTATCACCTACCTGATGTTTGCCCTCGTGATCGCTTCCACCATCGGACTGTTCCGCACGGTCTGGGGCCTGCGAACCCGCGCCGTCGGGGAACACCCTCGCGCGGCGGATACCCTGGGCATCAATGTACACCGCCTGCAATATCGCAACCTGTTCTTCAGCGGCTGCCTGGCCGGCCTGGGTGGCGTTTTCCTGACTCTAGAGGCGGTGGGCACATTCGAGCGCGGCATGACAAACGGCCGCGGCTTCATCGCGCTGGCGGTCATGATCTTCGGCAAGTGGCATCCCCTGGGCGCGGCTGCGGGCGCGCTCTTGTTCGGGTTTGCCACAGCTCTGCAAGGGCAGCTTCAGTTCTTCAACATCAATGTGCCGCACCAGTTTGTCGGTATGCTGCCGTACCTGCTGACTGTTATCGTGCTGGCAGGCTTTGTAGGCCGGGCGCGGCCGCCTGCGCATGTTGGTAAGCCGTATGAGATCGAATAGCAGCAGAGGCGCAAACTATGGCGGGGAATAACATGCGCAACGGGGATGTCGTGCTGGAGATCCGGGGCATTACCAAGCATTTTCCGGGCGTTCTGGCAAATGATAATGTCAATCTGACCCTGAAAAAAGGGGAGATTCTGGCGCTGCTTGGCGAGAATGGCGCCGGTAAATCCACCCTGATGAACATTGTCTACGGTCTCTATCGGGCCGACAGCGGTCAGGTGCTTCTTCGGAATCAGGAAGCACACTTCGCCAGCCCGCGAGAGGCGATCCATAGCGGTATCGGCATGGTCCACCAGCATTTTCAACTGATACCGGTTATGTCCGTCGCGGAAAATGTCGTACTCGGCGAGGAAGTGACTTCCGGAGCATTCCTGGATCGGAAAGAAGCGGTGCGCCACGTTCGTGAGCTGAGCGAACAGTACAAGCTCCGCGTTGATCCTGACGCAATAATCGAGGAACTCCCGGTTGGCACCCAGCAGCGGGTTGAGATTATCAAGGCACTCTATCGCCACGCCGAAATTCTGATTCTCGATGAGCCGACGGCAGTGTTGACGCCGCAGGAAGTAGACGAGCTGTTCAAGATCATGCGCGACCTCGCCGATCGGGGCGTCAGCATCATTTTTATCACCCACAAGCTGAAGGAAGTCCTGACAATTGCCCACCGCATCGTTGTCATGCGCGACGGTCAGGTTGTCGGTGAGGCTACCCCCGCCGAATCCACGCCAGAGTCGCTGGCTGCAATGATGGTCGGACGTGAAGTGCTGCTCCGCGTGCAGCGCGGGCCGGCTCACCCGCAGGATACTGTGCTGGACGTGATCGGCCTGAGCGCCCTGGATGATCGCCATCATCACGCCGTGCGCGATGTGAGTTTCTCAGTACGCTCTGGCGAAGTGCTGGGTGTGGCCGGGGTGCAGGGTAACGGCCAGACGGAGCTTGTGGAAGTGCTGACTGGTCTTCGACATGCCACAGCCGGGCGGGTCATAATCCACGGGGAGGACCTGACCAATACCAGCCCGCGATCTGTGACTTCCAGTGGGACGGGCCACGTCCCGGAGGACAGGCGTCGTTTCGGCATGGTAGATAACTACACTGTGGCCGAGAATCTGGTCCTTAACTCGTATTACGATTTGCCTTTTTCTGTCCCGCCGACCGCGCGTACGCTGCCGGTGGTGATGGCCGGGTATATCGGCATTTTCCTGGCTTTCTTTGCCGTTCTGGCTTCGATCTGGGGCGCTTTATGGTCCTCCGCTTTGTGGTCGCTGACGCTGGGATTGTTCGGTATTCAGGATGTTGAGTCGGCGTCTCGCGAGGCGATGAATGGGCCTAACATGGTCGAGCTGATTGTGATGCTGGTCATGGTGCTCGTGATCGGGTATCTCGCTCACCGGTTCACCATGTGGGTGCTGCGTCGGTTGCAGAAAGCTGCTGGCAAGCCGCTGCGCTTTGGCAAAAAAGATCGCGGCCTGGTGCTGGATCACCGCCAGATCGATCAGCACGCTGTCGGCCTGGTGGAGCAGTTCGATATTCGCACGCCTGATGTGGATACGCATGCGGGCAGCCTGTCGGGGGGCAACCAGCAGAAGATGGTCGTCGCCCGCGAATTTGGCCGCAAGCCCCGCCTTCTGGTAGCGGCGCAGCCTACACGTGGTATCGACGTGGGGAGTATCGAATTTATCCACCAGCAGATTATCGCGCAGCGCGACGCCGGGGCGGCTGTGCTCCTGGTCAGCGCTGAGCTGGATGAGATCGTGGCGCTTTCGGATCGCATTGTCGTCATGTACAAGGGGGAGATCGTCGCGACTGTGGACGCCGACAAGGTGACTCGTGAGCAGCTTGGTCTGTTGATGGCGGGCGCCAGCGCGGAAGATGTCCTCGGCGTACGGGCGGCATAGGACAAACGGTGGTTGGATACGGGCCGGCCTGACGCTACAATCCGGCCAGACTGTGAGCTTGGGGGGCGTCTCAGGGACTGCATGCGTTAACAGCCCTGGGGCGTCCTTTCTGTTCAGACACCAGGTGGGTCGTGAACGAACGGCGGAACCAAAATGAATCTGGCGGTTTCCTGCGTAAGGTCTGGAATCGCCTGCGAATGTTCGGGCGCAAGGTTTTCCTGCGCGGGGACCTGACAGCGCTGATTCTGGCGACGGGTATACTGGTGGTGCCGGCCCTGGCGATACAGGCTGCGGGGTGGACCGCCGGGCTGGGACAGTTGATCCCCGTGGCTGTTCTCAGCATCTGGCTCGGCTTCCTCCTGGCGCGAAGCCATTATGATGAGCTGGTGGCGCTCATCATCTCCGCTGTGTACAGCATTGGCTTTATCGGGCTGATCACAGCTCTGAACATGGAAGATGGCTCCCTGCTGGACCGCTTTGCCAGTCTGTTCACCCGCCTGCTGGACTGGATACAGGTTCTGTTTGGCGAAGGAGTCAGCCAGGATAACCTGATTTTTGTGTTGTTTCTATCCATCCTCTTCTGGTTCCTGGGCCATAACACGGCGTGGCACATCTTCCGCGTTGATCGCGTCTGGCGCGCTATCCTGCCCTCGGCGCTCGTTTTGCTCGCCAATGCCTTCTATTACACAGGCGACGCGCCGCTGGGCCTGTACATAGCGATATTCGCGGTGCTGGCCCTGCTTTTGCTGGTCCGCAGCACTATTGATAACCAGGAATGGGAGTGGTATCTCAAGCGTGTGGCCTTCCCCCCGCAGTTGCGGAGCCAGTTCATGCGCTGGGGCGCGGTCCTGGCGCTGGTGCTGGTGGGGGTAGCCTGGACGCTCCCCAATGGCTCCCAGAGCGACAGCCTCCGGCGCGTACAGGAGTTCCTGAGCAGCGATCCTCTGCAGGAACTCAACAGGCTGTTCAACCGCCTGTTCGCCTCGCTGGATAGCGAGGGCATGGCTACGGCGGATTACTACGGCGGCAACTCGCTCCAGCTCAGCGGATCAATTCAACTGGGCGATCAGGCCGTTATGCTGGTGCGCGTGCCGCCTGTCGCTGAGCAGGGGATACGTTATTACTGGCGATCGCGCACTTTCAGTTACTACGATGGGGGGCGCTGGACGCCAACAGCCTCCCTGCGGCTGACTGTCCCCGAGCCGGGGTACAGCATCCAGAATCCTGCCGCTCTGCCGGACACGCGCACGCCCCTGGATCAGCATTTCACCATGGTGCTGGACGCCTCTCGTCTCGTATATGCGGCTCCCCAGCCGGAGTTTATCAACCTGCCGGTCGCGATCGATCTCTCCTATGTCGATGAGTCTCGCCAGCAGGTGGATGTTTCAGTTATCAGGCCGCTCAACGTGCTCCATACTGGCGACCAGTACACAGTATCCAGCAGCATCACGGTGGCGAATGCCCCCTCTCTACGAGTTGCCGATACGAGTTATCCGGCCTGGATACAGGCGGAGTACTTACAGGTTGGCGGCAGCGTGACCCAGCGCACAAAGGACCTGGCCTGGCAGATCGTGACGGAAGCCGGGGCGGTGACACCTTACGATCAGGCTAAGGCTATTGAGCGCTGGCTGCGCGCCCATATCGTGTATGACGAGACAATCCCCGGCCCGCCTCCCGGCGCCGATCCGGTGGACTGGGTGTTATTCGATTCCCTGCGCGGGTACTGTAATTATTACGCCAGCGCGATGATTGTCATGCTGCGTACGCTAGGTGTGCCGTCCCGTATGGCGGCGGGCTTCTCACAGGGGGAGTGGGATCCGACTACGGAGAGCTATCTGGTGCGCGAGCGAGATGCGCATACCTGGGTTGAGGTATATTTTCCCGGATTTGGCTGGGTAGAGTTCGAGCCGACGGCGGCGCAGGAGCCGCTCGATCGCCCGGACTACACCGTGCCGCCGCCGGCGGGTGTGCAGCCAACATCGACGCCATTCCCGACGAATACGCCGATCCCGACTCCTTCTCCGCTCCCGTCGCCCACACCTCTCGCGACCAACACGCCCGATGAGTCAAACGGAGTAGCGCCGGTCCTGCCGCCGACAGTAACCCCGGCGCCATCGCCCACGCCGACGCCTGTCGTCATGCCGACTATCGCAGGGCCTGTCGCCCAACAGGTGCAGCAGCCCAATCTTCTGTCGGTCATTATATCCGCGCTGCTGACAGTCCTGCTGGTGGTGCTGCTCGTAGTGGGGGTGGCGATCGCCATCCTCTTCGTGGTCTGGTGGCTGGAATGGCGCGGCATGGGAGGGCTGACGCCGGTCCAGCGCGCCTACGCCTTGCTGGGCCGCTACGCCGGATATCTGGGTATCCGGCTTTCAGACAGCTTCACCCCCCATGAACGGCGGCGCGTCCTGACCGATCATGTTCCGCAGGGCGAGAAGCCGGTGCAGGTGATTACTGACATGTATGTAGAAGAGACATACGGCCCGCCGCGCCCACGACGAGGCCGCTGGAGCATCACTGCTCGCCATGCGCTGGGAGAAGTGCGGAAGGCATTTTTGCGTGCGCGCCTGGAACGGGTACTCCCGCGGCGCTGGCGCCGCTCCACAAACCGGCGTCGGAAAGATTCTCCGTAGACTCTGGCTGGAGAGGTGAAGATATAGCGCGCCTGCCAGTCGATCGCCTGGCCCGCATAAGAGGCGGACAGGCTCAATAGTCGCGATCGACGGCGAAGTGAGTGAAAGAGATTAGCATCTCCCGCGCCTCATCGGCGGGCACAATGCTGAGTTTTTCGCGGGCCTGGCGGGCAAAATCCGCGGCGATAAGCATCGATTCTTCAACTGCTCCGCTGGCTTTGATAGCCTCAATAACGCTGAGGAGCTGGCTCTCGTTGGCGTCGCCGACAATCACGCGGTTAAACGCCCCGTTCGGGTTCCTCTGCTTCTGATGGTAGAGCATCACCGGCAGTGAGATGACGCCGTCGCGCAGGTCGTGACCAATGGGCTTGCCCAGCTTCTGAGCATCGCTGGTGAAGTCCAGGGTGTCGTCAATGATTTGAAAAGCCATGCCCAGCAGCCGCCCGTATTCGCCCATAGCCTCGATCTGTTTCGGGTCATCCGTGCCGAGCATTGCGCCTGTCTCGGCGGCAGTGCGAAAGAGGGATGCTGTCTTGCCGTAAATGCGCTGATAATAATTCTCAAATGAGGCGAAGCTGAACTTGGACTGGGCCTGCATCAGCTCACCATGACAGATCTCGCTGAGAGCGCGGGCAAACGACCGCACAACATTCATATTCTCGACTTCTGCGACCAGCCGCGCCGCCTCGGCAAAGAGAAGATCTCCGCTCAGCACAACCAGACCCAGCGGGAATACCGCGTTCATGGTTGAGGTGCCGCGCCGCTCCCTGGCGTTATCCACCAGATCGTCGTGGATCAGCGTAGCCGTATGGAGCAGCTCGATTCCTGACGCTACGGTCAGAGTATCGTCCAGATTGGCTCCGTAGATGCTGGCGGCACAGAGTGTCAGGCTGGGCCGCAGACGCTTGCCGCCGGCCCTGACCAGGTCGCGTATCTGATCGCCAACAGTGGAATCTGGCAGAGGAACAGCCTGAATCAGCCGTTCCTCCAGCAGAGATAGCTGGTGCTCAAAAGTGGCGGCAAAAGAAGTGGAAGTGGTGGTCATAGGATCACACAACGGCAGATGCCTAGCGCTGCGTTGGGCCAGGATCATAGTGCAGGCGGGTGCTGAGTTCCTGCCAGGCCTGTGCCCGCTGCGTTCGCAGCAAAATAGCGAACTGCAATAACACAGTATGGATGGATTTTAACTGATTCAGGCGCTGCAGCACCCTGTCGCTGCGCGCCCCCACGGTATCGTCTGGTCGATCTGTCACGAACGGATTCTGCTGCCGGCCAGCAGCGCTCTCCAATCGCTGCGCGATCAGGAGGGCGAAAACATCACCAGGGTTATCGATAAGCTCGTAGAACTTATGGCGATCGCGCGGTCTGTCTACGGTCTCGATCAGGCCTGTCTGCTGCAAGTTGCCAAGTATAACACTACATGTGCTTTTAGCGATCCCGATTCGAGCGGCGATTTCGTCCAGCGAGAGCGGTTCATCAGCCAGGAAGAGGAGCGCCAGGGCCAGCGAAGCGGACTTATTCAGCCCGAGCAGTTTCCCCAGCTCAGCAACTACTTCGAAGGTTGCCGTATGATTTTCCTGAGCGAGGTGTGTCCTCATAAGTATTATTCTCGGTGCTGCGACAAAAAAGCCAGAAGGATGTTGTTTTACTCGTTACGCGCTTCACAATAGTGATTATATCGGGAGCGAAACGAACTTGTCAATCGAAAATTCGTAAAATTCTGAAAGTTCTGAATGATTAATGCCGCTTCAGATTGCCGCGATACAGGAATACCCTCGCATTATTCGCGCGAGGGTTCTGTTATGCCGAAAAGCCCTGGTCAGAAGCGAGGGGAAATACAGGAGACAATCCGCGATAAAACAGGCGCAGCGAACAGCACTGTGACCATTCGACTGCGCCGTTTGCCCGGCTTCTTATAGATATGCCCAGTCCGTCTGGGCATGAGCATTGTATTCGGCCATCACCCCGTTAAGTTTGGCAAGCAACTCTTCACGGGCGACAGGCTTTGTCAGCAGGTCATTCGCGCCAGCCTGTATAGCTTTTCTCCGCGTGCCGTAATCATCCAGAGCGGTGAGCATGACAACGGGCACGTGTCTCAGCGCCGGTGTTGCCCGGAGGTGTCCGCACACAGTGATCCCGGATATATCGGGCATCATGATATCGAGCAGGACGATATCAATAGGAGTACTCTGGGCTTTGATCAACGCTTCTTCTCCGTTCTGAGCAGTAATAATCTTGAACGGAGAGGAGCGCAGCATCAATTCGACCATACTTAGCGCTTCAGCCTCGTCATCGACAACCAGTACGGTATAGCGTTTCTCTGTCATGGGATCATCCTCCGCCGGCTGCTGCGGTCCCCTGATTCCTGCCTACCCTGTTGAAATGTCCTTCCCCCCAGCCTGGTCCCTTAACATGTCTAACTCTATTTTACTCACACTCTATCACGATTTCATTTGAATTCATACAGTTCTCAGCTGGAATCAGTCCTCAGGTACTATCTGGCACCCGCAAAACTGCCGGATGAGCGCTTTATTAACGGGTTGCACCCCCGGCGGATCATCGAGGATAATCCCGGCAGACAGGCTGCCGCTCGCCACATGTACCCGGGCCGTACAAAGTGGCGTCATTTGTAGCAGGAGAAAGCATGATTACGTTGCTGGTGGGCACACAGAATCCCGGCAAGCAGCGCGAATATCGCGACCTGCTGGCGGCGCTGCCGGTTCAGTGGGTCGGGCCGTCTGAGCTGGGATTGGCCGCCCTTGACGTTATTGAGGATGGGCAGTCGTTTGAGGAGAATGCCCGCCTGAAAGCGCAGGCCTACGCTCATGCCGCCGGAATCCCGGCGCTGGCCGATGATTCAGGGCTGGTGGTGGATGCGCTGAACGGCGCGCCGGGCATTTTCTCGGCCCGCTACGCCGGGCCGGGCGCCAGCGACGCGGATCGCTATCAGAAGCTCCTGTGGGAAATGCGCGATGTGGCGGACGATCGGCGCACTGCCCGGTTTATGTGCGTTGTGGCGCTGGCCCTGCCTGACGGCCGGTGGTATACGGCGGAAGGTGCCCTCGAAGGGACAATTGGCTACGCGCCGAAAGGCGATGAGGGTTTCGGCTACGATCCTGTATTTGTGCTGCCCGATGGGCGGCACCTGGCCGAGCTTCCTCCCGCTGAAAAACACGCAATCAGCCATCGCGGCCGTGCGCTCAAGGCGTTTGAGCCTGTGCTCCTGAGGGTGCTGAGCGGGCTGGAGCGCGATTTGTAAGCGCCAGCAGTGCCGGGCGGATATTGCAGGCTGCCGATCCCGAGAGTCCGGAGTGAGATACTATGATCAATGCCATACGTCTGATACTCACCAGCCCTGACAGCGACTCCGAGCCTGTCCCGACTTTTGTCCTGTTCAGCCGCGATCTGGCCGACGATCTGGCGCTATTGACGCGTTTTGTCCCGCTGGCTCGCGGACGGGCCGGGAAGGGGCCTGTCCGGATCACCTGGACACTGCCCGATCCCGAGATTCGGCTGGGTGAAATAGAGGTGACGCAGGCTGAAGCGGCGAATTACCAGGCTGTCAACCGATCGCGGCGCGGAATACAGCTTCTCCTGCTCCCGGATAACGCTCAGCATTCGGCGGCGCATGCCTTCCAGTTGGAGTCGTTCTATGTCGATTGGGCTGGCGCGCTGGAGAGCGATCCGGATGCCATCTCTGGTGAGGAGGCCAGCGCCTCAGCGCCGGTGACCGGGCTGGCATGGCAGACAGCCCGGCGCACCGCCCGCGATGACCCAAAAGCCGCGTTCAAAATCTTGCTGGATGATGTGCCCTTTCTGGTGGGGCACGATGGGCGCTGGGTGCGCCACGCCTCCTTCGCCCTTCATGAAGCTGCTCTCATTGCCGAAAGGAGCGGCCAGCTTGAAGCCTGGGAATACTTTGAGACGGTGGCCCTGATGATCTACCCCAACTGCCACGATGCCCTGATAGGGCTGGCTATGCGCGTGATGCCGGACCTCAACCAGGCGTTTCCGCTCTTCAGCCGCGCTTACGCCATCCGTCCCCATGATCAGGACCTGCGACTCTTCGCGCATACGTTGGCCCGGGCCGGCAAGCGCGCGCCAGCGGCTATGCGAGATCTCATCCTGGATCACAGCCAGAAGGTCGATCTGGGTCGTCCGGTCTTCAAGGATCAGACAGGCCGGGCGCTGGTCATTCCACCAGCCGAGGTGTGCGCTCGTTTTCAGGCGTTGATTCAGGCGTGACCGGGGCAGGGCGGCTTCATAGAAGCGGCCAGTTGCGGATTTGAACTGACTGGCAGAGGATCATGTCTTCGGCAGGACCTGGCTGGCAATCACGGCCAGGCTTAGCAGTGTGAAATTGTAGGCGAAATGCGCCAGGATGGCGGCGGCCGTCCCGTAGTAACGCCGGACCAGACCAAGCACCAGCCCGACTACGAGGATGATCAGCGTTGCAGGCGTGAGCTGATACTGAATATGGGTCAGGGCGAACAACACCGAGGTCAACCCCAGCCCCAGCACGGGTTGCAGCGCCCCCCGGAAAGCAAGTTCTTCCCCAACCGATGAGAACAGCGCAACCAGCAAGGCGGCGCTGAAGGTTGTGACGCTGCCAGCAATAGCCTGGCTGAGCTGGGTCTGCTGGTTGAATAACTCCTCCGGGACCAGGATCATCCAGACTGCCCCGGCGCAAAACTGGAAGCTCAGCAGGGCGATCGCTGCACCTATTCCGACCACGGCTTCACCTGCCGTTGGCAGGCGCAACCCCAGCCGCGCCAGCACCTGCGCCGGCGCACGATCCTGGTGGAATCCCACACCGGCCAGGGATACCGCGATCAGCATGGCAGCGGTGATGCCGGATGAAATCACGAACTGGGCCTGGCTGATGCCCGCCGCCGCCAATCCTCCCTGCCCGCCGGCAATGATGAGATCGGTTACCGATTGCAAGAGAAATAGCTGGGCCAGGGCGAGCGCGTAAGCGTGGATCGCCGCGTCCGGATCGAAGCCTCGCACCTGATCCTCCCACGGCGCAATGGCGTTGTCCCGGGGGGGCGCTGATGGGCGCGGCAGCAGCGGCAGAAAATACTCCCGGAGGCGCCTCCCGCTGACCAGAAGCCAGAGGTAGATCGCCCCGATAGCGGCCAGCCCTGATGCGGCTGCGGCGCGCGCGGGCGTGCTGGCGTCGAGCTGAAGCTGTTGGGCAGTGGCCGGGTCATTGTAGAAGATGTCTGCGGCTGACAGTGCGCTGAAAACGGTATAGGCGACAAACCCGAGCAGGATCGCCCCCCATGCCGTCAGGAAGGCAGAGCGCCGTTCCGGCTCCGAAGCGCTGCGACGGGCCAGCCAGGCGGTCCCGACGAACAGAGCCGTCGCCAGGAGGACGATGCCTGTCTGTAACGCCACGAATCACCCCCATTCATGTACGGAATGTTTTCCCGCCCCTGTGCCTTTGCCAGCGCGCCAGGAGCTGTCGTCAGATTTCTTCGGTAAACAACAACCAGCACCTGAGCCGCACGACTCGCGCAGATGCTGGTTGTTCGCAGCGGGGAGGGCGCTACCGCCCGACGCTCATCGGCATGATGACATGGGTGAAGTCATCGCGCCCTACCGGCCTGACGACGCCGGGCGCTGTCGGACCGTTACTCTGCAAGACGACTTGCTCCTCGCGGATGACGCTCAGGACATCGATCAGGTATCGCACATTGAAGCTGATTTCCTGCGAGTCCCCGTTGACGGTGGCATCTACAATAGCATCGGCATCCCCGCGCTCAAGAGACGTTGCGCTCAGACGCACAATCCCGGGTGCGGAGGGGTTGTCCGCGGGCGTTACGATAACTTTGGCGTTGTTGTTCGCGTCGCGGGCGAAAATGTCGGCGCGCTTACAGGCGCGCAGCAGGTCCGCTGTATAAGCCACGGTGCTCGTAGAAAAACTGCGGGGAATGATGGTGTTGTAATCGGGAAACTTGCCATCGAGCAGGGTGGAGGCCACATCCACGTTCTTGAGATAGAAGATCACCTGGTTGCGCCCCTGAGGGATGCTGATCAGGACTTCTTCGTCTTCATCGCTGATGGTCCGGCCTAATTCGGTCAGCGTACGCGCCGGAATGATCAGCTCGATTGGCCGGGGCGTCCCCACTTCGAGGGGCGTGGTGCGGACCGACAGCCGGTAGCCATCGGCAGCGGCCATCACCAGCGTATCACCACTGATCTTCGTGTAGACGCCGGTCAGTATGGGCCGGTTGTCGTCCGACGCGGCGGAGAACACAGTCTGGCTGATCATTTCGCGCAGCACGGAACCGGGGACAGCGATCCCGGGGTCCTCTCCGGCCTGCGGAATCAGCGGGAACTCGTTAGCATCAATGCCCTTGATGTTACTGTTGGTCGCCCCACAGTGAACCTTGAGCATCTGATTTCGTACATCCAGGGTCAGGTCTACGCGCTCTGGCGACAGTTGGTTCACCAGGTCGATAAATGTCCGGGCGGGAATAGTGATAGCGCCATCTTCTTCGATCTTCGCCCCGATCCAGGCTGTGATCCCCATTTCCAGATTGGTGGCGGCGAGCTTCAGGCGGCCTTCTTCTGTCTCCAGAAGTATATTGCCCAACACCTGCATAGTGGGGCGTGTCGGGACTGCCCGCCCGACGATGCTCACGCCCTTGGCGAGATTTTCCTGCAAAACAGAGACCTTCATGACGCGGTGCTCCTTGTCGAACCCTGGGAACTGTTTCCGATTCCGCCAACGAGAGTCTCCGGCCACGGCCGGTTGGATAGCTAGGTAGTATACTGGCTGCAGAGGGCGTCTGGCGGCCCGTGATACCGCCCGGGCAGACCTGCGAGGCGCCTCGCAGTGGATAGTAGTATACCGAAGAACAATGCACAACGAAAGCGGTAAGCTGACTATGCGGGGAAGGTCTTCACTGTGCTATAATCGAGCCATATTTTTGCGGCAGCCGTCAAAAGGGAAACCTGATGACCAGAGGGAAAATCCACGATGTCGTGATCAAGCCGCTCGTCACGCATTCCGATGAACGTGGCTATTTCAGAGAGATTCTGCGTGATGATGACGAGCTGATGACTCGCTTTGGCCAGACCAGCTTCACGATGACTTACCCCGGAGTCATCAAGGCTTTTCACTGGCACCGAAAACAGGATGACCTGTGGTATGTGGCGCTCGGGATGGCGCGGGTGGTCCTGTACGATCGGCGCGAGGATTCGCCTTCCTTCGGGTTGACGCAGGAGATTTTCGCCGGTGAAGATAACCCGCTGTTGATCCTGATTCCGGCAGGAGTGGCGCACGGATATCAGGTTATTGGGAACCGGCCTGTGTACCTGTTTTACCATACGACTGAGAGTTACGATCGGTCCGATCCGGATGAAGAGCGCATCCCTTACGACGATCCGGGCATTGCCTTTGATTGGTCCATCCGGTTCCGCTAGGCCGGTGTATGCCTTATCCCAGCTTGCCAGCGAAGCGCCATCACCGCATAATTAGGCCGGGGATGACCGTGACGCCCGGATCGGCATGGATCCGCGCTTCCGGCACAGCCTCATCGGTATCCGCTCTGCTGTATTAAGGATTCGCTGTGTCTGATACAACATTTCGCTCGATACTGCTCCTCACCGCGATGACACTCATTCTGGCTGCCTGTAGCGGAGGGCCAGCCCCGGCTGCAGAAGGACAGGCCCCGGAAGTTACCCCGATCCCCGCGGCCAGCCTGACTCCTTCGGCACAGGCTACGGAGGCGCTGGCAGCTATTGTCAATGGCGAACCCATTACGTTGGCCGAGTTTCAGAATCAACTGCAGCGCGAAGGGGAGCGGTTAGCGGCGGTTGGCGTGGTACCGGCGGACCGGAGCGCCTTTGAGCAGACGGTGCTCAACAACCTGATCGATCAGGTGCTGATTGAACAGGCCGCTGCGGTGCAGGGGATTCAGGTAACTGACGCGGATGTGGATGAGGAGATCGCGCTCAACATCGAGATGGCCGGCGGTGAGGATGCCTTTGAGGCCTGGCTGGCGGCGAACGCCTTTACGAGGGACGGATATCGCGAGTCGGTTCGATCGGCCCTGTTGACAGCCCGGATACGCGACCAGGTCATCACGACGGTGCCGCAGACAGTCGAGCAGGCGCATGCCCGCCATATCCTGGTCAGCACGGAAGCAGAGGCGCAGCAATTATATGAGCAGCTTATGAACGGAGCCGATTTTGCCCAGTTAGCTATGCAGAACTCGCGGGATGTCAGCACACGTGAGCTGGGCGGAGACCTCGGGTGGTTCACTCGCGAGCAGCTCACCGAGCCGGTGGTCGCGAATGTAGCTTTTACCCAGGAAATTGGCGTGCTCAGCCAGCCGGTAGCCAGCCGTCTGGGGTATCACCTCATTCAGACGCTGGAGCGTTCGTCCGATCGCCCGCTGGATGAGGCAACGCGCGCGGGTCTTTATGAGATGGCCTTTGAACGGTGGCGACAGTCCTTGTGGGATCAGGCTGAAGTGCAGCGTTTTATCGGCGGCTAATCCCGAGAGTGAGGGTGACTATGTTTGGCGAAGGTCCCAATCGCATCTACAACGCCATCACTGTTTTGTTTCTGATTTTCACGGTGATCTGTATTGTCCTCACGATCCTCTTTGCGGCGGGCCTGATGCCGGTGCCCTTCCTGGCTCCCAGGTCGATGGCGATTCCGCAGGCGGCGGTCCTGCCTACGTCTACGATCACCAATACGCCGCCACCGCCTACGTGGACGTATACCCCCACCAAGACGCCGACCCCAAGCAGCACGCCTACCGAAACTTCGACGGTGACACCTTCGTTAACGATTACGGCTACCGCCGGGCCGACTGACACCCCGTCTATTACGCCCACCGCCAGCGACACCCCTACCGCCACGCCGAGCGCCTCTTTCACGCCTTCGATGACGCCGACCGGCCCCACGCCGACCTTCACCTTCACCCCGTCGCCATTCCCGTTTGCCGTGCGGGGTGGGGCGAGCGGCGTGGTGTTTACGGCCAACTTTGCCAATACGGCCGGGTGCGCCTGGCAGGGCGTCGCCGGGCAGGTGTTCGATCTGGGGAATAACCCCGTGCATGGCTACCAGATTCGAGTGACCGGCTCCGGGCTGGGGCAGGGTGGCGCCGGTGTGATTGTGGGGACAGGCTCCAACACGATCTACGGGAATTCCGGATGGGAGGTCGCCGTTTCCGGGCAGACGAGCAACAATACCTATTTCGTGGAGCTGCTTACACCCAGCGGAACGGTTGTCTCCCCGGCTGTGCAGATTACCTTCCCCAATAATTGCGCGCAGAATCTGGCTCTGGTCAACTTTGAGCAGACCCGGCAATATCCCTAAACGGACGCGCCTGTCATGAGCGATCGTAACCCCTATATGCCGGAGGATGTGACGCCAGAGGCCGCGACTGACGCGGCCTCCTCTGGTTCCACCGGGGCGGGATGTTCACCGAATGGAATTACGCTGATCTTTATCGTCCTGACCGGCCTGTTTATCGTCTATTTCGCTATTTTGATGGTCAACCCCTACGTGCCGATCAATCCGTTCCCTCCGCGCACCCCGCTGCCGATCTATGTTGTTGCGACCGCTGATCCGTTCGCGATCAGGGATACACCCACGCCCACCAAGCTGCCGGAGACGCCGCGCCTGAGCGCCCCGCTGCCTTCGCCGACGGCTACAATTGCCCCTTCAGATACCGCCGTGGTGGTGACTCCGCCGCCCCTGTTGACTGACACCCCCCTCCCGCCGACGGCAACGCTCATTGGCGGGGCGGAGGGCGCCGAGGTTGTTGAGGGGGCCTACACCCCGCCTCCGCCGGTCGATCCTGCCCTGGTCACCCGTTCGCCGCTGCCGTTCACGGTTGCCGATGAACAGGTCACGTACATGGCGAATCCTAACGTTCAGGGGTGTCGTTGGGCGAGTATCGCCGGTTCCGCGCTGGACCTGAGCGGCAATCCGATTTCCGGGCTGGCGGTCCGGGTGAGGGGGGAGGGGATAGACGAAATTCGCTTCACCGGCACTGCGCTGACATACAGCACGGGCGGCTACGAAATCTTCCTCAACGGAGCGCCGCTGCAGGCTGAGTATATTGTGCAGCTCCTCAGCCGGACCGGATCGCCGATTTCGGAGGAGTTCACGGTGATTACATCGCCCCTGTGCGAAGAGAATGTCGCCATCGTCGATTTTGTACAGAATCATCCTTACTGAATAACCCCTGCCCGCCGCTCTCTGTCTGGACGCCCCATACAACTATGAGGCAGATGATCGCGGGGGGGTGTCTGCCATGCCTGAGGATTGTCTCAATGCCGCTCTACATTGTCCCTACGCCTATCGGTAATCTGGAGGATATCACGATGCGCGCCCTGCGAATTCTGCAGGAGGTGGCTCTGATTGCCGCGGAGGACACCCGTGTATCCCGCGTGTTGCTGGATCATTACCGGATTGTCAAGCCGATGATCAGTTACCACGAATACAGCGGCGCGGCGCAGATTGAGGAGATTCTGGCTGTTCTTCAGCGGGGCGAAGATGTCGCCCTGATCTCTGACGCCGGCACGCCGGGGCTATCGGACCCGGGTTATGAGCTGATCAATGCGTGTCTGCGGGCCGGGGTAGACATTATCCCGCTCCCCGGCCCAACTGCCGTGGTGACGGCCCTGGTTGCCTCTGGTCTGCCAACCGATCGCTTCACCTTCCTCGGATTCCTGCCTAAGAAGACCCACGCGTTATACGCCTTGCTGCAAGAAATGCAGGATGCGCCCGAAACGCTGGTAGCTTATGAAAGCCCGTACCGCCTGGTGGAGACACTGGAGTCAATCTGCGCTGTACTGGGCGCTTCGCGACCGGTATGTGTGGCCCGCGAGATCAGCAAGATGTTTGAGGAATTCTTCCGGGGTACGGCTGCCGAAGCGCGCGACTATTTCTCTGTGGAGCCGGTGCGCGGCGAAGTCACCCTGTTGATCGGCGGCAAACCTCAGAGCGCCCGAAGCTGGACCGAGACCGATGTCCGGGCCGAACTGCGCCGGCGTCTGGAAGCCGGCGAATCGCGAAATGCCGCGGCGAAGGCCATCGCAGCGGAATCCGGCTGGAAGAAACGGGATATTTACGACCTCACTTTGTAGCGGATACACCATGGCAGATTCGCAGTTTTCTCCAGCGCGCAGCCGCCGGCTGACTGGCTGGCTCCAGCCCTTTCTGGCCTTACGGCCGGTGCCCCGGCGTATGGCGCTGGCTCTGTTTTTGTGGGGGCTGGGCGAAGGGATGTGGCTGTACATTCGGCCGCTGTATGTGGCTGAACTGGGCGGAAGCCCGGCTCAGGCCGGGCAGGTGCTGGCGGTGGCCGGCCTGGCTCCCGTGCTGCTGATGCTGCCGACGGGGCGGCTGATCGATCGCATTGGCTCGCGCCCGCTGCTGATATTGGGATGGTGGATCGGCATTGTTGCCGGCGTGATGCTGGCTCTGGCTCCGAACTGGCAGTGGCTGATCCCCGGCTTCTTCCTGTATGCGGTTTCGTCAACTGTGATGCCGGCTGTCAACGCCTATATCGCGCAAGATGTGCAGTTGGAAGCGCCCGGCAGTACTATGCAGAATATCCAGTCGGTTATTTCAATTGTGTTCGCCGCTTACTTCACCGGCATCATTGTCTCCCCGGTGATTGGCGGCTTGCTCGGCGAGATCATGGGCCTGCGCGGCGTATTCTCGATTTCGATCGGATGGTTCCTGCTGTCCACGGCGGTTATCATGGGCATGCCCCGGCTGCCGGCGTACACCCATCTTCACCTGAATCGCGGCGATGCCGATGCTGCTGTGCCGCTGAAGCCCTGGTGGCGCTTCAGCAGGGTGCAGCTCCGGCTTTACGCGGTCCTGCTGCTGCTGTTCTCTTTCATGTCGCTGGGCTATATTCTGGTTCCCAGCTATGTGGAGAATGTGCGAAGGGTGCCCCTGAGCCTGATCGGCGTCCTGGGGGCGGCGACGGCGTCGGGAGGAGTCGTGTGGATGGTCCGCCTGGGCAGGCTGCATTCCCGGAAGGCGCTGGCCGCCGCTGCCGGGCTGATGGCGCTGGCCTTTGCCGGGCTGCTCTGGCTGCCAGTTGGGCGCTGGCAGTGGCTGCCGCTGATCGGGGTGTACTTTTTGCTGGGCGTCTACCTCACAGTCCGCACACTTTCGCTGGGGATTGTCAGCGAACACGCGCCGGTCGCACACCGGGGCACTAACTACAGCATGGTCGAGACAATGTTCGGCATATCCGCTTTTCTGGGTCCCTGGGTAGCCGGGATGCTTTACCCGGTGTCGCCGCAGTTGCCGTTTCTGGTGGCGCTGCTGGCTTTACTGCCGCTGGCAGGCCTGGTCTGGGTGACGCTGCGATCTCCTGCCACGCCCCATACTTCGTAAAAGCGCAACAGCGGCAAGCTGGTGTTCGGCCTGCCGCTGTTGCGTATTGGTATTTCTGCTGTCTTCTCAGTAGGACATTGAGCGGACAGGATGCGCCCGCACAATCAGGCGCGAGTCGAATACCCCCCGGAAGGCATCCCACGATGTGCAGGTGAGCAAAGTCAGCGTCGCGCTCCTGGTCGGGTAAGTCACGCCTACATCGTGCGGATCTACCACATCGATC
>JARKNX010000037.1 GCA_029976025.1 Aggregatilineales bacterium | reverse complement strand
TCCCGCCCGCACTCTACTGCGGAAAGATATGATCGACTCAGGCCGGTCCTCGCAGCCACATCCGCCTGGGTAACGCCCAGCTGTGCCCGACGAGACCGGACGGCTGACCCGAAGCGCAAGAGGACTTCGTGTCTGGTATTTCCGACAAAAGAAACAGCCCGGTGGATCTTCTCCTGCCGGGCTGTTGGTGTATCATCTTGTCGTCCAGGTGACATCGTAGCCTCAATCCCGCGGTCTAAATCATCAGGGGATTTCACAGCGACTGAGCTGCTTGACGCGGCGGTAGTGGCTCCAGGAGGAATGGCCGCGGCCTCATTTGCTCACCACGAACAACGGTGCTAAGATGATGGCAGCGATGCCCCGGTCCTGGGACCAACAGGATGCGGGTGTGAAGCCGACCAGGCGTACCTGGCCGGCTTCACTGCTTAACTGTTATCCATTATACCGAGATAGCCCCGATCGCGCAACCTGTCGCGAATGGCTGCCTATCTGATTGTCAGACGCGAGCGCTCTTTCACGCCGATGTGAGACCGGTCCGTTCAAGGGCGTCGCGTACCTATCCCAGCTTCTCTACCTCTCTGATCATGTCCGCCTCGCCCGGCTGCGTGTAGATCTGCGTTGTGGCGATGCTGGCGTGTCCCATCAGCGCCGCCACGGTCACCAGGTCGGTGCCGGCCTCTCGCAGCAGCCGCGTCCCGAAAGTGTGGCGCAGCACGTGGGGTGTGACGGCGACCTCAGCGGTTCTGCCCAGCGCAGCCACCTGCAGCTGGATGCCGCGGCTGCCGAGCGGCCCGCGTTGACCCAGGAAGAGGTGGTCGTCCTCGCCGCCCGGGCGCACCTTGAGGTAGGCCGCCAGCGCCTGCCGGGCCTCCTTGTGCAGCGGAATCTCGCGATACTTGCGGCCCTTCCCCAGGCGCACGATAACCTTCCCGCTCCGTTCGCCCAGAACCAGGTCGTCCAGCCGCAACGCGGCCGCCTCGCCTACCCGCAGGCCGGTGTAGAGCAGCAGGTTGAGCAGCGCCTCGTCGCGCCAGGCGGCGATCACCGTCGGCGAACTGGCGCCATCGGCCTTGGCCACGGCGAGCTGGCGCTGTTCGGCGGCCGTGCGCCGCAGGCGATACACCTCTTGAGCGGAGAGTGCCTTGGGCGGCCTGCGGACCTCACTCTGGCCCTGCACCGGCGCGGCCGGATTCGTCGTGGCGAGGTCATTGGCCATCGCCCAGGCGAAAAACGTACGCAGGCTGGCCAGCCGCCGGTTGAGGCCGGCGGGCTTGCGGCCGGCCGCGATCAGGTGCTCGCGGTACTTCCGGACGTCGAAGACAGTCACGTTGACCGGCGCCAGCTCCTTGCCGGTCTTCTCGTTCAGCCAGGTGAAGAACGCGGCCACATCCCGGGTGTAGGCGGCGATGGTGTGCGGGCTGCGGTCCTGCTCCTGCAGGTAGGTGGCGAAGGGCTCCAGATCGGCGATCATTGGGTCTCCGCACAGGGCTGGGATTATGCGCGCAGTTTCGCGGGAGATATTCCCTCGCTTGAGGCGCAAAATGGCCCTGAATGGCGGTGTTCTACCAGGGTCCAAGAGAGAAGTCAACGCATAAAGATGGTTATGCGCGCCGGCCCTCAAAGGGATCGTTGGCATCCCATAGGTCGGGCTATGGGAGTTTCCTGTTTCACGACTTGACACCAGATCGAATCATCTGTATTATACGCAAAGATTATCATAAGAGTCAGGTATAATTAACATGAAACCATCATTTGTGGGCCGCGAAGCTGAGCTGCAGTTGCTGGATCGCCTCTGGGCGCGGCCGGAGGCCACGCTCTTGATCCTCTACGGCCGGCGCCGGGTGGGCAAGACCCGGCTGCTCACCTACTGGCTGCGCCAGGGCAGCACCGGCGTAACTGGCCAGGATCGACCAGCCCGGCGTGTGTTGTACTGGGTTGCCGAGCCCTCCTCGGCTCGCGACCAGCTGCGCTCTTTCTCCCAGGCCGTCTACAACTTCGCCAATCCCCAGGCCCCGGCGCCGGAGGACTTCAGCTATGCCAGCTGGCAGCAGGCATGGGAGCAGGTAGCGGCGCTGGCGCAAACCGAGCGGCTGGCGCTCCTGATGGATGAATTCACCTACCTGTTGGAGATCGACCCCGGCATCGCGGGACAGCTGCAGCATCTGTGGGACCACACCCTCCGCCGCACGAACCTCTTCCTGGTGATCTGCGGCTCACACCTGCGAATGATGCAGCGCCACACGCTGTCTTACCAGGCGCCGCTCTACGGCCGGGCGGCCGCGCAGCTGCGCCTGCAGCCCCTGCCCTTCGGGATGACCGCGCGCTATTTCCCCGGCTTTGATGCCGATGAGCGGGTGGCGATCTACGCCATCTGGGGCGGGATCCCAGCCTACTGGGAGCGGCTCGACCCAGCCGCGACCCTCT
>JARKNX010000031.1 GCA_029976025.1 Aggregatilineales bacterium | reverse complement strand
ATTGAGCGCCTGCTCGCCGGACCGGATGTCTCCCGGCCGGCTCCCGGCATGGAGTCGCTGAATTTGGCCTTCACCCGCCGGATCACGCGCAACCAGCGGCGAAGCGATGGCACCGTGACGGTGGAGGGGGTGCGCTTCGAGGTCCCCACGCGCTTTCGCCTTCTCCCCCGCTTGACGCTGCGCTATGCGGGTTGGGACCTGAGCCGGCTTATCCTGGTGGACCCCGACAAGGACAATCTCCTTGCCCGTCTGCTCCCCCAGGATAAGGAGAAAAACGCCTCCGGTCGACGCCGCGGCCTTGAAGAACCGGCCGCTGGAGAGGCCGCCGCCAAGCTCGCAGGGTGCGGGCAGGAGATGCCCGCACTGCTGTGCAAGTGGCTGGCCGATTATGCCGCCACCGGGCTCCCTCCGGCCTATCTCCCGGTACAGGAGGGCACTGATGAACGATAAGACGCTCCTGGCCCTCTACGGGCTCAAGTACAACCCCTTCGCTCCGGCGCTACCCCTGGAGGCGCTGTGGCCTCTGCCGGGGGCCGAGCACTTCGCCCGCCGCCTGGAGGGGCTCGTTTCCCATGGCGGGTTCGCTCTGATCACCGGCGATCCCGGCTGCGGCAAATCGAAGATCTTGCAGTGGCTTGCCGCCCGCCTCGGACAGCTGCCCGACCTCACCGTCGGCGTCATGGAAAGGCCCCAAAGCCGGATCGCCGACTTCTATCGGGAATTGGGCGATCTGTTCGGCGTCCAGCTCAATCCCGCCAATCGCTACGGCGGGTTCAAGGCGCTCCGCGCCCGCTGGCGCGCACATTGTGAAACAACCCTGCTGCGGCCGGTGCTTCTGATCGATGAGGCACAGGAGGTCAGTGCCGAGTGCCTGACCGAACTGAGGCTTCTGCAAAGCGCCAGCTTCGACTCCCAGAGCCTGCTCTTCACCGTGCTGTGCGGCGATGCCAGGCTCCCCAACAGCTTCCGCACTCCCGAGTTGCTCCCCTTGGGCAGCCGCATCAGAGCCCGTCTGGAGCTGTCCGCGCTATCGCCCCAGGAACTGACCGCCTACCTGGACTTCATGCTGCAGAAAGCCGGAGCGCCACAACTCATCGCACAGGAACTGATCCAGACCCTGGCAACCCATGCCCACGGAAACCTGCGGGTGCTCACCCATATGGCTACGGAACTCCTCTCCGCCGCCGCCGAGAGAAATCTCCCGCGGATCGACGAGCCTCTCTACTTCGATCTGTTCACTCCACCGCTGCGCCAGTCGCGGCGCAGTTGAAAGCAGGGAGGCGGAGATGGAATGCACTGTGTATATCCCACAGAAATGACGCCTGGAAACGCTCGAACTGGAGTTCACTCAGGAAAACACGACCTGGTTCTATAGTCCCGCAAGCGACAGCGTTACCCTGATCGCGGACTGGAAGGGGGGGCTGCTCATCAAGGCGGGGTACGAGTATCCGACCTATCTGCACGGCATATCGAGGGGGGACAT
>JARKNX010000021.1 GCA_029976025.1 Aggregatilineales bacterium | reverse complement strand
CGGTTGATGCGACCATCGCTCAGCCCACCAACCCGGGTTGGTCCATTATAGAGGATACGGCCAGTATCACAGCCATCCACAATCAGAGTCCACTCATCCAATTCTGTGCCGGGCGGACTCTCGACGGCGAAATTAATACGCATTTGCTGGCCAGCCGGGATTGGAAACATTCCAGTGGTCGGCCCGCCGGTAGAGTCGGAGAAAAGGCCCCAAAGTCCTATACCAGATGTAACCATCTGGAACAATTGATTCATATAGACCAGGCCGCCAGAAGTGACTGTTGTATGGACAAATGTACTACCATCAGCAGGTACATCCATATCGACAGATATCCTAAAGTCGTCGCTATTACAGCCAAGAGCCGTGATAGAGCGGACGCGGAATGTATTACTCTGGGCAAAAACAGAAGGTATGCCAAGGAGTAATACAATAGCTGTAGCCATCAGAAGCGAACGTAGCAGTGTTTTACGGAACATGAAATTTCTTCCTTACTCAACCACAGAACGATGGCGCAGCATTATATACTTGTAGGACTGAACGCGCAATTCTGCTAGAACCCATTTCAAAAATATCTGCTGAAGCGAAAATAGCGGCATGAGCAGCCTGGTTTGCCTGTCAATCTTTGTTCGCACCCTTTCAGAGACCGAAAGCGGGCAGCAGGCAAAATCTTAATGCATTTTCCCGATCCGGCGGTTTTAATTTCTGCTCAAATCGACTACACTACATAAGGAGCATAACAACCAGTTCCCTGCGCATCGCGTGCAGCCATTGTCATCGTAACATCGCTGTGCTATACTACGGCATATTGGGCGCGTAGCTCAGCTGGTTAGAGCGCACGGTTCACATCCGTGAGGTCAGGGGTTCAAGTCCCTTCGCGCCCACAACCACACACCGCCGGAGTATGGCCGCGTGACCGTTGTCAGCGCGGTCTTTGTTTTCGGGGGTTGCCTCAGTGACAATTCGGAACACCCTCACACACCTGGACTGGTCCATCGTCGCGCTGCGCTGGCTGCTGATTGTTGCCTTGATCGGGCTGGCGCTGTTCCTGCCCGTCTTCGGCGCGGACCCCGGCCGCCGGGGGGCGTTACTGACCGGGGCCGGCGTGGGAGCCGCGCTCGCGCTGGGCAGCATGGCCCTGGTTTTCTGGGATACGCGCCGCACCACCTCGCTGCAGGTCATATTCCTGGCCGACATCCTGTACGCCCTGCTGATTTTTGTGCTGTCGGGCGGGCAGCCGGTTGTGTTGCTGGCCGCCGGGGCGCTGCCCATCGTGACCGGCACGCTGCGGCTGGGCGCCTTTTACGGCTTCGGCGCGGCAGTCCTGCAGGCGGTTGCCGCCCCTGTGCTCTACGCGCTCCTGATCGCGCCGGTTGACTCCGGCGCGACCGGCGTCGGCCCCGCCCTGTCCGGCAGTGCAGGCATCCTGCTCTTCGGCGCTTTCACCGCCCTGCCGGTGAGCATCGCCAATCTCGGCTGGTCCGGGCGCGAGGATATCCTCAAGCAGCGGGAGACCGAAGCTGGCCGTCTGCGCGCCGCCCGCGAGCACGCCCGCGCCATTTACGAAATGGCCTCCACGCTCAGCGCCACCCTCAACTATCAGACTGTCCTGAACGCCGCGCTGGATGTCGGCGTGCTGGGCCTGCGAGAAATGGGGCCTAACGCCCGGCTGGTCAGCGCCGTCCTGCTCTTTGATCAGGACACCGGTCAGCTCAAGGTCGCCAACGGACGCCGCCTGACCTACGCCGATACCACCAAACAGGTCCCCGGCCGGAAGGGCGTGCTCGGTCTGGCCCTCAAGCAGGCTGAGCCTGTTTTCGCCAGCGACGCCCGCCGCGATCCTGAGCTGCGCTTCTTCGTGGCTTTTCAGGATGCCCGCAGCATCCTGTGCGTACCGCTGCGGGCCGGATTCGATAGCTACGGTGTGCTCGTCTTCGGGAGCACCACCCTGAACGCCTTCAGCGAGGAACATGTCGAGCTGCTGACGGCCATCGCCAGCCAGGCGACTATCGCCCTGCAGAACGCCACGCTCTACCAGAACCTGCTGGAAGAGAAGCAGCGCATCATCGACGTGGAAGAAGACGCCCGCACCCAGCTCAGCCGCGACCTTCACGACGGCCCAACCCAGGATGTCGCCGCTATCGCCATGCGCATCGACTATATCCGCCGCCTGCTGGAGCGCGACCCCGCTCAGGTCCCCGGCGAGTTGCGCAAGGTGGAGGAGCTGGCCCGCAAGACGACCAAAGAGATCCGCCATATGCTGTTCACGCTGCGCCCGCTGGTGCTGGAGACGCAGGGCCTGGTCCCGGCGCTGAAAGAGCTGGCCAAGAAGATGAGCGAGAACTACGGCCAGAACGTCATCCTGCACCTGCAGGATGGAGTCGAGCAGTACATCGATAAGAATGACCAGAGCGTGCTGTTCAACATCGTGGATGAGGCCGTCAACAACGCTCGCAAGCACGCCGAGGCGGAACATATCTGGGTGCGGCTCAACCGGCAGGAAGACACGCTGCTGCTGGAAATTCAGGATGACGGTGTGGGCTTCGACACGGGCGAAGTAGACGCTAACTACGACCAGCGGGGGAGCCTGGGCATGATCAACCTGCGCGAGCGGGCCGAGCTGCTGGAAGGCACGCTGCGCATCGAGAGTGCCGAAGGCAAAGGCACCCGGATTTCCCTGATCATCCCGATTGACGCCGCAGCGCTGGAAGCCGGCCCATCATCTTAGCGGAAGCGACAGCCGTCCGTACGGCCATCCCTGCACCTGACCAGCCCGACCGTCACAGAGGGCGATTCCCGCCGCCGGCTTCCGGGAGGTCAGCGGGCGCCAGTCCGGCGTCTTCCTCAAACACGGCGCCATCGGCAAAGGCCACCCCCTCGATGAAGCCGCGCGCCCGCTCCATATGGGGGTAGCGGGCCAGATAAGCCCAGAAGGCGCTGCTGTGGTTAGGGAATTTGCGGTGAGCCAGCTCATGGGCGATCACGTAATCTACCACATAAGACGGCCAGGAGCGGATGCGCTCGCTGAGCCGGATATCGCCGTCAGTCGGCCCGCCGTTGGTGCAGCTCCCCAGCCGCCGCTGCATATTGCCAACCCAGCGGATCGTCCGCCAGGTCAGCTCGCCGTCGAAGTACAGCCGGTTGAGCGCCCGGGCGCGGGCCTGCAGATCGGCGTCCTGACGTTGTAAGGCGCGGTCGCGCTTCTGCCGGGCGCGGTCGCGATCTCTGCGCACGCGGGAGATCACGTCCTCGAGGATACGGTCTACCTCCTTCCGGCGGACGCAGGGCGGGATGCGGACAGTGATCGCATCGCCCTGCACCGACCAGCGGACGGTCTTGCGCAGGCGGCTGTCGTAATGGGCGATCAGCGTAAGCGTCTGAATCTCACCGGCACATTCGATCGGAACTTCGCGCTCCAGGATCGTGGTCATCGACATCCCTCAGACCTTTTCCCCACATTTGCAGCCTGACAATTGATAGCAGAGGATGAAGGCGCACAGCCCCACACCCGGCCCCCGGAATAAAAGGAGAAAGCAGGATATTCCGCGCCAGCAGCAGGGGGAGCAAACGGCCCCGGTGCGGTGGTCGGCTCCCCGCTGCCTCTACCCTCCGCTTTTCAAGTGAATAATTTATAAAAAATTGTTTCCAATGAAACTTTCAATAGTCTTTCATGTTATGCTTGATTCAGCGAGCCTCTCTGCAGGGGCCGCTTTCTATCTCCAGGATTATTCGTAGCAGGGCGGGACAGGTACGGAACAGGTATGCAGATCATTACTGTATGGGATAGCGACGAAGAGCACATCATCCGCCAGGAGTTCAACGGCGACTGGGACTGGAGTGAGGTCCGGGAATCTTTTCTGCTTCTCATCCGCATGATCCGATCTGCCGAACAGCCGACCGGCGTGATCCTGAATACGCTGGGCAGCTCGCCGATCCGCCACGAAGATGTCATCCAGCACAGCCGCTGGACAGAAAGTATCTGGCCCAGAGATTTAATCAGCCACGTCGTGATTGTGACCAACCAGCCTGTCTTCACTGTTCTGATCAGCGTCTTCAAGCGCCTCTATCCTCGCTGGAGCGACCGGCTATTCACCGCACGGACGGTTGACGAAGCGCGCGCCCTGATCCGGCAAAAGCGATCCCAACCGGGCAAAACAGAACCGGACCAGCCGTGACGAGGTCCGGTTCTGCAATTCCACCCGCCAGCCCGATTGCTCCGGGCCGGGCTTACGAGCTGCTCGGCAGGGTGGGCATGGGCGGCGAGGTCGGCAGCGGTGGCATGGTCGGCAGCGGGATCAGCGTTGGCGCGGGGCCGCCCGCCCCCAGCCATGTCCGCCAGCCGTTCTCCAGCTCCTCAAAGGTCACGCCGGTGGCCGCTTCCAGCGCCGCCCGGAAGTTCATCGTCTTCTGCGCCTCCCAGAAAGCCCGGTGGGACTCCCAGCCGTAGTTGTCGATCCAGTATTTGATGAAGGTATATCCCACGTCGTAAGTCCAGCGATTGCGGCCATCCGGGCCAGTCTCGTTCGCCGTCATGTCGCGCTGGAGGGTCGGCAGCCAGGCGGCGGCATCGCGCACCCGGCGCTCGTAGTCGTACTGCTGCGTCGGCTCGAAATAAGTGGCGTTCCCCTCGATAAGCCAGGTCGGGAGATCGCGCGCCTTCCTCACAAATCCCTGGAAGATGTGGGTCAGCTCGTGGGGGATGGTTGTATGAACCAGGTCGGTTTCGCCCCACTGCAGGGTCTGGATGGTGTAGCCCAGCTCTTGCAGCGTCAGCCCGGCCAGGTACGGGTCGGGGTGTTCCTGCCATTCCTGAAAGCTGGCCTGATCAGGCATCACCACCACATAGGGCTTGTAGTCCAGCGAGAAGCCGAAGGCGTCTTCCAGACGCAGGATGCTGGCGGCGGCGCTCCAGAACAGATCATCGACCAGCGAATCGCGGGCGCCGAACATCAAGACGATGATGTCATCATTCTCCCGGCGCAGCCATTTGCGGGTGTTATCGGCGTACTCGCTGACCTGCTCCGGCGTCTCGTAGATATTGTCCTGGCTGTCCACTGCGCGGAAGCGGTAGTGAATCTGATACCAGGGGGGCGAATACAGGCGGTCGAAGAATGTCCACACGCCCTGCTCCGCATCCCAGCGCAGCGGAGAGCGTTCCGGCGTGCCGGTGTTTGTCCACCAGATCACCTGCACCCGCTCGATATCCCCGGCGGCGCTGCTGCCCTCAAAGACGTATTCCACACCCGCGGGGTAGCGCGATACCAGCTCCGCCCGGCCAACAGTGAAGAGCGCCGCCGAAGCCGTCGCCGTTGCGTTCGGCGTCGGCGTAACGGTAGGCGACGGCGCCACTGTAAACGTTGTCAGCAGGGCTGCCCCGTTCTCCTGGGCCAGGGCCGGCGCGCCAGCCCCTCCCCCTCCCCATAGCAGCATCGTCAGCGCGACAATCGCGGCACTCATAGCAATTCCAGCACGAATCCATATCTTCATTACGCTTCTACCTGTCCTTTCTATACATAAATATACTCAAGGCCGGCTAAATAATAGCTCCACCGCTGGTTCGTATAATACCCTATTATCGACAGCGCCGGTCTAGAGCATTCGTCCTATTCCTTAAGGTAAAACGGGATATCCACGATAGCCCGACCGCGCCCGAAGCGGCGCCGGCGGTAGAGCAGCGCCCAGCGAATCTGCCACGCCGTCTGGTTGTGCAGCAGGTTCTGCCACTGGCTGGCCGCGACGAATTCCGGCAGCACCAGCACCGCCATCTGGCCGTCATTTTCCCTGCGATCTACTTCATCCAGGAAGTCCAGCAGCGGGCCGATCACCGATCGGTACGGCGAAGCGACAATCTCCAGCGGCACACCCGGCTCCCAGCGCTCCCAGGTCTGGCGCACTCGCTCGGCGTCGCCGGGCGTGATCTCGATATAGACCGCCGTCACGCGATCCGAGATGGAGAGGGCGAAGCGCACAGCCTCAATCACGCCGCGGTGTACGCCGGAGATCGGCAGCACCACGCGCGGACGCGGCAGCGGCGTCAGCGACGGCGGCAGGCCGCGCAGCGTCAGCTCGCGGGCGATCTCGCGGTAGTGGCCGTTGATCCGCCGGAAACCGATCACGAGCAGCGGGATGAACACAACCACAATCCACGCGCCGTCGGCGAACTTGTTCACGCCCACCACGCCCAGTGTGATCAGCGTCGTGACCGCCCCCAGCCCGTTGGCCGCCGCTTTGGCCTGCCAGCGCGGCCCGCGCACCCGCCACCAGTGCCGGACCATGCCCGTCTGTGACAGCGTGAAAGCCAGGAACGCCCCGACGGCGAACAGCGGGATCAGGGCGTGCGAATCGCCGCCAAAGAGCAGGATCAGGATGGCCACCAGCCCGCCCAGCAAAAAGATGCCGTTGGAGAATACCAGTCGGTCGCCGTACTGGGTGAGCTGGCGGGGCAGGAAGCTGTCGCGGGCCAGCACGGAAGTCACGCGGGGGAAATCGACGAAGCCGGTATTGGCGGCCACAACCAGGATAGCCAGCGTCGCCGCCTGCACCAGCAGGTAGACCGGCCCCGATCCCAGGATGCGCCGCGCCAGGGCGGAGAGGATCGTCTCGTCCGGCCCCGCCATCACGCCCAGATACTGGGTCAGCCCGACACTGCCCAGGAACAGGACGCCCATCAGGACGGCCATCACAACCATCGTCCGGGCGGCATTGTGCGCTTCCGGCGGCTTGAAGATCTGGACGCCGTTGCTGATCGCTTCCACGCCGGTCAGGGCTGTACAGCCCGACGAAAAAGCGTGCAGGACCAGCACGAACGTCAGCGGCGCGACAGCGGGCGCCGCGGCTACTTCCAGCGAACCCGGCCCCTCCACAGCAGCCCGCACCAGCCCGATGAGCAGCATAGGCAGGTAGGCCAGCAGGAACAGATAGACCGGGATGGAGATCAGCGTGCCCGCCTCGCGCAGGCCGCGCAGGTTGGCGATCATGATCACGGCCAGGAACAGCAGCGACAGGCCGACCCGGTGCGGCCACAGGACCGGAAAAGCGGAGGCGATGGCCGCCACGCCCGCCGTCAGGCTGACCGCCGCCGTCAGCACGTAATCGATCAGCAGCGCCGCCGCGGCCACCAGCCCCAGCGTAGTCCCCAGATTTTCCCGGGCCACGGTGTAGGACCCGCCGCCGGTCGGGTAGGCGTGGATGGTCTGGTTGTAGGAGATAGTCAGGATCGCCAGCAGAAGCACGATCGGCACGGCTACCACCCAGGAGAGGGCCAGCCCGGCGGCCCCGGCCAGCGCCAGCCCCAGGTAGATTTCCTGGTTGGCGTAAGCAATGGAGGAGAGCGCGTCCGGCGAGAGCGCGGCCAGCGCCCGCACCTTGTTCAGCCGTTCGTGGGTCAGGCGCTGGGTTGGCAGCGGTGATCCGATCAAAATTTCTCGAAGCGCTCGCATAAGGTCATCCTTCACAGAGCCGCGCCGGCATCATCGGGGAAGCCGGCGCCGGGCCTCACAATGCAGCATCCTCCGGCAGCAGCGCCAGATGTGCAAACACCGGCAGGTGATCAGAGCCGCGCCCCTGCCCGGTATAGCTGAGCAGCGGGATGAATTCCGGCGCAGCGAAGATATAGTCCAGGCGGAACAGGCGCGGCAGCGGGACCGGCATATACTGATGCCGCGTCGGGTAGGTCAGCCCCGGCCCCCGCCCGGCCTTGCGAAACGTATCCACCAGGCCGGCGCCTACCAGCATCCGGTAAGCGGCTGTCTGGTCAGTGGTGTTGAAGTCGCCCATAACCAGCGCCGGCAGCCCGGACTGCCCGACCCGCTCCAGCAGCGCCCGCACCCCCGGGACAACCCGCGGGCTGTGCACTTCCAGGCGGCGGTAATCGGGGGCCGGCAGGTGCACCGCGTAAACCACAATCGCCCGCCCGCCCAGATCGATCTGTGCCTCCAGTTGCGGGCGCCCGGTCCCGATGGAGAAAAACTCCGAAGCCGCGATCGGGTGCCGGCTGAGCAGCCCCCGCCCGTCCAGATAAGCCCCCTGCAGCACGCGGCAGGGGTACTCTTCCAGCAGCGCGCCTTCCAACGCCGCGGCGTTGCGGGGGGAAAGTTCTTCCAGGGCCACAATATCCGCCTCGAATGCGCGCAGGCTGTTGATCAGGGCGTCAGAGGCGATGAAGTCATTGGCTGTATTGAAGGTCGCGACCTTGAGCACAATAGAGCCGGGCGGTATTGCCGGCACAGGTCCGGGCATGAAGCAGTCTCCACACAGCGCCGCGGCGGCCAGCACGAGCCAGCCTCTCCGCGCCGGCAGCTTCCGCCAGCGCGAATCTAACCCCGGCGGGCACATCCCACCCCCTGATTGTATCCGAGACAGACTCTCCGCGCCGCGCCGGCTTCCCGCCCGCGCCTCTCACAAACTCCTTATCCGGGCCGGGCAAAACGACTCTGGTCACCGGACGGTGAGGACGGTACACTAGTGTACTGCCCCTGCGATGGGGCGTACCTTATGGCTGAGCCGCCGGAATGTAGAGCTACCCACCCCGGCGGCAGGAGGAGCACCTTATGTCGAATTTGCGCCGCCGGACTCGTGATGGAGGCTGGCAGTGGTTGATGATCGGTGTGCTGCTGGGGATCGGCTTCTCAGCGGTAATCTGCCTGGGCAGCTATGCCGCCGGGCTGCTGACCTTCAATGTGGGGCCTGCCGGGCCGGAGCTTGAGCCTCTGGCCGGGCCGACCGCCCTGGTCAGCGAAGTGGCGGAACTGCCCAGCGCGACGCCGACTCACGAGCCGCAGGTAATCATCATCACCGCCACATCGCCCGGCCTGACCGTAGTCCAGCCGACGCCAACCCCGCTGCCGCCCACCCCCGATACCAGCGCCAGCCCGACCAGCGCCCCCGAGGAGGAGGAGGTTGTCGGCACGCCCTTCGTCACGCCGACTGACTCGGCCATGCTAACTGGCGCGGTCAGCCCGGCGCCCGGCGGCATGGACCCGCTGCTGGCTAATCTCCGCACGCGGATGGAGCTGGTCAGCGGGGGCGATTTCACCATGGGCACGACACAGAACGAAGTAGCCACCGCTGTCTCTGAATGTGTCAATGTTTATAAAGGGGCCTGCAACCCGTCTTTCGCCGAAGATTCGTTCCCCCCACACCGCGTGATCCTGGATAGCTTCCAGATGGAAGTGACCGAGGTCACTATCGGGCAGTATGTCGCCTTCCTCAATTCGCCGGCCATGGGCCCCGGCAGCCATCTCAACGGCTGTCTCGGCCAGCCCTGCGCCGCCACCCGCGCTGAGTCGGAGAGCAGCAACCTGTCCTTCGACGGCACGGTGTACAGCGTGTCCGATGTGCTGGCCAAACTGCCGATGACGCATGTCACCTGGTACGGGGCGCAGGCTTTCTGCGAGGCCATCGGCCGCCGCCTGCCAACCGAAGCGGAATGGGAGCGCGCGGCGCGCGGCGCGGACGGGCGTATCTATCCCTGGGGCAACACCTGGTCGCCCGAGCTGGCTAACACCAACCGCCGCGACAACACCGGCCTGCCGACTTCCAGCGGCCCGGAACAGGTGGGCAGCTTCCCCGGCGGGGCCGGGCCGTACACCCAGCTTGATCTGGCCGGGAACGTGGCTGAATGGGTGAGCGACTGGTACCAGCCCAACTACTACAGTCAGACCGACGCCAGCGGCCTCAACCCGCAGGGGCCGGTGACCGGGACGACGAAGGTGGCGCGCGGCGGGTCGTGGGACACCGTGCCTTTCTTCGCCCGGGCGGTACACCGCCAGGACTTCGACCCGCTCACGCAGACGCTGTTCCTGGGCTTTCGCTGCGTGAGTGACGACGTGCCCGCCCTGGGCACGGGCGGCAGCACCGGCGGCGCGGGCAGCGTGATCCCTTCGCCGACGGGCGTGGTCCTGCCGACGCAAAACCCGAACATCACACCCTCGCCGCTGCCCAGCCTGCCGCCGGGCGGCTAACGCAGCGCGGGGCGCAGCACCCTGCTGTTACACCACAGGCCGGGGAGGGCCGCGACCCTCCCCGGCCTGCTGCCGGCCCCCGGAATATAAAAACCGGGGCCTGCGGCCCCGGTTGTTCGTGCGCTTGCTCCGCCCACCCCTACTCCGTGATGCGCTGGTAGAGGGCGACTGTCTCCTGAGACGGGGTGATGTGCAGCGTCTCGCTCAGCGAGCGTTCCAGGAGGCGGTACTGCTGGACAGCCTTCTCCCGGTCACCCCTGCCGAAGTACAGGCTCATCACCTGGCGATGGATATCCTCGCGCTCCGGCGTCGCTTCCAGCGCGCGGGCGTAGTAACGCAGCGCCTGATCGACGGCGCCCTGCCCTTCGCGGAGGCGCCCCAGCCCGATCAGGGCGCCGGCATTGGCCCGGCGGAGCTGCTTGCGGCGTGTGACGGCCCAGTCCATATCCAGCCGGTGCAGGAACGACCCGCGATACAGACCGATGGCCCGCGTCCAGGCGGCTTCCTGCTTGCTCTCATCCGCCTCGGCCTCGTCAATGGCGGCGATGAAATCGGCCACATCGTAGGAGATATTGAGCTGTTCGCTATGGTTGTAGAAGCCGCTGGCGTACTGGGTCAGGTCGTAGCCCAGGCGCTCATTAATCTTGCGCTTGGTGACGTGAAAGACATTGGTCGCCTCCTTGACCGACAGAGTCGGCCAGAAGACATCGAAGATCTGGTCGCGGGTAACCAGCTCGTTATCCATGAAGTAGAAGAACAGATTCTTGGGCAGCTCGCCGTCCCAGTGAGTGACCGGCACGCCGTTGACCAGCGTGTAGCCGCGCCCCAGGGAAAAGACCTCGATCGTGGGGACTTCCGGCGTCGCGGGCGGCTCATCCTCCTCCGGGACATATTTGGCGCCGAGCACAGTGGCCTGCCCCTGGGTGACAAGATCGATCCAGGGCAGGTACGCCTGCTCGCGGGCATTGATCAGAATCTGGCACTGCGGCGGGATGACCTTCACCAGCGCTTCCATGAAGCGGCGGGTCTCTTCCTTTTCCGGCAGGCGGTCGTACTGGTCAAGCAGCAAGGTGAACGGCTCACTGCTGAGCGCGCTCAGGTCCTGGCCCAGGGCGGCGGCCAGATCGGTGGCCTTGCCTTTGGCGGTCAGCGCGGCCTTCAGGTTCTTGCCGAATTCGGTCGAATATTCGTTCAGATCGTCAATCAGGTTATGGAGAAACTTGCGCAGATTGCGGTCGGCGGTCTGAAGCGCGTAATAGTGCAGCCCGGTATCCGGTTCCTTGAGGTAGCGGGACAGATAAACATCCCGGTAACGGTTCCGCGGATACAGCACAACCAGTGGGCTGTCGCCCGTCGCCTGCCGAATAGCCGCCGGCCCCTGACTGATAATCGTTTCAGCTTTGCTTGACATGATAACACCTGTGCTATTCTAGCCAACCGGTCTGAGGGTCTGAAATGCACCGCCAGGCCCTCTATTCTGAACGAACTGGCCTGCCTTTGCAGAGAGTATTCTTACCATGCCACTGTCAGGTGGGAGGAAATTGAGCACTTCATGCGCAAGACATACGGCCATCAGGGGGTCTGGTGAACCCTCCAATGCCATTATACCCCAATAATGTTAGGGGCAAGAATTGTTTCAAATTTGTTATGGATTAGAAGCCTAACTTAGCTGCCGGGGGCAGCGACCGCCCTCTATCCGCTACTCCCACCTTCTGCGCGGGCTTGCCCGCCAGGCTGATTCTGGGGTATTTTTGGTGCAGAGTCTCTACCTGCACGAGGAAGCTATGACAACCACGCGCGTGGCACGCAGCCTGACCGACCGCGTCCTGGGCGGCGTATGCGGCGGGCTGAGCGCCTGCCTGGGCCTTAACCCCTGGTGGGCGCGGGCTATGGTCGCCCTGCTGACTGTGCTGTCGGCGGGCGTGGCCGGCCTGCTGTACCTGATCCTGTGGTGGATCCTGCCGCCGGACCTGACGCCGGACGAGCCGGGCGCCGGGCGCGGCCCGGGCGCCCTGCTGCTGGTCGGCGCGGCCATCGTCATCACCGGCCTGATTGTGATCGGGCGCGGCATGAATATCCTCAGCGGCCCGTCCGGGGGCGACCTGTTCTGGCCGGTAGTGCTGCTGATCACAGGCGCGGCGCTGCTGCTGATGACCCTGCGCCGGGCCTGAGCGGAGGAGAGCTACCGTGAAGCGAAGCGTGTTCTGGCCGCTGCTGATTCTGGTGTTGGGAGGTGTCCTGCTGCTGGGGGCGCTGGATGTCTTCCCGCCGGGCGTGGCCGATCTGATCGGGCGGGCCTGGCCGGTCCTGCTCCTCGTCATCGGCCTGACCCTGCTGCTGGATTCGATTCCCCGCCTGCGCCGCTGGGCGCCGATCGCCGCCGCGGCGCTCTCCGCCCTCGTCCTGATCGGGGTCGTCGCCGTCGCCTACACCGCCCGCGCCAATACCGAGCGGACGGAGAACTCCGTCATTTTCGACCAGCCGGTGGATGAATCCGTACAGCGGCTGCGCGTGCAGATCATCGGGGCATTCACCATCGCCGAAGTCTCACCCACCGTGGCCGATGTCGCCCCGGCCATTCACGCCGAGTTCACCGGCAGCGCCGCCAGCACGATCACCCCGACCTACGAAGCGGGGGGCGACGGCACAGCGGTCTTCATCTTTGAGGAAAGCACCCCGGCGGGCCTGCCCCTGCTGGAGACGATGGGGCGCGGGCGGATGCGCATCGAGCTGCCGACAGGCGTGCCGATCGCGCTGGATTTCCGCAGCGGCGGCGCGGCCAGCCTGAACCTGCTCGGCCTGGACGCGCGGCAGTTGACGGCGCAGTTGGTCGATGGCGATCTGCTGCTCAGCCTGCCCAATACCGGGCTGGAGGGCGCCGGCACGGTCGCTGTCGAGAACGGGAACCTGACCGTCTTTGTGCCGGATACGCTGGGCCTGCAGGTGATCACCGGCGGCAGAACGCCGCAGTTCGCCGAGGGCGAATATCTTTACGACCCCAGCACGGGCGCGTATGTCTCCCGCCGCTACGACACCTTTGCGGAACAGACGGACCTCCATCTGACCGTCAGCGGCAGCATCCGGCTGGATTAAGCCGCTACTGATCCGGCTGGCCGTACAGCACAATGCGGAAGCCGCGCTGATCATCCGCTGACGTGGGGAGATGCCGGGAGCGGAAGGTCGAGCGCGCCCGCTCCACCTCGTCGCCCCAGGCCCCGCCGCGCAGGACGCGCATCTGGCCGCTCCCCGCCCCGGCCGGGTTGACCGCGCCCTCTTCGGTATTCACATAAGTCGCGCTGTCGTACCAGCCGTTCACCCATTCCCAGACATTGCCGGCCATGTCCAGCGCCCCGACCCATGACGCGCCGTCCGGCCGCCGGTCTGGCCCGACCGGAGCAGTGCTGTTGCGACAGGTGCTGACGTTAGCCACATCGCAGGTGGGCCGCGCCTCCCCCCAGGGGTATGGCCAGCCCTGCGTGCCCCGCGCCGCGTACTCCCACTGCGCCTCAGTGGGCAGCCGCCCGCCGCGCCAGCGGGCGTACGTGTCGGCCTGCTCCCAGGTGACATTGACGACCGGGTGGTCGGCGTAGGAGGGAGCCGCGAAGAAGAAGGCCGGCTCCGGCGGGGTGCAGACGCCGGCCTCCACACAGGCGAAGTACTGGGCGTTGGTGACCTCGGTCTGGCCGATCCAGAAGGCGGTCAGGCAAACCCGGCGAGCGGGCTGTTCGTCCGCCGGGCCGCCGTTGCGCCCCATCACGAAGCAGCCATCCGGGACCCGGACCATCGGCACGCCGCCGAAGGTCGCCACGACCGGCTGCCAGTTGCGGTTAGCCGTGCCCGCGCCGATGAAGTTCGGCCCCGTCTGGCAGCCCGCCAGCAGGATCGCCGCCAGCCCGACCGCCCCCAGAATACCTATCCGCTTCATGGCCGCCTCCTCTGCCGTCCCCGGCCTTTCCCCCCTCGAAAAGTGGCGCAGCGCGGCCGGGGGCTTCGCCCCCGGACCCCCCAGAATTCAGAATTCAGAAGACCAGGACTCAGAACGAAGAGCGGGAATTGCGAAACCCCCTGCTATCGACCCAGTGCGGAGGGAAGTACCCGTACCGTAAAGCGCAGCGGAACCCGTGGGAATTGACGCTGCCCCACGACCCGCCGCGCAGAACGCGCCTATCCGTCCCCTCCAGCGATTCACTCCCCGTCTCATAAGCCGTCAGGCACCATTCCCACACGTTCCCGGCCATGTCGGTCACGCCGAAGAAGCTGTCGCCCTTTTGCTTCCCCTCGTATTGTGTCACCGGCGTCGTAACTTTTCTGTTATTCGACCCCGCCGAATTATTGCAGCGTGCGCCGTCCCACTCATCTCCCCAGGGGTAGGCCCGCCCGTCATCCCCCTGCGCTGCCCGCTGCCACTGTCCCTCGGTTGGGAGCATGATACGCTCGCCAGTCGTCGCGCTGAGCCACTTGCAGAAGGCGACCGCCTCGTACCACGACACGCCCACCACCGGCTGGTCCGCTCCGTTCCACGCGCTGTCCGTCCAGAAGCGCGGCTCGGCCCAGCCTTCTCGCGCACGCACTTTCCATCCATCTTCCGTCCACCACTGGCGCTCATAGTAGCCATCCGCCTCCACAAACTTCGCAAACTGAGCATTGGTGACCGGGTACCGGGCGATGCTGAACGCCGGCACGTCGAAAGTCGTGTCCGCTTTCAGGTAGCCACCGGCCTCCAGCTTCACCTTCCCCGCCGGGATATCGATCCACGCGAACGGCGCAGGTAGCAGGTCGAGACTACGCACGACGGACACCCTCGACACAGGTTCGGGCTGCGGAGGTGTGCGTGGAGGTGGCGCGGGCCTGGACTGCGGAGGTGTACGTGGAGGTGGTTCAGTTTTTTCTGCCGAAACAGAGCCAACTGCTGTTTGTGAAGAGGAGGGCGTTTCTGCCGGCGGTTCTTTTGCAGACAGGACAGCGCCGACTCCCTGCGGGTCGTAGCCAGGGTACTTCTCCACAAACACGCGCCACAATGCCCTGGCTCCCCTTCGCATAGCCGGGTTAGCTGCCATCTGCACAATATTCAGGTAGTCAGCGTCGCGCTCGCGCTCGTGACGCAGCTCGCCGAGGCGGTCCGCCGCGGCCCGCCCGTACACTCCTGAATCGGCCTCTTTCACCTGCTGGAACAGCTTTTCCGCCAGCGTCAGGTTGTTTTGGCTGGCGGCATCCTCGGCCATCATAAATACTTCGGAAACCTGCTCCGGCTTGCGAACTGGTTCGGGTTCCGCCGGGCGTTCCGGCAATGGGTCCGGCATCCGATACTGCCCCTGAAGCAGGGCGACTCGAATGTCGCCCAACCCGCGTTCAATGGTGAACAGCACATCACCCAGGCTCATATCGTCGCGGAGCGGCGCGTACTGGATGCGGCGGCGCGTGATCTCCGGCGGGGCGTCGCACGGCTTGAGCATCAGCGGCAGGATCGGCTTGTTACAGGTCAGGGCGTGGGCGAGTTCCGCCGCACAGTAGATCGATTCAACCGATTTCGGTGTCATCACATAAATAAACACCTCGGCAGCTTCGATCTCATCCAGGATCGTATTCCACCAGTCCTGCGCCGGGATGATGCGCTGGTCGATCCAGGCATCGTGGAATCCACGGTCACGCAGGGCGCGCCATAGTTCATAGACCCAGGCTTTGTCATCACGTGAATAGCTGATGAATATCTTCATGCGGTTCGTTTGTGGAATGTGAATCGATACTGCTGACAATTATGGGGCAGAAGGCCGCTCCCGGCAAACGGCCCGGCCTCACCCCCCGGCCCCCTCTCCAACAAGTGGAGAGGGGGAGTCCTTTGCCTCCTTCCCCCATTGTTGGGGGAAGGACTGAGGATGGGGGCCTCCAGAATCACAGAAGCCAGAACTAAGAGCGGGAAATGCGAAACCCCCTGTCTACCGCCCGCCGGAGCAGGTCAGGACGATGTTGTCGATCCCGCCCATGAAGTCCCAGCCGCTCCCGCCGACGTAAATATCGGTCAGGATGCCGGGGTTCGTCTGCACGTTGCCGAAGGCGTCCACCCACTCGGCCGGGCTGAGCACGTCCGCCTCGTAGTGCGTCCATCCCCCGGCGGGGACCAGGGTATAGTTGCTGGCCTGCGTGGCGCCATCATGGTACACCAGAAAGCCCCGCGCCCAGTCGAACTGCGACCCCTGATAGGCGGGCCTGAACGCCAGCCGCACCATGGCCGGGTACTCGCCATTGCCGCCGTGCCCGTCCGTCCACCAGCCGCTGTTGGGCAGCGTGTGGCTGTCCACGCGCACGTCGAAGGCGATATGCAGCGCCGGGCAGGTCGCCATATCCAGGTTCAGCGGCTGCCGCGCCCAGATGGCCCCGCCGCTCTGCCCGCTGGAAGAACGCGCCCAGGCCAGGTAATCCCCCTTCGCCGGGTCGAGATCGATGTTGGTCTGCATCCCGCAGGCGTCGCAGTCCTGCTCTATCAGCCAGCCGGCGAACCCGATGGCGAAGTCGCCGTTCTGCACCAGATTGGCGCCGCCGCCCGTCGCGCCGCCGCCGGAGCCAGTCCCCATCCAGGTCGCGCCCGGCGGCGGCTCCACCGGGCGGTCCAGCAGGCCGAGCGGCAGGCGGTTCATCAGGGCCTCGTTGTAGGGTTCCGGCGGCAGGGGAGCCGCGGCGGCGACGCCGTCCGCATCCAGCGGGACGCGCACCTGCGCCCCGGCGACCGCAGTCTGGATCACGCCGGCGGCGGCGACATCGACCTGCCCCTCGATCACGCTGAGCGTCATCTCGCCATCCGCCTCCGCCTGCAGGTAGGTCGTCACGCCCAGTTGATTGCGATGAACGGGGAAGCCGCAGGCGGAACAGTCCTCGCCGAGGCCGAATATCACGCGCGTCTCGTTGATCAGCATGGCGACCGGCCCGCCTTCCAGCGGCGTCTGGATGAGCAGGCCGCTGTCGGGCGCTTCCTGGCACGGCGCGTCGCCCAGGCCGGTCGTGAAGATGAAGGCCTGCAGGGGCGCGCCAGCGGCCTGCTCGCCCTGCTGCGGCCCGACCAGCCCGCCGGATTCGTCCACAACCGGCAGCGCGCCCCAGTCCCCATCCGCCATCATCGCCATCAGCCAGCCGGGCGTGCCATCCGCCAGGCGCACCCGCAGCCACAGATTATCGGCGGTGCGCCCCTCCGCCAGCAGGGTTATGCCGACCATCGGCCCGGCCAGCGGCATCCCGGCCAGCGACGGCTGGTCCACAACCATCGCCCCGCTCCCGGTGACCACCCGCACCGGCTCGCTGCTCCCGGCGGCGGCAGCCGCCACCTGTGCGTCGCCGAATATCAGCAGCGTGACATTCTGGCCGGGCAGCGCGTCCGGCAGGTTGGCCTGCAGGCGGGCCAGCGCCACACCCCATTCGCCGGTGGCGACATCCATCGGGCTGGCCTGCAGGCTGCCCATGGTCGTCACGCTCACGCGGTCGCCCAGGCCGTCAAACGTCACCGGCGGCGCGTCGGAGCGCGGCTCCAGCACCAGCCGGGTGTGGCCGTAGCACAATTCGTTGCGGGCCGTATCCCCGCACAACTGCTCCGCCATGAGCAGCGCCGTCTGCACAATCACCGGGCAGGCTCCGCCGTCCTGCGCCGCGCCAATCGCCGGCATCCCGGCCAGCGCCGCCGCCGCAATAATCACCAGTATTCCGCGTCTCATAGCACTCCCTCCGCGCCGCGCGATAACCGCGCCCGACACATCGTGCGTGAAGCCTTTCACAATTTCATCTTTCATTATAGGGGAAAAGGGGTTATCAGGCTGAAAAAGGCCGGGGGCGAAAGAGAAGCCGGCCGTCCGGGCGCAAAAACTGCCGGGAAAGACAACCCGCCTTTCTCCCGGCGCCCCCGGTATCCCGCGCTCGCTGGTTCAGTTGCCGCGCAGGGACCGCGCCCAGTCGCCCACCACCCGGTGCGTGCTTTCGAAGGCCAGCTCCGGCAGGGCGTCCGGGCCGAACCAGGCCGCCGCTTCGGCATCGTCGGCGGGCGCCAGCTCCCCCCCGATCACCTCGGCGGCGTAGACGATCAGGATGCTGGCGCCGGGGCGGTGCGTGCCGTGGAAGACATCCAGCAGGCCGGTCACGCGCACCTGCAGGCCGGTTTCTTCCAGCGCCTCGCGGACCGCCGTCTGGCACGGGTCCTCGTCCCCATCCACGTAGCCCGCCGGCAGTGCCCACTTGCCGCGCTCCGGGTCCACGCCGCGCTGGATGAGCAGCACGCGCGACTCGGCGGTGATGAAGACGGCGGCGGCGACTTTGGGATCGTCAAAGTGGATATAGCCGCAGACCGGGCAGCACGGGCGTTCCTGCCCGAACCAGAACCGGAGCTCCAGCCGTGTGCCGCAGCGCAGACAGAAGTTAACCGGGGGCCGTTGAGACATGAGGGACCGCTTTCATCCGCAGAGGATAACAAACGCCATGATAACGCGAAGCGGCCGGGGCTGCTACCGGGAGGGGCGGGGGCAGATTCCTGCTCTCTACCCCCCCCGGCGGCTGAAGAAGAACAGGGCCGCCGAGAGGGCGAACAGGGACAGGCCCAGCCCGATCAGGAGGGGAGAGGTATCCGGCGGAGGAGCAACATCCGGCGGAGAAACAACATCCGGCGGAGGAGCGGCATCCGATGAAGGAACAGCTTCCGGCGGAGGAGCGGTTGCGGCGGCTTCCTCCAGCGGTTGCGAGGCGTCAACAGACTGCTCAGCCGCGATCAGGGCGGTCGGGGCTACGGACGGCGCAGCCGCCCCCGATGAGCCGGTAACTGCCGTCCGGGCGGCGGTTGCCAGCGTCGCGATGATCTCTGGCGGCGCCATCCCCGCGCCCGGCGCGCTGGTGTCCTCGACTCCTTCGGCAGGGGCGGCGTAACCGGCGGCGGGCGCCGGGATCTCACCTTCCATCATATCGGGCGGCGGCATATCTTCCCCCTGCTCCTCCACGCCCGCGGCCCCTACTGCCGCCGAAAGCGCCATAGCCGCGACCTCATCTGGCTCTTCCCGGGTGATGGTCGCCGCCGCCGTCGGCATTCCTTTGGTCGATGTCGCCTGGCCGGCCAGGACTCCCCCCATCGGGGGCAGGGTCGCCGCCGGTAGAATCACCGTTGTCGGCAGAATCCCCATCGCTGGCAAGCCCGTCGCCGTCGGCAGGACGGCCAGAGCGGTGACTCCGCCCGCGTCGCGCACTGCCGCCGATTGCGGCGCGTTCTGGAGCATGAGAGATGGCGCGCCCCGCTCCACAATGCCGAGCAGCCCGATCGCCAGCACAATCGCGGCAGCCAGGGCGCTCAGGGCGCTCCCCAGCCGGGCCGGCCTGTTCCAGCGGGCCGCCGGGTAAGCGCGTCGGGCGGGCGCCCGCCGGCCGTAGACGGCCGGATCGAGCCGGAAGTCGCGCGGGGCCTTCAACACCGGCAGCGCCCGCACCGCATCCTGCACGCCGCGCAGGGCCGCCAGTTCCGCCCGCAGCACCGAATCGGTCTTCAGGCGCGATTCCAGCGCGGCCCGCTCGGCGGGGGCCAGCGCATCATCCAGATAGGCCGACAGCAGTTCCAGGTCGGCGGGGTCAGGTGGGCGGTGTGTCATAGGTACGCAGTTCGCTGTCGGCGGCAAAGGGGGAGCCAGGCGCAGCGCGCCCCTCCGCCACCGGGCTTACAGTTCATCTTCAAGACGATATTCAAGCGGCAAAAGTTCCCCCATCCGGCGCAGGCAGTCGCGCAGGCGGCCCCGCGCCCGGCTGAGCCGGGACTTGACCGTGCCCAGCTCCAGACCGGTGACGGCGGCGATCTCCTGATAATCCAGATCTTCGATGTCGCGCAGCACGACCAGCGCCCGGTGTTCGGCAGAAAGGCCGCGCAGGCAGTGCTCGATGCCCGCCCCCAGCTCCATACGCTGGGCGTGCGCCTCCGGCTCTTCTTCGCTGCTGACGAGCTGCGGCGGCGGATCGAGCGAATCTTCCGGGGTCATATCCTCCAGTGACCGGGCCGGGCGACGGCGGCGGCGGCGCAGCTCGTCGTAACAGGCATTGGTCACGATGCGCAGCAGCCAGCCCTTGAAGCTGCCGCCGCGGTAGGTCTCCAGCCGCTGGAAGGCGGCGATGAACGCCTCCTGCGCGGCGTCCGCAGCGGCGGCCTCATCGTCCATGATGCGGCAGGCGGCGTTATAGACCCGGTCCTGGTAAGCCAGCACCAGCCGGTTGAAGGCTGACACGTCGCCTTCCTGCGCCTGCCGGATGAGGATGTTCTCGTCCATCAAGGTCTGACCCATTTCTCGGCGCGCGATGGCCAGGCGGCAGGCCCGCGCCCTCCTGATTATGCCTGTAACCCGCCGGGCCGGCAATCGGCTGATAGTCCCCTCCCCGACATGCGGGGAGGGAAGCAGTTGGCGCCCGGCCCTCATTCTGGAGGCCACGCGGGAGGAGGCGAAGGCGCGAAAAAATATCTGGCCCGCCAAACGGGAGTGTGGTATCATGGAGGGCGTCCTTCACAGGGTTTGCCGGAGTGGCGTAACAGGCAGCCGCCCGCGACTCAAAATCGCGTGCCCCTCGGGGCGTGCGGGTTCGACTCCCGCCTCCGGCACATCGAAGCCGGGCTACTGTGCAGCCCGGCTTTTTGCTGCGGAGGGGTCAGGCCGGCCGGCTGGAAATCTGATACAATAAGGCGCGCGATACGGAGTCCGCGGCGGCCCCCCGGTGAGGTGGCGGGGCGCCTCCGCCCGTTCAAGCTCCGGAGCCGGATAACCATGATCAGGATTCTGATTTCACTGGCCGTTGGTCTGGCCATCGGCCTCATACTCGCCCTGTACATCGGCTGGGTGCAGTGGCCTGCCCGGTATGTGGACAGCCCGCTGAGCTATCTGGACCGCAAGCATATGGACGACTATACGGTCATGATCGCCTACGGCTATGTGGCCGACGGGGACCTGCAGGGCGCGGTGGATCGGCTGCGCAAGCTGAACGTGCCGAACGTGCCGAACTATACGCAGGCGGTGACCGAACGCTATATTTCGCAGGGGCGCAGCGTCGAAGATGTGCGTCACCTGGTTGCGCTGGCTGAGGCGATGGGCCGCCTGACGCCGCTGATGGAAGCGTACCGGATGGTCCCGCCGGCGGCCACGCCGCTCACCGCGCCGTAGCGCGCCCCAACGGATGGCCACACTGTATGACTCGTATGGCTCGACGACGGATAGGATATTCGTGGATAGCGATGGTGCTGGGCCTGGCTATTGGCCTGGGCCTGGGGCTGGTTTACACCTGGATGATCGCGCCCGTGGTCGAGTTCGATACCGCCCCGGCCCAGCTCAGCCGCGAAGCCCGCACCGACTACCTGATCGCCATCAGCCTGGCCTACCGCGCCGATGCCGACCTGCGCCGGGCGGTGGACCGGCTGCTGGAGCTGGGGCTGCCGGGCGACCCCTTTCAGGCGCTGGCTGACACAGCCTGCGAGATATTCCGGCAGGGGGTGGACACAAACAGCAAGCGCAACGCGATTGAAGCCATGATCGCGCTCTACAGCCCGCAGGGCCGCACCGGCTGCGCCGATGCCAGCAATCTGTTCACCATCGCCCGCGCCACACCCACGCCCTTCCCCACGGTTATCCCGGTGACGCCGTCGCTGACGCCGCCGCCGAGCAAGACGCCCGTCCTGTTCACGCCGCCGCCGAGCATCACCCCGCCGACCGCCGCTCCGCTGCCGACGGCCACGCCGCTCCCCCAGGCGGACGACTATCTCATCGCCAACATTCAGACTTTTTGCAGCACGGAGCTGGCCGGGGTCATCGAAGTCTACGTGCAGTCTGGCGGGCGGGATGTGCCAGGCGTGACCATCCGCGTGACCTGGGGCGGCGGATCGGACGAATTCCTGACCGGCCTCAAGCCGGAGCGCGGCGTCGGGTACGCCGACTTCCAGATGGAAGCCAACCGCGCCTATACTGTCGAAATCCCCGGGCAGAGCCGCCGCAGCAACCCGCTGACGGCCAGCGCCTGCTTCACCGAAGGGGGCAGCGCCTCCTCCACCTCCTACCGGGTGATCTTCCGCCGCAATCAGTGAGCCGCCCCCATCCCCGGCCCTTCCCCCAAAATGTGGGAAGGGGGCAAGGACCCTTCCTGTGCCCGGACTGCCACAACCGGATGAGGCTGTCCTCCTCCGCGAGCGGGGGAAGCGCCAGCAACCACAGGCTGCGGAAGGCGGGGATATTGTTTGACAGAATGCGCTCCCCCGAGTCATTCTCAGGGCCGGATTCGACCCGTAGCCATCACCGGAGGAAGCATGACCAGCGCGGCCCCCACCCCAGCCGGAGATAATCGCAAGTGGCTTGTCCTGATCGCCATCGGGATGGGCATCTTTCTGGCGACCATTGACGGCACGATCGTCACCGTCGCCCTGCCCACGCTGATTGAGCAGCTTGAGACTGACTTCCCCACCATCCAGTGGGTGACGCTGTCCTACCTGCTGACGGTGACGGTGTTGCTGCTGGGCATGGGGCGGCTGGGCGACATGATCGGCAAGAAGCGCCCCTACATGGCCGGCATGGCCCTGTTCGGCGTGGCCTCGGCCCTGTGCGGGCTGGCGAATGGGGCGCCGATGCTGATCGCGTTCCGCGTGCTTCAGGCGATTGGCGCGGCCATGATGCAGGCGCTGGGCACGGCCATCGTCACTGAGGCGTTCCCATCCAGCCAGCGGGGACAGGCGCTCGGCATCAGTGGCCTGCTGGTCTCGGCAGGCTTTCTGACCGGGCCGGTGCTGGGCGGCCTCCTGATCGACAGCGTGGGCTGGCGGTCCATCTTCTTCGTCAACGTGCCGGTCGCCATCATCGGGCTGGTCATGGTCAACCGCTTCGTCCCCCGCGGAGAGCGGCGGCCCGGCCAGCGTTTCGACGTGATCGGGGCGGCGCTGCTGACGATCTGCCTGATCGCGCTGATGACCGTGCTGACTTTCGGGCAGAACTGGGGCTGGGGAGACGGGCGCACGGTCGGGCTGTTCATTATGTCGGTCATCTTCCTGGCGGCCTTTATCATGGCTGAGCTGCACGTCGCGCAGCCCATGGTTGACCTGACCCTGTTCCGCAACTCGCAGTTCACAGTCAGCCTGATCCTGGCCGTCCTGGTCTTCATCGCCACTTCCAGCCGCATCATCATCCCTTTTTATCTGGAAGACGCCCTGGAGGTCAGCGCGCTCGGCACTGGCCTGATTCTGGCGGTGTGGCCGCTGGCGCTGGCGCTGGTGGCCCCGGCGGCGGGCTGGCTCTCTGACCGCATCGGCAGCATGCGCATCTCGACGCTGGGCCTGGTCGTGAGCGCGGCAGGCTACTGGCTGCTGGGCGCATTCACCGACCTGACCACCGCCCCGGCCATCTTCGCCCTGCTCAGCATCCCGACCGGCCTGGGTATCGGCCTGTTCCAGTCGCCCAATAACAGCGCCGTGATGGGCAGCGTCCCCCACGAACGGCTGGGGCTGGCCTCCGGCTTCCTGGCGCTGACGCGCAACCTGGGCCAGCTCATTGGCATCGCCCTGGTCGGGGCGCTGTGGGCCACGCGCTCCCTGTCATACGTGATACCGGAAATGGCCGGGGAAATCACCACTGACGCCGGGGCCGCCCCGCCGGACGCCATCGCCGCCGGCACGGCAGAAACTTTCCTGATTCTGGCCGGGATGCTGACCCTGACCATCGCACTGGGGCTGGCCGCCGTGCGCCTGGAGAGCCGGCGACGCGCGGCGCTGGCTATCGAGCGCCAGGCGGCAGGCGCGTAAGTAGACCCACGCTGTATAATAGAAAGCAACATGGCGGCGTCCAGCCCACCAGTCCCTGAAGGAGATGTGGTTCACCATGCCCGGCATAGAACTCTCCACTACACAACGACAGCAGCTTGAACGCATCCTCGATCAGGCTATGGATCGGACAGGCGCCCAGCGCGGGTGTATCCTGCTCTGCAACCGAAAGTCGCACACGCCGATCCTCGTCGCCGGACGCCAGATCGATGAAGGGGCGCTGCAAAATCCCGAATTTGCCGCCTGTTACGAGAGCACCATCCTCCCCGTGCTGGAGAGCAGCGAAGCCCTGGTTGGCTCCAACGCGCGGGGAGCGGGGAGCGACACTCTGCGGCTGAAGTCCGCCGTGCGCACCATTCTGTGCGCTCCGATCATACGGAGCGGAGTGGTGCTCGGCGTGCTGTACGTAGACAGCCATATCCGCGCCCGCCTGCTGGCCTCGGAGGACCTGCCGCCGGTGGTGGAGCTGGCCCGGCAGGCTTCCGCGATACTTGGCGCCTGAGCTGGCGCGGCGGAGGAGGAGCCATGCTGCGCACACGACAGATTGTCCTGATTCTGATCGGCACCGCCTTGCTGGTATTCTCGCTGGCCTGGCTGCTGGTCAGCCTGGCGGCTCCCGCCCCGGCCAGCGAGGGCTTCGGGCTGCCGCTGATACCGCTGATCGGGCTGGGGCTTTCGGCGGCCTCTTTAGCGGGGGCCGTTCGGGGGGCATCCCCGGCGGATACAGCCCGCAGAGCGCCCGGTTACGACGCTCCTGAGGAAGACGACACTCCTGCATTTCCGTGGATACCCGGCTCGATCGCGCCAGCGCCCCCGACACCCGCCCCGGGTATTGATGAGACGCTGGAACTGGAAATGCCGGAATACCCGCGGACAGGCATGACCGGGTGTGAGGTGTCGGACCAGGTCGAAAGCGAAGAACCGCCCGCGAAGGTCGAACCCGGGCCGGGCGGCAGCCACGACGCTGAGCAGCACGCATCCGAAACGGCGGAAAAGGCGGAACCATCGCCCGCCGATTTGAAGGAGCGCGTCGAGGCCCGCATCCGCGCGTCAGGGTGGGAAGCGATCGCGCCTGATTCGCCGGCGGAACAGCGCGCCCTGCTGGATGAGCTGATGATCGTCATCCTGCAGGAGGAAGATATCCTCTTCAACCGGTCAGAGCGGGCGGCCATCGTGGACAAAATACTGGCGGAAAAAGCGGGCGCGCCCGCCTCACCATCGCCCGCTGCCCCCGCCCGCCGGCCAGAAGCTACCAGATCGGAGGGAGAAGAGGAAGCCGCGCCGGAGCTGCCCTCCGCCCCCGGGCTAACTCCGGATGTTCCGCCGGCCCCCGCGCCGGTGCTGTTTTCCGCCCACTATCCCCGGGAGGCCAGGCCGCACGACTGGCAGCCGCTGGCCGCCTACTTCTATCGCGAGACGGCGGCGGTCAGCGTCAGCGCCGATGTCGCGGAGCGCTTCAAAGACCGGGCGGATATCCGGACGACAACCCGCCCGGCGAGCCAGCCGGTGGAAGAAGGCGCCCTGATCACGGCCACACCAGACGTCCCCGGCCTGGAATTCAACCCGCCCGCAGCATCAATCCGCTTCCGCAAGGACTGGCACCGCTTCGACTTCGAGTTCCAGGCGACCGATGCGCCGCCTGACGAAGCCGCCAACGGCCGGATCACCTTCACCGTGGAAGGCGTGATCGTGGCCGACGTGCCGATCTCGATCTACGTCGCCGAGACGGCGGACGCGGCGACGGCTGAGACAGTGGAGGAATCCGCGCGGGCTTATGACGCAGTCTTTTGCAGTTACAGCCACAAGGACGAGCAGATCGTCAGGCGGGTGGAGGCGGCTTACAAGGCGCTGGGCATTGAATACTTGCGCGATGTGACCACCCTCCGGCCCGGCCAGCACTGGGGGGAGGAGCTGATCGCCCTGATCGACCGCGCCGACATCTTCCAGTTGTTCTGGTCCAGCCACGCCGCCGGATCGGAGTACGTGGAGCAGGAGTGGCGGCACGCCCTCGCCCTGATCGCGGCGCATACCAAGGGCGAGACCTTCATCCGCCCGGTACGCTGGGAAGAGCCGATGCCCGCCCCGCCGCCGGACCTGGCCCACATCCACTTCGCCTACCAGCCGGAGCTGGCCCAGTAAGAAGTGAGGGGCGAGGGACGCGGACGTTCAGTTGGACACCCGCGCCCGCCTTGCCCTCGCTCCCTGCCGCCTGCTGTTCGCCCCCCACTTTTATTATCTGGCGCTCAGGTTTGTGTGGTACGATCACAGCGAAGATGGGGCCGCCCGCCGCCGGACACGCGTCCGGGCGGCTGAGCCGGCAGCGAGACTATGGACTTCAAACGCGGCATTCGCATCAACCGCAGCGCCTCCCACCTGAACTTTTCCGGTCGGCGGCGACACGCGGCCAGACTCTGGCTGATCCTCCTCTGGATCGGCATGATGGCCGGCATCATTCTGGTGGCCTGGCAGTTTCAGGCTATCCAGCCGCGCGTGCTGGCGCTGGTGCAGCCGCCCCCGCCGACTGTAGCCGCGCCGACGCTGGCGAACGCCGCCTACGAAGCGTATCTGGCGGGCCGCCTGCCCGAAGCGGAGGATAACTTCAGCCAGGCCGTGCGCCTGGAGCCGACCAATGTGGACTACCTGTTCGAGTACGGGCGCATCCTGCTCCTGCAGAACAAGCTGGGAGAGGGGCTGGCCGCCGCCGAACAGGCCATCGTTGCCGCCCCGGCTGATCCGCGCGGCTATGCCCTCAAGGTCTGGGCGCTGGACCTGCTGGACCGGGCGGAAGAAGCCATCCCGATCGGCCTGGAGGCGCTGGACCTCAACCCGGATTACGCGCCGACCTACGCCTACCTGGCCGGGGCCTATAACGCGCTGGGCCGCTGGCGGCAGGCGCAGGAGATGGGTGGCCGGGCGGTGGAGCTGGACCCCAACAATATCGACGCCCGGCGCGCCTTCGCCCAGAGCCTGGTCTGGACCGGGCGTTATGATCTGGCGGCGGAACAGCTTCAGGCCGCCATTCAGATTCACCCGTACCTGGATTTCCTGTATTTCGAGCTGGCCGGGGCGTACACCGGCCTGCACAATGACCCGGCCAAGATCGCTATTTACGAGCACGTGCTGGCAATCCAGCCAGAAAACACCAAAGCGATGGTCCGCATGTGCGAGACCTACTTCAGCATGCGTATTGATAACCGTGCCCAGTACTATTGCGAAGAAGCGCTGGAGCGCGACCCCCTCGACCCCCGCGCCTGGAAGCAGGTCGGCCAGATTTACTACACCCGCCGTAACTACGAGAGCGCCATCGACGCCTTCAACACCTGTGTGGAACTCTCCGGCTCGCAGTATATCGAGTGCTGGTACCTGCGCGGGCTGGCCCATTACCGGCTCGCCCAGTGCGACATCGGCGTGCCTATCCTGCAGGAAGCGCTCAACTACACCGACTCGCCCGATATCCGGCGCAATATCCTGCAAGGGCTGTATATGTGCGCCGAAGACGACCCGAACTATGACTTCTCCATCGTGCCGACCGAAGCGCCAACGCCGACGCCTATCCCGACCCCTATTGGAATCTTCTAGCCATGTATATCCGGCGTGATCGATCCCGGCTGCGCTTCGGCGGCGGGTATCCGCGGCGATCGTCCGGCCCGCTGATCGGCCTGGCGGCCGGGGCGCTGATCATCATCCTTGCCATCTGGCAGTTCGACCGCTTGCAGACGGCGGCAGTGAGCTTCCTGGGGGAGCCGCCGACGCCGACGCCCCCCGCCTCGGCTGTCGCGCAGGAAGGGTACGCGGCTTATGTGGCCGGCGATCTGGAAAGCGCCGCCAGCCTGTATGCTGAGGCGCTGCGCATGGAGCCGGACTCCCTCGATATCCTCAACGAATACGCCCACACGCTGCTCCTGTTGAATCGGGGGGCCGAGGCGCTGGATGCCGCCGAGCACATGATCGCGCTGGCGCCCGGCGACCCGCGCGGCCTGGCGCTCAAGGTTTATGGCCTCTACCAGATCGACCGCGTGGACGAGGCGATCGCGCTCGGCCGGACCACGCTGGAGCGTCACCCCGATTACGCGCCGACCTACGCTTACCTGGCCTGGGCCTATGCCGACATCGGGCGCTGGCAGCAGGCCGCTCAGATGGGCGAGCGGGCCGTCACACTCGACCCGGACAGCATGGACAGCTTCCGCGCCTACGCCTACGCGCTGACCTGGCTTGGCGACCGCGAGGGCGCTATCCGGGCCCTCGAAGCCGCTATCGCCCTCCACCCGACGCTGGACTTTCTGTACTTTGAGGCGGCGGAAAAATATCGGGCGCTGGAGAACGTGCCGGCGGCTATTGCGGCCTACGAGCGGGCGCTGGCTATCCGCCCGACCAACGTCCGCGCCCTGCTCCGGCTGTGCCAGACCTATCTCTACCTGCGCGAAGACGCCCGCGCCGAAGACTACTGCCGGCGGGCGCTGGATATCGACCCGACTTACGCCGCCGCCTGGCAGCAGATCGGACAGGTCTACTACGCTGAGAGCAAGTTCCAGGACTCAATTGACGCCTACGAGCAGTGCGTGGCGCTGGAATTCGACAGCATCTACTGCTACTACCAGCGCGGGCTGGCCTATGTGTACCTGCGCCGCTGCGATCTGGCTGTCCCGCTGCTGGAAGAATCCATGGAGCGCACCCAGTCCGACCGCATCCTCGGCTTCATTCGCGAAGGGCTGCGCATGTGCCAGGTCGTGCCGCCGCCAGAGCTGATCCCGGCGGAGTCGGACGGTTCGACAGATGGGGCGGACCTGGGAGATAATTGAGGGCTATGTATCTCAAGACGCCCAAACGATATACCGGCCGCCAGCGGCGGCGGCTGTTCAACCTGCGCTGGTGGTGGCTGTACCTGCTGACGCCAATCGTGGTCGTAATCGGGGCCGGCATCTACGACCAGCGGGATATGTTCCGCAAGCCGCTGGAAGACGCCCTGTTCCGCCAGATTGCCAGCGCGGAAAGCCAGGTCGCCACGCTGCGCGCCCCGACCGCCACGCCAACCGAATCCCCGTTCAGCTATCTGGAAATCGCCGACGCCGCCTACGAGCGCGGCGCGATGGATGAGGCCATCGCCAACTACCGGCTGGCGGCGGCGGGCCTGCCTAACGATGTTGACGTGCACTTCCGGCTGGCGCATCTCCTGACGACGACGGGGCACGGCGCCGAAGCGATTGAGCTGGCCGGGCAGGCGGTGAACGCCAACCCCTACGATCCGCTGGCCTGGGCTATTCAGGGGATGGTCTACGAATGGCAGGGGAACATAGAGCAGGCGCTCCCCAGCCTGTATCAGGCGCTGAAGCTGGACCCCCAGAACGCCGTGGCGCTGTCCTTCCTGGCCGAAGCGTATATTGATATGGGCAAGCCGGCAGAAGCCCGGGAAGCCGCCGATCAGGCGCTGGAGCTGAACCCGACGGACTACAATGTGCAGCGCAACTACGGCTATGTGGCCGAATATACCGGCGATCTGGAATCCGCCGTGCAGGCCTACGAGCGCGCCCGCCAGCTGGCCCCGATGCAGAGCTACATCGTCTTCAACCTGGCCGATCTGTACATCCGGCAGGGAGACTATGACACCGCCGTGCGGCTCCTGCGCGACGTGCTCGATCGCAACCCGGAGAACGCCGAAGCCTACGCCGCGCTGTCGCGCGTCCTGCTGACTTACGTAGGCGAGCAGGATCAGGCCCGCGAAGCGGCGGAGCGGTGCATCGCCATCGCCCCGAACAACATCGCCTGCCTGAGCATCCTCGGCGCCCTGCAGCGGGCCGCCGGGGAGTTCAACCTGTGCGCGCGGACGCTGGACCGGGCCATTGCCGCTGGCTCCACCAACGCCCTCACCTACTACTACGGGGGGACGTGCTACATCGTGATCGGGGACTGCACGCGGGCGCGGGAAATCCTGCTGGAAGGGCTGGCGCTGGCCACGACGACGACGACCCAGACGGATATCCGCGACGCGCTGGCCCAGTGTCAGGTCGTGGTGACGCTGGTCCCGACCGAAACGCCGGAAGGCTCTGAGGACGGCCTGCTGACGGCCACGCCGGAGCCCGGCTCGTAGCGCGCCCGGATTTCAGGCCCCCAGGCGGCGCACCGCGGCCAGATAGGCGGGGATATCCACAACGGCGCGCCAGAACAGATCGAGCGCAGCCGGCGCGACGCGCTCCACCAGCGCGCCGGCGCGCATCCACCCGCCGCCCAGGATCACCACCCGCCGCCGGGAGCGCACAGCATCGACAATAGCCATAGCCGGGATATCCGGCGAGTCAATCCCATCCCAGCCGTTCAGGACCCGGCTGTCGTATAACTGCTGCACATCCAGCTCACCCAGAATCGGCGTGGCCGTCCAGGACGGGTAAACGGTGGAGACATGCACCCCGGTCCCGGCGGTTTCCCGCCGCAGCGCATCGCTGAAGCGCGCCAGCCCGCGCCGCGTAGCCGTATAGGCCGCCATGCCCGGCGCCCCGATCAGGCCGGCTACGCTGCTGACATTGACGATATGCCCGCCGCCCTGGCGCAGCATCACCGGCAGCACCAGCCGGGTCAGGTTCAGCGGGCCGTAGAGGTTGACCCCGGCCAGCGCCCGGATGCGGGCCGGGTCCATTTCCTCCAGCGGGCCGCCGTAGGACAGCCCGGCGTTATTGACCAGCACATCAATCCGCCCCCACGCCGCCAGCACCGCCCCGACCAGCGCCTCCAGATCGGCGTCGCGCGTCACATCCGCCGGGACAACCAGCGTGGGCGCGGCGTAGATCGCCAGCTCCTCCTGCACCGCGCGCAGGACGGCCTCCCGCCGGGCGACCAGGACAACGCGCGCACCCTGCGCGGCGAAGGCGTGCGCCGCTGCCCGCCCGATGCCGGATGACGCGCCAGTGATGAGGACGACGCTATCGGCCAGGTCCAGCGGAGCCTGGCGCCGCCGCCACAGCCACAGGAGCAGCGCGCCGCCGACCGCGCCCAGCAGAATTCTGTCTCGTCCCTTCACGGCTCTCCCTCACAGTGTAACGCTGCCGCGCCGGGAGCCATGATACTGCATCGCGCCGGTGATGCAAAAAGACGGGGGCGGGTGAAGGCGAACAGCGGGCGCGATAACCGGAGACAAGAGACTTAAGCCCCCTGTCCCTTGCTGGCGCTGGCCCGCCCGCATAAAAAAACGGCTGGAGGGTGTTAACCTCCAGCCGCCCGACTGCAGCTTCACAGTCGTTCAGGGTGGGAGCGCCCCCGTAAAAGGCAGCGCTCGGAGATGATGCGCAGGCGAATTACGGGGACACCCCCTTATGACCTGACATACTCTCGATCACCTCCTTTCGCTATCCCGACGATGCCAACAGTATAACACATAATCGTCCGGCGCAATCCTTAAAATTCAGCGGTATAGCGCGCCTGTTGCCGCGCGCGCTCCGCCGCCCGGTGGAGGAACTCCGGCGTCAGCCGCCAGCGCCAGTACAGGTCGGCCAGCGGCGGAGCCAGCCGGTTCAGCAGGACCAGAGCGCGAGAGGACAGCCCGCCCGCGACAACCTCCCGCCGGCCCGCATAGACAGCCTCGCGGATCGCCAGCGCCGCCGCTATCGTGTCCGCATCGGCGGCAGCGAAGCCGTCGGCGGGCAGGGGCAGGCCGTCCGCGCCGGTCAGGACGAGCGAGACGCGCAGGCCGGCATCGTCCACCTCGCGGCGAAAGGCGTCAGCGAACCCGACCAGCCCGGCCCGGACCGCCGTCCAGGCGGCGTATCCCGGCGCAGGGAGCCGCCCGGCCAGCCCGGCGGCAATCACGATATGGCCACTGCCCTGCGCGATCATGATCGGGGCGACGGCCCGCACCAGATGGATCGTGCCGATCAGGTCGGTCTCGACCATCGCCCGCAGGCGGGCCGGATCGCCGTCCTGGAACAGCCCGCCCAGCGCCGTCTCGGTCGCGCTGACCAGCACATCGATCCGCCCGTGACGACGGCGGACATCCTCCGTCAGCGCGCTCAGCGCCTCCGCGTCAGAGGCCGCGCCATCCAGGCCGTCAGCCAGGATCGGGCGCGCGCCCGCCTCGGCGAAGGCGCGCGCGGCAGCCCCGCCCAGGCCGGACTCCCCCCCGCTGATCAGGACGACCTTGCCCTCCAGCGGGACCTGCACGCGGCGATCCAGGAGGAAGAAGCCGGCCCCGATCGCCCCGGCTGCGGCGGCAAGCAGCAGTCCAATTCGCTTCACCACGCGATCCCTTCTATAGAACCCGACCACCCTATGTTCAACACAGGGGGACAGGGGGCTTAAGCCCCTTGCCTCGTCAGCTCAGGCCCCCTGTCACCCCCACAGCTTCACATACCCAGGCCCTAATTTGAGGCAGGCGCTGCCGTCGGCACGGGCGTAGCCTCCGGCGCAGGTGTAGCCTCCGGCATGGGGACGAACCGGACTTCGAACATCGTCGGCCACTGCTTGCCCGTGATCAGGAAGGTGTCCGACTCCGGCAGGTAGACAATACCGTTGAGCACCTGCTGCCCGACCACCAGCGCGGCCCGTTCTTCCGGGCTGAGCAGGCCAGCCGCGTTAATGATGGCGACGACATTGCCGTTGTGCTTGTCAATCTTGACGATGAAATCCGCCTGGTAAATGTTGGCGTACAGATAATCGCCGACACACTCCAGCTCATTCAACTGGTCCACCGGCTGCCCGGCCACGGTCACCAGGCCGCGATCGATGACTGCGAAGGTCTCCGCGTCGCGAATGGTGATGAACGGGCTGCCGTTGCTCATGTACAGGACCTCGCCATCGTAGCACAGGCCCCACCCTTCGCCCTCGTAGGGGATTGTATCCACCCGCTCAAACGTCTCCAGGTCGTAGACCAGCGCCTCATGCTCCTTCCAGGTGAGCTGGATCAGCCGGTCGCCCACCAGGGCCAGCCCTTCGGCGAAGTATTCCGCCGGCACGGGTACGCTGCGGATCACCTCGCCGGTATCCGGGTTCACCTCGCGCAGGGTGGATTCGCCGTACAGGCCGGCGCTCTCATAAAGCGATCCGTCGTAGAGCAGCAAGCCCTGAGTGTAGGCGGTGACATCGTGCGGGCGGGTGTTCAGCACCTCTGGCTGAAGCCGCTCCGGCTCCATCAGCGGCGCGAAAGGGACCGGCTCCGGCTGCGCCCAGTTGAGCGAAAACGGCTGCAGCGCCTCCACCACTGGCAGGAACAGGGCGTCGTACAGGGCGTCATGCTCGTCAGCCTGCGTTTGCAGCAGGACGATGAAGGGGCTGTAAGGACTCTCCGCCAGGGCCAGATCGATAGCGACGGCTCCCCCGGTAGGGAGCGGCACATCGAAGCGGTAGATGTTCCAGGTGAGCGTGTTGGCCTCAAGCACGGTCGCTTCTTCCGGCAGGGCCGTCTGGCCCAGCCGCTGCAGCAGTCCGGCGGTGATATCTTCCAGAGCGAAGCCCAGCGCCGAAGACTCGATCAGGGCGGTCAGATCCGTCTCGTTATTCAGGCGGCGGTAGACGCCCGGCTGGGCCACCATCCAGCCCTCCGGCCCGACGCCGCTGAAGCCCATCTCCTGATCGGTGAACGGGACGAGCGCGATCTCGCCCTCCTGCGCCAGGATCAGCGCGGCGGGCAGGGTGAACGCCAGCACGACAAGGATGACAACAACACGGTTGATGACGATAGCAAAGTTGGCGAAGCGATTCATAGAGGAGCCTATCCCATCTGACACGATGCGAATAACTGCGGCGAACAAACAACTGCCCGGACAACCTCAATCAGGCGCTGTCGGCTTTACGGGCGATCACGATCTGGTTCACGCCCTGACTCAGCGGGATGAAGGTGCCGCGCGTCAGGACTTGCAGCAGCGCCGGCAGGCCGAACAGGCCGAACTGGACCGCGTCGGGGAGGACGGGCAGGTACGGCACATCCCACAGGCCATCCCCGAAGTGGCGCAGCACGGCGAAGCCGGCTTCCTCACACCACGCCCGCCAGCGGGCCGGAGGCTGGCAGTTGATGTGCGTCGGGTCCTTGCCGATGGCGTCGGTGGCCGGGTCCTTGCGCGCCCGCAGGCGGTAGACCGGGTTGGGCGTGGCAAACAGCCACAGGCCGCCCGGCCTGAGGATACGGTGGACCTCGCCAATAGTCGCGGCGGGATCGGGCAGGTGCTCGACGACGTGCAGGGCGACCACGGCGCTGAACTGCCCGGCGGCGAAGGGGCTGAGGTCATCGGCGTTCTGCACCAGGGCTGTCGCGCGGGGAGCGTTGCGGCGGGTTTGCTCCACTGTCCAGGGGTCGAGGTCGAGGCCGGTGCAGGCGAAGTCGTCCTGGAGCAGGCCGAGCAGGTGCCCCAGCCCGCTGCCCAGCTCCAGCAGCGCCCGGTCCTGGCCGGGCGGAGCGAATCGCCTGACCAGTGCGGCATAGTAGCGCCGGGCGAACCAGTACATGCTGAATCGCCCCAGCGGACGGTCGGCGTAGTTGTAGCTCTCAAAATACTGCTGGCCGTATTCTTCTACGGGCACGCGGGGGGGAGGTGCTTGTTCGGTCATGGGGGGAGATTATAGCGCCTGAACGCGAGATGGCGATGAGTCTCCGGTGAAAAGATGGAAAAGCGGGAATCACAGAGACGCGGAACACTCAGGGGGAAGACGATATGAGGTCTGCCGGATGCATGGAGCCGGGCGCCCGTCAATCGTCCGGCTGGCAAACGCGCCCGGCCCATCTTTCCCCTACTCCCGGCCTTTTTCCCCTGCTGCCCGGTAGTAGTGCGTCTCGGCGCCCGCCCGGCTGTACTCGGATGCCATATACGCCCAGCCCTCATCGGCCAGCGCCTCCCGCACCGCCCAGACCGGCCGCCCGTCGAGCATCGCCTCGTCGCCCCCCGCCCGGCGGAAGTCCAGCCGCGTATCCCCGCCGCCTTCGCTCTGCACCGCCGCGTAATCCCAGCCCGGCGCCATCCAGGCCCGCCGGTTCAGCCGCGCCGCGCCACCAGCCTCCAGAGCCGCCCCGTACAGCGCCCGAAACTGGTCGCGCAGGGCCGGGTCCTCGCTTTCCGGCAGGAGGTGCAGGCCGGTTCCGGCGTCGCGGGCCGCGCCCACCGGATCGCCCTGCAGGGCGCGCAGCCACGCCCGGCACAGGGCCGCCGCAGCCAGCCCCGGCTGCCACTCCAGGGCGCGGGAGCAGTCGGCGATGGCGCGGTCGTGGTCGTAGTCAGCATCGGGCAGCAGGCCGGGCGCGCCGTGCCGGTACAGCCGGCAGAAGCGCAGGAAGTCAGCCTCCGCGCCGGCCAGGTGGCCGGTTCGCATCCGCCCGCAGGCGCGCAGGGCGCAGGCGTCATATCCGGCGGCGGGGGTGCCGTGCAGCCAGCGGAGGGCGGCGGTGTAGTCGGCCAGCATCTGCTCCGGGCGGCGGGCGGCGCGGCAGGCGATGCCTCGCGCCAGATAAAGCGCGGCGGTCAGCGCCGGCTCGCGGTCGGCGGACGGCTCGAGATGGGCCAGCGCCTCGCCATACAGGCGGACAGCGGCTTCGTAGTCCCCGGCGCGGCGCCGGGCCAACCCTTCCGCCAGCAGGAGCCGCGCCCGCTCCGCCCGCCCGCCGCCCCGCAGCCTGCCCCACAGCCGACCGACCATGCTCACCTCCGGTTGTATCCCGCTCTGCCCTGATTCAACCGTGAAGCGCAGCCGGAGGCAAGCGCAAAAAGACAGAAGGGCAGGCAGCCGAGCGGGGAGCACGAGAATTCCGAAGGCTCTCCCGCCCCTCGCCCGCTGCTGATACTTCTCAACCGGCGGGCTGCCAGCTAAAGTAGCCCGCGCCGGTCACGGTCAGGCTGAGGATGCGGCCATCCGGCAGGGAGATCAGGCGGTCGGCGGCGTCGTATCCGCCGTGCATCCCCGGCCGGCGCATCATCGGGGCCTCCTGCACCCGGATCGTATAGCCCTGTTCCGGCGCAGTCGCCCAGCCGAGCGCCTCCCGAACGCCGGAATCGCTCACCCACAGCGTCCCGAAGCCGCGCACCGGCTGGAGCAGCCCGGCGGGCGGCGGCTCGCTGTAAGCCACGTCGCCGCCGGCCCACGTGTCCGGGAAGAAAGCCAGGCCGGCCCCGCCCGGCGTGAACACGCCAATCCGCCCTTCATACCAGATCATGAAACCGCGCTCGAACGGCTGGTAGGCCGCCTGTACTGACCGTGCCGGCTCTGACGGGCAGAAGGGCGACGGGCTGGCGGCGAACCAGGATGTGGCGCAGGCGATCGTCACTGTGACGCCCGCCGTCGGCTCCGGCTGCTCAAAGATGGTGAAGCGGGCGGAGGTCACCCCGGACGGCGCGGCCACGGTCAGGCTGCCGCTGTTGGGCAGGAGCGCGCCGCCGTTGAGGGGCACCTTGCCATCGGCCAGGCCGGCATACCACATCAGGATGACGACCCCGTTAGCGCCGCGCACGTCCCAGGTAATCGTCAGCGGCGCGCCGGCGGCCACGGTCCGCGGCTGCACGTCAAAGGCCGCAATTTCCAGCCCGGTCCCGCCGCCGGGGATCGGCGTGCCGCCCCCAGCCGGCTCGATGTACGCCTGCCGCTGGTCGGAATACTCGAAGACCCAGCCGGACAGCCCGGTGCGCTCGGAACGCACCCGCCACTGGCGGTAGCCGATCGCCGAATCGGGCGCCGGCTCAGAGCGATAACAGAACGGTCCCTCGATCACGGTGAAGACCTCGTCCGGCTGCAGGCCGCCGCCCGCCACCACGGCAGAGACGCGGGTCGCCACGTCAGCCATCATGGCCATGCCCCCCACCATGGAGGCGGATAGCCGCGCCCCGTACCCGACGCGAATGCCGCGATCGGGCAGGAACGGTGCGCTGGTGCAGGCCGCCGCGTCATAAACCACATCGCGCCGGACGGGGAAGATCGTCTGGGTGTAGCGGCGGGGCGTGCCGCTGTATTCGACTACCCAGCCCTCGACGCCGCTCCGCTCCGGGCGCACCTTCCACTGGCGGACGGTATAATCGGCATCCCGGCCGGGCGGGCGGAAGCAGAACGGGCCGTCCAGCACGGTGAAGCCTTCGTCCAGGTCCACGCTGCCGACGATCCGCCCGCCGACGCCACCGACCGAAGTCAGGGGCAGCGGGCCGTACAGGTTGGAGCCAGCCACGCCGCGTGTGCCGATAGCAAGCCCGCTCGAAGGCAGATACGGCAGGTCATAGCAGGCGGCAGGGGCAGTCACCATGTAGCCAGCGCCGGGGCGGTTCGCCACCGGCAGGCGCAGCTCACGCGAGGTCAGCGTGCCGCCGCCCGTATCCACCAGGCGCACGCGCAGGACGATCTCGGCCGTGTCTCCGGCGGGCAGGTACGGCGCGACGTCCCCCTGGCCGGTGGACGGAACTTCCGTAAACCAGCGCGGCAGATCGACACGGGCCACCCGGCTGTCAGGGAAGACCTGCTCAAACAACAGGTTGGAGCCGGGCGGGCGGTTCTCAACAACCCACGTCAGCGGGACCAGCGCCTCCCGCAGGGCCAGTGCCAGCGCATCAACCGTCTGGCTGGAGGTCTCCAGCGTGCGAATGATCGGGGCCGGGACGGGTATCTGGGTCGGCGGAGGTATCCGCGTGGGCGCAGGCGGCGGGGTGACGATGCCCAGATCCGCCGCGGTGGGGAGGGCGCTCCCGGCCCGGGGCGTCGCCGGCAGCGGCGGCGCGGGCGGCGGGGTCCGTGTGGGCGGCGGGAGAATAGCGCGCACCACGGCGCGCGATGGCGTATCTGACGGGACGGGGGTATTCGTAGGCCGGATGACGATGGCGGCTGGCGTATCGCCGGGCGGGACGCTGGAAGCGGGTATTTCCGCCGAAGGGATGGCGGGAGATCCGGCTGGCGGCGTACAGGCAGCCAGCAGGCTCGCGATCAGGAGAATCAAAAGCAGCCCGGACGTGCGTCTCATAGAAGCCTCCACACGACGATCTTCATCTGCAGCAATCTCTATATGCAGTGTACAGAAAAACAATGGCGGCGGATCAGGCCGCCGCGCAATCGTCGATCAGTCGATGGGGGAACATCAGGAAACGGTCAGGCTGCCTAGCCGTCACGCTGGAGCAGGCGGCTGTGCAACGGCTCCAGCCATGACTCGTTCAGCGCCCGTTCCCGCAGATCGGGCCGGTAGTCGATGGCCTCCGTCAGCCATTTGAAGCCGGACTCCAGATCGCCGATCTGGGTGGAGGCGACAGCCATGCGGTAGCGGATGATGGCATGGCGAGAGGGGTCAATCAGGTCGAGGATGCGATCGATCACCAGCGCCTCTTCCCACTCCTGCCGCAGCAGGCGCAGCCCGGCCAGGTTGTTCCACGCCTGGCTAAGCTCCAGAATGGCGATCTCGCTGGCCCGCTCTATGGCTTCCAGCGCCTGATCCAGGGCGCCCTTTTCCTCCAGCACGCCGCCCAGAAGCAGCCAGGCGTCGTAATAGCTCGGCCAGATGTTGATGGCCCGCCGGCAGTGAGCGATAGCGAAATCCCATTCGCCGCGATCGGCATGTTCCAGGGCGAAGGCCCACTCTTCCGAGGGGTTCTCCTCCCACGGTTTGTGACGGCTGTCAGACAATGTGCGGCGAGGGTCTTCGGACATAAGGCGCCTCCTGCGCGGCGCGGTCGGACAATTGGTCCCATTCTAGTACGGCCCGGCAGGAGGAGCAAATGCCCCTGGAACGGGGCATGGTGGAAACCCAAGAATCAAACCGCCCGGAAAAGCAGGCAGCGAAAAGACAGAAACCGCAGAGACGCCGGGAACGCGGAGAGAAAAACTGCTCTGTCTTTCCTTTGCGTCCTCTGCGCCTTTGCAGCTCGCGTTCTCCCCACTTATTGCACCGGCGGCAGGCCCGCGATCAGGGCCAGGTTGGCCGACTGCGCCCCGGTCACGATCCAGCCGACGTTGCCGAACATATCCTGCGCCAGCACCCAGTAACCATTGCGCGTCCGGCCCAGCAGGGTCAGCGGTGTGTTGGCCGCAACAATGGTGATGCGCCCTGTCTGGCGGTTGGGGGCGACGCGCATGTTGGCGTTGAACTGGGCCTGGGCGGGCAGGCCGTTCGCCGGCGAGAGCGGCGGCTGCAGCGCCGGGCCTGGCGGCGGCGCCAGGACGGGCAGCCCGCTCGCCGTCATCGGTGCAGTCCCCGGCGGGCCGACGATAACCAGATCGGCGGGCAGCAAAGGAACAACGCCCGACTGCAAGCAGATCACGCTGAATTCAGCGGCGGCCAGCAGGCCGGTCACGCCGGCGCGATCGCGGTCGTAGACCTCAATGCGGATCGGGTTGACCGTCGGATCGGGGGTCGCGCCAGAAGCATCGGTGTAGGAAACGACGACCTGCTGCTGGCCCGGCATAGCAGCGGCGGAGCCGATGGCGCTGTAGAGCAAGACCCCGGCGCCATCCTGCACGCGCACCTCGAACAGGTCCGACCCGCCGCCGTCATCGGCAGCGAAGACGCCGGCCATCACGAAATCGAACGACGGCCCGGCGCACACGAAGCGGGTCAGGGAAAGCAGCGTGATCGGCCCGGCGGCCCGGGCGGGCGGCACAAAAACCAGCCCCGTCAGCACCAGCGCGGCGATCAGAGCAATCACAGAAATTTTATGGAAGGTCATCGCCCACTCCTCAGAACTCGGTGGACAGAAAGGGCGCCGGGCGGCTACCCGCCGCCCATTTACATCCTATGCTAATCCGCAATTTTTACAGCGGGAGAAAGGTCCCCCCGCGCCTATCCCGCGGCGGCAACGGCCTTGCCATTAGAAACGGCCAGGCTGAGCATCTCGCCGCGGTCGTCGTAGTCGATCAGCTCAGCGTAACGCCCCCAGTTGATGGCGATGTCAAGCTGGCGCTCGGCCAGCTCGTCGATGAACTCCGGCAGCAGAGCGGTGTAGAAAACCTTGCGCGGGAGTTCCTTGCCGGGCGTCGCGTGGAGCATCTGCATGATCCACCGGATCATGGGCAGGCGCCGGGCGCGCTGGGCGAATAATTCCTTGCGCGTGAGGATCGAAGCCTCCGCAAAAGCCTGGCCGAGCGGGGTAAGCTCGATATCGCCTTCCTTGACCACCACAAAGCCGATCATCTCCCCCATTTCGATGATCTGGACCAGCTCGCTCATTTCCAGGCCAACTTCGCTGTCCAGCTTGTAAATATCGACCTTTTGCACTTCGCCATTGAGATGTTCCAGCAGGCCGGCCAGCGCGCTCACCGAAGCGTCCGGCAGCATACGCGTCTGGCCTTCGCTGCCGGGCGCCGCGCCAACTTCGTCCGCCTCCGGCAGCGTATGCCCGGCAATGGCGGCGTAGATGCGGTCTGTCGCCGTCTCAAAGCGGGGATCCTTGCGATCCCGCGGGTGAGGCATATCGACCGCGAACTCGGTCACGATATGGCCGGGTTCCTTGCCCATGACGATGATCCGGTCGGCCATTGAGATCGCCTCTTCGATGTTGTGGCTGACCATCAGGATAGCCTTCGTCGGGAGCTTCCCGCCGGTCCAAAGCTCCATCAACTCGCCGCGCAGCGCTTCCGCGCTCAGCACGTCCAGGGCGCTGAACGGCTCATCCAGGCACAGCAGCTCCGGCTCGACCGCCAGCGCGCGGGCAAAGCCCGCCTTCTGGCGCATACCGCCGGACAGCTCGCGCGGGTAGGCGCTCTCGAAGCCGTCCAGCCCGACCAGATCGACCAGCTTCTCGGCCTGCGTAAAGCGCTGTTTAGACGTATCGCCGCGGGCCTCCAGCCCCAGCGCCACGTTGTCCAGCACAGTCAGCCAGGGATACAGGGCGAAGGTCTGAAACACCATCGTCGCATAAGGGTTAACCCCCTGCACCGGCTTTCCGCGATAAAAGACTGTGCCTTCAGACGGCGAGATCAGGCCGGTGATCATCCGCAGCAGGGTGCTCTTGCCACAGCCGGATGGCCCCAGCAGGGCCACAAATTCGCCCTCCCGGATGGTCAGGTTGATATCCTTCAGCGCCACAAACTGGCGCTTATCCTGCCCGAACATCTTCGTCACATGGTCAACTTTCAACAATACTCGATCGTTCATCACTCACCTTCCTGTGACACTACTGATCCATCCGGAAGCGATCCTCGGCGGTCCGGTACAGGCGCCGCCAGACCAGGCGGTTGATCGTGACCACCAGGACCACCATAGTCAGCGTAGAAGCCAGCAGGACCGCGTAGTTGCCCGCGTCCGTCGCGGCGGTGATTTCCGCGCCCAGGCCGGTCACCTGGCTGGTCTCGCCGCCAAACGTGGTGAATTCGGCGACAATGCTGGCGTTCCACGCGCCGCCGCTGGCCGTAATTAATCCGGTAATGATGTAAGGGAATAACGAGGGCAGAATCAGCGTCCGCCAGCGCTTCCAGCCCTTCAGCCGCAGGAGGGCGCTGGTGAACTGCAGGTCCCGGGGGATGGCGGAAGCTCCGGCGATGACGTTAAAGAGCAGATACCACTGTGTCCCGAGGAGCATCAACAGAATGGCCGCTATATCCGGCCCGGCGGGTACGCTGAGCAGGCCCATCAGCAACAGCGGGAACAGGGCGGTCGCCGGCACAGACGCCGCGATCTGGACGAGCGGCTGCAAGATGGCGGCGGCCCGCGGATTCGTGCCGATCAGGACGCCGACCGGAATCGTCCATATCATGGCGATGCTGACAGCGATCATCACGCGCAGCAGAGTCGCCAGCGCGCCAACGGCGATCTTCCCCCACTCAGCCAGATCGACGGTTGACAGCAACCCCACCGCGTGGACAAGCGCAAAGCTGATGCCGATCACCACCGCAATCAGGAAGACCCATCCCCACAGCGAACGCCTGCCGCTCGTCGAAGGTTCCAGGCCGGCCACCCACTGCGGGGGGCGGTTGAGGGTCCGATCGAGCCAGCGGCTGAAAGGGGCAAAAGTGCGCTGGTTCAGCCAGTTAGCCACCCTGGAGTGCTGCAAAGCGTTCAGGAACCAGGACGTCACGGGGTTATCATTGGCAACCTGTGAGACCTTGAAGCGTTCGGCCCAGGCCAGCAGCGGCTGCCAGATCAACTGGTCCAGCAGCACGATGACCAGAATCAGCGTGCCGATGCCGAGGGCCAGGGCCTGCATATCGCCCTGCGTCGCTGCGGTCTGGAGGTATGCCCCCAGCCCCGGCAGGCGAAAGTCGCGCGCGCCCAGGGTGAACATCTCCGCCGCCATCAGGAAGAACCAGCCCCCTGCCCAGGCCATGACGCTGTTCCAGATCAGGCCCATCGACGCGAACGGCAGCTCGACATTCTTGAAGCGCAGCCAGTGGCTGAAGCGAAAGACCGCGGCAGCCTCGCGATACTCGGTGGGGATGGTCCGCATCGACTGGTAGAAGCTGAAGGTCAGGTTCCACACCTGGCTGGTGAAGATCAGGATGATGGACGCCAGCTCGATGGCGATCTGCTGCGGGAGGATAGCCACCAGGCCAAGCAGCACGACCGGCAGGAAAGACAGAATCGGGACCGATTGCAGGATATCCAGCAGGGGCATCAGCCAGCGTTCTATGCGCGCATTACGCGCGGCGGCATACCCGTAGAAAATGGAGAACACCATTGACAGGATATAAGCCGCCAGCATCCGCCCGATCGACAGCAGCGTATAGTAGGGCAACGCCGCCGGATCGAGGGTGATCGCCGGGCCTTCGATGACATCCGGCGTATCCAGGGCAAGCCGCACGCCCGCGTACAGCGCCACAATAATGAGCAGCAGCACCACCGCGTCGCCCGGGGTGAACAGCGCGCCGCCCCGGGAAGGGACGCGAAAGATACGTTCACGTAAGGCCATTACACCTCCTCGCGATTCTCCCGCCCAATGACGCGGGGCACCGGCACGCCGGGAGCGGCGCGGCACAATCAGGTGGCCGGAAGGGCTTGCCACCCTTCACAGGCCAACACGGACGCCCTGGATTGTCGGCAGATCGTTATGGTTGAATAGGACGGCTGCGCCACCTGCCCGGCGCCCCCGCCCGATAACCTGAGGAGGTAGTCAGAGGGAACTAATGCCGGGGAATTACAGTCAGGCGACAACCGGGACTATGACCGGGTCCGTCGTCCATTGATATTTCTGGTACACCTCTTCTTATTAGACACCAGGAGCAGTATACAACTGATATCGCCCACTGCCAAGATCCATCCGGTAAAAAACAGGGCCGGCGGGCGCGGCGCATCATATCAGCGGCAGGCGGAAGCCGAAGGTGCTGCCCTCGCCATAGACGCTCTTGAAAAGTATCTGGCCGTCATAGCGGGTGATGATATTCTGGACCAGATGCAGTCCCAGCCCGGTCCCATCGATCCCCTCCACTTCTGCCGTGCGGACGCGGTAGAACGGCTGAAACAGGCGCTCCTGCTGATCCTCCGGGATGCCGTAGCCGGTATCTTCCACTTTGAAGGTGGCCGTATGGACATTCTGGTGAAGCAGCACGGTGATGGTGCCGCCCTCCGGGGTGTATTTGATGGCATTGCCGATCAGGTTGGTCATGGCTTCGTAGAGCAAGGCCGGCTCGCCGCGGACGATGAGCGGGCGCGCCGGCAGATGCAGGGCAAAGCACTGCTGCCTGAGCCGGGCCTGTCCCTGATTCTCCTGAAAGGCGCGCTCCGTCAGCCGGCACAGGTCCACCGGCTCGGTGTGCAGCTCGCTGGTAGCATCCAGCCGTTCCAGCGAGAGGATACCGTCCGTGATGGCCCTCATCCGCTCGATCGCCTCGTCAATGCGGCCCATGAAGGACTCCGCCTGGGGGGACAGGCTGTCGCTGCTCAGCCGGCGCAGCAGGTACACACTCTGGGTGGCGTTATTCAACGGGCCACGCAGATCGTGGCTGGCGATGCGAATCATGTCGGTCTTGACCTGTTCCAGATCGCGCACCTGGTTGTACAGCACTTGCAGCTCGCTGAGCTGCACCTGAGCTGTCTCGTACAGGCGGGCATTATCGACCGCCGTGGCGATACGGCCCGCCAGCAGCTTCAGGAAATCGAAGGTCTCCTCGGTGAAGCGAACCGGGTCTGTTGTCTCCAGGCTGAGGAAACCGACAGTGCGATCCTGCGAGATCAGGGGGATAGCAATCTGGGCGCGGGTGCGCGGCAGGATGGCGACATAGTCCGGATCGGTCGTGACATCCAGGACGCGCTGGGCTTTACGCTCGCGCAGGCAGCGCCCGACAACCCCCCGCCCGAGCATAGGCGTGTCGAGTTCCTTCGCCGCTTCGTAGTTGATGTTCTTGAGCATGATCAGCGCGTCGTTGTCGATCAGGCCGATCAGGCCGGCGCTGGCCAGGCTCAGCCGCACGGCGGTGTCCAGGGCCATCATCAGCACGAAGTCCACATCCAGCCGGCGGGTGAGGTCCTCATCCACGTCGCGCAGGATGGCGAGCTGCGACAGATGGCGGTCGCGCTCCTCTTGCGCGCGCTGGCGCTCCAGGGCGAAGCTGATCGACCGGCCCAGCCCGCGCAGATCAGCCTGCCCCTTGACCAGGTAATCCTGCGCCCCCGCCTGAACTGCCCGGCGAGCCATCTGCGCATCATCGACGGCGGTCAAGACCACCACCGGGATGCGCGGCGCCGCTTTCTGCACCTTGGCCAGGGCGCTCAACCCGCGCGAATCGGGCAGCCGCAGATCGAGCAGGACGGCATCCACCCCACCCCGCGCCAGGCGAATCAGGGCCTCGCTGAGCTGATACACCTGCTCCACAAGAAAGGCATTGCCAGAACGGGCGAGCACGGACCGGACCAGCCGGCCAAACTCGGCGTCATCTTCGATAAGCAGGATGTTAATGCCATCATCCATAGGATTTGCCGAACACGCTCACGACGATACTCCCTTAATATCACTATACACCACAGACCTTAATCTGCAATGGGCGGCCAGGACGGGGCAGACAGCCGGCAGCGAATAGTGGACAAGAAAAACAGAGAGCCGCAGGGAGCGCGGAGGACATGGAGAAAGAACGGGCAGAAAATCCTTCTCCGGCGAATCTGGCAGCCCGTCAGCTCCGAATTTCCGGCTGCCTATCCCCCACGCTTCGCTTTCCCCCGGCGCCCGACAAAAAAGCGCCACTCTCATGGTGGCGCTTCTCCGCGTTACAAGATCTCCGGGGTATCAGCCGCCGCCAGCTATCTGCGCGATAGTCCGGACGATCTGCACTCCCTGGGTCAGGTCGGCCACCAGGAAGGGCAGCACGCCGAAGATCAGGGTCCCCAGGCCGGCCACCAGAATAGCCGCTCCCAGCGTATAGGACAGGCGAGACGTGCCAATGTTGGCGTCGCCTTCCTGCAGGTACATCCTGACGATAATCCGTATATAGTAGAACGCAGCGACTACGCTGGTCACCGCGCCGATCACGGCCAGCAGGACCAGCCCGGCGTTGATGGCGCTGAGGAAGACATACCACTTCCCGATGAAGCCCGCCGTCAGCGGGATGCCGGTCAGGCTGAGCATGAAGAAGGTCATCAGCAGGGCCAGCACCGGCCGCTGCGAAGCCAGCCCGCGGAAGTCGTCCAGTTGCCCGCCCGTGCCGTCGTTGCGCTCCAGCGCGATCACGATAGCGAACGCGCCCAGGTTAGTGAAGGCGTAAGTCAGCAGGTAGATCAGGGCCGCCTGCACGCCCTGATTGCCCACCGCCGGGTCGCCCGCCGCCGCCACCGCCATCAGGATGTAGCCGGCGTGAGCGATCGAGGAGTAGGCCAGCATACGCTTGATGTTCATCTGGCGCAGGGCGACGAAGTTGCCCAGGATCATGGTCAGGGCAGCGAGGATCGCCAGCGTGTTCGCCCAGGCTGCCGAGGTCGCGCCGGTCAGAATCAGCGTGGGCAGGCCGACCACCAGGATACGCAGCAGGGCGGCGAAGCTGCCGGCCTTGGTCCCCACGCTCATGAAGGCGGTGACCGGCGTCGGCGCGCCTTCGTATACATCCGGCGTCCACATGTGGAAGGGGACCGCCGCCACTTTGAAGCCGAGCGACACCACAATCAGGCCGACGCCGAGCAGCAGCAGGTACAGCGACGGCGAAGCGGATTCGACGATGGCCGCCGTGCCTGCCCACACACCCGGCAGGTTGGTCGTGCCCGTAGCGCCGTAGATCATGGCGATGCCGAAAACCAGGAAGCCGCTGGCGAATGCGCCCAGCAGGAAATACTTGAGCGCCGCTTCTTCGCTCTTGAGGTTTGGCCGCCGGAAGCCGCTGAGCACATACAGCGGGATGCTGAGCAGCTCCAGCGCCACGAAGACCACGATCAGGTCGTTAGCCGCGCCCATGAACAGCATGCCGCTGGTGGTGAAGAGCAGCAGCAGGTAGTAATCGCTGCGGTGCTCCATCTCCGTCCGGCGCAGATAATCCATGGCCAGCAAGATGCTCAGCGCGGCGGAGATCAGGACGATGATGTTGACCAGGCTGGTGAATGGGTCGGCGATGAACATCCCGCTGAAGGCTTCGCCGACCTCGTTATAGTTGATCATGGAGACAGCGAGGCTGACCAGCACGCCAAGCAGAGCCAGCCAGGGAACCAGCCCTTTGCGTCGCTCCGGGAGGAACACATCCACGACCAGCAGCAGGACAGCGCCGATCACGAGGGAGAGCGCCGGGAAGGCGACGCCGAAATTGAGGCTTTCCAGGGTAGGCATTTGGATCATACAGACCCCCAGGTGGCGGTTGGGTATCAGATCAGGCGGGTGGTCGGGAACCGGCGGACGGAAACAGCGCCTCCTCCGCAGCCAGTCATCGAAAGGCGGTCGCCAATTCCGGTCCCAACCTGTCCTATTGTAACCCGCCCGGCCCCGGCACGCCAGCATAAAAGACAGAAGCCGGGCGGAGATTGTCGCGGCCTCACCCCTGCTGCGCTCCGCTTAGCTTCCCCTCGCCATTAATGGCGAGGGGACTGAGGGGTGAGGCTACGGATTCACGGAGACCACGACCGTCTGCTCGATGATCCGGTTATCGACCGTGAACACCCGCAGCGCGTACGTGGTCGTCGTCGTCGGGCATGACTGCTGCGAGCCAAGCGGCGATACCTGCGCCCCCTGGAAGAACACTTGCAGCGCCCCGCTCACGTTCCAGAAGACATTCACGCATTCGCCCTGGTTGATCAGCAGCCGGTCGGCGTAGAAGTTGATGGTGACGAACTGCGACGGCGTGGGCGTCACTTCGATCACGGTGACCGTCACCGACTGTTCGATGAGGTTGCCGTCTTCGGTATAGGCGCGCAGGGCGTAATTCGTCGTCTCCTGCGGGCAGACCTGCTGCGAGCCGTTCACAGACACCTCGTTTTCGCCGAGGAAGACGCGCGAGACGGCGGTCGTGTTCCAGGCCAGGGTCGTGCACCCGCCGCGGCCCACTGTATCTGGCGTGGCGGTGAAAGTGACATTCGCCGTCACAACGGCGATCGTGATTGTGCGCTCGATGATCTGATTGCCGGGCCGGACGACGATCAGCTTGTACTGCTGGGTCTGGATGGGGCACTCCTCGCGCTGACCCTGGCTGGCGACCCGGCGGGCCTTGTAATTGACCGACCCCGATCCTTCCACCGCCCAGCGGACCATTGTGCAACCGCCGGGCAGGACATAGGCGCGGTCAGCGACGAAGTAAATGCCGTCGGCGTCAAATTCCACGTTGGGCGGCACAAGGCTTTCCAGCGAGCCAGCCACCACATTCAGGTACTGGCCCTTGATCCAGCCCCGGTAGCCGCTCCACTGCACAAACACCCACAGCCCATCCACCGTGATCGCCCGCGCCGATCCCTGCGCCCCGGCGGGCATGACGGTGATCACGTTCTCGTTCGGGTTGAGCAGGCCCTCGATCCCTTCCGGCTCGGCGGTCGGCTCGGTGCGCATATGGACATCCTGCAGGGCCTCGACGACGACGGCGTTGACGGGCATGTACTGGCTGGCCGAGACCACAGCCGGCGGGACGTATTCATCGGACACCGGCAGCGCGGCAACATCCCCGGAGACCACGGTCAGATAGCGGCGGGCCATCCAGCCGCCCTGCCCGTGGAAGGTCACCCGAATCCAGCGGTAGTTGGAGCTGATTGCCGTCGCCGTGAGCTGTGTGCCGCGCCGGGCCACATCGTAGATGCGGGAGGCCGTGCTGGGCGCAGCCCGCAGCCGCACGTTGTCAGTAGTGCGGACAACTACCCCATCTTCCCCCTGAGCCGAGACGGACGGAGTCTCCCTGAGCGCACCTTCCGCCAGCGGCAGAACCGCAGCCACAACGATCAGCAGCGCGACAACCCGCCAGAAGCGAACGACAGTCCGCGACAAGCTGCGCATAATGCCCACTCCTCCCCATCCTCCCGGCGGCCTGTATGACGATCGTCCCCGGGACAGCCACATGCCCCCATTATAGCCGGGCACGCTCGCCGGGACTATTGCCCTGAAGTCCCACCACGCCGTGAACCCCGGAGGATCCTCCCCCGCACAGGCGACAAAAAAGGGCGCCCTCGCCGGACGCCCCTGTATGCTGCGGGATTGCCGCTTACCCGCCGGCCGCCAGTTGGACGTAGGGGCCGATCTGGGCGACAAGCTGGCTGACGGACGCGCTCATCTGGGCGAACCAGCCCGCCGGCTGCAGGCCGATCCAGAAGACCAGAATCAGGAGCGGGATCAGGGCGGCGTATTCCTGCCAGGTCAGCGGCTGATCCTTGAGCGCCTCATTCTCCGGCTTGTCCACCGGCCCCATGAAGATCTTCTGGAACAGGTACAGCAGGTAGATGGCGGCCATAATCACGCCGAGGGTGGCGAAGAAGGTGAAGAAGAAGCTCAACACATCGCTGCCCATCGCGCCGAGCAGGATGGTGAACTCGCCGACGAAGCCGTTGAGGCCGGGCAGGCCCATGCTGCTCAGGACGAAGATCAGGCTCAGCCCACCAAAGACCGGCAGGACCTTCCATATGCCGCCGAACGCCGCCAGCGCTTTAGTATGCCGCCTTTCGTACAGGATGCCGACGAGGATAAACAGCGCGCCCGTGCTGATGCCGTGGTTGACCATCTGCAGGATACCGCCCTGGATGCCGGCGGCGGTCAGGGCGAAGATGCCGAGCATCACAAAACCGAGGTGGCTGACCGACGAATAGGCGACCAGCTTCTTGGCGTCATCCTGCGCGTAGCTCACCCAGGCGCCGTAAAGGATGCCGATCACGGCCAGGAGGGCCACAACCGGCGCGGCTTCCACGCTGGCCTGCGGGAACAGCGGCAGGTTGAAGCGCACGAAGCCGTAGGTCCCCATCTTCAGCAGGATGCCGGCCAGGATGACCGACCCGGCGGTCGGGGCCTGCACGTGGGCATCCGGGAGCCACGAGTGCAGCGGCCAGACCGGGACCTTGATGGCGAAGGCGATGGCGAAGCCCACGAAGAGCAGCATCTCAATGCCGGGCGCGTACTGGAGCGTGCCGTTGCGGACAGCTTCCACAAGCTGCGGGACGGCGAAGGTCCCGCCCTCGTTACCCAGGAACAGGATCGCCAGCAGCATCAGGATCGAGCCGGCCATCGTGTAGAGGAAGAACTTGACGGCGGCGTATACGCGGTTCTCCGCGCCCCAGATGCCGATCAGGAAGTACATCGGGATCAGGGTGACTTCCCAGAATATGTAGAACAGGAAGAGGTCCTGCGCCACGAACACGCCGATCATGGCCCACTGCAACAGGAGCATGAAGGCGTAGTACAGCTTGACCCGCTCCTTGATGGACTTCCAGCTCACCAGGATGGCCGAGGGCATGATGAAGCTGGTCATCAGCACCAGCAGGATACTCAGCCCATCGACGCCGACGTAGTAGCTGATGCCCCACTGGGGGATCCAGCTCATATACGTCACAAGCTGAAGATCGGGGTCGCCGCTGTTGAAGGCGGCCAGCATGAGCAGGGTCATCACAAAGGTGATCACCGTGGTCGCCAGAGATACCCAGCGGATGGTATGTTCCTGGCTCCGCGGGATGAACAGCAGCACCAGCATGCCGATCAGCGGCACGAACAGGGTCAGCGTGGTCAGCGAAATCCCGGTATTTTCCATAAGATGCGTTCCCCCGTAGAACGGTTCGCTTATGGCGGCTAATTGCCGCCCATAACCTGCAAGAGCGGCAGCAACAGCAGAACAATGACCAGCAGCGCGCCGATGAACACGCTCAGCGCATAGACGCGCACGTAGCCGGTCTGCAGGCGGCCCAGCGGCCCGGCTATGGCCTGCGCCAGACGCCCGAGGCCGTTCACCGCACCATCAATGATGCCCAGGTCCACCGGCCGGCCCAGGAGCCGCGCCACGCCGTTGAAAGTCTTCACGAGCAGGACATCGTGCACGAAATCGTGCAGGAAGGCCGAATCCAGCCGGTCAGCCAGCCAGTGCCCGGCCCGTGTGAACGGCACCACAATATATTTGTCGTAAATCTCATCCCAGAACATCCGGGCATTGGCCAGGGCGAACAGCCCTTCGGTTTGCGGGTTGACCTGGAGCGGGTCCTTGTCGCCTTCCACCACCGGCCTGTGCAGGTATATGCTCCGCGCCGCCAGAATCATAATCACGGCGCCGGCCACCGCCAGGATAGCCACGCCCATCAATGCGTTGGCCGGGTGGGCGTAAACGACAGTGTGCTGCAGCCAGTCGGCGAACACATGCGGCCTGATAATCCGATCCACCACCCAGAAGCCCGACGCCACATTAATGAAGCCAAAAACGACAGTGCCCACAGCCAGCACGGCCAGGACGTTGACCATCACCCGCATGCCGTAGGCGCGCTCCCCGGCGTACCGGGCGGCTTCGGTGCGCGGCTGGCCGTGGAAGACCAGGATCACCTGGCGGCCCATATAGAACGCCGTCAGCAGGGCCGAGATAAAGAGCAGGCCGAAGGCAATGTAGCCGACCAGGTCGCCTTCCACAAAGCCCCGCATAAGCCCTTCCGCCAGGATTTCATCCTTGGACCAGAACCCGGCCAGCGGGAAGATGCCGGCCAGCGCCAGCGCGCCGATCAGGTAGAACCAGTACGTCCGACGCATACTGGCCTTCAACCCGCCCATATTGCGCATATCCTGCGGGTCGAACGGCTCCTCCTCATCTTCGGGGGCGTCGCCGCCGTGTTCCGCGTGATGCTCGCCCTCCTTCAGATGCTGGACGTGATGGTAGCCGTGCTCCACAGCGTGAATCACCACCCCGCTGCCGAGGAAGAGGAGCGCCTTGAACAGGGCATGTGCCGCCAGGTGGAACATGGCCGCCGTGTAGGCCCCGATGCCCGCCGCCGCCACCATGAAGCCAAGCTGGCTGACGGTGCTGTAGGCGAGCACCTTCTTGATATCCCACTGACCGAGGGCGATGAAGCCGCCGACCAGAGCCGTGACCGCCCCGACCAGGGTCACCACCCCGCTGGCGAACGGCGCGTAATGGTAAAACACCTGGCTGCGGACGATCAGGTAGACGCCAGCAGTAACCATCGTCGCCGCGTGGATCAGGGCGCTGACCGGGGTCGGGCCGGCCATCGCATCCGGCAGCCAGACGAACAGCGGAATCTGGGCGCTCTTGCCGGTCACGCCCAGCAGCATGAACAGCGCGATCAGGGTGAGCACGGTCTGAATCGGCATCGTGATCGAGCCGAAGCTGACTGTGGCGCCTTCCGCCATCATCTGTTCGGCCTGGTTAAAGACGCCCATCGCGGCCGGGTGCGGCTCGTCCAGGGCAGGGCTGGCCGGGGCGGGCGCCGTTTCATCGGTGCGCACGACCTCAATCACCCGCGTCTGTTCGTGTACGGACTGGATCGGGACCTCGCCCGGCTTGTAGAAATCCAGCGTGCCGAAGGTCCAGAAGGTGAGGAAGAGCGCGATCAGCAGGCCGAAGTCGCCAACGCGGTTGACGATGAAAGCCTTGCGCCCGGCCAGGGAGTTCTTCCAGCCGACAGTGCCGAACTGCTTGTCCTTTTGCGCCCTGTCCCACCAGAAGCTGATCAGGATGTAACTGCAAAATCCCACGCCTTCCCAGCCGATGAAGAGGACCAGGAAATTGTTGCCCGTCACCAGCAACATCATGAAGACGAGGAACATGTTGAGGTAGACGAAGAAGCGCGGGTACATCGAGTCGCCGTGCATGTAACCGGTGGCGTAAAAGTGGATCAGGGAGCCGACGCCAGCCACGACCAGCATCATGGTCACGCTGAGCGTGTCCACGCGGAACTGCCACCCGATATAGAGGGCCGCCGCCGGCACGTCGATCCAGCGCGAGAAGAAGGGGATCTCGACCACCACCGGCGCGTACCCTGTCGCCGTCTGCTGGACAAGCAGCAGCACCGCCACGACAAAGGCGATCAGCGCCGCGCCGATGGCGACCATGCCAACCCCTCGTTCGCCCAGGTACTTACCCAGGAACAGGTTGATCAACATCCCGATCAGCGGAGCGATGATAACCAGTGGAACCAGTTGCGCCAGGTTTTCCATAAACCCTTGCCTTCACGTATATGCGGTGAAGCCCACCCTGCCCCCCCGGATAACGCCTGCCCGGCGGGGGCGCCTTCAGGAAGCAGCCGGCGGAGGCCGCTCTAGCCTTCCATCTGGTGCAGCTCGTCAACGTTGATGCTGCGCCTGGAGCGGAAGATCGTCACAATCAGGGCCAGACCGACAGCCACTTCTGCCGCCGCCACCGTCATCACAAAGAACACCAGGACCTGCCCGCCGACCTGTCCCCAGTGGCGGGCAAAGGCGACAATAGCCAGATTGCCAGCGTTGAGCATCAGCTCAATCGACATAAAGATCAGAATGGCGCTGCGCCGGATAACTACGCCGAGCGCCCCCATCACAAAGAGGACGACGGCCAGCGCCAGATACAGCTCAGTCGGCACAAAAACAGGGATCGGCTCCATTGGCCCTCCTACGTGCCCTCCGGCGTCGGCTCAGCGGGCGGAGCCGGCTCGGAGAGAATCTGCTCGACAGACTCCTGGTCCCCGATCTGCGTCGCCAGGGCAGAGGCCGCCTGCGGCCCGACCAGCGGCCTGCGCACGACCTGGCGGCGCGGGCGATGTTCGGCAATCAGATCGCGGCGGGTCAGCACCACAGCGCCGACCATAGCCGTCAGCAGCAGCACGGACACCAGCTCAAACGGCAGCAGATAGGCGGTATACAGCTCCGCGCCGACCGCCTGCGGGCTGCCGAACTCCGGCAGGGCGGCGGTGGCGATCACCAGGGGGACGACGCGCATCCCGCCGGTCGAAAGCCGTTCCGGCGACGGTATCAGGATGTTGTTGGTGTCGCGCGCCAGCGCCAGATCGTGATAGGTCACCAGCGGGCTGGCCCCCGGGCTGCCGGAAGGCCGGATAGTCAGCGTGCGCGCTTCGGCGGCTTCGACAAGCAGCGTCCCGATCGGCTCGGCGAACGAAGCGCTGGCGATCAGGACATCGTCGTCATCCGTCGTGGAAGGCAGGCCGGGGTCCACCAGATCGATCGGGCCGGCGTCCGGCAGGCCATTGAGCACGGTCAGGCGGGCCTGATCCGCCCCGGTTGAGAACGGATTATCCACCAGGCGGCTCAGGGTGTACGTGCTGCCGGCCCCCAGCATGGCCACGCTGATCGCCGAGTTATTGGTCAGCGTGAAGTCGCCCAGAATAGCCGGGGCCGACGTGGCCGGGTCCGCCCCGGCCGGATAGATGGCGATCGCATATTCGCCGGCGGGCACAGACCGGTAGCCGGTGGCCTGGCGGTAGACCACGTTCTCTTCAAAGAGCTGGTTGTTGAGGTAAACATCAAACGGCGGGCCGTCGGCGGCGTGGATCAGGCGCAGCATCGGCTGCGGCGGCGGCGGATTATTGAAGTTCACATTTCCGCCAGCCACGGCGAGGCCGATCGTCAGCAGGAAGACCAGAGCCAGGGCGATCGCGGCCCGGGGCAGCCAGTGGTACGGCCCGGCGCCGGGCACAACCCGTTCCGCCCCCAGCAGCATGATCACGAACAGAAACAGCACCATGATCGCGCCAGCATAAACCGTGATCTGAATCAGGGCGATGAACGGCGCGCTGAGGGTCAGAAAGAAGAAGGCGACACAAAAGAAGTTCAGGACCAGGAAGAGCGCGCTGTGGACCGCGTTCTCACTGATCAGCATAAAGGCTGCTGACAGGATGGCGATCGCGCCGACGATCAAAAAAACAAACACTTCCGTCATAGGCGTTGTCCTGTCCAGAAATAGTTGCGCTTGTGCAGTTTAGCGCAAATGACCCAAATAGTCCAATTCCAGATGGCGTATTCGCCAGGGCAAAAATCGCCAGGCCGCCATGATACAACGAATGTCAGGGTTTTTCCCGGTTTATACGGGCGAAAATGCGGCGCTGTGCCCCCCGGTCACCGCCCTCACCGGGCTGGCGGGCGAGTCAGAAGCCTGTCTCTTCCCCTACGCCCGCCCGGACTGCTGGCGGCCCCCCGTTCTTTCTTTCCCCCCGGCAGGCCGTCCGCCAGGGGGTATTGCCTGTATTGTAACAGAAGGGCCGGGGACCTGCATCATTTAGGCCCCCGATCCGTTCTGATTTCAACATCGCTATCCCTGCGCGTATACGCCGGGGCGGGCCTGGCGCTCTACAGCCAGGTCGAGGATGGTATTGACCAGGTCCTCGTAAGTCCAGCCGGCGGCGTGAGCCTGAATGCACAGATCGCTGTACCCCGGGTTCAGACCGGGCAGCGTATTCACTTCCAGAATATACGGCTTATCGTTGTTCGCCTGATCCAGCCGGAAGTCCACGCGGGCGACATCTTTGCAGCCGATCACGCGGAACACCGCTCCGGCCAGCGCCTTAAGCTCAAAGGCCAGGTCCTCTCCAACAGGCGCCGGGCACAGGTAGTAGTAATCCTCAGCCAGCTCCACCTTCATGCGGTTGGTGTAAAGGCCGGCCTCCGATTCCCGGTAGGCGGCGGTATTGATCTCCATGATCGGGAAGAAGTTCAGCCCGTCAGGGAGGGCGGTACGCATGGCGTGATCGCTGATACGACGGGCGACCGGCTCAGCGATATTGCCGACCATGCCGACCGTCAGTTCGCGCCCCTCGATGAAGTGTTCCACCAGAATCGGCTGCTTGTACAGCTTAAGCTGGCGCCTCACCTGAGTATAAAGCTGATCAACAGTATAGACGATGCTCTCTGAGCTGACGCCCATGCTGGTGCCTTCGCGGCTGGGTTTGACGAACAACGGAAAGCGCAGCTCTTTTTGGGCCTCGTCCAGCAGATCTTCCTCAATTGCTTCGTCGGGCCGATCGAACACCTGAAACTCAGGCGTGGGCAGCCCGTGATACCACAGGATGCGCTTGGTCATTGGCTTATCCAGGGCCAACGCCAGAGTTAACACCTTACTGCCAGTGTAAGGAATCTCCAGCATTTCCAGTATCGCCGGGACCTGCGCTTCTCGCCCGTCGCCAAAGTGGCTCTCGGCGATATTGAAGCAGATATCAGGGTTGTACTCCTCCAGGCGCTGGATCAGGTTGTGCGGCGGACGGATGTTGGCTTCCAGGAATTCAGCCTGGTGCCCGCGCGACTTAATAGCGGCGATGAGGGCGTTGACCGTTTTAGGACTGTCAAGATCATCCCACTGGTCCGGCGACATGCCTTCCCAGGTCGGAGCGTTCTGCTTAAGGTTCGCCAGAACCGCAACGCGCATCTCGGGTTTATGAAACCTCCTTCTTGTCACTAAGCGAAAGCCCGAACAGCATAGAGAGTCCCCGGCGCAATATCAGGGGACATGTGCCGTTTCGGGCAGGCAAAAAATCAGCCGGGAGCGGCAAAGGCTTGCACCGGCTGGGACACCCTAAAGCGGGTTTTGCATATCCGGGATGGAGCGGTCAAAGCTCCCCGGAGGGACACGCTGCGGCGTATCGGGAACCCCGTCCGACGGGGGGTCGAGCAGGTCGGCCTTGGTGTAGATAGCGTCCCGGCGGTCGGTGAAGCTCAGCCGGTGCTCATGCTCCAGCACAATCGCTTCAGTCGGGCAGGCGTCCTCACAATAGCCACAAAAGATGCAGCGCAGCATGTTGATCTCGTATGTCTTGGCGTAACGCTCGCCGGGGCTGTAGCGTACTTCGTCCGTATTTTCCGCCGCTTCTACCCAGATAGCGTCCGCCGGGCAGGCCGCCGCGCACAGCGCGCAGCCAATGCACTTCTCCAGGCCGTTGTCGTAACGCTTGAGGGCGTGACGGCCCTTATAACGCTCCCGGAAGGGGCGTTCCTGCTCCGGATACTGGTAGGTTACCGGCTCGCGGAACAGGTATTTGAAAGTTGTCACAAATCCGCGTATCAGGTTCACAGGTTACTCCCTCTCAGTGAGACTCTTCCCCCCGCGTACCGGTCGCTTTTATAATCACTCCGCGTTATCTGTATCCGTCGGTGCTTCTGCTTCAGCGGCTGCTGCGGCGGCGGCCGCGGCCCGGGCCGCGCGGCGCGCGGCTTCTTCCCGGCGGGTGACATCCCACAGGCCCGAGAATCCGCCCCGGTGCGCCATCAGCCAGTCATAGACGGCGAAGGGCGCCGCCACAATCGCGCCAATGGCATGCACGATCGCCCAGCCGACGCTGTTGCGCGAATCGGTGACATCCAGGGGCGCGGCGCTGCGCTGGCTGCGCCGCCACGTCCAGATGAGCAGGAACAGGGCGACCACGCCCATCACCAGCCCGGCCACGAGCTGGTAGACCAGCGGATCTTCCGCCATGTCGGCCACCACCAGGACGACAGCCGTCCAGGCCAGCGCCAGCAGCGCCAGCGGGAACATCACCTTCCAGCCGAAGGCCATCAGGCGGTCATAGCGGATACGGGGCAATGTGGCCCGTATCCAGACCATGCCGCTGAGGAACAGCACGATTTTGATGAACATATTGACCGGCCCGAAGATCGGCGCCCACGTGGCCGGGAGCGGCCAGTGATAACCGCCGAAGAACATCGAGGCGGCAATAGCGCTGATGGCGATCATGCCGATGTATTCCGCCGCGAAGAACAGGGCGAACTTCATGCCGCTGTACTCAGTGTGGTAGCCGCCGACCAGCTCCGACTCCGCTTCCGGCATATCGAAGGGCGAGCGGTTGACCTCCGCCAGCATGGCGATCATCAGTACTGCCGCCGCCAGCGGATTCTGCCAGAGATACCAGCCGACAATTGGCGGCGCCGTTTGCCCGTTGATGATATCGGCAATGGAGAGGCTGCCGACAATCATGACCGGGACCAGCATAGAGAGGCCCATGCTCAGCTCATAGCTGATCATCTGGGCGCTGGAACGCAGGCCGCCGAGCATGGAGTACTTGTTGCCGCTGGACCAGCCGGCCAGCACGACGCCGTAAGTGCCGATGCTGGTGATCGCCAGCAGCCACAGCACGCCGACATTGACATCGGCGATGCCCAGCGGCACCTGATACCACAGGCCGTCAAACCACGGGATCAGGATCGGCGGGCCGAGCGGCACCACGGCCAGCACAATCAGGGCCGGGACCGCCTTGAGAATCGGGGCCAGCAGGTAGATGGCTTTATCCGCCTCCGCCGGGATGAAGTCTTCTTTGAAGATTAGCTTGATGCCATCGGCAACGGGCTGGAGCAGGCCAGCCGGCCCGACCCGGTTCGGCCCAACCCGGTGCTGGAAGCGGGAGACCAGCCGTCGTTCCAGCCAGGTCGTGTAGGCGAAGCCGCCCATCAGCGTGGCAAAGATCAGCACGCTCATGATGATGGCATGGGCCAGGCTGCACGCCGTGCTGGCCGAGCAGGAGACAATCAGACTGGGATCGATCATGCGGCTCTTCCTTCTTCAAACTGCCGGCGGTCGTACCGGCCGGCAAACCCGCCCCGGGCGCGCACAGCCCTTAATCAGCGGGGACCGGCTCTGTGATCTTCTCCACCGTGCCCGCCAGCGGAACCAGCGGCATCGGCTCACTGCTCAGGTAGAGCGGCAGCAGCACCACGCCTTCCGGCGCGTAGCTGTCCACCACAGCCGTGACATGCACAGCCGCGCCCGCCACATGCACGACTACCGAATCGCCATTGGCGATCCCCAGCCGGCTGGCGTCCGCCGTGTTGACCGCGGCGAACGGCTCCGGGATGCGCCCATGCATCAGGGTGGCGGTGTAAAACTCCGGCGTGCGATCGTACAGGCGGCGCACCGGGGAGATCACCAGCTCGCCGGGGCCGGGCTTGACGCCTTCCGGCGCGCGAACGGCTTTGACGGTCAGCTTGCCCCTGCCCTCCGCCCGGCTCGGCCAGGCGATGCCGGTGCCGCCCGCCGCAGACCGCGTCGCGCCGCCGTAGAAATCCGGCGATGCCCCGATTGGCGGGAACTGCTCGGCGACCCGCGCCAGGGCCGGGTAGGTCATCTCGCTGTACAGGCGCACTTCTTCGGTCAGGGCCTGCATGACCAGGGCGCTGCTGCGCGGCGGCCGGGGCATACCCAGCCTCTCGCCGATCAGGCCGACTGCTTCCCAGGCCGGCAGGCTCTGGCCCGCCGGGCCGTGCGCAGTATAGAAGCGCTGCACGCGGCGCATGGCGCTGGTGAACGTGCCATCGCGCTCGGCGAAGCTCTGGATGGGCAGGACGACGGCGGTCGTCGGGGCGTCCGCCCCGGCGGCGGCATTGTGGAACATCGTCAGGCTGATCACGGTCTCCACGCGATCCAGCAGCGCGGCATAGGCCGGATCGGCGGCCGCCGGCGCGCCGGCCAGAATCAACACTTCCGGCGGGTTCTTGAGCATGGCGCGGGTGTTTTCGCTGCTGAAGCCCAGATCGAAGGCGCCCTGCGTGTTGGCTCCTGGCCAGACGGGGACCAGGCCGTTATTGAGCTGCCCGGCGTGCCCGGTGATGATCAGGAAGTTGGCCGCCGCCCGCAGCAACGCAGTATGCCCCTCCGGGTCCAGGCCATCGTCGCCGACGAAGACCACCAGGTTGCGGGCCTTCGCCATGGCTTCGGCGGCTTCTTTGTAAGGCTGGCGCGTGCCCTTGAGGGCCGCGGTTAACTCGTCATATCCGTTGACACGCTCCAGCGCGCTCCTGTTCGTCCAGCGATGGCTGATCGCCGCCGCCGTCAGGCCGTTGAGGACATCCACGCCCTCGTTGAAGTCGTAGGCGATCACGTGCCCGGCGTAGCGATCCAGCTTGGTGGTGCGCATATTGGCGACCACCAGGTGCGCGCCCCGATCGGCGGCCTGCTTGGCTTGCAGGAACCAGATCGGCGCTTCTTCCTCCAGATCGGAGGCGATCACGAGCACGGCGTCGCCTTTGCCCAGCGCGGTCAGGCGCGAGCCGGCGGCGATGCCGACTTCGGCGACCGGATCGGGGTCGCCCAGGTTGGGCGGCCAGACGCCGAGCTTGCGGCTGCCCACGTGCCCGGCCAGCCCGCGCAGCATATACAGGTCCTCGTTAGTCATCATCGGCCCGGCGATGATGCCGACGCGGTTGCCGGCCTCTTTGACCGCTTTGGCGGCCGCCTTGATCGCGTCCGACCACGACGCTTCGACCAGCTCGCCGCGCTTGCGGAGCAGCGGCGTTTGCAAGCGGTCGGGGCTGAGCGTGAAATGATGCCCGAAGCGGGTCTTATCCGAAATCCAGATTTCGTTGACTTCTTCGTTCTGGCGCGGCAGGACGCGCTTGACGCGCTTGACGCCGCCAGAATCGCGGTCCAGCCGGACGCCGAGGGCGATATTCTCGCCAACCGGGCCGTGCGGCGAGATGCTGGGGATATTCTCCATCTCCCACGGGCGGGCGCCGAAGCGGAAATCGACCGTGGTCAGCGCCCCGACCGGGCAGACATCGGCTGTGTTGCCGCCGAAATACGTATCAAACGGCGGATCGCTGATGCTGATGATCTGCAGGGAGCGGGCCCGTTCGTGGAAGGCCAGCACATCGTCGCCGACGACCTCCGCCTGAAAGCGGATGCAGCGGGCACACTGGATACACCGCTCGCAATCCAGGACGATCAGATCGCCCAGCGGCAGGTGCTTGCCCAGCCTCTTCTTTTCGTCAAAGGCCATCCGGCTGGTGCCCGGCCCGTGGCGCATGGTCAGGTCCTGCAGCGGGCACTCGCCGCCCTTGTCGCAGATCGGACAATCCAGCGGGTGGCTGCTGAGCAGGAATTCCAGTATGTCCTTGCGGGCCTTGGTGACAGCCTGAGTTTTAGTGCGGATGTGCATCCCGGCGGTGACGCGGGTGGTGCAGCCCGTCTCCAGCTTGCGCCCCCAGCGCACCTGCGGCGTGCCGTCGGGATTCAGCACAGGCTCGCCGGTAGCCCGGTCGCGCGCCTCAAACCCGATATCCACCAGGCACATCCGGCACATGCCGACCGGCTCCATCTTGGGATGGTAGCAGAAAATCGGAATCTCAATGCCGGCATAGATGCGCGCCGCGTCCACCAGGTTCATGCCTTCCGGCATCTGGTAGGGGGTTCCATCAATGTGCAGGGTTACTGTGTTTTCAGTCATTCGTTCGCCTTTTGCTTCCCGAATGGTTGCCATCCAGTCAGAGTACAGCGGGTGACGCCAGGCCGCTACAACCGGCCGATGGCGGGGGATAAACACGGATTATGCGCCGGTTTCGCCCCCCGGTCAACATACTTGTCCGGCCTGTTCGCGATCGCAGGGCGCTTCAGCGGCAAACAGCACTTGAACCGCCAGGACGCGGGCGATTCTGGCGTCCCCACGGTCCCCGATTTTTCGCCCCCGACAGCCAGAGCTGCCGGCCAGCCCCCGCCTATTGTAACAAATCGTACGGGGTAAGTCTATTTATTCCGCCAGCCCGGAATTAGCGGCTGGCTCCGCCGGAGGAGGCGCCGCCGGCAGCGTGAACCAGAAGGTACTGCCCTGCCCCGGCGCGCTCTCCACACCGATCAGGCCGTTCAGCTTGGTGATGATGCGCATGACGATGGAAAGCCCCAGGCCATATCCCGCCGCCTGATCGACATGAAAGCGCGAGAACAGCTTGAACAGCTTCTTCTGGTCTTCCGGCGCAATCCCCCGCCCATTATCGCACACTTCACAGTACACTTCCTCCCCGATCTGGCGGGCGCGAATCGCCACCCAGGGATCCGGGTTATCCCGCCCGATGTACTTGATAGCATTGCTGAGCAGGTTGGCGTAGACCTCCTCCAGCCAGCCGGCATTGCCAAGCACGGACGGCATCTCCGGCTCAATTTCCAGCCGGACTCCCCGCTCAGCCAGATCGTCGGCGAAGCGCTCCACCGCCGCCTGCACCACAGGTCCCAGCGGGACCGGCTCCAGCACGGTCTCCGATTGGCGGAGCCGGGCCAGGAGCAGCAGGTTCTCGACCATATTGTTCATCTTGTGAGCAGCCTGGCTGATCTGGGCGGCGTAGAGGCGCGCATCAGCCGGCAGCCGCTCGTCCTCGTTGAGCAGATCGCCGTAGCCGAGCATATACGTCAGCGGCTTCTTCAGATCATGGGCGACCGTATGGCTGTAGGCATCCAGCTCGCGGTTGCGCTCCTCCAGCTCGGCGGCATACTGCTGCACCGTCTCCAGCAGGCGGGCGTTGCCGATGGCGACAGAGGCCTGGCTGGCCAGGACAATCATAAGCTCGACATCCTGGTGGCTGAAGTCGGCGTCGTCGAGGCGGTTCGCCGCCAGCATCGCCCCGAAGGTCCGGTCCCGGTAACGCAGGGGGACGACGATGATCGGGCCGAGGCCGTTATCCTCGCGCCATTTGGCTGTCACCGCCCCCTGTCGTGGATCACGGAGCATAGTGCGCGGCGAAAAGACCGGCTCCATCGTTTCCAGCGCCTGGCCAACCAGGCCGGAAAGCAGCATCTCATCCGTCGGCAGGGAGACCTCGCCGGCTCCCGGGCCGCCGTTGACCATGTGGGTAATGACCTGCTCCTCGCCGGGGCCGAAGCCGATCACACACACCCAGTAGGCCGATAAAGCATCCACGACAGCGTAGACCACGTTACGCAGCAGGGCCGAGAGATTCTCAAAGGCAATCAGCGACGTGCTGGCCTGATACAGGACATGGGAGCGCACCAGTGCCTGCCGCAGGACCGCCGCCGACTGCTTCTCGCCGGTCACGTCGCGGATCATGACCATCCGCCCGGAAGTACTCCCAAAGCGGTCGGTCAGCGGGATCAGGGTGAGATCGAGGGCCAGGCGCTGATTGCCGCGCTGGAAAGGGACTTCGGCATGGGCGCGGCGGGCGCCCGTGTAAGGCACAGCGGCTTCTGGCAGGGCGCTCAGCGCCGTCTCGCCGGGCTGGCCAACCACAGCAGCGGCCACCAGGCCGGTCAGCCGTTCCGCCGCCGGGTTGAAGTCGATGATGCGGTTCGCCGCGTCGAAGATGATCACGCCGTCGCTCATGCTCTCGACAATTTCGCTGCGCGTGAACGGGGTTATGTCCAGCAGGCGGCCGGGATATATCACCCAGTAAAAGAGGAAAGCCGCCATTCCGGAGGCCGCCGGGGCCAGTTGGATGCTTATCTGCGGTATAAGCACGTTTGAGATATCCATCGCGCTGATCAGCAGGGTGAAGACCGTCCCCAGCGCCAGCACAGTATTCTGGTAGCGGCGTTGCAGATGGATATCGCGCAGGGTGTGGACGAGAATAACCAGCGTCACCAGCCGGAGCGCAGTCGCGTAAAGGATATAAGGGACTACCAGCGGCCCTTCGCCGATCATGAACCGCAAAAAGCCCGACTCAGCCTGAAGCTGGCGCTGGGTCCAGAAGAAGCCGTGGGCGCCCGTAGTCCAGATCAGGATCATAATGAGGATGGGGATGCCGAGCAGCGCCGCCAGGAGCAACTTTGACGGGGGACGCCGCCAGCCATTGTCGGGGCCGGTGTAGATGATGACGAAGATCAGCCACAGCGGCGTCACATAAAGCCGGCCCAGCCACTTGGCCCGCGCCCAGAAATAGGTGAATTCCTGATCGGGCACGATAAGCTGGAGACTGTACCCGAACATCCAGAAGGCTGTCGCCAGCAGAAACAGGATGAAGAACCGTTGCCCGGGCTGAGGCAACTGGCGGGAGACTTGCCAGGCCACGTACACCAGCCCGGCCGCGCTGATCAGCAGGAGGAGCGCGTAAAGGTTAGACACGGCTATCCCGGATATCCCGCTTATTCGCAGGCGCAGAAACAACGTCCATCTGACTGATGATTATAGGCAGATTGAACAGGAAGCGCATCTTATTTATTCGGGTAATTTTTACTGGGCCGGCGGGCTGACCAGTTTGTTAATGACGGGCACCAGCAAGAAGCCGTCGGCAGTGCGACTTCCGACGCGGGCGGGCACGCGCTCTCCGGTCGCCAGGTCGTAAAAACCCATCTCCACGCGGTAGGTGCCGGGCGACACATCGTCGCCAAGCTCCACCCAGGCCCGGTCTTCGATGTACTCTCCCGCCTGCCAGAGCGAGGTCGGGTAGCGGGCGTTGCCGGGCACATGATCCCAGGTCGCCACAAGCCGGTCGCCTTCCATCACATGCAGGTAGATCGTGTAATCCCGGTCGGTTTCTTCCAGCACATGAAACACAATATTGAGGATGATGCGCCGGCCCGGCCAGAAGTCGAGGCCGGTCATGCTGTAGCCGAGCACCTCAGCGAAGGGGTACAGGACCCGATCCTCCAGATAGCCGTTGAAGGTCTGCGGCTGGTGGCGGCGGGACGTGTCAATCCGGTAGACATCGTAGTAAAAGTCGCCGTCCCATTCGTGGGCCAGCGGCTCAGCCAGCCAGGACAGGCCCATCGCGCCGCGGGCCGGATTCACGCCCTGCCCGATTGCGTCGTAGGCCAGGCCGGCCTCGAAGCCGTCAATGAAGTGCGTCACGCCCTCATCGAGGACGGCCAGATCGGTGACCGGATCGGTGGTAACGGGCAGATCGGGGAAGAAGAAGGGCAGTCGCAGGTCCCCCGGCGCGACGATGCGCACCGGGCGGTCGCTGGCGTCGATCTCCCTCCGCAACAGAAATACGGTGCGCGCCAGCGCGTAATTGGAGGCGAGCTGTTTGGCATCGTCGTCGGGCAGATCGCCGGCGATGAGGTGGGGGACGGTGTCCTCCAGAGTGATCCACAGGCCAGGCAGGGCCAGCAGGACGAGCAGCGCCGCCGCCAGCCGCTGCCGCCCGCGCGGCACAAGGCACAGACGGCCGCCAGCGGCTCCGGCAGCCTTGAGGGCCAGGGCGGCGATCAGGAGGATCTGCAGGGGCACGATGGCAAAGGCCAGCCGGGGGTGGTAGGAATAGGACCAGAACCAGGTCAACCAGTAAGGCAGGATGAGCAGGACGACTCCCAGCGCATCCCGGGGAGCAGCGCGGCCAATCTGCGCATTTCCCCCGGCCCGCCACCAGCGGATAACCGCTGCCGCGTACAGCGCCAGCCCGATCAGGATCGCGGCAACTTCCGGGCCGGTCAGGCGGCGGGTCACCACCGGATGGAACGCCGCCGCGGGCAGCCCCGCCGAAGGCAGCGCGCCGAGGAGCATCAGCGCCAGGCCCGGCAGCAGCAGCCGCAGGTCCGGGCGCGGCCTGTCCGGCTGCGCCGCCAGCCAGACGGCCAGCAGACTCGCCGCCAGCAGCGGCCAGAACAGCTCCTGTCCGCTGCGCTGGGCCTGGGTCAGCCAGAACGCCCCCGGGAACACCACAGCCGGGTGGCCCAGCGCCAGATTGCGCAGATACCACATGCCGCCGATGGGCGCGGCGGCCAGCCCGGTCAGCAGCACGATCCGGACGCGCGGCCACAGCCGCCGCCAGTCCAGGCGCAGCCGGACGGCCTCCACCAGCAGGAGCAGCAGGATGCCCCACACCAGCGCCCCCGCCGTCGGCTTGGTCCACATCGCCCCGCCGAGCATCAGCCCGGCGACAGCCGCGTACCGCCAGCGGAGCCGCGACTCCTCCCGCCAGGCCAGCAGGAAGAACAGGGCGGCCAGCGTGAAGAAGAAGGTTAGCGGGATCTCCAGATCGCCGAAGCGAGACCAGTCAGCGTGCAGGGGGTAAGCCGTCCACAGGAAGGCGGTCAGCAGCCCCAGCCGGCGGCCCCTGATCCGGTCCTCGGAGAGGAGGCGCGCCCCCAGCAGGTAAGCGGCCAGGATGCTCCCCAGCGCGAACAGGGGGATGATGGCGCGGGCGGCGTGGTCATTGATGCCGCCCCAGACCATCTGCCCGAAGGCGTACAGCAGGGCCAGAAGCTGGGGGTAGTAGCCGGTCGTCTGCGGAATCTGGCCGGTCAGGGTGAAGACGCGCCCGTTGTAACCGAAGACCCACAGCGGATCGTAAGCGGCGAACGGCCAGTAAGCCGTTCGCAGGAGGCGGGCCAGCACGGCGATAACCAGCAGGGCCACAATCAGCCGCTCCCAGGCCGCCAGCGGCGCGGACTCCGGGGCCGGTCCGGGGTCGGACTTCCGGCGGCGCCAGGCCAGCGCCGCGCCGACCGCCGCCATCCCCGCGCCGAGGGCGACCGTCCCGCCGGCGGTGATCGTGCCCAGCGTGCCCAGCACGAACATACCCGCCGTGAGTAACACCGCTCCCAGCGCCAGCCCGACCGCGGCAACCATGACCGGGCAACGCCAGTCGCGCCGGGGCAGCACAACCAGCGCCCAGGGAACCCCGACTCCCCACAGGACCCCGGCCAGCACCGGCAGCAGCGCCAGCGTTGGGACCAGCCAGTTTTCGATCATACGCGCGCCATCCTCCCGTCTGCAGCGGGGAGGAGTATACCGCGCCAGCGGGCCAGGTCTATCGGGGTGGAGAAACAGGCAGTCGGGGAAACGGGGAGCCGCCAGAAAAGATCAAAGAGATTCTGGCTGGTGGCTCGATAACAGCGCCGGGTGGCGCTGCACCCGGTCAGGCGCCGCAGTTGACCGGGATCTCGTAACTGTACACATTCTCGAAGCCGGCATCTGCGACGCGATAAAAGCCGTAGCGCAGGCGATCCACGCGGGCCGGATCGACCCGCACCTGGTAGATATCGCGCACGGCCTCGCCCGCCGTCCAGCCGGTCAGCGGCCGCCAGCCGTAAACCGGAGCGGACTGGTCGGCCTGGCCGATCACGGCGCCATCCGCGTCCAGGGCGTGCACAAATACGCTGAGGTCCTCGGCGGGGACATCCGCCGTGGCCCAGATGACATCCAGCGTCACCGAATCGGCGGCGCACGCCACCGCCTGCGAAGTCGGGCCGAAGCCCTCCGGCGGCGCAGCAGGGCGGCGCGGCTCCAGCCCGATCCGCACCAGGCCCGGCGCGGCGGCCTCCAGGACCGGCGGCTGGCCCAGCCGCACCTCCCACCAGGCCGGCGGCTGGTTATAAAAGGTGTAGGAGGGCGTGATCAGCCGACCGTCACGCGCCAGATTGTAAAACCCGGCCTCATGTGTCACCAGATTCACCTCCGCCAGCCGGGGCGCCAGCGCCGGGTCCACCTGCTGGGCGAAGGCGACGGCGAAGTAATACACGCCCCAGCCGATCATGAGCGACGAACCCGGCGGCGCTTCCTCGGCCAGATCGATGAAGGCCAGCGCCGTCCGGTCGGTGACGAGATCGTGGATGAACGGGCCGTTCTGGATCAACAGGGCGGCCAGCAGCAGCGCCGCGAGCGGAACCCAGGCCCACCGCACCCCGCGCCGCCAGCCGGAGAAATTCCGCCGCGCCGCCCAGCCAGCCAGCGCGTCCGCCAGGAACAGCCAGCCAAACGCGGTTGAGACGGCCACCGGCAGGATCAGGGCGGACAGCACGTCCCGGTACAGCACGATATGAAAGGCAGCGGGGGCCGCCGCGCTCAGGAGCAGGGTCAGCGCCGCCCGGCGCAGGCGCGGATTCCTCAGGGCGACGATCAGCCCGGCCCCGCCGGCGATCAGGCCGGGGAGGGTCAGGTCGGTGAGCAGGACGGAGCCAACCATCTCAGCATTGGCCCGCAGGGCGTCCCATGTAGCCGGCAGCCCGATATAATGGCCCGCTTCGGTGCCGATGAACTGATCCCACAGCCCGGCCAGCGTATCCGGATGGCCGTAGACCCAGGCCGCTCCGGCCCTGGCCCGCAGCCACAGGTAGACATACGGGACAAAGACGCCCACCGCGCCCAGCAGCAGGCAGTTGAGCAGGAACCGCGCACCGGCCAGGGGACGCCCGCCGCCGGTCAGCCGGTGGCGCAGCGCCGGCCAGACGGCGTAGATCAGCGCCGGCGCGGCGAAGGCGATGCCGCGGTGATGCCCGACCCCGACCCCGCCGATGAAAGCCAGCCAGTACAGCCGTCCGCGGACCGGCCCCGGCCACAGAGCCAGCAGCAACAGCAGAGCCAGCAGCAGCAGCCCGAAGCTGTAGACCTCGGCGATCACCTGATGCACCCAGACTGTGCGCACCAGCCCGAACAGGACGAGGATGGCGGCGGCGGTCCAGCGCCGGCCGGTCAGGACGACCATGAGCACGTACAGCAGGACCAGGGCGATCTCCCCCCACAGCAGCGACACGAGCGCGGGCGCGAGCGCCGGCCCGACCCCCAGCGCCCGCAGCAGGCTGACCAGCGCGTTCCCCGTCACGGTATACAGGGGGTAGCCGGTGATATGCAGCGTCCCCCACCGGTTGAGTACGATCTGAATCTCGCCCACGTCGGCGGTGAAGTAGTGGTCGGCCCCGTTGATCGTCGTCTGAAGCGTCGGCAGGTAGGCGGCCAGCAGGACGAGCAGCGCCACAATCAGGGGCGGGAGGTTCCGGCGGAGCGACTCGCGGCGAGTCATAGAGGGCGATCCTTCGATCTGCGTCAGGCCAGCGAACGGGAAGGCACTATACCATCCCCGGCGCGGCCCGACAACAAAAGACGGGTGGTCGGGTGCGAGCCAACCCGTCAGGCAACCCGGGGTAAAGCTACTATCCGCATAGGATAGCCTGGCAAAACCAGGCGAACCTCTTGATGTGTCGCGGGGGATCCATCTCGACGCTTACAACAGTTCCACAAATTCCTCAACGGTCATGCCGGCCTGCCGGATGATGGCGCGCAGCGTGCCCCGTCGGATTTCCCTATGATTGGGCACAGAGATCGTCGTTTGGGGATCGTCACGACGCATGATGACGTGCGATCCAGTTTGATGCATCTGATAGAACCCGATCTTCTCCAGCACACCGATACACTCTCGCACAGAAAGCAGGGGTAACTTGCTCACGCAGCCACTACCACGATCTGGTGACTCATGCTGTCCGGCGGAATTGCCTCGCCGGCCATAGTCAGGGCTTCAGTGTAGGCCCGAATCGCATCAGTGATGTTGGCAATAGCCTCTTCTTTGGTGTCTCCCTGGCTGATACAGCCCGGCAAACTGGGGCATTCGGCAGTCCAGTATCCATCTTCATCTGTGTAGAGAATGACCTGCCTCACGGCTCCCGCTCCTTTGCTCCCGAAACACGCACCTTCGCTTCCTGCTACTACTGTAACCTAAAATTGTTGGCAGGTCTCCAACCTCCGCCACGGCAGTGTATCGAAGTCGGTTGGAATCACTCCTCACCACCAGCCCCCTACTGCCTGCTCCCCACCGCCTATTTCCTGCTTTTCTTGGCGTCCCTGGCGTCTGGCGGTTCCCTGCTTTTCCCTACTCCCCACCTCCCACTCTCCGCGAAACCGGCTATACTCAACCGGACTGTGCCATCCAGATGAATCGCCTACCACCCTAAGGAGAGCTGCTGATGTCCCAGGCAGTACAGCCTCGCGCTGTTCAGAAGGAAGATTTGTTCCGCCTCAAGTTCATTCAGGCCGGCAAACTGTCGCCGGACGGCAAGCACGTCGTTTATGCCGTTTCCCATACCGATACCGAGAAAGATCAGGATTTCGCCGCGCTGTGGCTGCTATCATTGGAAACGGGCGAGGCGCGCCAGTTGACGAGCGGCACGGCGCAGGACTCCGCGCCGGCCTGGTCGCCCGATGGCCGGCAGATCGCCTTCACCTCCACGCGCGGGGAGAAGCCGCAGATTTACCTGATCCCGGTTGACGGCGGCGAGGCGCGGGCGCTCACCGCGCTCAAGCAGGGCGTGGGGGGCGGCCCGGTCTGGTCGCCTGATGGAGGGCATATCGCCTTCACCGCCGGCCCGCAGAGCGACCCCCCTGATCCGGCCAAGCCGTACCGCGTGACCCGCTCCGTCTACCGCTTCAACGGCATCGGCTACCTGGACCCGGTCGTGCAGGACCTGTACGTCATCTCCGCCGAAGGGGGCGAAGCCCGCCAGTTGACCAGCGACCTCGCCATGAACGCCAACCCGAGCTGGTCGCCCGATGGCAAGCAGATTCTCTATTTCGCCTCCATGCTGCCGGACGCGCTCCGGGCATTCGCCCCCAAACTGCGCATTGTCGATGTGATCGACGGCGGCATCCGCGATCTGCTGGACGACTGGGGCATGATCGGCGCCGCTGGATGGACCCCGGACGGCAAGCATATCGCCTTCACCGGCGAAGAACCCCGCCGCCCCATCGGCTCCAAGCAGGACCTGTGGATAGTCAGCGCGAAAGGCGGCAAGCCGCAGTGCCGCACGGCTGGCCTCAAGGTCGGCGTGGGCGGCGGGCTGCAGTCCGACATGCCGACCATGCTCTATTCGATGAGCCTGCCCATCAGCAGCGATGGGAAGTTCGCCTTTGTCGATGTTCAGGACGGCGGCGAGGTTCACATTTACCGGGTCGCGCTGCACGGCGCGGAAGCCTGGGAGCCGGTCGTCACGGGGGAACGCTCGTGTTACCTGCTCGATCTGAGCGCCGACGGCACGTCACTCCTGTACGCCGTCAGCACCATGCACAACCCGGTTGACCTGTACACCTGCGATATCAAGAAGGCCGAAGAGCGCCGCCTGACCGAAATCAACGCCGTGCCGCTGTCCGGGCTGCTCCAGCCGGGGGTGGAACGGCTGCTCTTCCCCGGCAGCGACGGGGTGCAGGTGGAGGGCTGGCTGGTGAAGCCACCGACTGGCAAGCCGCCCTACCCGACCATCCTGTACATCCACGGCGGGCCGCACGGCGCGTTCGGCCATGTCTTCCACTTCGATACCCAGATGCTGACCGGCGCGGGCTACGCCGTGCTGCTGATCAACCACCGCGCCTCCACCGGCTACGGCGACGAATTTTCCACGGCGATCCAGGGCGACTGGGGGAACCTGGACTACAAGGACCTGATGGCCGGCGTGGACTACGCCATCGCTCAGGGGCTGGCCGATCCGGACCGGCTGGGCGTGTGCGGGCTTTCCGGCGGGGGCAACCTGTCCTGCTGGATCGTCGGCCAGACCGACCGCTTCAAAGCCGCCGTGCCGGAGAACCCCGTCACCAACTGGGTGAGCTTCTACGGCGTGAGCGATATCGGCGCCTGGTTCGCCGTGGAAGAGCTGGGCGGCCACCCGTGGGAAGTGCCGGACGTATACGCCCGCTGCGCGCCGATCACGTACGCCCACCGGTGCAAGACGCCGACGCTGCTGGTGCAGGGCGAGCATGACTGGCGCTGCCCGCCGGAGCAGTCCGAGCAGTTCTACACCGTGCTCAAAGCCAACGGTTGCGTCGCCGAAATGCTGCGGCTGCCGGCCAGCCCGCACGCTGGCTCTATCGTCGGCCCGCCGCCCCTGCGCCGCGCCCATAACGACGCGCTCCTCGACTGGATGAACCGCTACGTGCTGGGCAAGCAGGCCTAGCGACGCCTCGCAACGGAACGGGGATGCACTCCGGCCGCCGGTCAGCCGGGCGCCGCCAGCGTGCATCCCCGCAGCCTAATATCCCCCCGCCCGCCCCGTTCCCGGCTGCCTTTCCCCGGCTTCTCACCCCCGAAGTTGTTGCGCATCCATCCGCAGGGCGCTATACTTCGGTTATGAAACCATTAGAGAAAGCAACTAATCAAGCGCAAATCGAGCACTGCGCCTCCCTGGTGATGGAAATCGTCCCCACCATCATGCGGACTCTCCGCACCGAGATGAGGAGCCACCGGTCGCCGGACCTGTCGGTGCCGCAGTTCCGGGCGCTGAACTACGTCAGCCGCAACGCGGGCGCGTCGCTCTCCGACGTGGCCGAACACGTCGGGCTGACCCTGCCCTCCATGTCGAAGCTGATCGATACGCTGGTCGGGCGCCGCCTGCTGACGCGCGAAGTAGCGTCGGATGACCGCCGCCGCCTCACCCTGGCGCTGACGGCATCCGGGCACGACACGCTGCATAACACGCGCCAGGCGACGCTGGCCCGCCTGGCCCAGGACCTGGCCATCCTCTCCCCGGAGGAATGCGCCGCCGTCTCCGACGCCATGCATATCTTGTCCCGCGCTTTTACGCCTGACTCACCGGAGTCCTCCCAACGCCCATGACCCCTATCCTGGAAACGCACAATCTGGTACGGCAGTTCGACGATCTGGTCGCCGTCAAGAATCTGAATATCACCGTCGAGGCCGGCACGGTATTCGGCCTGCTCGGCCCCAACGGCGCGGGCAAAAGCACAGCCATCAAGATGCTGACCACCCTGCTCCCCCCCACCGCCGGGGACGCCATCATCGCCGGGCTGAGCATCACCCGTCACGCCGCCCAGATCCGGCGCCTGATCGGCTACGTGCCGCAGATGCTCTCCGCCGACGGCACGCTGACCGGCTACGAGAACCTCCTGATCATGGCCAAGCTGTACGATCTCCCCGGCCAGGAGCGCGAAGCGCGTGTGCGGGAGGCGCTGGCCTTCATGGGGCTGGACGGCGCAGCAGATCAACTGGTCCGCACCTATTCCGGCGGCATGATCCGGCGGCTGGAGATCGCCCAGTCGATGCTGCACCGGCCCGCCGTGCTCTTCCTGGACGAGCCGACCGTCGGCCTGGACCCGATCGCCCGCCGCGCTGTCTGGGAGCATGTCCAGCAGCTTGGCCGGGAGTTCGGCACCACCATCTTCCTGACCACGCACATGATGGAAGAGGCCGACAATCTGTGCGACCACATCGTGATCATGCACCTGGGCGAGGAGGTGGCTTCCGGCACGCCGGAGTCGCTCAAGGCCTCCATTGGCGGCGACGAAGTCACCCTGGACGACGTTTTCATTCATTATTCGGGCAGCAGCCTGGAATCAGGAGGATCGTACCGTGACACTGCAAGAACAAGGCGTACCGCACGGCGAGTTGGATAGCGCGGCGCTGCTGAGGCCAATCGGCATCTTCAGCGCTTCGCTCCGCTTTGTGCAGAAAACGCTGGTCATCGCGGAACTGGAAGCGCGCAAGCTGCGCCACGACCCGACTGAGCTGCTGACGCGGGCTGTGCAGCCGGCGCTGTGGCTGCTGGTATTCGGGCAGGTATTCGCCAGCATCCGCGCCATCCCGACCGGCGATCTGTCGTATCTGGACTACATGGCGCCGGGCATCCTGGCCCAGAGCGTGCTGTTCATCTCCATCTTCAGCGGGATCACGGTGATCTGGGAGCGCGATCTGGGCATTGTCCACAAGCTCCTGGTCAGCCCGACGCCGCGCACGGCGCTGGTGCTGGGCAAGGCGCTTTCGGCGGGCGTGCGGGCGCTGTCACAGGCGATCATCGTCTATATCCTGTCGGCCCTGCTGGGGGTGAACATCAACTGGAATCCGCTGGCCCTGCTGGGGGTGCTGCTGGCCGTGATTCTGGGGTCGGCGATCTTCTCCACTTTCTCCATGATCATCGCCTGTCTGGTTAAGACCCGCGAGCGCTTCATGGGCATCGGTCAGCTTCTGACAATGCCGCTGTTCTTCGCCAGCAACGCCATCTACCCGATCACGATCATGCCCGAATGGCTGAAGGTGCTGGCCCTGATCAATCCGCTGTCGTATCTGGTGAACGTCCTGCGCACGCTGATGCTGGGGCAGCCGGTTACGCCGCTGCTGCTGGTCAACCTTGTGGTGCTGTTCGCGGTGACGGCGGTCCTGATTGCGATCGGGGCGCGGCTGTACCCCCGCCTGGCGGTGTAGCGCGCCGTCGCGGCCCCCGGCGCCGCGGCGCCGGGGGAGGCCGTTTCAGTACGCCCCCCACCGGTCGATGGCGTCGAAGAAGGCGACCACATTCTCCCAGCGGAACTCCGGCTCCAGATCGTAAGCCGGGCTGAGGATCAGCCCGCCGTCCGCCCCGACGGTGGCGATCCGCTCGCGGACCTCCTGGCGTATCTCGTCCGGCGTGCCCCAGGCCCAGCGCTGCGGCGTGCCAACCGTGCCCCAGAAGGCCAGCCGGTCGCCGTAAGCGCGTTTGAGGTGGGCGGGGTCCATCACATCCGGCTGGACGGGGTTGAGCACATTCACGCCAATCTCGATCAGGTCGGGGATGATCGGCTCGATGAAGCCATCGCTGTGCCAGAAGATGAACAGGTCGGGGTTCACGGCGCGGCAAGCCTCGATGATTGTGCGCACGCACGGCTTGAAGTAACGCCGCCACATATCCGGGCTGATCAGCATCTGCGTCGGCTCGGCCACGTCGTCATCGAGGGCCAGGATGTCGATGCCCGCCCGCGTCAGCGCCAGCGAGAGCGCCACGTGCAGCGCGGTGAGCTGCTCCAGCAGGTATTCCACCAGCGGCGGGTTTTCCACCAGATCGACCATGAACTGCTCGAAGCCCCGCAGCCGCCAGGCTGTTTCGAACAATTCGCCCCCCAGATGGGGCGGCGCGGCCATGACCGGGTAGTTCCGGGCGTGCAGGCGGCGCACCGCGGCCTGGAGCCGGCCCGGGTTGGCCCGCCCCATAAAATCGGGGAGCGGCGCGGCGGCCAGTTGGGCGATGGTGTGGGCGTCGCCGAGGGGAGCGTCCCGCTCGATCTCCGGGTGGTAGCCCCAGTCGTGGTAGGTGCGCAGGATATCGGTCGTCCCGATATAGGAGTCGCGTGGCAGGGAGCGCAGGTAGCTCAGAAACTCGGCCTGGCGCGGCGGCGGCTCGATGCGCACAAAACGGACATCGCAGTCGAACAGCTCGCCCGCCTCACGGTCCGGGTATTGTGGGAAGGACCACGGGTAGAAGTTGACCGTGCGGGGGACGCGATCCGGCTGCTCCCCGCGCAGGACCGCCTGTATCCGCTCTCGTGGATTCATGGGTACGCCCCTCTCCAACCACCCTCCGGTATATGCCTGCGATGCTGCGCGGGGGTGCTCCCCCGCCCTCAGTATACGCCAGATAGGCGTGAGGGGGAGAAGGCGTCTGTGGGGATCGCGGGCGCTGGTCCGGGGGCGCTCATCCGGCAGGAGGGAGAGGAAGCCCGGCCACACATGAAAGCGATCTCTCCGTGCTATAATACCGCCAGTAACACGCCGCTTCCCGCACAGAAAAGGACAGGCCCGCTGATGGTGAAGATCTTCGTCAGCCACAGCAGCAAAGACGACAAAATCATCGACATGATCCATGACCAGCTTGAATACGAAGGCTACGACATGTGGGTCGATCACCGCGACGGCGGCATCGACCCCGGCGACAACTGGCAGCATGCCATTCAACAGGCACTCAAAGACGCCAACCTGGGGGTCTTCGTGATCTCGTCTCACTCGGTGGCGTCGAAGGTCTGCATGGACGAGTGGAGCGTGTTTCTAGATGATGATAATCGCCCGCTGTATACGCTGCTCCTCGAGAAACCGCAAGAGATGCCCTTTCGCCTGCGGAACATCCAGCATGTTGACCTCTCCGAGAACTTCAGCAGTGGAATAGCCAGGTTCATCGAGTTCCTGAAGCGCAAACACCCGCCTATCGACGTCCCCGCACCGGCCGACCCCGCCGCCGTCGCCGATAAGATGGCCCATATCGAACCGGTGATGGAGGCGCAGCGCCAGCAGGCCGCCCGCGACGCTGAGCAGCGCGCCGCCCGCCCGCGCCAGCGCCGCGTCAATTACCTGCCCATCCCGCCCCACTATCGCGACCGCGACAAGGCCCGCGCCGATCTGGCTGCATACCTGATCGACCCCGCCGCCCGCGTGATCGCCGTGATCGGGCGCGGCGGCATGGGCAAGACGGCGCTGGCCGGGACCGTGCTGGATGACCTGGTAGCTCGCGACGCGACCGCCGTGGACGGCGTCGTCTACCTGACCGCGCGCGCCGGGGCCGCCCAGACCGGCCTGACGGTGGACCGCATCTTTCGCGATGTCGGGCGGCTGCTGGACCAGGCCGGCGCCGACGCGCTGGACGCCATCTGGCGCGAGCCGGGCGGCACAGTTGGCGAGAAGACAGGGCGCCTGCTGAACCGCCTGGACGAGGGCCAGTACGTGATCGTGCTGGATAACCTGGAAGACCTGCTGGACGCGAACGGCGCGATTACCGACCCCGACCTGCGCGATTTTCTGGAGGTCTGCCTGGCCGCGCCCAGCCACGCCCGGATCGTGATCACCACGCGGGAGAAACTGGCGGTCCCGCCGGACCGGCGCGGCGCGTACCGCCCGCTGCCCCTGGATGAAGGGCTGCCCGGTGAGGACGCGGTGGCTATGCTGCGCGACCTGGACCCGGGCGGCGCATGCGGCCTGCGCGACGGCGATCCGGACGTGCTGCGCGCCCTGGCGGAAAAAACACAGGGCGTCCCCCGCGCGCTGGAGCTGATCGCCGCCATCCTGGCCGATGAAGAACAGCCGCTGACACCCGCCGACCTGCTGACCCGCGACGACCTGTTTGGTGAGCATGTCACCGAGAAACTGGCGCGCGAAGCCTACCGCCGCCTGGATGAAGGGAGCCGCCGCGTGCTGGAGGCGCTGGCCGTGCTGAACACGCCCGCCAACCCGGTTGCGGTGGAGTACCTGCTGGCGCCCTGGGCGCCGGAGGTGGATGTCCCCGCCGCGCTGGGCGCGCTGGTGCGCCACCACCACGTGACGCTGGACAAACGCAGCGGCCTGTACAGCCTGCACCCGATCGATCGCGATTACGCCTACCGCCTGCTGCCGGAGGAGGCATCAGCCCCGCAGGACACCCCGGCAGCGCCCTACACCCGCGCCAATCTGGCGCGGCGCGCCGCCGACTATTACGCCGAGAACCGCCTGCCGCGCGAGCTGTGGCGCACGATCGACGACCTGGCGCCGCAGCTTGCCGAATTCGAGCAGCGCCTGGCTGCCGGGGACTTCGATACCGCCTGCCGCTTGCTGAACGACATAGACTTCGATTATTTACTGCTGTGGGGCCACAGCCGCCGCGCCGTCCCTCTGCGCGAGGCGCTGCTGGGCAAGCTCAGCAGCCAGTGGTTACAGGGGAACAATCACACCCAACTGGGTTTGCACTATGAAGGCCTGAGCCGTCCCCGCGACGCCATCGCGCAGTACGAGGCGGCCCTGGCCATTGACCGTGCGATCGGCGACCGGCAGGGAGAGGGAGCTGACCTGGGCAACCTGGGCAATGCCTACAGCGACCTGGGGGAGACCCGCCGCGCCATCGACTTCTACCAGCAAGCCCTGGACATCGCCCGCGCGATCGGCGATCGGCGCGGGGAAGGCATTCACCTGGGCAACCTGGGTATCGCCTACCGCATCCTGGGCCGCCCCCGCGACGCCATCGCGCAGTACGAGGATGCCCTGGCCATCGCCCGCGCGATCGGCGACCGGCGCGGGGAGGGGCATCGGCTATTTGGGATGGCAAACGCTTACCTCGCTCTAGAGGAAACGGCAGAGGCGATCCGGCTGGCGCGGCAAGCAGTCGCCATCCACCAGGAGATTAACTATCCCCGTGGGCAGTGCTGGGGGCTGATCGCCCTCGGCTGGGCGCTGATCGCGGCGGGCAGCATGCCGGACGCGCAGGATGCCTTCCGCGAGGCGACGGCGCTGGATGTGCCGGAAGACAACCTGCACGCTTCCGCCGGGCTGGGCACGGCTTGCGCGCTCCTGGCTGATCGGGACGGGGCGCTGGCCGCATTCCGGGAGGCGGCGGAACGGGCTTCCGCGCTGCTGGCGAAGACCGATAGCCTGTATGAAGCGTGGTACACGCTGGGGCTGGCGCGGACGGGGCTGGCGGCGCTGGGCGCGGAGAGCGCCGGCGAAGCGCTGGCCGCCTACCGCCGGGCGGTGGAAATCGCCTCACCCGCTGGCGCGCTGGCCGAACAGCGCCGGCAACTCGACGCGCTGGCGGGCGCCCCAAACGTCGATGCTGAGGTTATTGCGACAGCGCGGGCTGTGCTGGCCGGGTGAAGCCCGCTACCTCGCGGCGGCGTCTCTGGCGGCCTTGCCCTTGCCGCGCGCAGCGGGCTTCTCCTCCGCCGCGGCCTGCTGGATGTACTCCAGATAGTCCTGGCGGAAGTGCTTGATCGTCCAGACGACGGGGTTCACGGCGAACTCGCCCAGCGCGCACAGCGTCAGGCCGGTCATCTGCCCGGCTACGTCGGACAGGATGTCGATATCCTTCTCCGCCGCCCGGCCGGCCAGGAGCGTGTCGTAGCGCCGGCGCGACCAGTACGTGCCCTCCCGGCAGGGGGTGCACTTGCCACAGCTCTCATGGGCGAAGAACTGCGTCATCTTGCTCCCCGCCCAGGCCATGTTGACCGTCTCATCGATCAGGATGATCGAAGCGGAGCCGAGCGTGGAGCCGATCTTGGCTACCGCTTCGTAGGTCAGCGGTGTGTCCAGCACGGCGTCCGTAGCCGGCAGGACCGGCCCTGATGCGCCCGACGGCAGGATGGCCTTGAGCTTGCGGTCGTCGGGGATGCCGCCGCCGTGCTCGTAGATCAGCTCGCGGAAGGTGATGCCCAGCGGCAGCTCGTAGTTGCCGGGCCGGTTGATATGCCCGCTCAGGCAGTAAATCTTGGGGCCGGGGCTTTCTGGCGTGCCGATCTGGAGGTAAGCGTCGGCGCCGTTGTTGATGATCCAGGGCACATTGGTCAGCGTCTCGACGTTGTTGACCACGGTCGCCTCATAGTAAAGGCCGCCGCCCTTTTGCGCCGGGAACGGCGGGCGGACGCGCGGCTGGCCCAGCAGCCCCTGCAGGCTGTTGAGCAGCGCCGACTCCTCCCCGCAGATGTAGGCTCCCGCCCCCAGGTGGGTGTGAACCTCGCACGACCAGCCGGAATCGAGGATGTTCTCCCCGACAAAGCCGGCCTGCCGGGCGTCCTCGATATGCCGGTCCAGGGCGTGGGTCAGGTCCCAGAACTCGCCGCGGCAGTAAATGTAAATGGCGGTGGCCTGGATAGCGTAAGCCGCGATCAGGGCGCCTTCGATCAACTGGTGAGGGTTGCCTTCCAGAATCTGGCGATCCTTGAAGGTGCCCGGCTCGGATTCGTCGGCGTTGACCACGACGTATTTAATTGGCTCCTGCCTGGGGATGAAGCTCCATTTGACGCCGGTGGGGAAGCCCGCGCCGCCGCGTCCGCGCAGGTTGGACTTCTTGACTTCGTTGATCACGTCATCCGGCGTCATCGTGGTCACGACCTTGCGCAGGGCTTCGTAGCCCCCGTGGCGGGTGTAAACCTCAAAGCGGCGAATGTCGGGGATATCCAGATCGCGCAGCAGAATGTGCTCGGCCATTGGTGTGCTCGCTCCATAAACGCGGGAAGGGAAAAAGCCCTCCCCGCGGCGATTTCCTACAGGGTCAGTCTAAGTATAACAGACGGCGAGGAGTTGGCAATTAATGCGCCCGGCGTGCGCGCCCCGGGCGCTCATACGTCGTCGCTGGCCCGCTTGGAGAGGTAAATCACCCCATCGGCGCGGATATAGCCGGCCTTTATCAGCAGGGCCAGGCTCGGCTCGTTCCAGCTTTCCACGTGGGCGGCCAGGACGGGCAGGCCCAGATCGTCGCGCAGGACGCGCTCCGCCTCGGCGACCAGGCGCAGGCCCAGCCCGCGCCGCCGGTAGGCCGGGTGCACCGCCAGCCGGTTGATCCAGCCGCGGCGGCTATCCGTCGTCGCCAGCACCACGCCGACCAGGCTGCCCCCGGGGGCGGCGGTATCGACCAGGCCGATGGCGAACTGGCAGCCGGAGGCAAGCTGGGCGGCGAAGGCCGCCGCCGAATCCCGGCCCGCCGGGCGCGTGTGCAGGCCAGAAGCCTCCCACAGCGCCCGCACAGCCTCGTAATCCGCAGCGGTCAGATTGCGCACGATGATTGAATCAGCCATGACCGCGGACTCCTTTCCGATGGCGAAAGGGAATCTCAGCCGGCGGCGGAATCGTCGGGGTCGGCGGAATCAGCGGCGGCGTCCGGGGCGGGCTGGCCCGCTTCTTCCCGCCACTGCCGGATCAGGGCGCGCATCTTGTCCATGTCCAGATTCTCGTGGTAGTGGAAGTTGTTCTGGAGCACGGGGGCTCTGTCGCAGGCGGCCAGGCACATCACACGCTCGACGGTGAACATGCCGTCGGCGGTTGTGCCGCCGTCTTCCACATCCAGCTCGGCCAGCAGTTCCTGGTAGAACTGCTCCGCGCCGCGCAGGGCGCACGGCAGATCGGTGCAGACCTGGAGCCAGTACTTGCCCTTTGGCTCCTCGCGGAACATGGTGTAAAAGCCGGAGATGGAGCGGACCTGCGTCGGGTCAACGCCGATCAGGGCGGCGATCTCGCCGAGCGCCTCCGGGGTCACATAGCCGTATTCTTCCTGCGCCAGGTACAGCAGCGGCATCATCGCCGAGCGTTTGTCGGGGTATTTGGCAAAGATCGCCGCGATCCGATCGGCATACTTCTCTTTGAGCATGGATGCGCCTCGCTGTTTCAGGGGAACTCCTCGTCACTGGCGAGAAATATAACACAGCCTGTCCAGAACGCACAGTAAAAAACAGCCGGCAGATGGCGCGAAAAACGCCTCCCGCCTCACCCCTCATCCGAAATGGTCTGGCCGGGCGTGATCAGCGCGCGGAACGCGATCCCGGCGAAGCGTCCTGCCAGGACGCCGGCGTACTCCTCCAGATCGATGAACGGCAGCCGGAACAGATCGCGCCAGGGCCGGTGCGCCTCGTAGATCACCACCGCCTTCGGAGCGAGCATCTCCACCCAGCGCGGGATGGCCTGGGCGTCGTCTGGCTCGACTGCAAAGAGGAGGGTCTCAGCCGGCAGGTCCCGGGCGACCTGCTGCACCTCAGCCGCGTTGGTCAGGCGGTGCACCCCTTCTGAATAGTTCAGAACCGTGGCGCCATCGGGGTAGGTAATGTGAAAGCCGAACTGGGGCGCGTTGAGCGGCAGGCGCAGGCTCTGCCACCCGATGCGCAGCAAATCGAGCGGGTGCAGAGCCAACTGGAGGATATACTCGGCGCTGGCGCGAAAGCCGGGCGGCAGCAGCGGCATATGCACCCAGGTGAAGATCGCGATCTGCACTCCGTTGATCGCGATCTGCTCGCCATCCCGGACCGCATGCACCTGTTCCGGCGCCAGCAGGCCGCTGGCATTGATATGGCGCGTCACCGCCTCCGACGAAATCAGGTGGACCCGCGCCAGATACGGGCGGGCTTCCGGCAGTTCCAGCAGGGCGCGCAAGGTGCCCACATGTTCCGGGTGGCCGTGCGTCACACACAGGATGATCGTCCCGGCTTCCCGGAGGGAATCCCAGGTCACCGCCTCCCCGTACAGATCGAAGCCAATGACCGTGTCGCCCTGATGCAGCGTAATGCCAGACCAGTTGTGATACTGAATTTTCATGATCAGATTTCCTCCGGCGCGGGGACCGCCGTGTGCTTGTGCATGCGCCTGATCAGGAAACCATTGCGCAGCACGCCGCTGACCAGAAACGGCATGTGCCGCCTGAAGACCGCCCGCGGGCGGAAGAGCTTCAGCCGCCACGCCGCCCGGAGGGCGATCCGGAAGTAGTATTTCTGCATCAGACGGTACATCCCCGGCTGGGGCAGCCCCGTGGTAGGCAGGACGAAATGAGCCAGGTCGTAGACCTCCCGATGGTGGGTGATGACTCTGTCCTGCGCCTCCTGATGAAAGCCGGTGCCGGGTAGCGGCGTGAGCGGCGTAAGCTCAGTCAGGACGATGTTGGGGCGCTTGCTGACATAGGCGTCAATCCGCCTGAAGTCTTCTTCGGTGTAATCCGGCATCACCAGGAACCCCGCGCTCATGGCGATGCCGTTATCCGCCAGGATTTTGATGGCCTGCTCGTTAATCTCGATGCTGCTTTTCTTGTTCACTTCATGGATGCGGCTGTCATCAATCGCTTCGAGGCCGGTCATCACCAGCACCAGGCCGATCTTCGCCCACTTGGCAAAAATCTCCGGGTTCTTCACCACGCAGTCCGTGCGCGTGTAGGCGAAGTAGCGCTTCTTAATGCCCGCCTGCACGATCAGGTCGTGCATCCGCTCCATGCGCTTCACATCAATGAAGGAGTGATCATCACAAAACATGATGAAGTCTTCCTGGATAGTCTTCAGGTCTTCAATGATCAGCTCCGGAGAGCGAGCGATAAAACGCCGCTGGGTGAAGTGCTGGCAGGAACAGAAGTTGCACGGGAAGGTGCAGCCCAGCGAGGTCTGGATGGAGGCCACGGAATTTTCAAACAGATAGAAATAGTGCGAGCGATATCTGGCAGTCAGGGCGCGGTTGGGCCGGGGCATGTGATCCAGATTGGCGGGGAACGGGCGCAGCTCGGTGAAGTGCATCCCTTCCGGGCGCGGCAGGGCCAGCCCCTGAATATCCTCAAAATTCAACTCCCGCGATTCATTCCAGCGGGCAATGATCTCCCGAAAGGCCGGCACCCCTTCGCCAAGCACGATCACGTCAATGTAGGGGGAATTGAACTCCTGCGGGCACAGCGTGGCATGGTGGCCGCCCAGCACCGTGAGAATGGACGGGTTGAACGACCTGACCGTTTTGAACACGCGCTGGGCCGTATAGGTCTGCACCACCTGGGCGCTCGCACCAACGACATCCGGGTTGAAGCGTCGCAGCGCGCCCTCCAGATCGGTGTCGATCTCCATATCCAGCAGCTCGACCTCATGCTCCGGGACTGCGGCGCCGATGATCTCCAGGCCCAGCGGCTCTACCTTCGCCAGATGCTTCAGGCCCACGGTCAGCTCGCCGCTCGGGGGGTTAACCAGTAGGATCTTCATGGATATCCTCACCTCGCCAGCAGATAAATCACGATGATGCCGGTCGCTATAGTCTAGGATACCCCGGATAATGTAAAACTCAACATAACTCAACATAAAAGGAGGGCGGCCCGCTGCTGCAACACCCGGACCGCCCTCCTCTACCTCCTGCGAAGCCGCTGCGCCGGCCCCCTATTCCACCGTGCAGTCGTCAGGGATGCCGCTGTACTGATCCAGGCCGAAGCTCATAGTGCGCCGGTAGGCGTAAGTATCCGCCGGGACGGGCTGCTCCGCCTCCAGGTAGGTCACGGCGCGCAGGGCACAGCCGTCTGCCGTGCGCGTCGGCGTGTAGAGCGGGTTGACCGCCTGCCCGTTGACCGTCAGCGCCCAGGTGTACGTGCCGGGGGCGAAGGTGAAGGCAGTCCGTTCCGCCGCGCACTCGGTCGCGTCCAGCGTGGCCCGGAGCGCGTAGACAGCCGCGCCGTCCGCGCCGCTCAGCGTCAGAGCGATCGCGTCGCCGGGCCTGCCGCACACAACCACATCGACCGGGTTGCCCACGCCCGCCCGGTAGGGGAACTGGGCGATCACCGGCAGGTCGCCGGGGTCAGCCTCGATGCCGCGCTCCGCGAAGAACTCGCGCAGCGAAATCTGCCTGCCCTGCTCCGGATCAGCGTCAATGAAATAGAAGCGGCCGTCCGGCAGCGTCGTCTGCACGCCGTGCGACAGGCTGAGCAGGTAGATGAAGAGCAATCGCTCAAAGAAGCGGCTGCTCTCATGCCCGCTGGCCAGAGTGAGAATCATTGTGTGCGGGATATCCAGTTCCCCCAGCCGGCGGTCGAATTCCAGAAAGTGCGAAAGCGGGAAGAAAGCGTCGTGCGCCCCGGCGGCGATCAGGACCTGCTTGCCGACCAGCCTCTCAGCCAGGCCGATCGGGCTGCGGGCATCGGCCTCATCCGGGTCGCCGGTGCCGAGGATGGCCTCCAGAAACGGCGACGGTTGAGCGTTGACCGGCGCATCCGGATTGTCGTAGCGCCAGGCGTCCGCAGCATGGCTGAGCAGCGCGCCGATATTGGCCATGGAGGGGTAAGTCAGCACGCTGGCGCGGCTGAGCGAGCCGTAATGCGTGGGCGGGACGACGGCGAACACCGTGCGCACATCGTAGTCCAGCCCCAGCGGGTTGATGGCCCACATCAGAGCCGAGCCGCCGCCGCGGCTACCCCCGGCGGTGATCACGTTGCGCTTGTCGCCGCCGTTGTCGTCGATCCAGCTCAGAAAAGCGCCCACCGAGCGGTAGGTCGGCTCATCGACGCCCTGGCTCTCCGTGCCGCCACAGTTGCTGATGGCGACAATCAGGCCGCCGCCCTCAGCAGACGCGCCGACTGCGGCCACCCGCGCCGGGATGATCTCCCTGTCGGCGTACAGGCGCTCGTTGTTGCTGGTGCCGGCCCCGTTGCCGCTGAGCAGGACGGGCAGCCGGGCCGCTCTGGTCCAGCCGGGCGGCAGGAACAGCGTGTAAAGCGCGCCTTCCACGGCGACGTTGTTGACGATCTGGAGCGTGGCAGCGCCCTCGACGGCGTCTTCCCAGGCGTTGTGAATGAGGGGGCGGAAGCCGGTCTCCGCCTCAATCAGGGCAGCGACTTCGTCCACGCGCGCCTGCGTCACGGCGCGGTAGTCGTTCTCGCGATTGTTGTAGACACCGTAAGCCACCGCCACCGCATCCGTTGGCGCTGGCTCCATCCCGCCCGGGGCGGGATAGTGCGTCACGACGGCGTAGGCCGACGCCTCCTGAGCCAGGGCCGCCGCCGGCAGAATCGCCGGCGGCAGAATCGCCGGCGGCAAAATCAGCGTCAGCAGCCCGGTCAGGATCCCAATTCTCCTCAACACCATTCTCTCCGCTCCTTATGACAATCCGGTCCGTGGGGGTGATGTCCCGCCCCCATTATATACTGCCGCGCGCACGGGCCGGCAAAAAGACGCCGGGGCGGCTGGCGAGCCACCCCGGCGCGTTCAATTGCGGTGTACTCAGGAATGAGGCGGTGCTGATCCGGCGGGGTAAACAGCGGCAGCGTACATCAGATTGCTGAGCGCCTCTGACGCCGCCTCTTTGACGCGCGTTGAGCCGAACCGCGCGGCGAACTCCAGCGGCTCGCGGGCGCGCTCATCGCCCAGCCGGCCCAGCGCACGGGCCGCGCAGACAGCCACCTCGAAGGTCTCGATCTTCAGCACCTCGATCAGGGGGATGACAGCCTGTCGATCGCCGATCAGGCCGAGCGCCTCCGCGGCGACCTGCTGGGCAAAGCGGCTGCGGCTGCTGAGCGCAGCCACGATCAGGGGGTCCACCGCCGGCTGCCCGAGCGCGCTGAGCTGGCCGGCGGCGCGGGTCAGATCGTAATGAGTGGGCTTCTTCAGGCGGCTCACATCGCGCAGGATGCGCCGAACCTGCTCATCCGACGGCAGAGAGTCCAGCGGCGGCTCGAAGATTTCCAGCAGCGGCGACAGCCATTCCCGCCATTTCCAGGCCATATCCGCCTCGTTCAGTCCGACTAACGATCGCAGTCTCCGAGGACCGGATCAAACGTGCCGATAATGGCGACCAGATCGGCAATCAGATGGCCGCGCGCGGCATAGGGGATAGCCTGAATATTGACGAACGATGGCGTGCGGAAGTGCACCCGGTGCGGCTTGTTGCCGCCGTCCCCGCTCAGGTAACAGGCCAGGACGCCGCGCGGGCTTTCAACCATGACCTGCACCTCGCCCCGGGGCACATTGAAGCCTTCCGTCCACAGCTTGAAGTGGTGGATGACGGCCTCCATGCTCTGGCCAAGCTCGGCGCGGGGCGGCGGCGCAAACTTGCGATTCTCGGTGCGGAATGGGCCTTTGACTTTAGTCAGGCGTTCGGCGGCCTGGCGGATGATGCGGAGGCTCTGGCGCATCTCCTCGACACGGACGATGTAGCGGTCGTAGGTGTCGCCGTGCAGGCCGAGCGGGACATCGAAGTCGTAGGTCTCATAGCCGCTGTAGGGGACGGCCTTGCGCACGTCGAAGTTGACGCCGCTGGCTCGCAGGATCGCCCCGCCCAGGCCGAGCGCAATCGCATCCTCCGGCGTGATGACGCCGATGCCCTGCGTGCGGTCAACCCACAGCGGGTTTTTGGTCAGCAGGGCCTCATATTCGTCGATGCGGCCCGGCAGGTAATCCAGGAATTTTTCCACCGCCGGGAGGAATTCCGAGGTGATATCGCGCCAGACGCCGCCGGGGCGGAAGTACGTGCCCATCATCCGCTGGCCGGAGATCATCTCGAACATGTCGAGGATCATCTCGCGCTCGCGGAAGGCGTAAAGCAAGACGCTCATGGCCCCGATGTCCAGGGCGTGCGTGCCCAGCCAGACCAGATGGCTGTTGAGGCGCGTCAACTCCGCCACCAGGACGCGGATGATCTGGGCGCGCTCCGGCACGTCGATATCGGCCAGCTTTTCGATCGCCAGACAGAAGACCAGATTGTTGCTGAAGGGAGCCAGGTAGTCCATGCGGTCGGTCATGACGATGGCCTGCTCGTACCGCTTGGACTCCATGTTCTTCTCGATGCCGGTGTGCAGGTAGCCAATATCGGGCACGACGGTGACGATCTGCTCGCCGTCAAGCTCCAGCAGCAGGCGCAGCACGCCGTGCGTGCTGGGGTGCTGCGGCCCCATGTTGAGCAGCACAGTCTCGCCGGTCAGCGCCCGGGGCGATACCAGGTGCTTCAGCTCATCCAGCGTCCCTTCCCACCGGGTCATCTCTGGGGAAATGGTCATGATGCGCTCCCGTTGGTACTCACGTGCTGCGGGCGCAGCGGAGGCCGGCCCGCTATTCTTTGGCGTAAGGTTTGTTGCGGTTAATCTCGTCGAAGTTAAACGAGAACTGGACGACTTCATAGCCCAGCGGGTAATCCTTGCGATGGGGGAAGCCGTCCCACCCTTCCGGCATCAGGATACGGCGGAGGTCCGGGTGGCCTTCAAAGGTGATGCCGAACATGTCGTAGACTTCGCGCTCCTGCCAGTTGGCGCCCGACCAGAGCGGCGTCACGCTGGGGACGGACTGGCCTTCCTCCAGGCGCACCTTCAGCCGGACCGCCTGGTTGAAGATCAGGGAGTGCAGGTGGTAGTCCACGGCGAAGCGCGGGCTTTCCGGCAGGTAGTCAACGCCGACGATGCTGACAAGGAAGTTGTACTTCAGCCCTTCGGCGTCGCGCAGGTGGGCGGCGACGCGGGCGATCTGCGGCGGGTCGATGATAATCGTCGTCTCCCCGCGGAACTGGATCACGTCCTGAACAGCTTTCGGAAATGCCTGACGAAGAGCGGCTACCGGGTCACTGGGCTGCATACGTTTATCTCGCCTTGCTCAAAGCCTCGGGCGGCCCCGCCTACCCGAGCCGGATGAAATCGCCGCGCCACTTGCTGAACGACTGCTCGCCCCGCACCTTCTCATGCAGGGTCATGATGCCATGGATAAGCTGCTCCGGGCGGGGGGGACAGCCGGCGACGTAAACATCCACCGGCACAATCTCATCCACGCCCTGCACGACGGCGTAGTTGTTGTAGACGCCGCCGCAACTGGCGCAGTCGCCCATGGCCAGCACCCACTTGGGGTCTGGCATCTGGTCGTACAGCCGGCGCAGCACGGGGGCCATCTTGCGGGTCACCCGCCCGGCTACAATAATCATGTCGGCTTGCCGCGGGCTGGGGCGCATCAGCTCCATCCCGAAGCGGGAGAGGTCATAACTGCTGGCCTGGGTGCTCATCATCTCAATGGCACAGCAGGCCAGGCCGAAGCCGAGCGGCCACATCGCGCCGGAGCGCGCCCAGTTGACCATCTCTTCCAGCGTTGTGGTGACCATCCCGGGCGCGCCGGTCTTGCCGGCCCCGGATGCGGCTACTCCCATTGCAGCGCTCCTTTGCGCCAGGCATAAACGTACCCGGCCAGCAAAATGGCGGTGAAGATCAGCATCTCGAACAATCCGAACAGGCCCATCCGGCGCATGACAACCGCCCAGGGCAAAAAGAATACCACCTCAATATCGAACAGGATGAACAGCACGGCGGTGAGGTAGAACTTGATCGGCAGGCGGCGGATGGCCGGGCCGATCGGGTCCACGCCGCTCTCATAGGGCATCTGCTTGCGCCGCGTGGGGCGGAATGGCCCGAACAGGCGGGACATCACCGAGACAAAGACCACCAGCAGCACAGTGATCAGGATCAGAATCCCAATGGGCAAAAAGTCTTGCACGGTCGCGCTCCCGGACTGCTGCCGGCACAGGAGGCCGGCCAATCGGGTAAAACCTGTCTGATTGGCGAGATTAACACACGGCGCGGCGGGCGTCAATCCAGTCGCGATAATTCGCCCCCGCGAACAACGGCGAGTGTAGCACAGGCGGGGGAAAAAGAGTAGGACCTCACCCCCGGCCCCTCTCCCTCTGCGGCTTCGCCGCGGGGAGAGGGGAGGAGCGTCTCATCTGCGACAACATCGCCGCCACTTTAGCGGCTTCGCCGCGGGGAGAGGGGAGCCAGATGCCCCTTCGCCTGTCAAGCGAGAAAGGCCGGAGATGGAGGCGCCCCACGCCCTTCCCTCTCCACGCTAGATGGAAAGGGACCGAGGGTGAGGCCCGCCTCACTCAAACAGCCGCGGCTGGTCGGAATCGGACGGGCCGCTGCGCTCCGCCTGCTTGAAGGTCGTGCGGTCCATCGGCATCTTCACGCCCACCTGCCCGGCGAGCAGGTCCTCAATCGAGAGAATCTGGATGCGCGGATACTCCCGCCCGTTCAGCGGGGAGCGATAGGTCCCGGCGGAGAGCGCCTCGTTGATCATAGGCCGGGTGGGCGCTTCCAGCGTCAGCAGCACACCCATGGCCGCTTTTTCGCGCTCCACCGTGCCCACCAGATCGCGGACGATCCCGGCCCCCACATGCCCGGACTTAACCTGCACCAGGATGCGCTTGGGATTGGCGTTGGCCTCATCGATAAACGTGATCACGCCATCGATGCCGCGGTCCGCGCCCTTTTTGCCCCGCTTGCTGCCCGCTTCGCCGCCGACGGGGCGGGCCTGCACCAGCGAGAGCGCCCACCACTCGAACTGGTGGCGGTTATCGCGGGCCAGTTGCATCGCGCCCTGCACGGAGACCGGCTCGCCGATGACGTCGTAATCGGTTTTAGGCTTGAGGTCGAAGGCGTCTTCCAGCCGGTATTTTTGCAGGGCGATGGAGAGGTGGGTGATGTCGATGCCGATCCAGCGGCGGCCCAGCTTTTCCGCGGCGGCGATGGCCGTGCCGCAGCCGCAGAAGGGATCGAGCACGATGTCGCCGGGGTTGCTGCTGGCGGCGATGATGCGCTCCAGCAGGGCAACAGGTTTTTGCGTGGGGTAGCCGAGGCGTTCCTTTGCCTGTGAGTTGAGGGCGGGAATATCATCCCAAAAATCACCAATAGCGATTCCTGCCATTTCATCAAGATAGCGCTTATATCTTGGTACCGCGCCAGGGCGAGGCTGAACGACTCTGCCTTCGGTCAGTAACCGCTCCATTTTCTCTCGGTTGTAGCGCCAGTAACGAGTTACTCCCAGGAACTCATACTGCGGATGGCCTCGAGAGCCAGAGCCAGGTGCAGTGAGGTTATCTAGTTGGTAGGCTCGTCCATCTTCATCCCGCAGGCTGTAATGTGATGCAATGTACCCGTCTGAATGAGGCGCGAACGGCTGCTCAAAGACCGCAAGTCGCTCGTATGATTTAGCGTAATAGAGAATTACATCGTGAATGCGAGGCCAGTTTTTTGCGCCTTGCCGTGCATCGTTCTTGGTTGTCGTGCGTTTCCAGTCTATTTCGTTGACAAAGTTTCTCGAATCAAAAATCGCATCCAGAATCACCTTTAGATAGTGACTCGCCGTCGGGTCGCAGTGCAGGTACAGACTGCCGGTCGGCTTCAACACTCGGTGCAGCTCCACCAGCCGGGCGGTCATCATGACCAGGTAGGCCATCATCTGGTTGCGCCCGATCAGGCGGATCAGGGCGTCCATCGCCGTCGCCACGGCCTGCGGCACGTCCGCGCTGGAGACCAGCGCCCGCCAGGTATCCTCGGCGGTGCCGCTCCAGTGCCAGGTGTCCTCAAAAGCCGTGATCTGCGCCTCCGAATCGAGGCCGCTTTCGTCCTTGAACAGCACGTTGTAGCTGCGGCTGCTGTTGAAGGGCGGGTCCAGATAGATCAGGTCTACTGACGCGGTGGGGATGTACTCGCGCAGGATGTTGAGGTTATCGCCATAAAACAGGGTATTGCGGGTGATCGGCTGGGGGGGCATAGGGGCCTCGCTTACACCGGGCGGCGAGCCGCTCCGTAACACTAACGGATGTTCTATATTATTATACGCTTTCTGCGTCGCCGGGATACCTCACCCCCACCGACCAGAGGTCGGCCCCCTCTCCAACAAGTGGAGAGGGGCGTCTCGCCTCCTTCCCTCGTTCTGGGGCAACGTCAAGGACACGAGGATGGGGGGGCGCTTTGTTACATTTATCACAGGCGGGTGGGCATTCCGGCATTCACGGGCCGAATAGCGGATGACGTACAATCAGCGTAATAGTCCGTGCGCCGGCGCAAAGTCAGGACTGGCGCACGCTCCCCATTTTAACTGGAGGCGAAAATTCTATGGACCCTGTGTTTCTTGACCGCCTGCAGTTCGCCATCACCACCGTCTACCACTTCTTCTTTGTGCCGCTGACCCTGGGCCTGGGCATTATGGTCGCCGTCATGCAAACGGTCTATGTCCGCACGGGGGATGAGGTCTACAAGAAGATGACGAAGTTCTGGGGCAAGCTCTTCGTCATCAACTTCGCCATGGGGGTGGTGACCGGCATCGTGCAGGAGTTCCAGTTCGGCATGAACTGGTCGGAATATTCCCGCTTCATGGGGGACATCTTCGGGGCGCCGCTGGCTATCGAGGCGCTGGCGGCCTTCTTCCTGGAGTCCGTCTTCATCGGTCTGTGGATCTTCGGCTGGGACCGGCTCCCCAAAGCGGTCCACGCCCTGACCATCTGGCTGGTCGCTATCGGCGCCAATATCTCGGCCCTGTGGATTCTGGTCGCCAACTCCTTCATGCAGCAGCCCGTCGGCTACCAGATTGTCGAGACGGCCAACGGCGCCCAGGCGCAGATGACGGATTTCGGCGCCCTGCTGACCAACCCGAACGTGTGGATGCAGTTCCCCCATGTCCTGACGGCCGGCTTCACGACCGCTGCCTTCTTCGTGCTGGGTATCAGCGCCTGGCATCTCCTGCGCAAGCCGGCCCCGGAACACACCGAGATGTTCCAGCGCTCCTTCCGCTGGGCGGCCATCTACGGCCTGATCGGCGTCGTGCTGGTCATCTTCATCGGCCACAGCCAGATGCAGCACACCGTCCGCACCCAGCCGATGAAGGTCGCCGCCGCCGAAGGCCTGTTCCAGACGGAAGGGCCGGCCGGCCTGTCGCTCCTGACCATCGGGACGCTGGACGGCAAGGAGGAGGTTTTCTCCATCCGCGTGCCGTACGTCCTGAGCATCCTGGCCTACAACGATCCGAACGCCGTCGTCGAGGGCCTCAATGACATCCAGGCGCAGTACGAGGAACAGTACGGCCCCGGCCGCGACTATATGCCGCCCGTCGCCGTCACCTACTGGAGCTTCCGGGCGATGGTCGGGGCGGGCTTCGTGATGCTGTTCCTGGCCGCCTGGGCAGTGCTCCGCGTCTACCAGGGCAGGGTCGAAGGGTCGCGCCGCCTGCTGTGGGTGCTGCCGTTCGCTATCCTGCTGCCCTACCTCGCTACCTCCACCGGCTGGATCATGACCGAGGTAGGCCGGCAGCCGTGGATCGTGTTCGGGCTGCTCTTCACCGACCAGTCGGCCTCGCCCAATGTGACGGCGGCGATGGTCGCCACCTCGACGGTGGTGTTCACTCTGATCTACGGCGCCCTGATGGTGGCGGAGATCTTCCTGCTGTTTTACTTCGTCCGGAGGCCGGACAACGTGTTCGTCGAAGCGCATACCGAGCCGCCCGACGATATGCCGATGGCTTTCTAGGAGGATGCCAGGATGCTCGACCTGAATGCTCTGTGGTTCCTGTTCATTACAGTGCTCTTCACCGGCTTCTTCTTCCTGGAGGGCTTTGACTTCGGCATGGGGATGCTGCTGCCGTTCCTGGGCAAGACCGACCGCGAGCGCCGCCAGATCCTCAACACGATCGGGCCGGTCTGGGATGGCAATGAGGTGTGGATGATCACGGCGGGCGGGGCGATGTTCGCCGCCTTCCCCCAGTGGTACGCCACGCTGTTCAGCGGCTTCTACCTGGCGCTGGTGCTGCTCCTGCTGGCGCTGATCCTGCGCGGCATAGCGATTGAATTCCGCGGCAAGCAGGCCAGCCTGACCTGGCGGCGCAACTGGGATCGGGGCATCTTCGTCGGCAGCGTCGCCCCGGCCCTGCTGTGGGGCGTGGCCCTGGCCAATCTCGTGCGCGGCGTGCCCATTGACGCGAATATGATGTACACCGGCGATCTGCTCACGCTGCTCAACCCCTACGCGCTGGTCGGCGGGCTGTCAGCGGTGGCGATCTTCGCCCTGCACGGCGCGATCTTCCTGGTTAACAGGACCGATGGCGAGGTCCGGGCGCGGGCAGAGGCGATCACCAAAAAGATCGGCCCGATCGCCACAGTGCTGGTGGCGGTGCTGGTCGTCCTGACCTACTTCGAGACGGATATCCTGACGACGCAGGGGTTCGTGCCGCCGCTGACGGCCGTCCTCGCCGGCCTGGCGCTGCTGGGCGTGGGCTGGCTGGTGAATCGCGGGCGGTTCGGCTGGGCTTTCTGGACGATGGGAGCGCTGATCCTGCTGGCGACGATCACGGCCTTCAGGGGGATGTTCCCGCGCGTGATGATCTCCAGCCTCGACCCGGCCTACAGCCTGACAATCCACAACGCCGCCGCCAGCCAGTACACGCTGCAAATCATGACCGTGGTGGCCCTGATCTTCCTGCCGATTGTGCTGGTCTACCAGGCGTGGTCGTATTACGTCTTCCGCAAGCGGGTGAGCAAGGACAGCCCGCTGGTGTATTAGACCCCACCCCCACCGACCAGAGGTCGGCTCCTCTCCACGTAGATGGAGAGAGGAGTCCCGCTCCCTTCCCCACTTGTCGGGGAAGGGACGGGGATGGGGGCCTTATCCGGGGATGGGAGCCTGGCGCGCGGGCTAGTCAGGCGGGGCAAACTCCAGCCGGACGCGCTCGATCCGCAGGTGGTCCATCGTCTCCACCGTCAGGCGGACGCCCCCGCCCTCCACTGTATCGCCAACCTGGGCCATGCGGTCCAGCCGGCCCAGGATATATCCGGCGATGGTCTCGTAGCTGGGGTCGGCCAGCTTGAGGTTGAAGTGCTCATTCACCTCGTCGATCGCGGTCAGGCCGCTGAGGAGGTAAGAGCCGTCCGGCTGGTGCTGAATGTCAGTCTCACCGCCGCCGAAGATATCCTGCACATCGCCGACGATCTCTTCCAGCAGGTCCTCCAGCGTGATCAGCCCGGCCATGCCGCCGTATTCGTCCAGCAGGATGGCCAGATGCTGCTTTTCCTGGCGGAAGCGGGTGAGCAGGTCGCTGATGCTGATTGATTCGGAGACGAACAGGGCGGGCCGGATCAGGTTGCGGACACGCCACTGCTGCCAGGAGCCGGCCTCCTCAGCGTTGGCGCGGCGCAGGGTGCGCAGCAGGTCCTTGGCATGCAGAATGCCGATCGTCTGATCCAGATCCTCCTCGTAGACGGGGAACTTGGTCAGCGCGCTCTCGGCCACCAGATCGACTACTTCCGGCAGGAGCAGATCGGCCTGGAAGGCCACCACCTCCGTGCGCGGGACCATCAACTGGCGGGCGCGCGTCTCGCCCATCTCAAAGACGGCTTCCACGATATCGTCCTCGCCGCCGGCCAGGACGCCGCTTTCCGCACTGGAACGGACGAGAATCTTCAGTTCCTCGACGGAATGGACCTGGTGATCGCTGGCCGGTTCCACCCCCAGCAGGCGCAGGATGGCGTTGCCCGTCCCGTTCAGCACTTTAACCGGCCAGTAGAACAGGCGCGCCACCCAGCGGATCGGCCGGGCCACCCGGAGCGCGGTTGCTTCCGGGTCTTGCAGAGCGACAGACTTGGGGACCAGCTCGCCGATCACGACATGGGCGAACGTGACCAGGGTGAAGGCAATGGCCCCGCCGATGGCCGCGCTCGACGAAATCTGCACCGCGCCTGCCGGGAGGATGCGCGACAGCGGCCCCAGAATGGCCGTGATCACCGGCTCCACCAGATACCCCAGTGCCGGCTCGGCCACCCAGCCCAGGCCCAGACTGGCCATCGTGATGCCGAGCTGGGTGGCGGCAATGTAGCGGTCCAGATCGTCAATGGCATCATGGACAACCCGGGCGGTGGTGTTGCCGGCCTCGATCAGCGCCTCCACCCGCGAGCGACGGACGCTGACCAGGGCGAACTCCGTCGCCACAAAGAAGGCGTTTGTCAGCACCAGCAGCGTTGCGACCAGCAGGCCCAAAGTGGGGTTCATGGCTATCTCCCCGCCTCATGATCCCGATCTTCGGAGGCGTCAGGCCCGGGCTGCTCTGGCGGAGCCGCTTCCGGCGGCGCGGGGCGGATGCGGGTGACGCGCACCTCGCCGATGCGCCGCTGATCGACGGTCAGCACCTCCAGCCGCACCTGGCTCGTTTCCAGCACCGCGCCGGGTTCAGGAACCTCGCCAATCTCGAAGAGGATGTAGCCGCCCAGCGTATCGCTCTCGTCGGTCGGCAGATCGATATCGAGCAGGCGGTTCAGATCGTCCAGGTCCAGGCGGGCGTTACAGATATATTCGTCCTCGCTGACCTGCCGGTAGAGGGTCAGCTCGTTCTGATCGTACTCATCGCGGACCTCGCCGATGATCTCCTCAATCAGGTCCTCCAGAGTGACCAGGCCGGCGGTGCCGCCGTACTCATCGACGATGACGGCCAGGTGGATACGGTCGCGCTGCATTTCCTGGAGCAGGGTCCGCGCGCCCTTGCCCTCCGGCACGAAATAGGCCGGGCGCAGCAGGCCGCTCAGCCCATCCCCGGCGCTGGCGCCGCCCCACAGCTTGAGTATATCCTTAGCGTAGAGCAACCCGCGAATGTGATCGATGTTGTCCTCGTAGACGGGGATGCGTGAATGCCCGGCCTCCAGCACCGTCTGGATCACGGCTTCCAGCGGCGTATCCAGCGGCAGGGCGATCACATCGGGCCGGGGGACCATAACTTCCCGCACGGACGTATCGCCCAGCTGGAAGATGGAGTAGATCATCTCCTTCTCTTCCGTCTCGATCGCGCCGTCCTCCTGCCCGGCATCGACCAGAGTCATGATCTCCTCCTCGGTCACGTTGCGGACGCGCGCCTGAACGTGCAACAGGCGGACAGCGGCATCGCTGATCCGGCGCAGCAGGCTCGACAGCGGCGACATCGCGCGCACCAGGAGCGTCATCGGCCCGGCCATCCACAGCACCATCCGGTCGGCGCGGGCAGCGGCAATCGCCGCCGGAATCTGCCCGCCGACCATAAGCATGATCGCCGCGCCGAGGAGGAGGACGATGATCTCAGCCAGGATCAGGGCGACGGCCGCCTCCATGCCCAGCCCGGCCAGCCAGCTCCCCAGCGCCGGTGCGATGCCGATGGCGATCACCCCGGCGGCGAAGAAGCGCACCAGCATCACGCTGAGCGTGTAGGTGTTCAGCAGATGCGTGGCGTCTTCGCTCACGGCCAGCGCCCGGGCGGCCCGGCGGTTGCCCGACCCGGCCAGGCTGGAGAGGGTCGTCTTTTGCGCGTTAATCAGGACATTGTAGCCCAGCGAGAGCAGGATATTGATCAGGAGCAAGATCAAGACCACGATCAGGCTGGAAAGCGTCGGGTCCACAGGTTCACTTCCCATCTGGGGGCGTCAGGACTGGCCTTCGCCCCCGGCTTTGGCTTTCTGGTTGGCGGCGCGGCGCTCGGCGATGCGGCTGTCGCCGATGACGCGGGCGGGGACGCCGACCGCGACCTTGCCGTCGGGGACGGAACGGCGGACTACGGCCCCCGCGCCGGTCTGGGCGTTGGCCCCCACTGTCACCGGCGCGACCAGCATCGTGTCGCTGCCGATGAAGGCGCCTTCGCCGATCACAGTCTTGTGCTTGGAGACGCCGTCGAAGTTACAGGTGATTGTCCCGGCGCCGATGTTGACATGGGGGCCGATCTCGGCGTCGCCGAGATAGCTGAAATGCCCCATCTTGACGCCCGGCCCCAGGTGTGAGCCTTTGATCTCGCCGAAGTTGCCCATATGCACGCCGTCGTCCAGAAGCGCGCCGCCGCGAATCCGGGCGAAGGGGCCGACATCGACATGGCTGCCCAGCGTGGACCCCTGAATGACGGAGGCCACGACCGCGCAGCCGTCGCCCAGCACAGCGTCATCGAGGATGGCATTGGGGCCGATGACGCAGCCGGAGCCGATGGCGGTCCGACCACGCAGGTGGGTGTTGGGCTGGATCACGGTGTCCGGGCCGATCAGGACACCCGGCTCGATGTAAGTGGTGGCGGGGTCCACCAGGGTCACGCCGTTGAGCATGTGCTCCCGGTTGATCCGGCGGCGCATGGCGGCCTCGGCTTCGGCCAGATGGACGCGGGTATTGATGCCGATCAGCTCGTCGGGGTCCGCACCGGCGACGGCCAGCACGGTCCGACCGTCGGCGTTGGCCAGGGCGACTGTGTCCGTCAGGTAGTATTCGTCTTTGGGCGGGGTGGGCGTGATGCGCGCCAGCGCGCCCCACAGCCAGGCGGCATCGAACACGTAGACGCCCACGTTCAGCTCGCGAACGGCGAGCTGCTCCGGGGTGGCGACGGCTTCTTCCACGATAGCGGCTACCGCGCCGTCGGCGCGCCGCACCACGCGCCCGAACCCGCGCGGATTGTCGGCCACAAAAGTCAGCATCGTCACCGCCGGGCGGGCGGCGGACGCCGTGTGCGCCTCCACCAGGCGGCGCAGCGTCTCCGGGCGCAGCAGCGGCATATCGGCGTAAAGGACGAGGACAAGCCCGGCCTGGCTGCGCAGAGCAGTCTCAGCCATCATGAGGGCGTGGGCGGTGCCCCGGCGCTCGGCCTGCTCGACACAGAGGGCGCGGTCGCCCACATGGTCGCGGACGGCTTCGCTCTGCTGGCCGACGACGAGGACCGGCGGCCGGCCGCTCAGGTCGTGGGCGGCCTTCACCGCATAATCCACCATCGGCCAGCCGGCAACCGGGTGCAGCACCTTGGCCAGATGCGACTTCATCCGGGTCCCCTGCCCCGCCGCCAGGATCACCACCGTCAGATTGCCCGCTTCTATCGAAGCCATAGCGCCCATCCTCACACATCAGCGGGGTATGGTGCCGCCCCGGCCCCCGCAACAGCATAATGCAAAAAATCCGCAGGCGCCGGGGCGCCGCGGTCTGCCATCCTCTACAACAGGGATGTCTCTCCAGGAGGTTCTTCCGGTCCGTCGGCCAAGATCATCCTCACGTCAGGACGTCATTGTATCACGAGGGAGAAGCGAGTCGCAATGCCCGGCGCGGGGCGAAAAGCGGCGTCGATGGCGATGGCAGCGGGCTGCTGACCGGCCGGAGTGAATTGCAGACGGCCGATTACGGGAGCCATAAATAAACTTATGAATTCTCTATAAATTCTGCCGCATCAAGGTAGTTATCTATGCTACAATGATGGCAATAGGATTTCCGGGCTTTCATCGTCCTCAGATTATATTTTGCTTAAGGAGCACTCTATGGTGAAACACATACTACTATTCATTGGCAGCCTGCTTGTCGGCTTGATCCTCATCCTCGCGCCCGGCCTGGCTGCCCCGGCCCTCGCCCAGTGCGTCCCCGCAGGCACAGCGGGGGATGATGTCGTCATCTGCGCCGGGGTGGACCCGACCGGCACCAATACGCTGACCGGGCGGGATACGATCACCGTCCTGCCTGGCGCGATCGTGCAGGGGACGCTGGCGACTAACCTGGACGGCAACGATACGGTCATAATCATGAGCGGCGGGCGGGTCACACCGCCCAGCGGCCAGGGCGGCATCCATCTGCGCGGCTACTATAACGCGATCCGCAACCTCGGAGAAATCTGGACCGACGACAATGACGCCGTCCGCACCGATGAAGGGCGCAGCCGCATTGAGAACGGCGGCCTGATCCGGACAAGCAGCGACTGGAGTTACGGCATCGCCTCAGACGTGGGCAACCTGATCCTCAACAGCGGCCTGATCCTGACGCTGGGCGACAACAGCCGGGGCATTTTCGCGGGCGGCACAGTGCTCAACCAGGGCGCCATCACCACACATGGCGAGACGGCGCCGGCGATCCTCCTCCGTGACAGCAATAACACCGTGCGCAACACGGGCACCCTGACAACCACCGGCCTGAACGCGGTCGGCATTCAGGGCGGCTCCGGCAACGACATCATCGACAATTCCGGCAACATCCGCTCCAGCGGCGCTTCAATCAACGCGGGCGCCGGTGACGACACCGTGGTCATCTCCGGCGGGCAGATCACCGGCCTGATCGACGGCGGGTCCGGGACGGACAGCCTGATCTTCCGGATGTCGATCGCCCCCGATGGCATCGAGGCGCTGGCGGCGGAGCTGGCAGCGGCGGCCCCCGGCGGCGGCACCATCACCATCCACGGCCAGACATACACCTGGGTCAACTTTGAGGACCTCGTCAACCAGCTCTATATGGCGATCTTCTACGATGGGCGCCTCAACGCCGGCGACATTGCCGCGACCGTGGTCCTCTACGCCGTGCCAATCGGCGGGGTTGACCTCTGGGCGCTGGACGACAACGGCGGCGTATTCGCCTTCCGGGTCGGCGAGGACACGCTCCGCGCCGCGCTGCAGCAGGCGGTCGCCAGCGGCCAGCACGTGCTGATCGAGGAGAGGCTCGGGGTCAGCCTGTGGGCGCTGTCCTCGGACCAGTTGCAGGGGATGGGGCCGGGCGGCTATATCTACGTCTTCAACCCCTACCGGGTCGGTCTGGAAGAATATCCCCATTGAGGCCGGCGGGCGGAAAAGCGCAGCGGCGGGGCGAAAAGGCTCCGCCGCTGTTGATTCCCGGCCTGCCAACGCCCGGCGGCAGGGCCTGCTATAATCCGGGCAGGTTCCAGCAGGATAACCTGGATCGTCCCTGATGAGCGACCCGCCCCACATCTGCATCATCACCACCGTCCACGACCCGTTTGATACGCGCGTCTACCACCGCGAAGCGCGGACGCTGGCCGCCGCTGGCTACCGGGTGACGCTGCTGGCGCAGGGCGCGCCGGACGAAATGCGCGGGGGGGTGCGGCTGCTGCCGCTGCCAGCGCGCCGCTTCTCAGTCGGGGCGCGGCTGCGCGGCCTGTGGACGGCCTGGCGGCGCGGCGCGGCGCTGCACGCCGACGCCTACCATCTGCACGACCCGGAGCTGACTGTCGTCGGCTGGCTGCTCAAGCTGGGCCGGCGGCGCGTCGTGCTGGATATCCACGAACACACGCCCTACCATCTGCTGGAAAAGCCCTACATCCCCCGCCCGCTGCGCCGCCCCGCCGCTCTGCTCTACGACGGCTGGGAGCGGCTGGCGGCGCGGACGGCGGACGGCGTGATCACCGTCGGGGAGGCGATAGCCGCGCGGTTCGCCGGGCGGGCCGTGATCGTGCGCAACCTGCCCGATCTGGAGCGCTTCACCGCCGCGCCCGCCGCGCCGGGCCGCCCGGGGCCGGACGGCGCGATCACGGCCATCTACACCGGCGTCGTGGAGGAGCAGCGCGGGCTGCTCAATGTCGCGCGGGCGGCCCGCCGCCTGCCGCCGGAGCTTCCCCTGCGCCTGCGCGTGGTCGGGCCGTGCCCGTTCCCGGCGTTCGCTGACGCGCTGCGCGAGGCCGGCGGGGACAGGCTTTCGCTGGAACCCGCCGTGCCCTACGAGCGCATCCCGGCGCTGCTGGCCGAATCGCATATCGGGCTGGAGGTCGCGCTGCCGACGCCGCTCAATATGCTGCTGCGGCCGCGCAAGGTGTTCGAGTATATGGCGGCGGGCCTGCCCGTGATCCGCGCCGACTACCCCGCCTGGGATGACTTCGCGCCGGTCGGCTGCCTGGCCGTCAACCCGGAAGACGAAGCCGCCATCGCCGCCGCCCTGGCCCGGCTGGCCGCCGACGCCGGCCTGCGCGAGCGCCTGGGGCGGGAAGGCCGCGCCCTGGTTGAGGCGCGCTACCGCTGGGAGCCGGAGGGGGCCAGGCTGGTCGCCCTGTACGAATCCCTCATCGGCCCGCCCGCGCCCGGTAACTGAGCGATCCTGCCGCTCGATTTGCCCTTACAATAGAAGTAATGAACCCGCTTCCCGGCCACTACAGCCAGAGGCACACAGGTCGCCGGTCCGGACGGCAAGGAGGTGTGGCGTGGCAGTCATCACGGTGTCGCGGCAGTTTGGCAGCGGCGGACGGCGTATCGCCCGCCGGGCGAGCGATCTGCTGGGTTATCGCTACTTCGACAAGCAGGCGATCATCCAGGCAGCGACCGAGGTCGGGCTGGGGGTGGAACAGGTGATCGATCACCCCGAGCTTTACTACGAGGAAAAGAGCCGCCAGGAGCGGCTGTGGGAGTTGTTGTTCGGGTCCAGGCGGATGAGCATCGGCCATGCCAGCCGGCCGGTGCTGACCTGGGGCGGGCTGGAGGCGCGCCTGGACGAAGACTGGTTTGTGGAGCTGGTCAATAACACCATCCGCGAGGCATACCGCCAGGGCAACATCGTCATCGTCGGGCGGGGCGGGCAGGCGGTCCTGCAAAACGAGCCGGGCGTGCTGCACGTCCGCATTCAGGCCCCGCTCGGGACGCGCCTGTGGCGCCTGCAAGCCTACGAAGGCCTCAACAACGTCGATGAAGCGCAGCGCCTGATCGAGCGTTTTGACCGGGCCAGCGCGGAGTATCTCCAGCGATTCCACCGCATCCGGTGGGATGACCCGGCGCTCTACCACCTGATCATCAACACCGGCAAGACGGATCCAGAACTGGCCGCCCACGTCATCGTGATGGCGGCGAAGCAGCTCGAGGCCGCCGCAGCAGCCGCCTGAGGCGGAAAGAGCGGATCGCAAAAGGCGCCGGGGCGAAGCCTCTTCCGGCTGCCCCGGCGCCCTGGCGGCTCAGCGTTACCCCCCGCTACTTCTTTTCTCCGAACAGGCGCGGCTCGTAACGCTTGATCGGGATCATCGACATCAGCTCCACCTGCGTGGTGTCGCGCAGCAGGCGCTCCAGCAGAGCGCGATCGGCGCCCTCCTCCCTGATATAAATCTCGGCAGCCCCGGCTTCGGACGATCGGAAGGCGACCAGGTGGGACATGTTGCCCCCGGCATCGGCGACGGCTTTGGTCACCAGCGCCAGCTCGCCCGGCTGGTCGGAGACCCGGATCGTGAAGATCAGGCCGTGATCCTCGCCGCCCAGGATATTCACCAGAGCGCGGAAGATGTCCATCTCAGTGATGATGCCGATCAGCTCTTCGTCGCGCATCACAGGCAGGCAGCTAATCTTGTTCTGCATCAGGATGCGAGCCGCTTCTTCCAGCGGGCAATCCGCCTCCACCGTGAGCACGGGGCGGCTCATGAATTCGCGCAGGGTCAGGGTATCCAGCAGGGTGTAGATCTCATAGACGCTGAGCGTCGTCGCCGGGGATGGCTGGGTCCGGAGCAGGTCCGCCTCCACCACGATGCCGACCAGGCGGCCTTTCTCCACCAGCGGCAGATGCCTGATATCGTGCTTGCGCATCACCCGGAACGCCTCAGAATGGGTCGTGTCGGGTGTGGCGGTGATAAGATCGGAAGTCATGTATCGTCCGACGTACATAGGGCCTCCTCAGGGAACCGGGAAAATCAGGACCGGACGGGCGTACATATGCCGGAGCTGCGGCCATCCTGGTATCTTCATCTTATGTCAGGAACGGGAGGGCGTCAAACAGGCCGGAGACGCGGCGCGGGAGGTCCACGCGGCGCGGGAGGTCCGCCGCAGTCGCCGCCGGTTTTCTGCTTTCGCTTGCCCATACTATAATTAACAGGTGATGCCCGTCATGCAACCGGTCCGGCTGTCAGGGGGGATGATTATGTCAGACTCAAAGGATGCCCCCGCCTACAACAACCGGGGGAATGCGCGCCGGGCCAAAGGCGACCTGGACGGCGCCATCGCCGACTTCACCGAGGCCCTCCGCCTCGACCCAAGCCTTGCCTCGGTCTGGAACGATCCCCAGGCTGCGCCTCCTCCCCCCGTCCCGGCAGCAGTTGCCGCCGCGCCCGCCGAGGATGTGTTCGAGAAGCTCAAGAAACTGGACGAGCTGCGCAAGGCCGGCATCGTCACCGACGCGGAGTTCGAGGAGAAGAAGAAGGACCTGCTCGGCCGCCTGTGAGGGGCTTCCTCCCCCCTCACTCCGCCGAGGTTCTCACGCCGCCCCCTTCTCACCGCTGGCGGCGCGCGCCCTCAAAAAAAGGGAGACGGCCCGCCGGGGCTGTATATGTTGCCGGCGGGCCGTCTCTATGGAATTATGGCTGTCTGCCCCGCGCCGTTCCTCGCGCTGTCGGGATCACACTGCGGCGCTCACTGGCCTCATTCTCACCCGATCAGGTGATGCCGTGAACAATCCGTTCCAGATGAGCCGTGTGCGCCCGGCTTTCCCCATACAGGCGTGGGCAAAAGGTCAGGCAGCCCCTCCTGGTGGCCCCCGCCAGGAGCATTTTTGGTGGGCCGTTGCTACCCTCACTATAGGAGAAGTTCGCCGCCAGATCAAGCCTGATATGGGCAGGCTGCACAAAGCAGAAGCGCGGGGCGCTTAATGCCCGCTGGAGACGGTGACTGACTGGAAGATCAGGGTGGCGGTATGGGGCTGGCCTTTATCATCCACGCCTTCGATGATCACCCGGTCCACCAGCAGCGGATACTGTGTTTGCAGGCAGAGCGCGAAGAGATCGTCCACGGTGGCGAAGTCCACTTCCGTCTCGTACAGGCCGGAGTTATCATCCCAGCGGCGGAGAATGACCCTGCCGCGTTTATGTTGTGGTGCCATACGCCTCCTTTCGGCCCGGCGCGTGAGCAAAATCCGCCCCGAAGCGCCGCCTGCCGAATAGCTGTCTTTCTCCGGCTGCCCGCTCCCGGCCCTACCCGTTGACTTCCGGCTGGAGGCCGTCCTCCGGCTCCAGCGCGGCCAGCGGCTCCCCGTCAGCCGGCAGGTGAATCTCCGAGCGGAGTCTGGCCGCGTCGAGGAGGAGGATCAGGCGGCCCGGCTGGCGCAGGACGCCCCGGAGGTAACGCGACTCCTTGCCATCGTAGTCGGTCTGGTGCTGCTCGCCCACCGGAATCACGTCTTCGGCCTCATCCACCACCAGCCCGACCGCGCCACGCTCCGTCCGGACACAGACAATCGGGGTGTTAAGGTGCAGCGCCGCCTCGCCCTCGCCGAAGCGGAGGCGGAGGTCGATAACGGGCATGACCTCACGGCGCACCGTCATCAGACCGAGCACATCCGGGCTGGCGGCGGGCAGCTCGGTCAGCGCGACCAGATAGGTGACTTCCAGCACGCTGTCGATATCCACGCCGTACCACTCATGGCCGACGCGGAAAGTGAGCACATTCTGGCTTGCTATGATTGGAGCCACTGCATTTCATCCTCAGACAACCAGATGCGGACAATGATATGGGTTGTGTCGCCCTCTTCCTTGATCACCAGTTCATTGCACGCCCGTGACAGACGCTGCCGGGCCTGGTCCAGCCAGACTTCCCGGGCCGTCCGCCAGTGGATATCGCATACCAGCTCGATTCCAATCGGGCGGCCCTGCTCAACCATATTGATATTGAGCACAGCCGGCGTCTGGGAAAGGAGGACCAATTCGGTCAGCGCGGTGAGCGCCGCCGCTGCGCGGGCGCGGAACGACGGCAGCCAGCCGCGCTCGGCGACCTTTTTACGCAGCATATTGCGCGCCAACGCCACATCAAAAGTGCCCTGAACCGGGATTCTCATCGCCTCTCCCCCTGTGGTGGTCACCTGGATACGATCCCCAGCGCGTTCAGTGTGGAGAGCAGATTCTCCGCCGCGAACATATCCTTGGGGATGTAATCATCCGCGCCCGCTTCAAGGCCCTGCAGGGTGGCCTCCGAATCGTCTTCCATGGTCAGCATGATAACGGGGATGTGGGCTGTATTGGGGTCGCGCTTGAGACGGCGGCAGACCTGGAATCCATCCATCGACGGCAGGTTAACATCCAGCACCACCAGATCGGGCCGGTGCTCATCCACGGCCCGCAGCCCCTCCGGGCCATCGTAAGCGATCACCGACTGGACATTGTACCGGGCCAGGTTGGCCGCAATCTGCTTGGCCTGGGTGGGGCTGTCCTCCACAATCACGGCGAGCGGTGACTTGGTCATGGCTTGACTTCCTCCCTGTTAGCCAGAGTCATCAGGAGCCGCGAAATCTCCGGCAGCGGCAGAATTCGCTGTGCAGCGCCTATGGCGGCAGCTTCACGGGGCATACCGTAGACGACCGAGGATGCTTCATCCTGGGCAACGGTGAACGCCCCGCGCTGGCGCATCGCCAGCAATCCACGCGCGCCATCGCCGCCCATACCTGTCAGGATAACACCAATTGCCTGTTTACCATAGCTTTCCGCGACGGAGTGGAACAACTCATCGCCAGAAGGGATGTGCGGCACGCCGGCCGGCTCCGGGCTGAGGGCAAAGCGGCGGCTGCGGGTCAGGCGCAGGTGGACGCCGCCGGGGGCCAGATACACCCGGCCCGGCTGCGGCGCGTCATCGGCGCGCGCCACGCCCACCGGCAGGGCGGTCACATGCGGCAGCCACTGGGCCAGCGACGGCACAAAGTCGGGCGCGATATGCTGCACAATCACAATCGGCAGCCGGAAGGCGGCCGGGAGCGCCTCCAGAATCTCGCGCAGGGCCGCCGGGCCGCCGGTTGAGGCGGCGATAGCCACGATCTCCGGGTTGTTGGCGCGGGCTGCCTGGATAAGCTGGCTGGCTTCCTGTGGGGGCGGCGGGGCGGGCGCGGGAACCCGCCCCCGGCGCCAGTGGTGAATCACGCGCACGTCGGCCATCGCCCGCAGGGTGTTGATAAGCTGGGTGGCCTGGGCAGCGTGGCGGGGATCCCCGGGGCCGACCGGCTTCTGCTGGACGGTCAGCGCGCCGGCGCCGATAGCCTGAAAGGCGATATCCGTCTCTTTTGTTTCCAGCGAGGCGCTGATCAGGACGATGGGCGCCGGGGCGATGCGCATGATCTCGCGGGTGGCCTCCAGCCCATCCATGCGCGGCATGACGATGTCCATCAGGATCACGTCCGGGCGCAATTGCCGGGCCAGCTCCACCGCCTGATGCCCATCGAAAGCCTCGCCGGCGACCTCCATGTCCGGGGCGCGGGCGATAATCCCGCCCAGCATCTGGCGGGCGGTCGGGCTGTCATCGACAAGCAGCAGCTTCAGCCGCTTCTGCATTCGGAACCCGCCTTTACAGGTACTGGCGAATGGTCGCCAGAAGCTCAGCCTGATCAAAACCGCGTTTGACGATGTAGGCGTTAGCCCCGGCCAGCATCCCCCGCTCGCGATCCTCGCGGCTCTCCAGCGAGGTCACCAGGATGATCGGCAGCTCCTGGTAGCGATCCGTCTCGCGCAGGTGGGTGGTGAGGGCGATGCCGTCCATCGTCGGCATCTGAATGTCGCTGACGACCAGGAGGATGTCGTCGTGCTCCTCCAGCCGCTGCAGGGCTTCCACGCCGTCGGTGGCGATGCTGATCCGGTAGCCCGCCGCTTCCAGAATGTTCTTCTCCAGCGTGCGGGTGGTGATGGAATCGTCCACAACCAGGATGTGATCGGGCGGACCTGTCTCCTCCTCAGCGCGCTCGAAGAGCTGGGCCGGCGCCGGCGCGCCGCGCGCCGTCTTGATCAGATCGGCGGGGTTGAGCACCACGACCGGCTGGCCGGTGCCCAGCAAGGCCGACCCGGCCACATTCCGCACGCGCAGCAGGGGCGCGCCCAGCGGCTTGACGGCCAGCTCCAGCTCGGTCAGCACGTCATCCACCAGCACAGCCAGCCGCTGTTCAGCCACGCCCACCACGACGGCCAGCATATCTTCCAGGCGGGCCTCCAGGTCCACCGGCTGGCCGAGGATCAGGGTCAGCGGCACCAGCGGCAGCGGACTGCCGTCCACCATCAGCATCGGCTGCCCTTCGACATTGAAGAGATCGCGGGGCGGTATGATCTTGTGGACGGAGAGCAGCGGCAGCACGTACTGGCTCCCGTTCGTGCGCACCAGCAGGCCGCGCGTCATGGTTAGCGAGGCGGGGACAGCCAGGCGGAAGGTCGCCCCCTGCCCGGCGACGCTTTCCACCTCAACCCGCCCCTGCAGCGCCTCCAGCCGCTCGCGGACGACATCCAGCCCGACGCCGCGCCCGGCCACGGTCGTGACCCGACGGGAAGTCGTCATGCCGGGCAGGAAAGCGACGGCAATGATCTCCTCCGGGCTGGCGTTTTCGTCCAGACGCGGGCCGCCGTGGCGGGTGCTGGCTTCGCGCAGGGCGGCCAGATCGAAGCCCCGGCCGTCATCTTCCACCACAATACGGATTTCGCTGCCGCGCTGCTGCACGGCCAGGCGGACCAGCCCTTCCTCCGGCTTGCCGATCTCGCGCCGCACCTCCGGCAGCTCGATGCCGTGCGAGATAGCGTTGCGGATCAGGTGCATCAGGGAGTCCTTGAGCAGCTCCAGAATCTTCTTGTCCAGCTCAACATCGGCCCCCTCCACGCGGAAGGCGACTTTCTTGCCCTCGCTGTGGGCGGCATCGCGAGCGGCGCGCTCCAGCGGCAGCACCAGCTGCTGGAAGGGGACCATCCGCACCCGCCGCACCTCATCCTGAATCTGGTTGGAGACGATGCTCAGGCGGGAAGCGTCATGGTTGAGGGCGCGATCCAGCAGCTCAATATCGCGGGCGAATCCCTGCAGCCGGGTGTAGTGGCTGGTCAGCAGTTCGCTGAGCTGCAGGCCGACCTCCCCATCGACGTGCTGCAGCAGGCTCTTGACCTCCCGCCAGGAGCGCGACCACGGCTCTACCTCGCGGCGGAGGGCCTGCAGCTCGCTCAGCCGCTGCTCGGTGCTGATGCGCGAGACCAGCAGCTCGCCGGCCTGGGCCATCAGGTTGTCGAGCTTATCCACCGCCACCCGGATCGTCTCCTCCGCCGTAGTGGGCAGGCCGGGCGCCGGCTCGGCGGAAGCCTCCGGCTCCGGAGGCGCAGCCTCGTTCGCGGGCGGCGGCGCGGGAACGGCTTCGGCCGGCGGCGGAGGCGGCGCGGCGCGGCGCGACCTTCTGGCTGCGGAGCGGGGCTTCTTCTCATCAGCCTTCCCCCCCACAGCCGCCAGGCGCGCCTGCAGCTCTTCCAGAGGGACCTGGCCGCCGTCGAGCAGGCGTTGCATGGCGTCCAGAGCGTCGTACAGGACATCGCAGGTCCGGGGCTCAAGCAGCAAGTTGGCATCGCGCGCCTGCTGCAGCACGCTCTCCATGGCGTGCGCCAGCGCCCCGATCTCCTCCAGGCTGACCGCCCGCGCCGCGCCTTTGAGGCTGTGCGCAGCGCGGAAGGCGTCCTGCAGCAGCCCGCGCCGCTGCGCTTCCTCCGGCTGGCGCTCCAGCTTGAGCAGGGCCTGATTCAGCGTCTGGAGATGCTCAACCGCCTCGACCTGAAAAGTCGCCAGCAGTTCCCGCAGCAGAGTATCCTCTGAAATAGACATAGCATCACCTTTTCGCCTTCGCACTCAGACTGTCGCGCGCTCGTTGACGGAAAACTGGCTAACTGTTTCTTCCATCTGGCGGGACATGGCATTGAGATTCCGGGCCGCGCCTTCGGTCTGGCGGGTGCTGGCCGCAGCTTCTTCGCTGGCCTGCCGAATCGCCGCCATCGCCGCCGCCAACTGCTCCATGCCGTTCCTCTGCTGGTGCGTGCTCGCCGCAATCTGCGTCGAAGATTGCGCCGCCCCCTCGATCGTCTCGGCCAACTGCGCTATCGCTTCGCCA